>JABHDY010000003.1 GCA_018676855.1 Candidatus Woesearchaeota archaeon
AAGAACTTTTTAAACTTATTGATGGGAGCTTTTCTTTTTTGTTTCAAAGATAAAAACTCAGCGGTTAACAAGTTAACCTTGCCACCCCATAAAGGGGTGGAGACTTAACATCGTTAAGTTTAATTTGAAAACTCCCTATTTAGAACAATGATACTCTTCTTTCTTGTGTTGTTGCCCTAAAAATTAATTGATGACAATGTTTACCGGATTACTCCATTGCCCTCTTACGAAAACTTTAACTTCTTTTTCACCAGGCTCCATGTCTTCTGGAATTAAAATTGGAATTGCGACACAGATTTGATCATCGTTAAAATTTTCTAGAGGGAATTGTCTATCGCCAATGTAAACAGTAGGATTGTAAATATTACCTCTAAACCCAGTGTAGCATCCTCTGGCTGAAGTGAACCTGAATCCCATAATCCACATTGTTTCACCTCTTTCAAATTGATCTTGAGAATCTTGACTGGGCTGTAGTAATCCAAATTGAACACTCTCTCCTCTTACCTCTTCAATTAAAGGAGGCCCATTCATTATATCAATACCTCTTGCTTCAACATCTAATAATTCATATACATTTCTTTTAGTAGTTCCAATGGGGAGCTTGTATAATAAACGAAATACTTCTATCTCTTCAGGCAAAGGAAATAAAGAAGAGATTCGACCATACATAATTCTACTCTGAAAAGAAGCAAAGTGCCAAGGGTGATAATAACCTAAGGCATGACCTAATTCATGAACTGTAATTGATTCAGATGCTTCTTCTAATAATAATGCTCTAGCAAAGTAGATATGGCCCCCAACAATCTCGTCTCCAGCAATAAGTGTATCCCCTTGAGCTCCAAATCTTCTCCAATCAGGAGCTTCAATCGAGATAAAATATTTATCATATAATTCTTGCAATTCGGGATGTTCATTTAAAAAGATAACATCGTAAACTCCGCCTGTTAAACTGCTTATCCTCTCCTCGATAGTTCTTCGTACCTGCTGACCTGCAACTGTATCCCATCCCTGCTTAAATAGAATTGGGATGTGACAATCAGCTGGGTTCCACCTAGCGATAGGAGTTCTAATGTTAAGAAAATCATCATTTTCCACTAACTCGCTTTCATGTAAAACATCAGGATTGCTAGTAGTAAACACTTCAAAAAAGTATCTGATCTGGTTCTCAGATAATGGGCTTTCTGTTAACAACTCAATATCTGAACTGCAAGAATTATCTCTTTCTATAATCTGAATTGAGGTGATTTCTCTAGGGTTTAAATTAGTAATTGTTGATTGTCCATCAACAGATAGCCTTAATTGATATTCTCCCAATTGATTAGGTGCTCTAATACGAAAAAATGCAATTATGTCTTCAGGAAGATTTGTAAGCCAATCAATATCTTCTTTGACTGATATTGTTATTGGTTCTTCCCAACCAGCGATAGAAAAATCAAATGAACCCAGATGATTAGATGAGGGATAAATAAAATTATCTCCTTGATCAGGAAATCCTTCTGCTTCAATGCTAAAAGTAATACTCCTCCCATTTGGTTCTCCTTCTATTTCAAGATAACATGGGATTTCAGTTCCTGGATTAACTATAGGTTTACAATGTAATGAAACTGTTCCTCTTTCTTCTGCTTCTTTGCATTTCCCTTCCTCACAGATATATTTTTCACCCAAGTTAGAACAATCAAAGGTATGGTCTCCTCTATAGTTACCATCCTCACAGACGTATTCTTGAAGTCGTCTTTCATCACTCCAACACCCATCAGATTTAACTTTCTCTCTTCCAGAATATCGTAAGGTTACATTTCCTGCTTCCTCATAGTTTCTTCCACCATCTGAATCTTCACATTCAATGTTAAGTTTCCTAACTTCACTTTTAAGACTTCTTAATTTAGATGAGACTTTAAAACCAAATTTCGCCTCTCCCACGAGTGCATCATCTTCTGAAAGAACGTAACTTAATTCTGAATCATTAAGACTATCAAATTTATCTGCTAATTCGTCTTCGGAGATCTCTTCAGCACAACCAACTAAAAAAACTAATAATACAAGGGCAACAACTAAACGCGTCTTTTTCATAATAACACTGTTAGTCTTCAAAGACTTTTAAACTTTTGGGCAACAACACTCTATGTACGGGAGTTTTCAAACTCCTCGCTAACGCTCGACCTGGACATAAAGTCCAGGAAGCTTAACATCGTTAAGTCTAATTTTTATCTTTGAAAGTTAAAATTAAAAAGAAAAGCCCTATAACTTCCTCCAATCAGGAAGTTGATGTTTAACAGAATTCAAAGGAATAGCTTGAATTGTTTTATTCTTAGTATCAAAAATCATTACTCCATTAGCAAAAGTACCATTTGCAACACTTGGACCATGAAGCCAAACAGGAGTATCGGGCAATTTTACTTTTTCAAATCCAAAATGTTTAACATCATTTGGAGTGAAAAAATACATTCCTTCTTTGTGATCATGGCCAGAGATACTAATAAAACAATTCTTACTTTTAATAAAATCAAAATGTTTCTTTAATTCTTTAGGTTCTGAGTATTCAAATCTAGTTGTTCCTACAAGATCTGGAAATGCATAATGTGAAATAAAAATCCTTAATCCATCAACATTTAAAACCAAAAATTCTGAAAGCTTGGCTAAAAATTGTCTATCTGCCTTTGTTAACATTGGATTTAAAGTATCTTCATCATACAAATACAACTTTCCTTTAGAAATCTTTTTCTTTGTTTGATAATCTAAAGCATACCAATTTTTAGGATATTTAATTTCTGCTTTATATGTTGGGATTTTTTCTATTGAATATAAATCATGGTTCCCAACAACAATGTGGTCACATTCTTTCTTAACAATTTTTATTACTTCACTAGCATTTCTTGATCTAAGATAATGATAATATGGAACACTATAACCTGCAAGGTCTCCTAAACAAATAATTTTATCACATTTTTTATTTTTTAAAATTTTAAGAGCATTCTTCAATGAATTAACATCTTCATGAATATCAGAGAGTATTCCTATTTTCATCAATTAAGTGATTTTAAAGAACTTTTTAAACTTATTGATGGGAGCTTTTCTTTTTTGTTTCAAAGATAAAAACTCAGCGGTTAACAAGTTAACCTTGCCACCCCATAAAGGGGTGGAGACTTAACATCGTTAAGTACAATTTTAAGGGCACCTCTTCCCGTAGTTTTTGCACGTTTTTATGGATAATCTAACACCGCTTCAAAAAAATAATAAAAAATGAAGACTGTGTTAGTTAATCTCTGAGCACAATATTGATAAAAACATGCAACAGCATTATGAGCAATCCTCAACAAGTTCGAAGAACATATGCCCACTGTGTTCACATATGTACAATTTTCTACGAAAACTTTGCTCATTCATGCTTAAAACTTCGTTGGCGACCTTAAAACTTGCTTTGACAAGCAAAGCACCTGGGGATGAACCCCAGGGAACTTAACATCGTTATGCAGAATTATTACTCGGAGGCATTAGAACTATTTAATCAATAAGAAACCTAAACTCTTCTTTGGTTCGCTGTCATAAACTCCATTAACCAACTTCTCAAAAATAGGCCATTCTCTATGATAAACATAAGCAGTATTCTTAACTTTAAATAAATTAGGACTAGCAATTACAAAAGCAAGTTCTTCAATCAAATATTTAACACCAGCATCAATGGCTTTATCCATTTTAACTGTCTCTTTAATTTTTCCTTTCAAAACTTCCTCTGTTGTTTCTCTCGCATCTTTTCTAAAATCAGCATTATTATCATAAAGATCTTTAACAAAAATTAATGATTTTTTATATTCTTCTTTAGGAATAATATCAACATCCCAATCAATAATTTTAAAATCTGATTTTTTAGATAGAGAATCAATAGCTCTTTGAGTATGATTTTTCATCCGATTAGAATTCAATCTAGCTTTCTTCTTTGCAGTCTTTACATCATAACCAAGAGCTTTGTAAGTATGCTCTGCAGGTTCGTTTGGAATAAGAATTCGTATCTTTGAAAATTTATCATTAACACATTTAATTAAATTATCAATAACTTCTTTCTTAAAATAACTATTTCCTACACTCATCCAGACAATAGCTAGTCCTTTATTTTTTAGAATACTATAACCATTATCATAAACATGACCTTTTAGACCGAGTTTAACATTACAATTATTCATAATTAAAACTAAATTATAATAATTTATAAGTTTTCTTATTGATTTAGGGCCTCCTGCGTCATAACTTGCTCGACTGACGTCTCGCACATGGGGGTGAACCCCATGCTGCATAACATCGTTATGTCCAATTGAAAAAGAGCACTCGTAGAATATTTTATATATCTAATATCATCTTAAGATAATATGGAACTAGGAAAAACACTTTATGTAACTAATAGAAAACAATGGCGTTCATGGCTCGTTAAAAATCATAAGATAGAAAAAGAAATCTGGCTTATTTATTATAGAAAATCTTCTGGTAAAAGAAGAATCCCATACAATGATGCAGTGGAAGAGGCACTTTGTTATGGTTGGATAGATGGCATTGTGAAGGGGATAGATGAAGAAACATTTTCTCAGAGATTTACTCCAAGAAGATCAGATAGCACACTTTCACAAATGAACAAGGAACGTATTTATAGACTTATTGAACAAAAGAAAATGACCTCTAAAGGTCTTACTGCAGTTAAACATGTGTTTGATAATTCATCAAAAAATCAAAAATGTATCATCAAAGCAGACATTCTCAAATCTTTGAAAGAAGACAAAATAACTTGGGAAAACTTTCAAAAATTTCCTGAATCATACAAACGTATTCGTATTGAATGGATAGAAGGAGCCAGAACTCGCCCTGAACAGTTTAAGAAGAGACTAGAATATTTTCTTAAAATGACTGCAAAGAATAAAAAATATGGTGTGGTACAGTAATAAATCAATGCGGAGAATTAAGAAAATAAAAAAATTATTTCTTTATCATTGCCATTAACGGTTTAATCAAGAACACAACAAATACGATCACGTACCAATACCATGCTAATGATGTTACTGCAGTCCAATACTTTGCCACAAAAAACGCAAATGCAACCATTGCTACTTCATCGGAAGCTACGTCAATCAACGTAAACTTTTTCTTTTTATAATTAAACAAATTTGCTAATCCCATTTTTATTTTACCTCTTAATATATGTTTTATAAATTGGTTTTGCTCCTGCTACTACAAAAATTAGTCCATACCAATACCAATCTAAACTAAGTAACGGTGTCCAAAGTTTTGCTATCATTAAAAAGAATGCAGCAACACTAATTTTTACTAGCCCAATATCTTTCCAATCTAATTCTTTTATTTTCCTATTCCAGAATGTTACTAATGTCATTATTTAATTACCTCTTCTTTTTAAATATTTTAATAGATGGATAACTGGATGTATTATTGTAATGATAAATATTAATCCGTACCAATACCATTCAAGACTTGATAACCAATCCATAACCGTATAAAATTCAGACTTAACAGAAGAATAGAATAAACCTAACGCTACCAATGAAATTGTTGCAAAGACAATGTCCAATAATGTAATTATCTTTTTTTTCTGAGCATCTTTTATCATTGTACTTTTCTCCTATAAAAGTCTGCTAAAAAGATGTATTGTGTAAAGGTTCCAGCAGGAATACCTACAAGCACTATCCACATCAGAAAGAAAACAATGGTTAACAAAATGGTTTTTAACACAACAATGATATACTCAACAAAATTATCAAAAACTGATTTTATTATTTCAATTTCAAAAAATGAAATTATTGTTTGTTTCGTAAAGAAATTAATTGTTAATATTGGAACTACAAATAGGCTAAGGAAAAATCGTACAATTCCTGCAATCCAAGGACTAAGTACTGTCAAGATAAAAATAAGGATACCATATACAAGAATAAATGGAATAGATTTGAGAAACATTAAAACTCCCAAATGTAAGTCTTGACTAAATTTAAATGAAGGTAATTCAGAAAACTTCCCTTTACAAAACTCTTGAACAATTCGGATAGTATAACCACCTAATGCGAACCATCCTATAATAGGTAAAAAGATCCAGAGAATATTTAACAAACCTATTGATCTGTTAAATGGATATTTAAATGCAGTTGTAAAATCTAAAATCGCTGTCTTTTTCATACACGTAGGTAATGTAAAAGAGTTTATAAAACTAACTAAAAAGAAAATAAAAGAAAAAAAAATTATTCTTTTTTATTTGCCAATTTAGCTATCCATATTGTTGCAATGACAGCTATTACCGTTACAATTAATGCATATACCCATGGTCCACCTGAAGAAAGCATACAAAGTGCTCCCGCACCTTCTGTTCCACACGGCCCAATAAATAGCGCTTTAATTGCATCGTTCCATGCAAGTGCTGCAACAAGTCCAAAAGCGGCAATCATTAATGCCGATACTTTTTCCATTACGTCTTTTCTCATTATAGTACCTCCCCACAATTATTGTTGAGTAGAATTATTATTAACTATAGTTAATGTGTTAAAATATATAAATGTTTTGGTTTATAGATCAGAGTAACTAAAAAATCACAACGCTTTCGTATACACTATCCGTTGAACAAACAATATTGCCCATAACGTAGCGTTAATAGAAGCAATGATTGCAGAAAAATATAATGATAATGTAAAGAACGCAATTGCAATCGCATACAATCCTAAAGATGTTAATCCTGATGTTTGTAATATTACAAATCCTTTCTTTCTTTTAAATCCATGATGTACCTGACTAAATATAGAAAAAGTAAATAATAAATTAGCAATTGCTATTACCATATCTTGCCATACCATTTCAATCAAGAATTATAATAAACTTATAAATTTATCCAACCATTCAGAGTAACTAAAATAAACTAATAACGTCTGCAACTGGATATACGTCTAAATCCCTTTCATCAATCTTTGTACGAACATGATCAATAATTCTGGGATCAACAGAATTTTTTACTAAAGCAACTAAGCCACCAGCATGCGCAATCATTTCTTTTTCATAAAAACTTTTTTTCCTTGCAGTTATAAAATCTGCATTAGTTCCATATCCTGGCTTTAAGAACCTACGTGTTGCTCTATCATGCGTTGTACAATATTCTTTATCCATAAAATGAAGATGTATTCCTACACTATCTGTTACATTTTTAAACAAATCTAATTCACCTAGATACATAATGGCATGTCCTTCTTCATGACCTCGAGCAAATAACTTTTGATTATGTGGAAGTAAACCATTTACTGCAATTTCTATAGAGATTTTACCTCCTAAATATTGACTAATACATGAACCCCATAATTCTCTATGATTTTCATCAATTATGTCTCCACGGTCAATATACGTTGCTCCCTGAGGAACCTCTATTTGCAAACCAATTGCATGGAGGTCAGCCATTTCAGGTCTATGAATACTAATTACGTTTCCCATAATATCACAAGAACACCACCCATTTATATAATTTACTACTGAGACATAATAATAAAGAAAAAAAGTTAAAAAAAGAAAAAACTATCTTCGTGATCCAAACCGAGATTGTCCATTTGAAGGTCGTGAACCAGACCTATCACCGTAACTTCTACGGCGAGGATTATGTCCACCACCATAATTGCCACGAGATGAACCTGAACCACCACGGTAACCGCCGCCACGATTACCACCGAAAGAACTTCGTTGTTGCACTTCAAATTTCAATCGAGGAACTTGGCCAGCTTGTAATTCGTTAGCATCAATATCGTACCTACTAAAGATTGCATGAAAAATTCCATGATCTTGCGGAGATAATAATGTAATTGCTTTACCAGCTTCACCAGCACGAGCAGTTCGTCCTACTCTATGAACATATTCCTGTGGATCTCGTGATAAATCATAATTGAAAACGTGTGTAACGTCTTTAATATCAAGTCCTCGAGCAGCAACAGATGATGCAACTAAATAGTCAGTCTTACCAGCATTGAACCTATCAATAACTGTTAACCGTTTATTTTGTGTCATCTTACCATGTAACATCTCAGCTTTAATGCCATGATTTCGTAAGTTTTTGTTAACTAACTCAACAGTTGACCGTTTTGAACAGAAAATGATTACTCTACCCGTATGTTCTTGATTTAACAAATGTACAAGTAATGAAAATTTTTCGTTCGTTGGAACATTGTAGTAATACTGTTCAAGTAAATCTTTCTCAACATGTAATTCAGTTTCAGCTAATGCAACATTATGCATGTGCTTTCCACGAATATAATCAACTTCGTTGGAAATTGTTGCCCCGAACAAAAGTATTTGTCTACTTGACGGTGTTGTAGATAATATTCTTTCAATATCTTCAATAAAGCCCATCTCAACCATCTTATCAGCTTCGTCTAACACAAAACATGATAGTCTTGATAAGTCTACATTACCACGTTCTAGGTGGTCAAGTAATCTTCCAGGCGTTGCGACAAGAATTTCTGATCGTCTAATTGCACGAATCTGTGGATCCATTGCAACTCCACCAAAAATGGTTGTTACTGTTAAACCTAAATTCTTGCTCCATTTCTTTAACTCGTTAGAAATTTGGTTTGCCAATTCACGCGTTGGTGCAAGGACTAATCCCTGGACACCTTTTCCAAGATGTACTTTTTCTAATAAAGGAACGCCGAATGCAGCAGTTTTACCTGAGCCAGTTCGTGAAATTCCTATTACGTCTTTTCCTTCATGAACTAGTGGAATTGTTTTCTCTTGTATGTCTGTCGCTGTTACTATTCCTTCTTGTTTCAATACGCTCACAACTTTCTGTGATACGTTTAATTCTTCAAATGTTGTCATTTTTTTATTGTATCCTCTCTATTAAACTAAATATTATAAGTTGAAACAGAATTAGTATTTTTTTTTACTCTTGATCTAAACTATCTGTCTCTGCCAAATATCTATTTGAGTATATATTTGTAGCGTAGCTTTAAAAAGCTTTCTATAATAGTTGTTTAAATGAAGTATTTGCACGATTATGACATAATTACCTGCTTAATTTGGAAACATTTATAAAGAAAATGTGATAAATCTGTTCTTATGGAATTCAATGTTCTTGAAGAAACGAAAACTCGATTAGTGTTTCAACTGAAAGGAGAAACACATACATTCTGTAATACGCTAAAAGAAGAACTGAATAAAGTGAAGGGAGTTACAATAGCAACGTACAAGATTGACCATCCACTTATCGGAGTTCCAGAATTTCTAATAGAAACAAAAGGCGTTGAACCACGTAAAGCACTAAAAGATGCTCTTAAAGTAGTTAAAAAGAACGCTGAAGAGTTTAAGAAAGAAGCGAGTAAGTTATAAGTTTTATTGAACCAATTCTTCTAATAATCTAAGACTTCCTTTAAATTCAGCTATATCGTCAGGAGTATATTTTTCTGGTTTAGCTTCACAATACTGAATTAAATCATGAAAAAAATCTCGTCTCATACGCATATAATCATGCCGTATATCTTTCGGAACTAACTTTAATTCTTCTTCAAGTGCAGTCATACATCTATCAGGCGTACCCATACCAATTCTCATAAACTCAATGTATTCATGTGCAACTGCATATTGTCTAAATTGTTCTGGAACAGTATCAGAAATGCCAAAAACGTAACCGTCTTCTGGTTCACCCGTACATCGAAATACAAAGTTCTTTAGATTAGGTTCTAATGTATGGGGAAGAACAAAATACGAAAATTCTGAATCTCCTAGTGTTACTTCTATTTCGTCAAAATTATCTTCAAAGTATGCACGCGTTCCGTCAATTCCTTCTTTCGAAAATTTTTTCATTTTTCACGTAAAATATATCAATTTTTAATAAATATTATGGTGATTTTTACAAAAAGAATTTAAACCTGTAGAATTCTAACAATGAGATGCCAGAACTTACAAAAAGTGCCATTCTAAAATTCTATAAACGTAAAGATATTCAGGACGCTATCATCGAACATGCTTTACATAAAGAAATTGGGATGCAGTTCGGCGTAGGAAATTTTGGAAAACGGCCAGACGTGTTAACATATCCACGGGACGTCTTAGAGTTAGCATTACAGGATGTTACGTCTCTTCATTCTAGTGAAGAAATATGGGAGAATCCTTTAGCAATAAGTAGCGATCTTACAAAGAAAGAACTTAATAATGTAAGAACAGGTTGGGACTTAATACTAGATGTTGACTGTCCAGATTGGGAAATTTCAAAATTAACCACACATTTATTCATTAAAGCATTGAAAGAAAACGGCGTTACTGACATAAGTTGTAAATTTTCTGGTAATAAAGGGTTCCATATTGGCGTACCGTTTGAATCATTTCCAAAAGAAGTTGCAGGGACGAAAACGAAAGATATGTTTCCTGAATGTCCAAAAAAAATCTCATTATACTTATTGAACATAATTTCAACTCGTTATATCACTATAAAAGATAATAAAATAGTGTTTGACAATACATACGCATTTAGTATACAAGAATTAAAAGATAAGTTTGGTGAAAGAGAGTTTCTTATTACAAAATGTGTACGGTGTAAAAAGAAAAGAAAAGTGCAAGAGGAATATGTAAATGAGTTTGTTTGTTCTAAATGCGATGATACAATTAAAGACGAGAAAGAATTCATTACATGTGATAAGTGTAACATCCTAATGGAAAAGATTGAACGTAAAAATGTCTGTGACTGTGGTTCAAACGAGTATACAACAACATTTGATCCATTATCAATTTTAGAGATAGATACTATCTTAATCTCGTCACGTCATTTGTATCGGATGCCCTACAGTTTTCATGAAAAGTCTGGATTGGTAAGTTTACCAATAGATCCTAATAAGGTAATGGAATTTGAAAAGGAAATGGCAATGCCACAAAAAGTCTTAACGCCAATGTTTACTTTTTTAGACAGAAACGTTACGGGTGAAAATTCTCGAAATTTGTTATTACAAGCGCTTGACTTTGAAGTTAAAAATGAGGACGATGAACGTGAAACTAAACAGTATGAAGAAATATCTATTACAAGTCCCATAACTGAAGAGTTTTTTCCTCCCTGTGTTCATTATATGTTGAAGGGTATAGATGATGGTAAAAAACGCGGACTGTTTATAATGACAAATTTTTTAGGAAAATTAGGATGGCAAAAGAATGATATTAAACAGTTTATTACAAAATGGAACCAGCAAAATCCTGACCAGTTACGTATGTCGTACATAAATGGCCAGTTGCACAGTTTTATTCCAGGTGCGAAATTACCACCAAACTGTTCCAATGACGGATATTATACTGGCATAGGTATATGTCATCCTGACGGTTTATGTAAATATATTAAGAATCCTGTAAATTATACAATTGCAAGGTGGCGTAGGCATTTACGTGATAATGAAGAGAAAAAGAGTGAATAAGCAGAAACCTTTATAAACAAACTGAAAAATTAGATATAATCAGCCCGAGTTCACGCGTTTATAGGGTTTCAGACATAAACGTATTCTTGGGGATAATAAATAATGGCAGAAAACCAAACTTACAAACATATTGTACGGATTGCACAGGTTGACGTTCCCGGTGATAAACCTATCAGAATTGCACTTACAAAGATTAAAGGTGTAGGTATCAATTTGGCAGACATTTTCTGTACAGTTGCCGGTATTGACAAACGTCTTAAAGCAGGAAATCTATCAGCAGATAATGTTGAATCATTAAACGGCGTTATTAAAGATCCGTTAAGTCACGGCATTCCTGCATGGATATGTAACAGACAGAAAGATTACGAAACTGGCGAGCATAAACATATTCTTACAAGTACATTAAATTTTACGTTAGATAATGACATTAAACGATTAAAGAAAATCAAATCATTACGTGGTATGCGACATCAAAAGAAACTTCCATTACGTGGTCAGAGAACGCGAAGCAATTTCAGGCGTAGTAAGGGTAAGGTTGTTGGTGTACGTAAAAAAGCTACTGCAAAGAAGGGTAAATAAATATGGGAGATCCTAAGAAATTACGGAAAAAGTACGAAACGCCAATCCATCCATGGATTAAAAAGAATATTGATGAGGATAAAATACTTCGTCGAGACTATGGTCTTAGAAATAAAAGAGAGTTGTTAAAGATAAGTTCATTCCTTAAAAAGTATAAAAATATTGCTAAAAGGTTAACAACTGATAAAAGTGCACAGGGTGAACACGAAAAAAAGCAAGTTCTTGGAAAATTACAAAAATTAGGATTACTTCCCGTAGGTTCAGAACTTGACCAGATATTAAGTTTAGACATTAAACATGTACTTGATAGACGATTACAGAGTGTTTTGTTTCAGAAACATCTTGCACGTAGCATGAAACAAGCACGACAGTTCATCACGCATAGGCACGTTTCAATTGGAGATAAAGAAATTACTGCTCCGTCATACCTTGTTACTTTAGAAGAAGAAGCAATTTTACGATTTAAAACGTCATCTGAACTGGCTGACGAAAATCATCCTGAAAGGGCACATGAAATTAAAGAAATACAAAAAGAAAAAGAAATGATTACAAATTCAACTGAAGAAAAACCAGCTGAGGATACTACCAATGAGACCACAGGAACAAAATAGAAGAGGACCCGATACAAGGGAAAGAAGGCCATACCAAATGGAAAAAATCCGTTGGGGCATTGCACATATATTTTCAACATACAATAATACTCTTATCACTATAACTGACATTACAGGTACAGAAACCATTGCACGATCAACTGGTGGACAAATTGTAAAGTCTGACAGATTGGAAAGTTCTCCAACAGCAGCCATGGGAGCAGCAAAAAAAGTTGCAGAAATTTGTAAAGAAAAGGGTATTCGTGGGTTATATATTAAAGTTCGAGCACGTGGTGGTCATAACGGTCCTAAAAATCCTGGGCCTGGTGCACAAGCTGCTATACGAACATTATCACGTGTGGGTATGAGAATTGGTAAGATTGAAGAGGTAACTCCTGAAGCACATAACGGATGTCGAGCAAAAGGCGGTCGGCGAGGGAGACGTGTATAAATAACAATGGCAATCAAACTTCATAAAATTAAGGAAGAGAAAAAAAATAATAATATTATTTTTCGTATAGAAGGTGCAAGTGAAGCGTTCGCAAACACTGTTCGGCGTTTAATTGTTGAAGAAGTTCCAACATTAGCTGTTGAAAATGTTGAAATTAAAGATAACGATTCTGCATTGTTCGATGAAATGCTTGCATTACGGTTAGGATTAACTCCTATCAAGACAGATATGAAAAGTTATCGTCTACCAGAAAATGAAGATGAAATTACAGAAAAAAGTGCACGATGTACATTACAAATACGACTTAAATCTGCAAAAAAGGGATATGTATACGCTGAAGAGGCTGAAAGTAGCGATCCAAAATGTGTTTTTGTTCAAGCAAAAATGCCAATTATAAAATTATTATCAAAACAAAAGTTAGATGTGACGATGACGGCAATCATGGGTCAGGGAAAAGATCATATTAAATGGGCACCTGGTTGGGCATTTTATATGAAAGAACCCGTATTAAAAGTTGGTGCAGTAAAGGATCCTCAACGTGTTATGGACATGTGTACCGATAACGTATTTACATTAAAGGGAAATAAGTTACAGGTTAACCAAGACAATGTGTACCAAAGTCGTCTTTTAACATATTATGCAGAACTTGACGACAATATCACGTTAGATTATACAGACAACATCATTTTCACGCTTGAAAGTTGGGGACAACTATCATGTAAAGAAATTCTGCTTAAAAGTGCAGACATTTTAATCGAGAAAGCAACACAATTTGAACAACAAATATAAAAATGGTAAGACGAACAGGCCCTACGAACAACATTGTACAAGAACTTATAGCTGAGCTACAAGGTAAAACTGTTGAAAGTAGGTTCTGGAAAAGAATTGTTAAAGATTTACAGAAACCAACACGTGAAAGAAGAACAGTTAATATTTACAAAATTGATAAGTTTGCACGTGACGGTGAAACTATTATAGTTCCTGGAAAAGTGTTAAGTGTTGGAACGTTAAATAAGAAAGTTGACGTTGCAGCAATGAATTTTTCTGATGAAGCACGAAACAAGATTATTAGTGCTCAGGGTAAAGTACTTTCTATTAAAGAATTACTTACACAGAATCCTGAAGGTAAGAATGTGAGGATATTAGGATGAAAATATACAACGGAGAAAATATGTTACTTGGACGTTTGGCATCTCGTGTAGCTAAAGATGCATTATTAGGCGAAGAAGTAAAGGTTGTAAATTGTGAAAAAATTGTCTTAAGTGGAAAGAAAGTACTTGTGTTTAAAGAAGAAAAAGAAAAACGTTTAAGAAAAGGATATCCGTTAAAGAGTGCTAAACGTATACGATTACCGGACAGACATGTACGACGATCTATCAGAGGCATGCTTCCATGGAAACAAGCACGTGGAAAAGACGCGTTTAAACGTATCATGTGTTATTCTGGCATTCCAGAAATACTTGCAGATAAAGACCTTATTATTTTAAAGGATTCTTCAGTAAAAAAACTTCCAACACGTAATCATATTACTGTGGGAGAACTTTGTAAACATGTAGGTGGAAAATGAAAAACATAATTCATGCACAGGGATCACGAAAACAAGCAGTTGCTCGAGCTGTCCTTTACCAAGATGGAAAGGGTAATGTTATTATTAATAATCAAAAACTTGAACAGTATGGAAATGACGTTTCAAGATTGCGTATCAGTGAACCTTTAGTCTTAATGGGTGCAAAAGCAAAAAGTGTTAACATTAATGTTACTGTTAACGGTGGCGGTATGAACGGTCAAGCGGATGCTATTAGACTGGCTATTGCACGTGCACTTGTACAACACGATCCTAAACTTAAAAAAGAATTTACAGAATATGATAGATTATTACTTGTTGCTGATGTAAGACGGAAGGAAGTTTGTAAACCTAACGATTCAAAAGCACGAGCAAAACGACAAAAATCATACCGATAAGAGGATACAAATAAAATGATTACAATAAAAATAAACAAATTTTTAAGCAATCATTGTTTTACGGAGGTTAAACAATGATTATACCTATACGTTGTTTTTCCTGTGGGAAACCTGTTGGACACCTTTGGGAAGAGTTCAATGAACGGAAAGAAAAAGATGAACATCCTAAGAAAATACTAGATTCTTTAGGAATGGAACGGTTTTGTTGCAGAGCACTCTTTTTAGGACATGTAGATCTTATCGACATTGCTGGCGAATTTAAGAAAAGTTAAGCATTTTCGCTACGTATATTCGTAACCATGCTATATATAATAGGAAAAGTACTCCCGTGATATATGGTATTAAAACTATTTTTCCTAATCCAAATATAATTATGTTAAGTATAATTGCTGTACCTAACGCGTACACGTAAAGACATTTAATTTTTGACCATTTCTTTTGTATCAATTCGTATGCAAATGTAAACGATTGCCACACACGATATTCATGTGTAAATGAGTACATAAGTATGAAAATAAGTATTGGAAATAGTATAATGAGTGCTAAACTTAAGAATGCGTTAATAACTGCAAGGAATGTTGTTGATGAAAGAAATGCGTTTACGATACTTTTAATAAAAAAGTATACCATGAAGTAGGGTAAGACATGGAATGGTAATATTATGAGAAATGTGTTCCATCGCCAAAATTTCTTTTTATTAAATTTTTTGTTAAGTATATTGTTCCAAATAAGTGATCGTGTAAGTGAGAATAGTAAAAGTGAACCAACTGTTAAAATAAGAATGCCTATGATAAGAATTGCAAGGAATCCTTGTAAATCTGTTGTAAGCGCTTGTGCAAGTTCTGGCGATGATAATAATTGTTCTTTAAGATTTTGTAATGGAATTGTACGTAGTGCACCACTTTTTGCTTGTAATAAGAATCCAATAATTCCTGCAAGAACAAATATTATTGTACCAAAGAGTATGTCAAGAAAGAATCCTCTCAATATCTTTGCTTGTTTTAATGACGCAATATAATGTTGTATCATTTTAACATCCATTAAGTCCACAATATGAACCACTTTCGTCTGCATGTACTCGTGACGTTCCTTTTGCTTTATCAACAGAAATAGGTTTCGCTTTAACGATAGTATTACATCTGTTACCGATAGACTTAGAACCTGTTGCAGACCAATCATCAAACGTTTTAGGTTTATTATCTCCCCATATAACACATATCTCATCAAAATCATGCAATGAATAATCAACAATAAGTTCTGGATAGTACTGGCTACTTCTTTCTCCGTTATCAAGACCAATAGAATTTTCGTCTGCAACGCCCGTATTATTATTTGCAAAAAGCCATATATCTTTTGATCCTTTAAGTTGTAAGTTAAACGTTACTGGTTGACTATCTTCATCTATCTGTGCAGTAAACTCTTCATCTCTCGGAGCTGTTACTCCCCAACTGATTTTGTAAAAGAACGATTCTTCAGGGACGTCTTTTCCTTCCTTATAACATAACCCATCATTTTGACATTCTAAGTCAAGTGGACATTCAGCATTTTCGTCGCACGGCATCGCACCTGCTTTAGATTTCTCTGCGCTAACATGTGCAACAAGTTGCCATGTATCTGATTGTGTTTGTATAAGTGCAACGCCTGCCGGTTGATCGATATCGTAACCAACGTCTTCACATATCCCTGAGACCCAATAATCAGTTCCTAAATAATTTGCTGCAAAGAACCTATCAACATCTTGCATCCATTCTTTATATCCTGACCATCCTAAATCTACAACTCCACGAATACTTGGAAATTGGAAAAGGTTACGTGACCGAATTTGATCAGTTGTTTGGCCAACTTTAAGTTTTTGTGCTTCTTGTCTTTGTGCAATTTGAGCTTTTCCTGCTTCTAATTGAGATTCTAGAACACTTTTTTCAATATCGTCAGAAGATTCTCCCCGAATAACTGTTTTTGTTCCATCCTTATCTGTTGCTGTTATTACAAGTTTACCATCAACAACATTAAAAGTCACTATATCTGTTGGGCTGACACCCATTTCTTTCAGTTCTTTTTCTGAGTAATCAAATTGTGCAATTGTTTTTTTACCTATAACAATTTTTCCAGTATTATAATCAATTTCCAATCTTAACTCATCCATCTTTATTTTCGCTTCTGGACTTATTCCTATTCTAGTTCCAGAAGTTGTCTTTGATGGTGATGGACTATAATCTTCATCATCAGCTTCGTCAACACCGGAAACATCTTCAGGATCTCCTGGATCGGTAGGAGTAACTTGTACTGAAGACTTTTTTGTATATTTACCAATACTTCTTGCAGAAATGACACCATCTTCTCCCTCAAAAACTACTGCCCCATTTTCATCAACAAAGTCTACAGTATGTTCTGTTCTGTCTTCTCTTATCAATACATCTCCTACTTCGATATCAGCAGATGTAAGTGGTGCTTCAGTCTCCACAGGATTAGTTTGTGCGGTACTCCCTGGACCGACATTTTCTTCTTGTTCTGAAGCAGGAGCAGTTTCGCCCTCTTGAGCAGTAGGTTCATCAGGAGCAGATTCAGCAACAGCCCTTCCAACAGGATTTGGAGGATAAGGTTCTACGACAGATGCAACAGACGTAGAAGCTCGAGTTGGAGATAGACGTGCAAGTTCTTCAAGAGAACTTGAATGAAGATCAACAGGACCACCAGTTAAGTCAATACCATCCCAGTCAGTACCATGCTGTTCAGAAATTCTCATTCTTTGGCCATCTTCAAGCCTTCCAATAAAATAATTAGTTTTAGATGCATCTCCTTTCTTATATAATATATATCGATCATCTCCAAGATATTCATTCATCAATTGCCACACATCATTTCCACCATCTTTTATTCTCTCTGGTAATTGGAGTAATACTGGAGGTGTTGCTGGCCGTTCAACTTTTGGTTCAGGGATAGGATCAACAACCTCTTCCTCTTCAGGTTCTATAGTAACTTCTGGTTCTTCAACAATAGTTTCAACAGCTGGAACTACCGGTTCTGTTTGAGGAACTTGTACCTGTGATTCATGTGGCGTAAATGGAGCAACCCCTTCATATTCTGTTTCTGGATCTGGTTCAAAATAACTTTTATACTTATATTCAGGAAGAACTCCAGTCCTATATGTAACATATTCCCCCTGACCAGTTTGATCTAAATCAAAAACATATTTCTGAACCGTTTCTTTTCCATCAATTAAGGGATACACTTTTCTATTTGTATCATCATAATCATAAATGTAAATTCCACCAACGTCATACTTTCCACTTGCAAACTTGTTTCCAAGAAGTGCATCAGATTCAACATCTCTCAGTTGATACCAACCATATATCTTTTTTAATTGAATTGGGTTAGAATATCCACGCCGGACATCAACAATATATGGATCTGTTTGAGTCCCTGAACCTTCTTCATACTCAAAAAGACCAGCTGCAGCTTCCCCAACCAAATTCCGTCCTTCGATCAAACTATCCCCAGCACGATTATCAGGATTTCCCCAAAGGAAACAACTAATACTGTCCCAGAAACCTGAACAAGGATCATCTATAACGTCTTCAGCAATAACTAATGAACTACAAAGTAGAAGAACCACGACAAATCCAACCATTATTTTCATTTTCATTCTATCATACTACAATATGATTTACCTATGTAATCTTGTGTTTCAAGTGTTGATGCAACAGTACCTATAATACTTATTAATTTTTGGACAGCTTGAAATGCATTACATGTTCCAGCACCTGCAGGACTTATAGGACAAAATAATCCACAGACAAAAACAGGAATGTTTGTTATAGCACTAATCCAATCTTTAAATACATTTTTTATAGCGTTTAATATCGCATCTAATCCTGCTAAAAATGGAACAAATTCAAACACTTCCCCAACAACATATTTACATATCATGTTAGCTTCAAGCTGTTCACAGACACTTACAGGAATGCCTGCAGCAACTTCATTTTCTAAACAGTACACTTTACGACATGCAATATTACGCCATTCGCCAAGATTCTTTACAATACCAGGGACGCATAAACCAACAGCAGACGTAAGCATATTATCTTGAATATCACGAACTTGATGAGGATTTGTTACAAATCCAGTAGCTACACCTTCAATCCCTATATACGAATCTTGATTAAGAGATAGATAATTGTACCATCCTAATACTTGATTGTGCCATTCTCCTAACCATGACGTACCGCTTCCAAAATTAAACGCATTAGCATTACATGATAAGATTCCCGTCACTCCCTGAATAGCTGACGTGACACCAGTTAATGTATGCTGACCAATAGAAGTACTATGACATATAGCAGTTGCAGGGGTATTTGTAATAGGATTCTTTGATGCCCCTTCTAAAGAAATCTTCACAATATCTATAATTTCAATAATTCCAATCAAAGGCTTTACAATTAAATTGTTGACAAATTCTATCCAGCCAATAACTGTAAGGAATTCGTCCGTCCATGACCACGCTTTGTTCATTGCAACATCACGTGCAGCATCAATCTTATCTTGAAGAGCTTTATCTTCTGCACCTAATTCTGATAACGCAAACTCAACATCTATTGAAACTTTTTGCATCTCTGCAGACAATAATGCGTTCTTCCCAATCTGCGAATATATTTGAATGGTACAATTGTATTCACGTGGAAACTTTGCAACATCTTCATTTTCTTCAACATTAAAAAATTCAAGACCGTCAAACTGTTCAAACTCTAACAATAATGTTGGACTTGCAATATTATCACCCTCAAGAGATGCACCGTACAAAAACATGTTACTAATTGTAGGACTTTCATCTTCACCTTCACAACTTAACGGATCCATGTGTAACATCTTAACATTAGTACCTGCTTCTAACGTAACGGCAACGGGTAAACGTAACGTTGCAAGTTCCGTTGACGATATGTCAATAAAACCATTCTCAGAAACACTTCCAACTTCCCAATAATCAGGATCAATTTCTTCGTCTAACCCTAACAACTGAAACGATTGAGATTTTTTGTATCCTTCATTACCTGCAGTATCTTGAACAATTAAATCAAAATTTACACTATCAGGACCACTTTTAACAGGTTTTGTTAACAATGAACATTCCCAGACTAACACATCATCGTCTGACCGTACACAACTTTCTTCATTAAATTCTGCCCATCCTTCTTGTGAAAAATCCTTTTCAGGATATTCAGTTGCAGAGTCCATGATAACATCGTCCATCTCAACAAAGAATCGAAGACCGTTCCGTTCTTTAACTTTAATTTTTATCAGTAACTCATCATTACTTTGAATATACTCTTTTTCTTGACTATTAGAAACGCCAAACAGTTCAATAGAATCAACAATAACTTCAGGCTTTTCAGTATCAACAACAATTTCTGGTGACGGTTTCACACCTTCATTTCCTACAGCATCTTCAAACCGTGTTAAATATATCTTTTTATTTCCAGCAGATATTGTACCGGTAACGTCCCAATAACATACATACGTTCCCTCAACAGAACCACATTCGTCAGGCCGTACATTATCTGCACCGCCAACACCCTTCAAATTGGCAACGACCGTATCTTTAGTAATTCCTGAACCCTGTTCATCAACAATAAGAATTACACGATTCTTACCAGACATTGCATACGATTGTTCATTATATATTCTGTCCGTTCCATAATAAGTAACAACGGGTTTATCAGTATCAGGCACAAACGTCTTTTGAACATTTTGAGTTACTGTATTCCCAAACTTATCTTCTGCAGTAACAGAAAGTTGAACTGTCTCACCAGAAAAAACTAACACATCATTCCACGTACATGTATACAAACGTGCACCATCAACAACTTTAGAAACGCACGTTGCAGGATCATCTTCTAAATCTGCATGAGGAGATGATGCAGTAACGGTAATAGGATAGGTTGTATCTGTAATATTAACCTGAATATCTGATCGTGAACTTGTCTCGCCAATGAAACGGTCAAGTGCCGTAAAACTTAATGTTTGGTCAATAACCGGCGCAACATAATCAACTTTAAGTGAAACTGCACTGCTACTTGATTCATGGCCAAACCTATCAACTGCACGAATTTTTATATGCTTAGTTCCCTCACCAGTAAGTTCAGTTTCTACTTTACCAGTATACGAAAAGTCATCATCGCCGTCGTCAACGTCCATCGTTTGTAAGACTGCACCTGTATCAGCATCAACTATTTCAACATGCTGTAAACCAACAACGGGAAGAGTAGACAACTTATCATTAACATAAAAAGTAATGTCGATCGTTCCATCAACGTTCTGTGACACGGCACCATTTCTAAACGTGATAGAGGGAGAACTTCCGTCAGCAGTAACAGAATTGCTTACTGATGATACAGTTTGTGTAACACCGTTATTGTCAACAGTTTCGTATACAACTTCAAAACTGTACGTATTTTCGGGAAGGCCACTTTCAAGCGGACTGGCATAACTGCACACTGCACCAAGATCAGACGTACTACATGATTGAAACTGTGCATTACGAGAACCAACAACTAACGAAACCTCTTCAGCAGTTACATCACCAACAATATCAGTTATCGTTGCTTCAACTGTCCACGTGTCACCCTGTGCATCTAGAAAGCCGTTAATGTTTGCAGTACCATGATTCTGTGATACGGAAACGTACGTTGCAAGTGCACTTGCTGAATAAAACGGCATGAGAATAACTAATAGTATCATAAACATTCCTGCACCGTTCCACATCTTTGTAATTTTCATCTTTATATTTATGTAAATGTTGGGTGTAACATTCTTCTTGTTTTTAATTGTCGTGTTAAATTTGAAAGTTCTGCCATAACGTTAAGATCTTCCATGACACGTACATGTTCCTCTTCAGGTACATTACGCATTTCTTGTACTGGTAAATATAATGTTATACCCTGTGATCCGTATAACTGTTCAGGCGTTATTGTAATGTACGTATCTTTCGTGTTCCATTCAATCTGACTAGTAACAAACGCATCAAATGTAATCTCATCAATTGTAAAACATTCAGATTCTTCCCATATTCCAGGAATAATTTCAATTTCAATACAACGCCTCTCTTCAGGTATCACTATAGGTTCATTTAAAACTGCAGTTCCCGTAACTTTATACACGCCAGGAACAAGTTCAACTTCTTGAGTTTCAGGTCCTGACACAGCTATAGCCGCTTGAAACGGTGAATTGAACACGCCTGGAACGGTATCGCTGATACGTTCAAGGAAAATGGTTGCTGTTTCTGTATCTCTAAGATTTTTTTTAGAACTGGTTAATACCCATCCATGATTTTCACCTAAGGCTTCAGGCCTATAACTTATAACTGGATCGGGAGCAAATAATGAATCTGCAAAGAAACAATTATCGTCAATACATTTTTCTAACGAAATTTTCTTAACTGAGACGGGAACGCTCACAACTTTATGTAATGGAATAACATTTTCAGGTTCGCCAAGTGCATACCCTATAATTCCAGGATTTTCTTGATATTCATACGTATCAATGGGATAAAAGTTTGTTAAATAATCTTCTTTCATAAAATTCACAACACCGCCAGTTATAAGCGGATATTCAGTTTCAAGTTCACCATTCATATCCGTTAAACCAATTAAACATTCAGTTTCTTCAGGAATAGTTAATCCTATTCGAACAGTATCAACGGGATTAAATGTATAACTATCAACAACAACAGACTTAATAAGTTCACTGTTACGTTTATTTTCGTCACAGATTAACGGTCGTGCAAAACCTGTTAAAGAAACGGTCTCTCCACCATCTTCCACTGCCCAATTGTTACGCAGATTAGCTTCAAGTGCAATATTGAACGTGTAACCCGTACCATCAAACGCAGTTTCGTCATCAATCGTTACAAGGATGGGATAACTTGCATCATACTGAGTTTTATATTTTTGCATTGCAAATGTAAATGGTGGAAAACCTAATGTATTACTGATAAATAATTCTCGCGGTTTTACAGTACCACTTTCTGTCAGGTGCATATATATCGGCCAGTCAAAATAATTGAACCGGACAGAGACGCCAGGATTTTCCCATTCTACCGGTACAATAAAGTTATCGTACACCGATTGGAACGTATCGCTTAACCGCGATGTTGGAAATACATAATCAAACATGTTATTACTTCCAAAGAAACGTAGCATGGGAACGTGCGTTGTTAATAATGATTGAAATTTACGTTCAACGTCAGGCGTTGTCCATTGAGTTCCAATAAAATTAACGTCAAGCGCATTCGGCGGTGGTAATTGTTCAGGAGACGTACCTGCATATATTTCAATCAAATTAATTCCCTGCAGTTCAAGAAAACTATAATTTTCTTGTGCTTCCGTTATGGCAGCTGCAACTTCATACAATTTTTGTAATTGTAATGGTATGGAAACAGAAAAGCGTTCCATTGTACGTTCTGCAGTATCCTTTTTAACATCTAACGGTTTAGTTAACAAAAATTGAACAGCTGTCGGTGAAACTGAAACGTCTGCAATAGGTTCTCCAGCAATTACACGGAAACCCTGCCGTGCAAACGGTTCATATTCAAGAAGACATTCGTCAACCTTTTCTTCCACGTACCTACTTAACTGTGCTTCAATACTCAGTTCAGTATCATCTTCCATATATAACGGCGGTTTCCATGATGCAAGTGTAATTTTTGTATCGCTATTTTCTTGCTTGTTAAAATGCCAGTATGGTACACGTGCAGGTTCAAGATTAATTCCTGGAGAATCTGTTGGATCTGCAATGGAAAAGTCGCCTACCAGTTCTGGATAAATGTAACCGCCCTGTTCACCCAAAATACGTAAACCGCGAGTAGCTACCTGTAAAAGGCAATTTTCTGTATATGTTTGAATGGGATTAAATTCGAGTGGAACATCTTCACGCACATATTCACCCTCTGTCGTAAATTTTTCAGTTGTAACTGATTGAGTTACGAACAAAATGGTTGCTGTAACGAACAAAATAACGATACCGATAATGATAAATACTGTAATTTGTCCTTTCTTCTGTTTAGGGTAAAAAGTTCTAGAACTACTTCTATATTTGCTCCCCTTTTTTACTTCCATCGTATCACGAGAAAGAAAAGAATGAGGGTATATAAAGGTTTTCGTTGGCTACCGTCTATTCTGAGTAGAAAACAATTTCTGGCCTTGATAAGCATGTTAACGAATAATATTTACATCTTCCACAATTGCTTCCTTCACAATGTTCTCCCATCAAGTATAAGTATTTTTCTTTAGGTATAACACCTGCGTCATATTCCATCTGAACAGTATCTCTTGCAACATCATCTCCTTGTGCGATTCTTAATCGTAAATATGGGTCTTCTCTTTCACTACCAACCGTAGGAATTTCAGCATATTCTTTTGGCCGATCTTCTCCCCGTTCATAACCTTTAAATGCATAAGGATATAAACCGGTTAGTTGTCTTACCCTAGATACATATTGCTTTGCTAATTGTTGTGCTCTAAATGCTTCATCAGTATCCGGAGCTTCGGCATAAATTTTTAGAAAATGTCCATGAAGAAAAGGAATTTCATCTGTATCTTTTAAAGCAGTTTCAAATTTATGAAGAGTATGTGCGCCTGATTTTGTAACTAAATGATCCATGGCATTAGCAATTTTTACTAATTCTTCGTCGTTTCTGATTTTTATCATGCTTCTTTGAGCTAATTCTCGATATTTTGATTGAATTCCTTCACTCTCAATCTCTTCTCTAGAGAAGTCTTCTGTTTCATAGTGTTCAATATAATTATCAAATCCATGTCTTAGTTCGTGATCGCCAATCTGTTTCGCGTCTGTTATGGAGCGAATCACTTTTCCACCTGGAACAAGCACAGCTTCACCAAAAATAAACACTCCAGGAATTGGTAGTGCTGCAGCTTGTGCTTCATCATAGAATAATATTTTATTTACATAAGCGTCCGTGGTAGGGTTACTATCTAACCATTCTGTTACGAATTGAGCCATATTTGATGTGATGGATTTTAAACTAGGAATTTTAATTGTAGTAAACTCCCCACCTGCAGACATGATTTCTAAAGTTTTTTGAAAAATCTCAAATTCAATGTCAGGATATATGTATTTTAGATCTTCAATGGTTTTTATTCTATTGAATTCTAATTGGTCTGACACTTTTAATCCAAAAGCCAATTCATTAACAACATCATTATTAACAGTTACTTGCTCATTATTAACAGTTACTTGCCAGCGATTTGAAGAACTTGTGCGGATAAGAGAATCTTTTTCTTCTTCTTTTAGTACTAATTCAAAGGCCACACTATTTACTGGATTAATTACTCCTCCATGTTTTGAAAACAGATTGTTAATTGTAAGATAGCTTTCTTTATCACCAGTCTCGCCATCTTCTTTTATCCCCATTTTTATCCTACCCGTATTAATGCTAAACTCTCCACCACCATCATTATGCACCAACTTAGGTGTCTTCCCTTCCTCCGCCCGCGAAAAAGCACTAATACTATCACCACCACTCACAGTAATCTCTAAATGGTCCATCTCACTTGGAATAAGCGATGGTGGATCTGTTGAATAGTCATACTTGAGCATGTCAAACAATTCATTACCGGGAAGAACTTTAACATTTACCTCTTCAGTTTCTGAACTGCTGATACCAATACTACCCTCAGCAATATCAACATAATTTTCTTCTGGTTTAACAACAGCATCAAAATAAACAGAAACGTCACCAGTTCCGCCTATTTTGTATGTTCCAATCTGTCCAACATCACCACCTTTAACATACGCTTTTCCTTCCAAAAAAGAAAGACCGTCAACACGATGGGTTGTACCATCACGTAACGTCAAATCTGTTGCCCAATCAATTTTAAAGGTGTCTGATTCCGTAATTTGATTTTGTGAGATTCCGTCAGGAGCACCAACTTTAATTATACCATCTTTATCAACTAAAAAACTCCAAGATTCTTTTCCAGTAAGAGATAAACTATCCTGTTCACCACTACTTGCATAAATGATATCATCACTAATATACGCACTACTATCAAAACCCATTACATCTACACTATACTGTTTGAAAATTGCTTCTGGTGCTGATTGTATTTCAGTCAAATCTGTAAACCTATCTAAATGATCAACTATTTGGTCAACTGTTAACGCAAACTTTTGAACGGGACTTAACGCCCCGATTTGATCATCAGAAAGTTCACTTAAATCTAACAAATCAACGGGAACTTGACCAATCTCTGCCGGCGTAAGACCAGATAATTCGTCCACAGCACAATCAGGAGGACATTCTGCACTCGCAAACGCTGCTAAAATACAAATAATTATTATTATACTATATTTCATTGTTAAATGTAAATCTATATTCCTCCCCGTCTAATAGTGTTGGATGAATTATTGTTGCAACAATTTCTGTATCTGTAACAGAGACAATATCAACTACCAAATTATTATCAGATGCGTACGGTACAGTACATGAAACGCATATTCCTTCATCATACGTATCAATCAATAATCTTGATAATTCAAAAATGTGACGAACATCATAATTTCCATATTCAATAGAATACATGCCAAACTCTTTTTCTTGAATATCCGTCCCCCTTTCTCCAATAATATCAGTTTCAATGATAATACCAGACGGCGAAAATATTACTTCAGACATTGTCGTTACTGAAAGTGTTTCCAGACAATAGGGTAAGTAATAATCAAGATGATTTTCTATCATTAATGCATATTCTTCATCTGTTGGAACTGTTTGTAATGGCCCTATCTCAGGTAAATACATTCCAATCATGTCAAGTGTCCGAGTCATACCCATTTTCATACAACCTTCAATAAGACCAGTGTACTGTGCATGACTTACAGTATCAATATCTTCAGGAGAATCATTAAGTGAAAATAAAAGAAAAATTCCTCCAATAAGTATAATACCAACTATTACATAAATCGTTATCTGTCCTCTTTTGTGCATACAAGAATGAAATTAAGAGAGTATATAATAATTTCGTTGGCTACCGTCTATTAATAACTCATTTTAATAATAATTCTAAAAATAATCGGTTTTTTCTCTATTTCAAATGATTAATTTACAACCGAAATCTTTATATATTATATAAGTTTATCTATATATAAGTTTATATAATAATCAAAAAATGCAACAAATCCTTCACTATCCAAATCTGAAAACAGTTCTTACAGTAGAAAAAGTCCTGCAAGAAGCAGATACAGTAATAACCAAAAGTGAACTCAAGAGAAGACTACCTACCCAGATTATGCATCAAACGCTCAATTTGATTTTGGAATATTTGGAAAAAAGTGGTAAAATCATCATTGGTACTAAGGGACTAACTTGGACATACAATAATAATCCAAAACTAAAATCTTTGTTAAGCAGGGCCGTGAGAGTAGCATAAAATGGACAAAGAAGTTTGGGTTGAGTTTTCTGAAGAAGCAGATAGTAGTTATCAAGAACTACAAAAGAAAGTTATTGAAGAAAAAGTACAGGGTATTGAGAATTCCCAAAATATACAACTTCTTAAGTCAATAGAAAGAGCAAAAAATAACCTTAAGATTGATCCACAATTTGGGATACATATCCCAAGAAAAGTTATTTCCAAGACAGTTTCTGCTAGATACGGAACAGATAGACTGTGGAAGATTGATTTAGTTGGATATTGGAGATTAATTTACACTATTATTGGTGATGAAATAAAAATAATTTCTTTTGTTTTAGAATTTATGAATCATAAAAGTTATGATAAAGTTTTTGGCTATAGAAAAAAATAAGTAATTTCTAACAAATCTTAGAACCATCTTTAACTTTCTTTACTTTAACTGATCCTTTAGACGTGACCATTTTAGCTTTATTATAGATAACATGACCATCTTTTACAGTCATTTTAATTTTTAGAAAATCGTTAAATGACACTTCTTTGTGTGATGAAGATAAACCTTCAAACTGAACATCGTCACCCACTTTAGCAGAACCAACATTCAACAATTCAACATGTTCACCATCTTCAGCTACCATCACCATCGCTTCGCTCACTTCTCCACGAATCTTAGCTTTTGCTAAATTGACACAAAATACAGCTTTCATACCTTCAAGATCCTTTTGATAAAAATGTTCGCGTAAACCAGCAACAACTTGCCTTTTCTCAGATTTAAAATCAACCTTAAGAACATACAATTTATCTGCGTCAGGATGATTTTTCACATCAATAATCTTACCAACTTTCATATGTAATGGAAATTCATTTTTGGAAGAAGATTCTTTCATTTCAGGTACTTTATCAACTTTGGTAACAAGTATTGCTACTTTTCCTACAGTACCCTTCCATTGAAAATTTATATCGTCCCAGACAAGATTTTTCTCACCTAATGCTTTCTGTACTTTCATAGCAAATTCTGGTAAGATGGGTTGTACAAGTATTGACAAATTTCTCGCAATGTTAACACAGAAATTTACCTGTGCAGCAGACGTTTCTTTATTTTTCCATGGTTCAGTTTTTTGAAAATATGCGTTACCAACATCAGCAATTTGTAAAATGTTTTTAACAGCAGATTTAAAATTGAATACGTTATACTCTTTCTTCGTTTTTTCAATTAAACCATTAATTTTCTTCACTAAAGCACCTTCAACAGCATTCTCATCCAAAGAATCATAATTTTTCTGCGCAAATGTAAGTGTCCTATAACAAAAATTGCCCAAATTGCCCATTAACACATTATTAATAACAGCTTTAAAATCGTCAAATTGTAAATCTATATCTGACACTTTTGTATCTAAATGTGATGCATAATAAAATCGTAACAGTTCTGCTGGAAACAATTTCAAAAAATCTTCTGCAGTAAAAAACGTACCACGAGATTTACTCATTTTCGTACCATTAACATTAACAAATCCGTGCGTTAAGAGTTTTGGAAGTGGAATGTCCATCCCCATAAACATTGCTGGCCAAAACAAGTAATGAAAATAGACAATATCTTTACCAATGAAATGTTGTACCCTTCCTTTGTACCAATACTCTTTCCAATCCTTACCGTGCTTATCACACCACTTTTTTGTTGATGAAATGTAACCAATAGGAGCATCTAACCACACATAAAAATATTTTTTTTCGCCAGTTTCCTTTACAGAGTCAGGAATTTCAAAACCATAATAAGGAGCATCTCTACTAATGCACCAATCGTCAAGACCGTTTTTTATCCAACCACATAACCAATTTTTAATTTCTGGCTGTACTCCTGATTCAGGATCGTTCATCCATGTTTCTAATCTTTTAGAAAATTTCTTCAGTGTAAAAAAGTAATGTTCACTTTCTTTTTGTATAGGATTTTTGGCACATAACACGCAGTGTGGTTCGATTAAGTCTATTCCTTTCAAAACAGTATTACATTTTTCGCATATGTCACCGTACTGATCATCTTCGCCACAATGTGGACATGATCCTTTCACAAACCTATCTGGTAAGAATCTTTTACACGATTCACAGTACATTACAGTCATTTTTTTACGTGTTATATGTCCTTTTTTCTTCAATTCAGTATAGAAAAATTCTGCAAGTTCCTGATTTTCTGGCGTATCTGTATGATAATAATTGTCAAAATTAATAAGATAATTCTCAAGTACTTCTTTCTGCTTTTTATAAAATTTAAGTGCAAACGTTCTCGGCTTTTCACCAACAGCTTTTGCTTTAATTTCAATGGGTGTACCGTGCATGTCTGCTCCACCCATATAGACAACATTAGTGTTCAACAATTTCATGAACCGGACATACATGTCTGTCTGAATAAATTCAAGTATGTGGCCAATGTGGAGGGGTCCATTTGCGTACGGTAATGCTGACGTTACAAGTAATGACGTATTTTCCATCGTACAAGAAAGAGTAAAATGAGTGTATATAAATATTGCGGGATTTAAAAGTAATATGAGGGAACATTTAAATAAACCACTTTCACAGAAATAATTATGCTAAACCGTATAAAAAAACTGTTCCAGAAAGAAAAACCGGTAGAAAATGAGACCATTTCAATAAAAGAATTGCAAGGATGGTTCAATACGAAAGTGTCTCAGATTGGTCTTGACACATATTTAGTAGATTATTTCACAAAAATTCAACATATTAAAACTCAACTGAAAGAAAAATTACCAATTCTTCAACATAAAGAAATTGCTGAAAAGGATGCGAAACAAGTAGAAGATCGTGTGAAGAATATCGTTACGGGCCATAAAGAACATTATTGTAGAGAAATGGAACGTTTTACGGATAACCTTATTCCATTAGAAAAGAAATGGAAAACTCTTTCTGAGTACCAAGAAGCCATTGAATTCAATACAGAACTAGACAAAGAAATTGATGAATTGGCAAAGAGAACGCATAAAAGTTATCAAGCTACACAACATTTATTTTTTGAAACTGTCCAAGACGTGTTTAAATCAATGGGAGAATTGAACCTCCTTGTCAAAGATTTCAAAATTACTATTGCTAAATATAACATTGATAAAGTAACAGAAATTCAACAATTTATTACACAACTTCATGCTGAAATTGAAAAAGAACATGATTTGAAAAACAAGATTATAGAAAATGAAAAAGAAATGATAGAAATAACAAAAGAAGTAAAACAAGCGCAGAACGTACATAAAAGTTTATTGGAAAGTGAAAAGTATAAGGAATATACAAACTTAAAAAAACAAGTAGAAGACATTGAAAACAAAAATAAAATTGTAGAAAACAACATATTTTCATTCTTTTCAAAATTACAAAAAGCTCTTAAGAAATATGAACGTATTGCGTTAGAGAGTAAACCTATACAACCCTACATTGAAAATAGTGTTACTGCATTTTGGAACGATACAGAATTACTAATTGTAGAGATATTACAAAAATTGAAACATAACCTGACCAAATTAAATTTGGACGAAAAACAACAAAAAAACATGGTAGCATTAATTCAGAAAAGTGAAACTGGCTATTTGAACGAATTAAAAATCAAAGGACAAGCAGTACAACAAGAAAAACAATCAATTATGAATGCTATTAAACAAAATTCTATACAGGAAGAGATTGATACAGCAAAGCACCATCTTAATACTGTTCAAGAAACGAGCAAAAGAATACAAAATGATGTAGAGGACGTAAAATCAAAAATAGAAAAAATTGACATTAATTCTATCAAACAAAGTATTAGTACAAAAAGTACTGTAGTATTCCGTGTAACCGTTACGATTCAATAATCATCCAGGAGAACATCTACCTTGCCGACATTTTGTTCCAAGGTCTGTACATGCATATTCAGTAACCATTTCTCTGTTTGTATTTCTATCACATGAATATTCTTTTACAGTTATCTCGTCAACACATTCGTCGGTAAAGACTTCCATATTTCCTGTTGAGGGCGTGGTTACCCGTACAACACCGTGCGTTTTTTGCGGATATGTGTTACGTCCATCATTATCTGAACATTCGTACATGGTAGCATCTGATGCAACCATCCCGACAATATTTCCATAAAGGCCAGAACCTGCAAAAAGAAATAATCCAATAACGACTAAACCAACAAAAAACACCATTTTTATAAGTCCCATATCTATGTAAGAATAATTGTAGTGTTTATAATAATTTCTATTTCTTCTTCTTAATTTTCTTTAGTTTTTTTGTAATGGGGATAATCTCTTTACAATGTTGACATTCAAGAATGTATGCTTGTACTCCTTTGTATGATTTTCGTTTATAGATAGTAGTAGATTCTCCCTCTTTATTACAATGAGGACACGTATATATAGCTTCTAAGGTTAAAGACTCTTCATGTACTGCTTTCTCTTCTGTATATCCACAAGAGGGACATACATATTCTAGAGATCTAGATTTTGGTCTTCCCGTTTTTGGGTCAACCGGCTTGCCCATTTGATCTTTTTTACACTTTGGACATTCTTTTCTATAAACCCATGCGAGAAGTTTTACATCTTCATTATTTCTGTTTGTAAAATATAAACATTTATCCATTGATTCAGGTACGTTTAATGCCATGTTTTGTATAATTCAGAACTTGTTTAAATAGTTTTGTGTTTATGAAAGAATAATGAAAGAAATATTATTTTTGCAATTCTATTCCTAAATCTGCAAGGGCTTCTCTGACATCTTTTAATGACTTTCTTCCAAGTACTTTAGATTTAAGCAACTCAGCCTCAGTTATTCTTGCTAATTCACCAATAGTTTTAATATCAGCATTTTGTAAATAATTTGCAGTTCGAATACTCAATTCTAATTCATCAACAGATCTATCTGCATGCTCTCCAAGTCCAAGTTCTCTTTTTTCTTCTAATTCCTTAACCTTTTTCTGAACCCCAGGGTCATATGGAGCAACAGAGAGAACTTCTTCTCTTATCCCAGGCATTAATTCTTGCCTCCATTGAGCTCTTTCTTCTCTACGTTGAACTTTATCAAGACGAGATTTAACATTTGCATCTGTGTAGAAACCTCTAACAGCATTTAATTCCTCAGATCTTGAGGTATGACGTAATTTACGTAATGCCACTGCTTCAATTTGACGTATTCTTTCTGATGTAAAATTAAAATTTTTGCTGATTTCATTAAGATTTTTAGGTTTCTCATATCCATCAAGACCAAACCGCATTCCAAGAACTCGTTGTTCTTTTTCATTAAGTGTTTTAAGAACATCATGTACAATTCCTTTCTTTAAATCTGTCCATGCTAATCCACCATCTCGTACCTTATCAATAATTGTTGTTCCGGCTGTGCGAAATACTTTTTGTAATGCAACTTTATCTTGTCCAAGATACGCGTCTTTAAGTGCTAATAGAACTTCTTTTGTAACAGTACCATTCACAGCTAAATGACTTTCACGTGATCCAAAGATTACATCAAATAACATATCGTATGAATTTCTTCTCTCCATATATTCAGGAAGGGCCGTTCTTTCAACAACCGCATCAATTCCTGGTTGATACAATACTTCTCTGATTGTTTCATATACTGGTTTATCTTTTGTAATATCAACTAACCCGGTTGGTTCTGGATCAATATCAGAATCAAAAGTAAGTATTAAATGAGCAGCGTTTTCATCTTTATTATGAGGATTTGTTTCTCTATATGCTTCAACTAACGGATCTTGCCATTCACGTGAACGTCTTCCAACTATGCTCATTCTAGTGGTTGCATCAGAGACATCATATTTTCCTTTAATAATATCTGTACTAACTCCACATAAATACGTAAGTGCAACTTCCCGTTCTAATTCAGGTGATAATTTTTGTGTTGGCATAGATTAACAGAAACAGCATTTATTTATAAACTTTACTACTAAAAAATAACTACAACCGTTTAATCTCAATACTTATTGCTTTATCATTTAACCTTATATACCGTGGACATTCAGTATACTCTAAACCGTTCTCTTTACAATAGTCAATAATAGCACTTTTCGCTTCTTTACTATGATATCGTATAACAACAACAAATCCATTATCGTACGGATGTACAATATCAAAATCGGCTAAATCTTTCAGAACTTTATCACGTATCAATACCAATTTCGCAACACGGTGAGGCAATTCTTGAAAACTGTCATAAATTTGTGAAATCATATCATCGTTCGTTAATGGTTTCATACCTCTGAAAACTTTATCCCACACTTTTTCTTCTCGACATGATACAAAACCGCCAACCTTTGCATTGATAGGTTTCCACCTGCCAAAACTACCAACAAGAATGTCTGCATGTTGCGGATCGCATAATGGTGTTCCAATAGCTCCTGACACGTCAACGATAACTAAGACACCTGCAGAATGACACAACTTATAAATCTCTTCAACCGGTTGTTCAGCAAAATATCCACCTGGTTGTTGGTATAACAGTGCACCGATCAAACCAGTTTCAATCTTTGTACGTAAATCTTTCATATCAATCCGAGCATCATTACACATGACAGGAACTGACTTTAATCCTTTCTTTTGTGGAAGAGTTTTATATGTTAACCATCCACCTTCCTGTGGAATACAAACTTTCCTATCTAAGGGTACAGCTGACAAAGCAGCATCGATAGCACTATTACCACGAGTCGTTATTTCTATGTATTGGTGACCAGTCATCCGTTGAATAAATCCTTTAATCTTATCGGCACTCATACAATAAAGAAATTGAGTAAACTTTTTATGCTTTACGTTTTCGTATAGTGTGAAACTTAGTTTCCCACATTAATCTATTTGTAAGTGATTGACGTGTAATAACACTAACAAGAGACTTTTTATGCATCACGGGAAGAATTTCTATATTTTGTGTAGTTATAAGTTTAAACGCTGTATATGCAGTATCTTTAAGAGAAACAGTTTTAATTTTGTGTAATGAGACAGATAATTGTTGTACCGTTACAAGATCTTTCATCTTAGGAGAAATACGTTGTATCCTATTAATATCAAGTACACCAGAAAATGATTTTCCTTTTACAATAAATGTTGTTTTACCACTATTCCCATACTTTTTCATAAAATCGACAAACTTTAACGTAGGAGAAACAATAGTTGGTTTTGTACTCAATTCTTGTACAGTAATTTTGTCAAGAATACTCTTAATAACAACTTGTTGATAACTAATATTGGCTATAAAATATAAGAAGCCTCCTAAAAGTACGAACCACAATCCTGTTCCTATACCGCTAAATAAACTTACCAATCCTAAAACAATAAGGAAACCAGCAAAAAGTTTTCCAAGACCAGCAGCTATACGTGTTGCTTTTGTAATATCTTTATAGTACGCATAGAGGATTGCACGTAATGCTCTTCCACCGTCAAGAGGATATCCTGGAACGAGGTTAAACGCTGCCAAGATAAAGTTTAACTGGTACAAATAAAATGTTATAGCTGTCCACATACCGTTAATGTCTAGAATGTGTAACACATAAAACACACCGCCAAGAAATATTGAAAATAATGGACCTGCAATGGCCATAAAAAATTCTGAAGATGGTTTCATGTCTTCCTTTGATATACTAGCAACACCGCCAAAGAAAAATAACGTTATTGAATCAACTTTAATATTTTTAGCTTTTGCAACAAGTGAATGTGCTAACTCATGTAATAATACAGATACAAACAATAATGCAGACGCAACAATTCCCATTATCCAATATTCTGTCGTTGTATATTCGGGAAAGTAATGTGGAAAGAAAGATGATGCTAAACTCCACGCAATAAAAATGAAAACGAACCACCATGTATAATGTAATTTAACGTCAATACCAAATATCCTAAACAGTTTTGTTGCCCTATGCATTTTTATGTAACAATATTAACCTTCTTTTTTTTCTTAAACTGTTTTATGTTTAGAATTGTTGTGTCAAGTATACGTTGTAACGCTTCATGCGTATTAAATGCGTTATGAGGAGTAATGATAACATTTGACATTTTTAATAATGCATGGTTCGCAATAAGCGTTTTCATGTCACACTTACCCTTAAAACTTTTTTTCAACAATTCAGTTTCTTCCATAATGTTACATTCCTCTTCAAGTACATCAAGAGCAGCTCCCGCAATCTTTTTACCATTCAAGACTTTTAAAAGGGCCTTCGTATCAATAATCTCACCTCGAGACGTATTAACAAGGAACGCTGTTTTCTTTAATAAAGACAATTTTTGAGCATTAATCAAATGATGTGTGTGTGTGTTTAATGGAACATGTAACGTTACAACATCTGCAGTTTTAAGTACAGTATCTAAAGGTGCATATGAAAAACCTAATTTCTTTGCTAACACCATATTTTTGTGAACGTCAAACACCTTTACATTCATTTCAAAACCTTTTGCAATCCTGACAACATGTTCACCAATGCTTCCACATCCAATAATACCTAACGTTTTTCCTTTAAGATCAAAACCTCGTAAACCGTCAAGGTCAAAACTGCCACTTTTTGTCCTCTCCACACTGTCAACAAATTTTCTGCTCAATGCAAGGATAAGTGCAAACGTATATTCTGCAACAGTATTTTCTCCATACACGGGAATGTTACTAACACTAATACCATGTTTTTTGCACGCAGCAAGATCAATATGGTTATATCCCGTACTTCGTGTAACAAGAAATTGTAATTGGGTTAATTTTGCACATGATTGTTCTGTGATTTCTGAATAGACAAACGTAGAAATAACATTGAGGTCTTTATACTTTGACGCATTATGTGCTGTTAACTTCCCCGTAGAAAAAAGTAACGTATCGTGCGGAAATGCTTCCTGAAACAACTTCTTTTCCCACGGTTCAATCTCAAAAAAGCCAATTTTCATTGTTATCTTTATTCCTCAACAACAACTTTCATTGTTTCAGTTGTAAAAATACCGTCAACAATGATACACGTACCCGTTTGAGTAAATGTGTACTGGTACGATGATTCAGGTTCATAGATGCCACTCTTAACATCACGACACCACATTGTTCCAATAATCATTGCATTTTTGTATCCATCACTTCGAGAATTTTTCCATTCAACAGTATCATCAACACTAACAGTGATAACATCTTCATCAAATCCGATACTGGTCATCTCAACAACGTGCGTTTTTGGTAAACCATCGTCAACAACTTCTTCAACTTCTACTTCAACCACTTCTTCATCAGTTTCGTCAACATTAACAGTATCTTCTTCTGTTTCTTCTTCGTCATCAAGATCATCATCGTCAACGGTACTGCTAATACTATTTTCATCAGACGTTTCTTCAATAACAACATTATTTTCATCGTCAACGTCACCATCATCTTCATCAAAGTCTAAAAATAATGAAATAAAAGCAAATTTTATTTTGTTAAAGAAACCAACAGATTCGTACGTAATCTTTTCTTCAGCAACTGCTTTCTTGACAGAAAGTAATAGGTCTTGTGCCGTACTCATTTCTTGAATAGCACTTTCTGAGGTATACACATTAAGTGATGGATCGTCTAATTCTTCTAAATTAATTGAAGAAATGATTTTGTCTTTAATTACAATACCTACGATAAGTTCTTCACCATTATTTTGATCAATGTAAATGTTCATGTGAACGTTCTTAAACAATGTTCCTACAGGACCAGTTAATCGTTGTCCCTCAGAATTAACTTTTATATCTTGAAAATCGTTGTTAAAGTCTGCAATGGCAAATGTGCTTAAAACCACACACATTAGGATAAATAGTATACGTTTCATAATGATCACCTCAATTTATAAAATTAAAAACAAAACCAACTATTAAAATGTTTCTTTTACGGAATGGTATATTCTATTGCTTTAAGACCGCCAGGGTATGATTGAAACAACACATCTTGTAACGTAATTTCTAAACCACCAACAATTGTTGAATTTCCTGTTCTAACCAACCAATCACTTTTAGCATCGTTAACTTTTATTCGTACACGATCCATTTCAATATTGTAAACACTAAGGTTATAATTAGTTTCAGCAACAGTTATAATAACTTCATCACCTATCTCAAGCTGTTTAATATCAATTGTCACTACGTCTTCAACATCTTCAACAGTTTCATTCGTTTCAGTTGTATTTGTTACATTTCCGTTCTCTGGTGCAGGATTGCATGCATTTCCTGAACAACCATAATCGCACCATTTCTTTTTTGTCGTTTTACAATCTTCTTTTTGAAATGCTTGCATATCATCATTGATACAAACAAAACCGGAGTTGCACGTTTTTGCTGCCCTACACGCACCATCATTACAACTTAGTGTACATTCTTTCTGTCCCGTAATGCTACAGTTTGAATATTGGTATGCTTTAGTATTGTCATCTATACAAATCCATTCGGGTGAACATTCTGTAGGTGTTTCAGTTTGTTCATCAATTGATTGATTTTCTTCAATTGTTTCAGTTTCAACATCTTCAGTTACTGTACATCCTACAATGAAGAGGACACTAATAAGAAATATAATGAATACTATCTGTTTGAGTGTTAACATTATTGTAAAGTATAATTATTAGGTATATAAAATTACCGACTAGAAACAAATTAATAGAAATTATACTAAAAAAGAATTAACGGTTAGTATCGATTCTTGGAACATACTTACCACGCTGTAATTCTTGGACTAGGTCAGAAATTGTAAAGACTGGATTAATAAAGTCTGTATATGTTTGCCCAATATGAAAAGGGTGATGTGCATCAGAACCGCCAGTTTGTGGTAAGCCTAAAGATAACGCTGCAACCTCTCCAAGATCATTTATTCTATCACTACACTGACCATTTTTCGTTTCAACAGCAAAAAAATCTTGTAATGTAAAAATATTATCTTTCATGATTTTTGTATAACCACTTATGTAAGGATGAGGTATTACAACAGCACCACCTTGTTTTTGTACAAAGTTAATAACGTCTTGTGCAGGACCGTACGCTCCAAACTCCCTACATACATCATCATTATCAATTCCATAAAGTAATAGATGGCCCATATCACTACCATATTCCATCCCACGTAACAAAACAATATCAGGATTATCTTTTTTTACACTTTCAAATTCATCATTGCCTGCTTCAATTGTCATATGATCAGTAATGACTGCACCATCTAAACCTTTCTGACGAAGTATTTCAGGAATTTCTGTAAGACGAATAGTAGAATCTGTAGGTCTTCTATCAACATCTCCTTGAAAACTAAATTGTGTATGTAAATGCATATCTAATTTCATTCTGTAACCTTTTGATGTATCCTAACAGCAATTGATTCAAGATGTTCTTTATCCTCAATTTTATCACGAAATCGTGAAGGGATTGAATGTAATCCATTACGTGCACCTGACATTGCACCTGCAATGCATGCAATTGAATCGGTATCGCCTGGAACTAAATTTGCAGCTTCAATGAGCGTTCTTTCAAAACTATTAGGAGAATGTAAGAAACAGTGTAACGCCATAGGTATCGTTTCAAAAATACTTTCAGACATACCCATATACCGACCAACATCTTTAGGAGATACTGTAACATTATCCAAAACGTATTGTAACCTATCTTTTAATGAAGTTGTAGAATTATCGGTAAGATCTTGTAATGATTGAAATGGATCTTGATCATTAATGCCGGTAGATACCATTCTTGCAATAATTTTACCACCCTCAACACATGCAGGATGTGTATGTGTTACTGCAGAACATGCTTCTGCTGCATTGTCCAACTTTTCTGTATCATTATGATAGAATAAACCAATGGGAGCAATTCTCATTGCAGCACCACACGTAGGACTATCTCTTCCAGTCGTACCAGGTATTTCACCATCATATATTCTCATAGATGAACGTAAACTAGTGCCACCAGCAAAACGATTATATCCAGGTTCATGATAACAACGGAATGCCCATTCACCCATTTTTTGTCCAAAATTGACAATATCTAGCCCGTCAGATTCAAGTAAGGATTCTGCAAGTAATAGTAATTGTTGAGTATCATCAGTAAATTGTCCAGGGTTCAAATGTGAACATGGATGATGAATTGAAGGTGCTAGAAAATTAGAAACACAACCTCCATAAAGTTCATTAAGTTCTCGTTGACTGATATATTCAGTTGGCATTCCAAGTGCATCGCCACATGCTGCACCAACAATACATCCCACAAATTTGTTTGTATCTACCATAAAGTGACAATATAAAACACACTATATAAATGTTTTGTGGAAAATAACTCAGAAAAAAAATATAAAATTAGTGAACTAATGAGAAATATTTTGATGAATAGCCCTTTCTTTCTAATAACGCTTCAATTTTTGGTAACATTTCTTTTGGCATTTGAATAATAACCAACGCAGAGGGAGGTTCTTCAGTGACAAATGAAGAAATTGTTACTTTATCTTTGCCTTTCTTATGTACACTATGAGTTGTCCCTTTATTACTTGATGAAATTGCAAGACTTTCATATCCTAAACTCATAATGTACTTCTTTGTTATATATGTAATTTCGGCAGCATACTTCATAACTAGCCAGTATCTATTTATAACGTGTTTCAATTTAGAAAACTTTTTGTGATCAACATCTGCAATTTGATTAATATCAACGCTTAATTTGAACATCTTCTTTTTTTAATCTCCAGGTTTATATATTTTTCTCATTTTACGTTTTTAAAAAAAATAAAGTTTATTGAATGACTGTCGCTTTTTGTGTTTTTTCTAAAATTATTAGTTGATCCATGTATGCTCGAAGTATTTCTTCTTGTTCACCTAATCCAGCTCCACCCCTATTAGAATCTGCACCTTCAATTCTGTTACCTAAAGTACGTTTCCTTTGTAATATAGGTAAACCAGTGTCAACATCAAACCCTTTAAACTTAAATGGAACAACAACATCTTCGACTATACCACCACTTAGTGCAAGATTTGTATGACGAAACGTTGATCCCATGAGTATATTTTGAATTTCGATCTCAGGATGAAATTTATTAATAGTTGAAGCGACAAAACTATTTATAGTTCCACTGCAACACGTATCGACAAGACGAAGTCTTTTTTCCTGTGTTAACCCCTCAGCTACCATTTGTTTGTACGTTCTGTCTACCGCTGACCTAAAATCTGCACTTTTTTCATATAAATCGTTAAACTGTCTAAGTACAATTTTGTTATATTCTTTTTCATATGTAGAAATTGTTAGACCCCGACGAGTAATGATAGTTTCTAATTCGGACCTTGTTATAGTCTCAAAAGGTATTTCAATACCTACTGATCTAAGAGAAGATTCTAATTCATCTTGAGCAACTCCCATCATAGTACGCATTCTATCTGATTGCGTGAATTCAGCTATTGTCGTTGTATCCCTCGAAACATATGATGTTCTAACTTTACTTATACCAGAACCGAGAGTTGTTCTTAATTCATGTGCTGCACCTAAATGAAGACCATCACGTAAAAAATGAACTGTTGTAAAACCAGGATCCAATTCGTCAAACTCCCCAAGAACTTCAATCATTTTTGGGATATCAATAGACTTTTTAGTAGTCTCATCGTATAAATAATTATATCTTTTAATAAATGTCGCAATCTCTCCCTCATCCATGCCAATAGCTCGTGCCCTGATAACTGATAAATCTAATATTTTTTCTCTAGATAAAGGAACTGAATATCCTATTTCATGTGCGATTTCTAAAACATCTTGTTCAATACGTGCAGGGTCAATAGCAAGTCCAGCATCTTTACTATCAAACCGTTCAAGTGTAGCTAATGTTTTCTGACGAGATCTTTCAAGTAATGGTACGGGAACACCCATAGATTCTGCTTGAAGTTGATAATAAATACTTTCTTCACCTGGTTGTGGTACGGGCCGCGTAAACGTATCATCTGATTTACCTAACCATCCCCTTTCAGGATCAAATTTGTATAACTGTCCATCCAATGAGTATATTTGTTCAGTTTCATCAAGAAGAACTGCACGTGATCGCACTTGAAGTTCCGGTCGCGATTCATGTAATGTACCCTCAAGAACGTCTGATAAAGAATCTCGTCTTGTTTTTAACGCATATTTCATATATGCTTCTTCACTTCCACCAAACTCTAAACGAATCCGCGTAGCAACTTCTAACGCATCTTGTGCTTCTGCAGTCGGTTGCGCTTGTAAAGCTTCAATCCTTTTCGCCAAATCTGCTTGTTGTTTTGAAAGTGAATCGAATCTGAATGCATCACTCACAATAGCGTCTATTTGATGATCTGTAATACTTCGAAGTTGACGAATACCGTCTTCAACAACAGTAGGATTTCTAATAAATAAACGTCCCTCAGGCGTAATCTCAACAAGGTTTGCATATGCAGGATTGATTTTTCCACCAAACTGTGGATTTGTAAGAATTACTTTAAGTTCATCTTGAGTTACTATGTCATGAAGTGCCCTATACCTGCCCGTTGCACTTGAACCAAGGGATGCTCCCTGGTCAATAAAGACAAACGCATCATCTTTATACATCATGTTCCACGCTGCACGATCATAATTTCCTATCAAAGAATCGTAGACAAATGCACCCTGTAAACTTTCATCTGCACGAATTGCTATTGGCATGGTTTGACTGGATGCAAAATCGTCAAAAAATTCAAGTACTTGCCTGACTTCACCATTTTCAAGTGCAAGAGATGTTTTTGGAGTTGGATGGCCTCCAAGTGCAAGAATTCGTTGACCAACATAATCTGCACGAGTGGTATGTTCTGGACCACCTTTAATTAACACTTCTTCTCCTGTGATAGGATTTCGCCGCCGATAAATTGGATGTGTACTAATAACATCTTTACTTAAAGGGCCCAAATCGTCCCATTTAGTTACTATCTCTTCTAAATTATATTGTTGTGATTGTAACCCTTTAGAAGCCTGGACAGGCGAAACCTGAGATATCTCTGCAGCACTGAAAGGAACACCACTTTTAATTGGCGGTGATGATCCTTTTGCAAGTTCTTCTAATAATGATGTTCGTTCAGGACGATTTTCTATACCATACTTCACACGAAGAGCATCATCTGTCATAATCGTCATGCCCTCATCACTTGTTCTAAAAAAATCGTCAACAAGTGGGTTACCAGCTTCATCTAAATCAAACGCCGTTACACGATATCGTGTTGCGCCTGAACTGCCAGGTATTCGTTCAATTGGAAGTGCATATCCCTCAACAGTAATCGTGCTACCCTCAATAGTATATCCCCTTTCAAGAGCCCATGCTTCATCAATTTCATACCTGAACCCAGCAATTAAATCAAGTTCACGTCCATCTTCTAAAATAACTGAGCCCTTCGCTGAAGAACCGTACGTTACTCCTCGAGGATCTGTTCTTGATTGATAAACAAGTGGTTTATACTCAATCACGCCAATTTCGCGCAGTCTACCCTCTTGAGATAATTTTGTTAACAATGTATGAGTTTTTTCTGCTTGCGTACTTGATAATAGTATATCTATATCACCTGCAACATCATCGGAAAGGCCAAGTCGTGCAAATTCAGTCATCTCGTCTGCTTTTGCTACAGATCCACTAAATACGTAATGAACACCATTTTCTTCAAGAAGATCAGTTACCGGTTTTGCAATGGCTTTAGCCTGTTGTCGCGATGAAATAACAGAAATATCATCAACGGTAGAAAATCGTGAAACAGTGGGTATGGTATCGGGAGGTAGATCCTGAACTCGTGGTTTTAATGCTGATTCAAACATATCATCTGCTTTCATAACCTCAGATTCAGAAAGTGACAGAGGACGATTTTCCACTTTTGCAAGTTCATCTTCCCAGCCAGGGAAAGAACTTATTTTTGCAATAGCTGCTGTTTCTGTGGCTCGTGCAGCTTGAGAGGCTTTTGTTGCAGCTCCCCCAATAGTATCTCGTGTCAATCCAATAGTTTGTAATGCTCTTTCAATATCTGCAATTTCATCAGACGATTTTGCAGTTTTTGATAATGTATCAAGACGTGTTAAAACACTTTCTTGTAATGCAGCTCGTTCCGCTGCTTCTTCTGCCGCAAGTACCTGTTTATATCCAACTTTACTTCGTGAAAGTAATGGTGTGGTAAGGAACTCACCAGTACGTGCAGCTGTTCTTTGAAGAACACTTCCCTCAGGAGCTATCCTCGCTGCTAATGTACTTGTAAGTTTACGTACTTTTCCTGGGGCTTTAACACCAAGAAGACCTGCATTTGCTACCTTTTCAAATTTAATTAAATTGTTTGTTGCTAATGCACTCTCTAATTCATAGAGCTTACCAACTTGTGAAATTTTTGAAGATTTACCCATAATTGCAAATGGCAATAATATTTCAAGAGTAGTTTCAACGCCAGAACCAACTCTAGAAATTGCAACCCCTGCTTTATTATCTTCAACCCATCCATCCGCGTCAGAATTTCCTTGTGCAGCAAGATGTTGCATTTCTTCAAATACTTGTGAAGTACCACCATCTTCAAAATCTGCAATGTATTTTAATTTTTCAAAATCTGCTTGTTGACAATCAATACCACGTGATTTGCATGAGAATTGTGCTGACTGACTATAAATGTTAGGAGATAAATCTTCAAAAGATACACCATTAGCAATTTCTTCTTGTGTTTCTTCAATTCCTTGAAGTATTTCTTGATTATATTCTACTTCTTTTTGTAACTTATCACTTTTTGAATCGCCAGAGATATAACTTATTCCACCTCTTACAGTTTTTATTGGAGTGACAAAGATTCCCTCACCAGCTTCAGGTGGAATAGGTATTTCAGTATCAGCAACAAGGTTATGAGCAAGAGCCCCTAAACTAACAACACTCACTAAACCTAATTCACGTGCACCCTTTGTCACAAGACTGTCTTGTTCTTCACGTTCAATTTCCCACTGTGCACGAACAATAGAAGTTGCCCTCTCAGCTTTCGCTATTTCTGCTGCACAAAAACCATCAAGATAACATGTTTTAGAACTTTTTACATATGCAACACCGGGAACAGTATCATCAACACCCTCAACTAATGCTGCCGCTTCAGCATAACGACCAGCATCTACTAAACGTATTGCAGTACGTCCCTTCGCTTCATCAATTGTATTAATAGAAACGGGAAATGAAGCTTCTTGTAATAGTTCTAATTGTTGTAACTTAAATTCAGCTCCAACTGCTTTATCATCAATTCGAGTAAATCCTTCTGCAGTTTGGATAGTTTCGCTTCTTCCAAGAGAACTATATATCTCTGGCAATATTGGTGAACCTTCGTGTGAAAGTAAAAATCTTTCAACCTTCGCTTTTTGTTTTTCTTGTGATTCACGTACTAATGATACAGATCTTGTATGACGTCTTTCTGCTTCTACCAATAGAGTATAGGTGAAATCATTTTCTAAATCTTCAGGAGGAATAGAACTAGGCAATCCCATTTTAGAGCTAAGACGCATCTGTCTAAGTTCTTGAGATATTTGAGCTAATCTTCTTTCTGCAATTGTAACATCTTGTTGTTGTTCTTGTAACTGTTTTCCCCATTCTGATGCAACTAATATGGCATCTTTCTCTTGAGGAGTAAGATCGCCTGACATAACACGAACAACTTCACGCTGATAAATTTGTGGTTCTAACACTGCTTGTTCCATGGACAATATCGCTAAAGATTGATCAAACCCTTCTGTATCTTGTCGTGCAGTTTCAGCAAGAATTTTTCCTGCTGCAAGAAACTGTTTTTGTCCTTCTTGAGTTTTTTCTTGCAGCTGAAGGTACAACGTATAGGGACGTTCATTTAATTGACGATGTTCTTCTAATTTTTCATAACAATCTGCCGGTTCAAAACATGAACCTGACTCGTCAAAGAAAAACCCATATCCATCCAAACTATCACGTATCTGTACTACATCATCCTGTAGAACTTTTGTACCTTCCCATATACGATTAGCATATTCGGTATCATACATCATCAAACCGACATCAATTCCCGTTGCTTCTTTTATGGTAGCTTGAACTTTTGGATCATCATAACTTCCTTCAGGTGAAAACATAAATAATTCTGAAAGTTGACCGTCTTGATAACTTGTCATAAATTTTCCCACTGCTTGTTTCTGTTGGTCGTCTAACACAAACACTTTTCCGCCTATAACGTCACGTATTCCAATATCTAAAGTGACTGGATTAAAATCACCGTCTCCATCTCGTTCATAAATTCCTAAAGTACCTCCTTCAAACGCAACAAGACCGTCATTACTTTCAATAGAAATGTCTGCTCTCTTAACAATTTGATCTTGTTTCGCAATTCTACCCAATTCAGACGCAGAAAATGAAGGTGTTAATTTTCCAGTATCATCAACAGTATATGTTACATGAAGTGTCATATCTTGTTCTTTTTCAGGGGACACAACATAGAAATCTTGTCGTTCTCCTGTTACTGGATGAACAAATTGTTGTTCCTCAATAACCTTGCCACCTGCAAGTTTCATACCAACAACAGCGGCTTCTGTCCCAGAAGTACATCCTGTACAACGTACAGATATTGACTCAGCAGTTTCAGAAGAGTCTGAAATTTTCTGTTCAACAAAAGCACCTTCAGAACTAACAACATCTTTAGAGTAATCTTCATAATGTGCTTTACCACGCATAACAAACTTAGATCTTCCTAAAAGATCTTTTTCAGCATGGTATTCTGCACTTTCTTCAAGACCAGTAAATGACGGCCGTAAAGAACTTTTACCAATGGGATTTCCTGCTACAACTGTCTCTTCAAACACTGTAACAATACCCTTAGCAGAAATTGATCGAGCATCGTCTGATATCCATACTTGACCCATGTCACTTGGAAACGACCCACCTAATGGTTTTCCAGTGACGTACGGAGAAGAATCAGTTTTTTTACCGTTATACACAACAACATCAACACCATCTGTTCTAACAGAAATTGCATCATCACCATGAATTGACGTAAAAGAGGTTTCACCATCTTCCATGGGTTCTAACTGATATTCTGATCCAACTTTCCTAAATCTACCATCAGCAATTGCAGTATGTTCTTCATCAGGTTTCTCAATGCTAGATTGAATAAATTCTGCAGTTGCATCAAATGCAGTAACATCTCCATCAGCATTAAACTCAATAGTTCCTCTATGATTATCAAAGATAACTATTCCTCCCCGAATTAATGCATGACCTCCAACAACTAACCCGTCAACTGCAACTTTACTTTCTCCCGTTTTTCGTACAGAAACCCTATCGTATCCACCAAATGGTAGAACTATTGACGCATCATCAACAGTAACAAAATAACCATTCACGTCTGGACTACGAGATATTTCCATGTCGCCAGAAAACGTTGTTTCTACAAGTCCATCTTCTTTAGGAATAAGTTCTTCTGCAACATCTTCTTCCTCAACAGGAACATCTTCTTCAACATCAGGTTCTTCGTCAGGTGGTGTTTGGTCCACTTCTGTAATTGTAACTTTTCCCCCTGATGTCGCTTTAACTTTTCGCACACCCTTACTTTTCTGAAATTCATCTAATTTAATTTCTGGACCACCATCAAAACGTATACGTCCCTCTTCTCTATCGTACTCTGAAACTCCAGAATCCTGCAAATCTAAATCTACATCATGTTCAACTTCAACATGTTCGCTAAAAGAAGTCCTTGTATCTTGACTTTTACTAATAGTACCTCCATTCTCTTCAGATTCTTGTCCGCCAAACAATTCTCCTCGTACAGTATGACAATTTGAATCGTCACATGCAGTACTTGGATCAACTATTCGTTCTTCAACAACATCACGAAGGATAGGATCGCTGTGAACCAATGCAGGTTGTCCTGCAAGTAGTTCCATAGCTTTATCCGGATCTGACTGTATTAATTCAACAATACCTTCAGTAGTTCCTGGAGAAAAATCCGTTTCAAAATCTAAAGAAGTATCAGATTCAAAAACGGGTGCACCTTCATGATTTTCTGAAATACTTAATGGTAGTAAAAGTAACAAAACAAGTACAAGCACCACCACATTTTTAATTATCATTACGTAATATTTCTCCTAATCATTTTTATTGTTGATAGCATACAAAAACATTTCTGGATATTGTTCCTCGCCATAATAAAGACTGTAAATAGTATTTTCCTCATCAAATGGAAATACTTTTATCAATGGTTCAAAACTGCTTAATAAATTAAAATCAATAGTATTTTTTTCTGTTTGTGAAGACACTGTTTCTGCTACTATATTTAATGCAGAACCAATTTTTGCAGGAACGGTAATAATAAAATTGTGTAAAACAAAATTATCATCTCCACGTGTAACTTCTAAAGGATATTCAACATTAAATTTAACAATGTCATCATTAATTTTTGTACGAGTAAAAGAAGGAAATGAAAATGGAATTTCTACAATTTCTTTATCTTCAACAGAATCATCTACTAAAAAATTTCCTGACTCTATAACTTGATAAAGGTGTGAAAAAGTGGTAAAATCTTGAATACAATCGTTTAATGTAAGATCAACATAAACACCTAATTCATTCTCCACAAATGATTTATCAATAGTTTTCGTATTATCTTTATACACATACCCAACAAGAATTTCTTCTGTTAAAAGAACGTCATCTTCAGTTGGAAAAATGAATCCGCCCTGTAATCCAACAATTTCTATTCCCTGCACTGCTCGTTCTTCAATACAATTTTCAATAAATGAGACGAGTGGTGCACCGACTCCCGTCTTAAAATGTGATTCTTCTTCCTCTAAAATAAAAGATCCAGTTTGAGATTTATTAACAACCATATACACTCCAGCAGAAACAAATAAGAGTACTATACCTACCACTAAGAAAATTGTCACCTGTCCTCTTTTATTCATACACAAAAAGAAACAAAATGCCTATTTAAAAGTTTGTATTAAAATGGAGAGTAAAAATTATAAAAACAAGTGATTTTAAGAACAAAATGTTTTGTAAAACCTGCGGTTCATTACTTGTACCGAAAAGTACACCCTATGGTAAATGGATGAGTTGTTCTAATGGCCATTCTCAACCGGAGATTGTACAGAAAGCAGAAACCATAACTGAAAAAAATACAATAAAAGAAAAAATAAAGGTTGGGGACGATGTTAATTATTTAGCTGTAAACGATCATGTATGTGCAAAATGTGGACATGGTAAAGCTGAAATGTTAGAAATCGGATCATTTTATTCTGACGAAGATTCTTTAGTAAAAATGAAGTGTGGTAAGTGCGGACATATAGAACGGCTAGAAGGAAAGATAACATAGATTATCCCTTAACATTTCCAATAGGTCGTAAAGAAACAACTTTCTTTGTAATACCAGCTTTTTCAAGAGAATCGACAACACTATTAACGTCTTTGTACGCGCCACCAGCTTCTTCAGCGACACCTTTCATAGTAACGGGATGAACATAAATTCCTTTCAGTTCCATTTTCTTCAACAAATCTTCTGCTTTAAATTTATTCTTTGCAGCCATACGTGACATGATACGGCCTGCACCGTGCGCGGTTGACGCAAACGTTTCATCAGCAGTATCTGTTCCTAACAATAACCATGAACCAGTTTCCATTGATCCGCCCAAAATTATAGGTTGACCAATTGTTTTATAATCGTCAGGTAAATCATCTCCACGAGAAGGACCGAAGGCACGAGTTGCACCTTTTCTATGAACAAGAAGTTCTTTCTCGACACCATCAATTGTATGTTTTTCTAATTTTGCAATGTTATGTGCAACGTCATAGACTAATTTCATTTCCATTTCTTCAGCAGTTTTATCAAATACACGAGAAAACACTTCACGTATCCTATGTAAGATAACTTGTCTATTAGCAAATGCCATATTAGCAGCACATGCCATTGCTTTATAGTACGATTGTCCTTCAGGAGAGTTAAACGGTGCACAGGCTAATTCTCTATCACGAATTTCTATGTTATATTTTGGCATGACTTCAAGGAATTGTCGTAAATAATCTGTTCCAATTTGATGACCGAAACCACGTGAACCACAATGTACCATGATAACGACTTGGCCAGGTTTTGTTATACCCATAACTTTTGCAGCGTCCCAATCGTGCACATTCTTCTCATCAACAACTTGAATTTCTAAATAATGATTTCCGCTTCCAAGAGTTCCTATCTGATCAAATCCGCGTTTAATGGCTTTCTCAGATACTGCAGATACGTCTGCACCTTCAATCTTTCCACGATTTTCTATATGTTCAATGTCATGCTCGGTTGCATATCCATTTGTAAGGCACCATTGTGCACCATCAACCATAACTTCTTTAAATTCGTCTTTAGTAATTTTAACAAAACCTTTACAGCCAACACCTGCAGGAACTTTCATATAAAGAGCGTCAACTAGTTCTCTAATCTTTGGTTTAACTTCTTCTTCCGTTAAGTTAGTTGTAATTAACCTCATCCCACAATTAATGTCAAATCCTATACCGCCAGGTGATATAATACCGCCTTCTTTAGGATCAAATGCAGCTACTCCGCCGATTGGAAAACCGTATCCCCAATGTCCGTCAGGCATACAATATGCATATTCCTGGATTCCAGGTAGGGTAGCAACGTTAGTAACCTGTTCAAAAACACCCGCATCCATTGCATTTATCAAATCTTCACTTGCAATAATACGTGCAGGAACTCTCATTCCTTTCTTATACGTTTTAGGAATTTCCCAAATAGTATCACTTACTTTTATGATTTCTGAGGGTGGTCCTACTCGCTGTTTTTGATGTTCCATATGTTCATATTTGTTTGATAATACTCTTATAAATGTTTTGGAAGAAAAACCTTCCATAACCCTTTTAAAACACGTTCATTCTGAAACATATATGCTTACAAAACAAGAGTTGGGAAGGCAAATTATTCATGCTGGTGCAGGTATTGTTACCGTTACGTTGATATATTTTGATATCCTAAGTTCATTTGCTATATTCTTATTGATTATCATTGGCATTATTGCAAGTATTGTAAGTAAAAGAATTAAACTTCCATTCTTTAGTACGTTCTTACACCATTTTGAGAGAGAAGAAAATAAAAAGAAATTTCCTGGAAGGGGATTGATTTATTTTTTTGTTGGTTCATTGTTAGTATTACAATTGTTTGACAAGGATATTGCCATGGCATCTATCATGGTACTTGGCTTTGGCGATTCTGTAAGCCATATTATTGGCGAGAAGTTCGGCCAATGGAAAAATATATTTAACATGAACAGTAACAAATTGTTAGAGGGAACTCTTGCAGGTACGTTTGCAGGTTTTTTAGGTGCTGTTTTATTTGTTCCAATCCCAGAAGCTGTTTTAGGAAGTGCAGTTGCAATGATAGCAGAAGTTGTCAAGATAGATTTGAACGACAATACTATTGATGACAATTTAGTTGTTCCACTTGTTGCGGGAACGGTTATGTTCTTGGTCAGGTTATGGTTATAGACACATTCAACAACCACAATCCTTTTAAACATTCTATTATTCCATGTATGCATGGAAGAAGAAAAAAAGAAGGATAAGAAAAAGTCTGAAGATGAAGTTTATCCCGCAGAAGAACAGGGAATTCTCCAAGATACAACAAGTGAAGAAAAGAAAGAAGAAATGGAACACGGTGAAAGAGAGGAAGATCCATTAACTAAAGAAGGAAGGGAAAAACTTGTTGAAGATGGAGAAATGGAACCCTGGGAAGCAGGATTTGCTGAAGGTGCAAGTGATGAAGGGCAGCATGCAAAAGATGCACTGACGGGCGAACCATTGATGGACGTTGAAGACGTTGTTGAAGCAGAGATTGAAGGGAAAATGTATAGGTTTACAAGCGAAGAGAATGCACAAAAATTTAGAGAAAAGAAAGAAAAAGAAGATCTTTAATTTTAATCTCTAAACATTTTATGCGCTTTATTTTTTGCATTGTTAAATGTTTTTCGTACTGCTGTACGCCAGTCCCAATCTTCTTGTGACACACTAAACATCTTGCCAGGAAATTCTACATGAAGATTAATTGCATACTTCTGTTTCCTACCATCTTTTTCATACTCTTTAATGTGCAATGTTAACGAAAATTCGTTTTTAATTTGTCGTTGCAGTTTAAACGCTTCATTTGACGCAATTTTTTGTAACGCCTCTTTTTCGTAGTCATCCCATCGTAACTTTTTCAGGCCAACAAACGCAATGTTAAAATTTTCAGGAACTTTTAAACTTGCAACCCATCGTAAAAGATTCTTTACAGTTAATAATCCAACATATTCATTACCGTCCATGATAAGTAACGACGATACTTTTCTCTGAACCATTTTTTTCACTGCTTCCTTTGATGATGCAGAACGCTGTATTGTTACCAAATTTTCATTCGTGCTAAAGTTATGAACAGGAAGTGCAGCTAACTGAACAGAATCTACTTGTGCAGCTTTTGTACGCGCCATTTTGTTAAACCGGGCAGACATATCTCGCTTAGGCGACCAGTTAAGATACTTTCGCAATACATCTTTATGGCTAATGATACCGTACAATTCACCACTTTCAAAAATTGGTACGTGATCAACACTGTTCTGATACATAATATTCATTGCTGTTGCAAGTGGTGCATCTTTATTCAGTGTTGGAAGTTTAACAGACTTAACATCCTCAACTTTACAATGCTTCGCTTCTGGTAAGTTTAATGCTTCTTTAACAACATCTATTGCTCGTACCACTCCAACAATACTTTTATTTTGTTCAACGGGAACAAATTCTAAATCACTTTTAAATAACATATATGCAGTTTCAAGAATGTCTGCATGACTTCCAATAATCGGCGTTTTTTGTACAAATTTTGCAACTTTTTCTTTCGTTGTATCGATACGTTTTCGAAACAGTTTCTTTTTTTCTACTAATCCAACGTACTTTTTGTTCCTAAACACAAGACCAGCACGTTTTTCGTACTGTCGTAATTGACCAATCATTGTAGAAATCGTTGATGTATCTTCAAGAACAATAAAATCTTCTTGAATAATAGGGGTAATATCCATAGTAACACCTCACTATTTAGGTATTATTTATGAGTATTTAAATGTTGTTTTAGATAGTTCAAGAAGAGTAGCATACAAATTATTAAGAAACCTTTTTAAAACAAAGCACAAATTAGCTCTATTGGAGATGTGGGTAGTGGCTTACCTGAATCCGCAGAAAAGAAACTTAAACGGAGGCCAATACAATGAGTTTATACAAACAAGTTAGAGATATTTGGAAAAAACCAAAACAAAATTTACAGGAACTGTGGCGTGAACGCCTTATTGCATGGAGAAAAGAACCTGTAACAGTAAAAATAGAAAGACCAACACGGATTGATCGTGCTCGTTCTCTTGGATATAAAGCTAAGCAGGGATATATTGTTGTACGGCAACGTGTCATGCGTGGTGGACATACACGTCCTCAGATTAGAAAAGGTAGGAGACCAAAACGATACGGAACTCGGTTAGACCTTACAAAGAATTACAAACAAGTTGCAGAAGAACGTGTACAAAAAAAGTTTGTTAATTTAGTTGTTCTTAATTCATACTGGGTTGCAAAGGATGGAAAGAATTATTGGTTTGAAATTATCTTAGTTGATCCACATCATCCAGTTATCAAGTCCGATAAGAACATTAATTGGGTATGTCAACCAAAACGACACAGTAGAGTTTTCCATGGACAAACGTCTGCTGGAAAGAAAGGTCGTGGATTGAAGAAATAGTTTTGTTTTTAATTATATTTTTTTTTATATTTTTAGTATAGGAAGTGGGGGTTATACACAATGGTATCAGGATCAGATGCAGAAAAAGCTTTAAAATATATTGTCCGTTCAAGTATTAATTTTCCACCTAGAGTAATAGCTTTCTCAACATACTTTTCTAAAAGAGTTTGTATCTCAGAAGATGGTACGGTTCTTTCATTTCGATCAGATGATACATACACCCTATCACCAAAACAATTCATTTTTAGAGCACGGAGAACAATAAACGATTTACGTGAAATGCCCCAAATGCCAGGAGCTCTTGAAATATTAACATGAAAGTCTGTAGATTTTTATAAAGATCTTGAAACATGGATTCCTGCAATTGCAAAAGCAATGTTTCCTGAAGAAACGCACGATTTTGGGAAAGATGTAGAAAGAATGTATAATAGATTATATCAAAAGAAAAAATAATTACATAAACAACTTTTTTGTTACATTTCTTTTTTCTTCATCTTTTACTTTAGTTTCTTCAGACATATTTTTCCAACTTTCAATTCCCTTTACACCTTTCTTTAATGGAAAAAATCCTCGAAAGTCAAGAGGTGTATCAGCTTTATCCTTATTTGGTAAAAGAGAAACATCAATAATGTATGTTTGACCATCTTCTTCAATATACACATACTTCTTTTCCTTTGCATACAATTCTTTTACATCGGAAAGAGTTCCTTTTGTGAAAGGAACGTGTGAAGGAATTACCATTTCGTCAATAATACTTTTAACTTCATATTCATCATTTTGTGTTGGAATAAGATGAACATGTGCATGTGGTACTGTTTGTCCCCAAATGCCGTACTCTAAAAGAAATGGTGTAGCAAATTTGTCAGTTATTGTTTGTATAACAAACTGTTTTAGTTGATGATACTCTTCATTTAACTCATCTGGAAGTTCACCGTAACATCGTACATGTAATTTTGATACTATCATTACATGGCCAGCAGTTACTAATCCAAATCCTACTTTCACAAAGAAATTATCAGTTTCATAAATAATATCATCTTTGATTATATCATAATCACAAAATATACAATCTGTCATATTCTATTGTGATAAAACAACATATAAAAAGATTACTGTTTTTGTTGTAGTATGAAAAAGATAATAACATTAATTGTTATAATAGTGTGTGGAACATTGTACTTCTTTAACGGAGACATAGGAATAGAAGATATAACGGGAAGTGTTGTACAAAATGACGTACAATATTACATAGAAGATGATGGTGATGTTCAAGTATTTTTTTGTCCGCATCAAGATTGTGAAGGAGAGTTAGTTTCTTTTATAGAATCTGCAGAAGAATCAATACATTGTGCGTTATTTGATGTTGGATTAAAATCTGTTCAAGACATTTTAGACAAAAAAGAACAACAAATAGATGTTAAAATAGTCACGGACAATGATTACCTCCACAAATTTGACAGACCATTTGTCAAAACAGATACGTGGGGATTACAGCATAATAAATTTTGTATTATTGATGGAAAAAAAGTATCTACAGGATCTATGAACCCAACAAATAATGGTGCTCATAAGAATAATAATAATCTTGTGTTGATTAATTCAGACGTTTTTGCACAGAATTATGAAGATGAATTTCAAGAAATGTGGAATGGGACGTTCAAGAAAGGAAATCAAGTACAAAATCCAAGTGTACGTGTTGGAAAGACAATCATAAGTACATATTTCTGCCCTGAGGATAATTGTGCTTACCACGTAAAAGAAGAACTGAAAAAAGCAACGGAATCAATTCATTTTATGGTTTTTTCATTTACTCATGATGGAATCGGTAATATTGTATTATTGAAACATCTTGATAACATTACAATACAGGGAGTTATGGAAGCTCGTCAGGTCACCAAATATTCAGAATTTCAACGTTTAGAATATCAGGGAGTTGATGTTGTTAAGGATGGAAATAAAAATAACTTGCATCATAAGGTTTTCATTATTGATAAAGAGACAGTCATTACAGGATCATTTAACCCTTCTGAGGGAGGAGATACACGTAATGATGAAAATATGCTGATTATTCATGATAGAGAAATTGCATCTTTATTTCTAGAAGAATTTGAGAAGGTTAGAATTGAAGCTAACAATTAATAGGTCATAAACACTTTATTTTTGTCAAATTAATCTTATTTTCTTAAAAAAGAACATATATTTTATATAGAATTGACAGGATTTTGTTACTTTCGTAAACAATGGTAGTAACAAATATAGGAATCAGAACTAGTACAATTAGAAGAGAACAAACCAAGCCACCAATAGTTACTAATACGTTTGATTCTGATCGGAAAAAAAGACTTGTTGAGATTGTACGAGCAACGCCTGAAACTGCAGAATTAGTTCAACAAGAACCAACCGTTATTTATGATTGTAACTATGACTTCTTCGAAAATGCTTTTCTTCGTTTTGTTTTACATCTTCAAACGAGCGGTTTTGAATGGAATCATGAAAGAGGTAAGACGTATATGGATCATCAAAGTATGGACCTTCTTGACCATTTAGACCATAATCCAAAATGTTGGATGCCTGAAGTTCACACGTGCGAAGTTTATGGAGAACAATATAATGTACGACTCGTCACGGGCCGTGTAAAGGGAATTTCAAGTTTACTTGAAAAAGAATGGAGAAAAAGTACAAATGATGAACCAAATGATATCTCTCACCCTTTTGTTGAAGATGTGTATGCCATGACTTTCGTTACAGATACAGAAACATCGGCAAAGAAATTAAGTGAATATAATAAATCATTACCAATGGTAAAAGGAATTTCTGATGAAGAGGATCTCTACCATCGAACAAAAAGAAAAGGTGTTGATAAACATGATGCGGTGCATTATACCATACGTGTCCCTATTGACATTCAAATGTCTCCGGAATCAATAATTTCAGCATCAGAGGGGTATAATATTGAGATTCATGTTACCGATATTGACAATTATGAAAGAGATAGATTTAGAAACCCAGGATCAGATAGAATTCACAGAAAGTATAAAATTGATACCATAAACGAAAGTGTCCATGAAGCAAGAAATCGTACCCCCATCATTGTATGTAATAAACACGATCTAAACAAAAAAGTACGCCATTATAAAGTAGATCTGACAAATGGCGCTTTTGAAAGAAGCATAGGGCCACTGATTGGCCACGTTCTAGAAGTAAACGGATAAATACTTTTCTCAATATATTTATAAAAAGACGTTGATACGACAAAGTATATGTCAAAAATACAGTTTGAAACACTTGCTTTCCAGCAAATAGATAATGTACTTCACGTAACGCTGTTGAAACTTTTCACTACTTCTATTCCTACTGAAGAACTTGAACAAATTGCACCGTTTCGTGTTATTGATAAACATACATTATCGTTTGACAAAATAGATGAGGATAAAGCACACACAAAGTTTGGGTTTGTATTAGAAAAACATTTTGATACGCTTAAGAATAAATTAACGGGTAACCATGTTACGTATGTTCACAGAAATTCTGGCATTCCTTTGATAGGTAATGTTGCGTTTGGTATTGTCCATAGAGATTCATCCATCATTGAGATTAAACCAATAACGTCATGTAACTTAAATTGTATGTACTGTTCAATATCTGAAGGTATTTCGTCTAAAAAGAACGATTTTGTTGTAGAAAAGGATTATTTAGTTGAAGAACTGTTTAAACTCATAAAATTTGTTAATGAACCTGTGGAAATACATGTTGGTGTTCAGGGAGAACCGTTCTTGTACGAAGATTTAATTCCATTACTTGAAGATTTGCAAGAGAACAACAATATCCATACAATTTCTGTTGATACTAATGCAACTCTTTTAACAAAAGAAAAGATTGATTCAATCTCTAGAAATAACAAAGTACAATTAAATTTTTCGTTAGACGCATTAGATGAAAATCTTGCGAAAAAAATTGCAGGTGTAAAGAATTATAATATTACTCATGTAAAAGATATGATTGCATACGCATCTGAAAAAATGAAAGTTATTGTTGCTCCAGTATTTGTTCAGGGTTTAAACGATACAGAAATGGAAAAAATAATAACGTGGATAAAAACACTTCCAAAACAACCACGGCTTGGTATTCAAAACTTTCTTCGATATAAGACAGGTAGAAATCCTGCACAATCTCTTGTATGGAGTACATTTTATACAATGTTACAAGAATGGGAAAAAAAATTTGACATTAAACTTCAATTGAATAAAGAAGACTTTAATGTTCGGAAAGTGAAAGAATTACCAAGACCATTTCAAAGAGATGATGTCGTTCCTGCCATAATCAAATGTTTAGACCGGTTTCCAGATACTGTTATCGCTGTTGCAAAAGATAGAACTATCTCTGTTGCTAACTGTCCTTTTGTTAAAGATAAAAGAATTAATGTTAAATTATCAAGAGATAAACATAACGTGTTTGTTGGGAAGGTTGTTTAGATTGTCTCTATTTAGTGATGAAATTAGAAAAGTTTATAAATGGCTTCTTTAGGACCAATACTATGAAAAAGAATACAAGGCCCATAAAAAGATTATCACCATTAATAACTGAAATATGTGGTGGTAACAATGCGCTTATTAGTAGTGTTCACCATGGATTAGCTGAAGTTGACATGAGTTCACTATTTCCACATTTAGATTTAGATGAATTAATAATGTTTGCTGCTGCATCTTGGCAAATTCGTCAGTTTGAAAATCGTGATGGAAAAATGTTTCTTTCGCATTCTTTAGAAGAAATATTTGATCATTACATTAATAGCACGTTAGATGTGGACCAATACTTTCCACGAAGTAATCCTATACGGCGGTTTGCGAACGCATACGATTGGCTCAGTGAACGGCAGACCATTTCTGAAGAGAGAAAACCTTTTCATCAGCGCGTGAATCCATTTCAGGGGAAAGACTTACAAGAACGATTATCTTCAGTCGAGCCAGCAATTGTGAGAAAACTTAGAGATCAACTACTTGAGTCTACAAAAAGATATGTTTTTGAATGTGACTATACATTGGCAAAAGACGATGCACGTTCTGAGCGAAATCCTCCAGAGATTGTTGTTATGACTTTCCAAACAGTGTATCCAAGAAAGGGAGGAGTTGTTCCTCGATATGCAACAGAGATAGGTAGTATCATAAAACGATTTCCAACACAGTATATTGATACTACAAAAGTAGAACCACAAACTGTAAGAGTTGAACCACCTACCACAAGAAAAGGACAGTATGCGCTTGAATTCTAATTTTTTACTTTCTTTCCTTCTTTCAACGCAATCTTTGCACGTACCAAATGATGCATCCTACGTACAAAATCGTGTTTGTCTTCAATCTTGATAACGTCACTATGACCAGATACTATTAAACCAATAGCGAACGGACTGGGAATTTCTGTAAACATTTCTTCCAAAGCAATATTGTTTCCAAGAATTTCTAACGCATGTTCATAGTCCATGACATCTTCAAGAACTTCCCTACGAGCTTCCTTCAAAATTGAAAATTGTTGATCAAGACGTTTGACTGCACTAAACAATAATCTGCTACCCATTTGTAATTTACCTGCAGACTTTTTCCGACCCATATATTGTCGAAGTATCATTAATGATCGTGCTGCACAATGTCTGAACCGCCTTTTCAACACTTCACTTCGTTCGATAGCATTCTCTAACACAGGCCGAAAATTCTCAGTATCAATCATAGTAAATGCTTTAACTGCATTAAATGGTTTATCTGCAGTAACATAAAAACCATTATCGCTAATGCCAACCTCAACATCACGACGTTGCTGTTTTCCTATTGTGTACGCTAACGCTCTCGATAAACAATCATTCACACGTCTTCCGAATAATGTATGAAAGATAACGTACGTCCTCTCATGTTCTACATCCTTGTACGTTTCAACAACTATTTTTGTATCTGAGGGAATACTACTAAATTTGTACTGTTCATAAAAATATTGGTAAATGCTCTGAGCAGCTTTTTGGTCAACGTACAAATAGTTATGAACAAATTCAAGTATTTCTTTTTTTGAGGAATGTGTTAAATGTTCGTCCATTAATCGTCTGAACTTACTAATTTCCATTGCTAAATCGAACGATAATGGTAACATTTCTGAAAACCATGAAGGAACCGTAGGAGGTCGATTAACAGATGCAGATACTTGTGCAGTCATACCTCGCGAAAATTTGAATTGGTACACTTTACCTCCAAGAATGAAAACGTCGCCACGGTTAAGCCGTTCAAGAAATCCTTCGTCAACCATTCCAACAATATGATCGCCAGCTTTAACTGTAATGTATGACTCTTCTGGTATCGTACCAATGTTAGTCATATAGATTATACGGGCCATCTTACCACGTTTTCCAATATCATTTGTTTCTTCATCATACCATATTTTTGCATAGACATACCTCTCTTCTAATGCAACGTAATGACCTGAAAGATATTTAATAACAGAAAAGAAGTCATTCCACTCTAAATCTTTGTAACAATAACTTTTTTTTACTAAATGATATAGTTCATAAATGTTAATAATGCCATTAATTGCAATACCATAAATGTGTTGTGCAAGTACATCTAACGCATTTGTTGGAATGTGAACTTTATCAATCTTTTTTTCAATTGCTGCTTTTAATATAAGTGAACATTCAACAAGATCGTCTCTATCCATAACAATAATTCTTGCCTTAACAGTACTATGTAATTGGTGCCCTGCCCTTCCTGCTCTCTGTAAAAAACGTGCAACAGATTTCGGTGAGCCTAAACATAATACCAAATCAATAAAACCAATGTCTATTCCTAGTTCAAGAGATGTTGACGAAACAACAACTTTTAATTTCCCACTTCTAAGATTTTCTTCTGTTGAAAATCGTGCTGTCTTACTTAAACTACCATGATGCGCATCAATATTATCACTATAATGTTGAGGATACATTTCTTTTAAGTTATGGACAACACGTTCCGTTGCTGCTCTCGTATTTGTAAAGATAAGTGTCGTTTTATGTTTCTGTATTTGTTTATGTATAAGTTCATACATCTTGTTATGTTTTAACATATAATCAAGTTCTACAAGTGATTTTACTGGACTTAATACTTTCAAGTCCATATTTTTTAGAAATTGAACATCTATAACACCACAATCTCTTTCTCCAACTAAATAATGAGCAATACTTTCCAATGGTGCAATGGTGGCCGATAAACCAATTCGTGTTAAGCCTGGAGAAAATCTTTGTAATCTTTCCATTGTAAGGCTTAAATGGACACCACGTTTATTTTCTGCCAGGGCATGAATTTCGTCCGTTATTAACCATTGAACATCACTTAGATGTTCTTTAAACTTTGGCGAGTTGATCATTATCGCTAATGATTCGGGTGTTGTGATAAGGATATGTGGTGGATTTTTCAACATCTTTGATTTCTGGTATGCAGTCGTATCTCCCGTACGAACTCCAACTCGGATATTGAGTTTATCTTTATTAAGTTCTTCAAGTTCTTCCAATGGTTGTAAAAGGTTATGTTCAATATCATAATTAAGCGCTTTCAATGGTGAAACATAAACACAGTACACTTTATCCTTCAAAATTTGTTTCTTTGACGAATCTACCAGTTCGTTAAGAATTGCTAAAAATGCAGTTAATGTTTTTCCTGATCCCGTTGGTGCTGAGATAAGCGTGTTTTTTCTGTTATGGATTTCCATCACACCAAAAAGTTGCGGTTCAGAAAATGCTTTAAATTTTTTAAAGAACCATGTATTAAGAAGTGGGTGAAGTATTGATTTTACATGTACAGGTTTGTATGCTTCTTTTATTCTAGTAATCATAGGAAGAAAAATACTAATTTGATATGCTACTTTAAATAAGTTACCCGTGGTTGTCCAGTGGGGTGTGGGTTAGAAAAAAAAAATTAATCCAAAAAGTAATTCCAGAATGCAACAGCAGAGCCAGTAATTGCATCTCCACCAGAATCAGAAGATTCTGAACTTCCAGAATCACTACTTCCACTATCTGACGAACCTGAATCAGAGGAACCACTATCACTACTTCCACTATCTGACGAACCCGAATCTGATGAACCTGATTCTGAACTTCCTGAATCGCTACTTCCACTATCAGATGAACCTGAACCGCTATCAGTTTCAGAAGAACTATCATCAGAACTTCCTGAGTCGGTTGAGTCACCATCACTACTACTAGAATCGTCACCTGTATCATCTACAGGTTCTTCAATCGGACCACCATCTCCAGAACCGGGACCGTCAATAGCGCCGCCCTGTGTTGGATCTTCAACTATAGGTTCATCATCTCCTCCACTAGAATCATCAGAAGGAGGGCCATTAGAACCATATCCTAAACAGATACAATTTCCGTCAACACAATCAGTGTTTTGGTCACCACATTCTTGCTGACAACCGTCAGAACACTCACTTTCTACCCAATCATCATCGCCGTATTGTGGAGGCCCATCACGAGGAAAGAATTCTTCATCTTTACAAATACAAACACCTTCCCTAAAATCCCATGGTTTATTTTCAGATGCACATTGAGATGCACATTCTTTTTGTTTTTCTTGTATTTCTTCCCAACGCATATTATAATCATCATCTTTAAACTGGCCAAAATCAATGCATGTAGCATCTATCGTACATTCATACCCACGACCAGAATCTCCCATTACAGGTTCGTCTCCTGCATGCTCGCCATACAAATCTCGACATTCTTGTTTTTTATCATTCCAATCACTATCCGTCATGCACGGACCATCATAATTGTCATCATCAAATCCTGTAAAACCACTTGCTTGAGAAGATGCTTTATCAAAACAGTTTAACCGTTCCATTGGATCGTCTATTCCTTTACAATTAAAATCAATAGTGAAATCAGAACCACCACCGTTCTTCAAGAACTCTTTACAGTCTCGTAAATCGTGTATATCATTATCTGCACATTCTTGAGGTCGTCTATCAATATTAAACATATAATCTTTGCATTCATCTTGATCAGTAATTCCTTCCGTTACACATTCAGGTGAATGAAGTTCCATCATTATTTTGTCACAAATTTCTCGACCTTCCCTTTCAGTTTCAGGTTCTGCTGCTAACAATGCTTCTTTACATTCTTCTGGAGCATGTAATTGTGTCATAACATTACCACATTCTTTAGCAGTAGTTGCACCTGCTTCGACACATTCTGGAGGCATATGCAAATCAAATCTTGCACCCTCGACTTCGCCCTCTAAATCATCAAAAACGTCCTGTAAATGGTTAGGAAGTTCTGGCATGTCTAAATCATCTAATTTTCCACATGCAGCTTCATCTCCATTATCACACGCAACAGCAAGTGGTGCAGCTTTTGAACATGCTTGAGAAAATTCTGGGAATGGAATCTGGTCACATTGACAATCACGACCAGCAGATTCAAAACATTGTGACATGATTTTTCCAAACTTTTTAGCTTCTTCAATCTGAGTTCCGGTTAAATCTTCATGCAAATCTTTTTGCCACTCAGGAGAATCCTCTTCAGTATTACACACTTCATAATATTGTGAGGGATCAATTTTTGATAAGTCTCTACATAGTTCGTTAATTTTACTTGCAATCTCTGCTGCTGTTGCAATTGAACTTTCTTGATTAAGAATATCATCAACAAATTCTTTCCTATCATTCTCAGGAATTAAGTCTTCTAACTCTTCCATTACTTGTTTAATGACAGCAGCACTCAATAAAACATCTTCTCTTTCATCAGGAGATACTTCTTTCTCTAATTCCAGTGCTTGTTTATAGTAATTTTGTAACGCAACTTTTGCAGCATCAATCTTCCCTTCTTCTATCATAACTTTAATCTCTGATACTTTTTCTTCTTTTATCTCAATAGTATTACCAAACGTATCAAATAACCTATCTAAGAAATACAGTGCACTATCGGGAGTCATTCCACCATCAACTATTGTTTTTGTAGGTTCACTGAGAGAAATAGGTTCATTCTGTTCATCAATATCGCCATTCAATACAACAATACAACGACCATTCTCAACACCACACGAAAAATCTCGTGTTGGTGGTAGGCACATTGCTACAGCGACAAAGTCTGATGGTGCACATGCATCACCACATGGTAAACAAAATAACGTATCTTTTTTTGTAGTATGTTCTTCAGCAGAAACTGTAACAATTAATAAACTTAAAACAAGTATAGTAAGGAATAACTTTTTCATCATAAACACCTCTCTACTGTTTAGATAGTATTATGTTATATAAATGTAGCTTTTTGTTGTAAGCAATATTTAAATACTACAATTTACTTCTTATAATTATGAAATACAAAACTTTATTTATAATAACAATCATAAGCATTCTCTTTATAGTGGGATGTACACCGAAAGAACCTAGCTTTACTGACATTAAAAACTCGCCAAACACATATCTTAACAAAGAAGTATCACTTGCTGGCTTTGTAGGATTACATATTACAGAAGAGTTTGGTTCAGGTAATGGTCATGCAGAGGCTTTCATTTTTGCAACGGAACAACAATCACAAATAGTAACTCAAAACCCGCACACGTTCGGTTTTCCTTTATTTAACAATGGAGCATTTATTGAATGTTCAGAAAATAATGTAGGATCAACCTCATGCACTTCAGACATTGATAATGATCATTATACCATCCGTGGGATTATTCGAGAAGCTAGTGGCAGGTTCTACATTGAAGTTGTTCACATGATTAAAACGAATGATTTGTATTGAAGTTCACAATTTCTTCCGTTTCAATAACAAACTGTTTGTAATAACACTAACAGAACTTAGTGCCATTGCACCGCCAGCTATCATAGGATTAAGTAACCATCCTGTCCAGGGATACAAAATACCTGCAGCGATTGGTATTCCAAGAGAATTATAAAATAATGCCCAGAACATGTTCTGTTTAATTTTACTCATTGTTAATTTGCTTAAATGAATAGCTTTAGGAACATCTAACAAGGAATCTTTCATTAACACTACATTTCCCGTTTCCATTGCAACATCCGTACCTGAACCCATTGCAATGCCTATATCTGCCTGCGCTAACATTGGCGCATCGTTAATACCATCGCCAACAGCAGCTACTTTACCCTTCTTTTGTAATTTTCGAACGTACCGAGACTTTTCTTCAGGAAGAACAGATGCAAAATAATTTTGTATACCTGCTTTCTTGGCAATTGCTTTTGCTGTTCGTTCATTATCACCAGTTATCATGTATACGTCAACACCTAATTCTCGTAATTGTCTAACAGCTTCTGGAGAGTCTTCTTTAATCTCATCAGCAACTGCTATCAAACCTAAAACTTTATCAGATGCCAGTATCATAACAGTCTTTCCTTCTGTTTCCATAGATTCAATTTTATCTTTAAACTTTGTAATATCAACTTTCTTCTCTTTCATCAACCTTACATTACCTAGATAATACTGTGTCTTACCAATAGTTCCCTGAACACCACGTCCAACAAGAGCTTTAAACCCTGTAACTTTTTTCAATTCTCCAGTTGATTTTGCTACAATTGCGTCTGCAAGTGGATGTTCAGAACTTTTTTCTATACTTGCTGCAATGTCTATAACATCACCAACAACGTCCGTGACAACGGGCTTGCCCTTCGTTATCGTTCCCGTTTTATCAAACACGACAGTTTTTAATTTATGTGCAGTTTCTAATGCTTCACCACCTTTAATCAAAATACCTTCTCGAGCACCCTTTCCCGTACCTACCATAATTGCAGTGGGCGTTGCTAGTCCAAGAGCGCACGGACATGCAATAACTAGGACAGCAACTGCTGCAATTAACGCAAATCCAACTCCTGAACCTAACCAAAATAAAAATGTTATTAATGCTATTACAAGGACAGCAGGAACAAAATATGAAGATATCGTATCTGCAAACCGTTGAATTGGCGCTTTTGTTGTTTGTGCATCTTCAACCAATTTGATAATACGTGATAATGTTGTTTCCGAACCAACTTTTGTTGCTTTAAACGTGAAACTTCCATGCTTGTTAATTGTAGAACCAATAACTTGATCACCATCTTTTTTTTCAACAGGAATACTTTCTCCCGTGACAAGAGATTCGTCAAGTGTTGAATGGCCCTCTATTATAATACCATCAACGGGAACTTTCTCACCAGGTTTAACAATGACTCTATCACCCTTCTTCACATCATCAATAGGAATTTTCATTTCTTTTCCATTTCTAAAGACGGTCGCCGTCTTTGCACCTAACTTCATAAGTTTAGATATTGCGTCTGACGTCTTCCCTTTTGCAACAGCTTCTAAATATTTTCCAAAAATAACTAACGTAATAAGGACAGCAGATGCTTCAAAATACTGATGACCCGTGCCGGATAACACAACATACACAGAATAAAAGTACGCTGCTGATGTTCCCATGGCAATTAACGTATCCATGTTAGACGTTTTATTTTTTAATGCGGCCCATGCACCCTGATAAAACTGTTTTCCAACATAGAATTGTACTGGTGTTGCAAGAACCCACATAATATAATTCTGGAACGGAATGGGATTTTTCATAAAAAACATTCCCAAAATAAATGTTGGAATGGCAAAAAGTGCACTGATAAGAACTTTACGTTTTAACCTATTTAGTTCTTTTTTCTTTTTAGATTCATCAACAGCAATAGAATGATCATGTTCCTTAACCACGTGTCCATCATATCCTTTCTTTTTAATAGTGTCAACCAATTTACGCTCATCAAGTATCTTAGGATCATACTCAATAGACGCTTTTTCTGTTGAAAAATTTATATTGGCAGATTTAACACCTTCCGTCTTTGTAAGGGCTTTTGTTAATACCGTTACACAACTTGCACAGTGCATTCCGCTTACTTTAATTATTGTTTTTTTCATTGTGTTCCACCCACTATTTTACAACAATACTTTTTCATATGTGCGTCTATGAGACTAAGAAGTGGTGTAATTGTTTTTTTGTTAACACTATAATACCTATGTTTACCTTTCTGTTCAACAAACACCATACCACACTTCTCTAACCTTTTTAGATTATGAGACACCATTGTTTGTTCAAACCCAGTCTTTTCGCAAACTTCTGTTACGCACATAGATTTTGTTCGCAACGTATTAATTATTTCAAGCCTATTCGGATTAGAGAGAGAACCAAAGAATAGTTCGTACGCAGAGTTGTATGATTTATTAGTCATATGATGCGAGTATCATATCTACTATATAAATGTTATGAAAATATACGGAATACAAAGAGTAAATAGTATAATGAGATGACTAACATAATCAATCCAGCAATAATGTTAATGATACGTTTTCGCTGTGTCAAAAATCCAATAATTGTTTTACTTGCACCTGCGGAGATGAATGAAAAGATAAGTAATGGAAGTCCCATACCAATACCAAAAAACAAAAAGTTAAGAAAATTAGTCAGAACGTCCATAGTAGTTGTACTTACCGCAAAAAGTACTGCAAGAGATGCAGGGTTACATGGCAACACAATAATGCCAAAAAATATTCCAAACAAAAGAGAACTTAAGTAGGGATTTTGTAAAACGGGGGCATGTTTCTGTGGGAAAAAACGTCCAAGATCAAAATTGAATAATAATAGTATACTAATAACTGCAAGAATACCAAATGCAATAGGAGACACAATACCAATAGCTTTTGTTAATGATGCTTTGAGAAACGTACTAAAGATAAGTCCTACAAAAAGCATAGAGAGAACAACTCCCGCTGTAACCATAACACCAAGAAGTGCAATAGTTTTTTTTGAATCTGATGTTGAAATTTTACTTGCTAAATATGATAAGAATCCAGGATAGAGTGGTAAAACACAGACTGCTCCGATAGGAGCAAACAATCCTGCTGCAAAACTGATTCCAATATTAGTGAGTATTCCTACCATTTATCTACCATTTAACAACCATTCGCAATTTCTTCTTGCAATTCTTCAACATCTTTCACACCGCCAGGTAAAAACCGTGCAGTATTATCTGGACATACTAAGACAACAGGTGCTCGAGGAGCATTAACAACACCAACACCAAATTCTGCTATCAAACTTTTAACCATATCTGAAGGAGAAACTGCGTACCTCCAGTCAAAATCGTTTCGTGTTATATGTTCTAAGATTTGCGCTTCATCTTCATTAGGATCCGTATCTAATGATATAGAAACAACTGTATCACCAACTTCTTGATGTAACTCTTTAATTATGTTCTGTTGTTTTGTACATGTTGGACACCATACAGCAAAGCTTTCTAGCAAGACAGGAACGTCAAAGTCTGAAACTGTAAATTGTTCGCCAGTTCGTACATCTGTCAGTTCAACAGACTTCCAGTCAACAGTATTAATCTCTTCAGTGATTACTTCGTCATTATTTTGTTCATTACTTTGTTCATTACTTTCAATAGGTGCGCAACCAACTACTACAAAAAAAGTAAAGACAAGTACTAATCCGAATATTATTGTTTTTTTCATTGTAAATGTTAAAAAATAAAAAAATTATTTTTTAATTATTTTTCCAAGCCGTACAGGCATCATTACTAGTGCAATCAAGATTCCAAACAGCAAAACATAAATTCCAACCAGGATACGGCCAACACCGACAAGTTTAAGCCGTAATAAATCCGAAGGATATTGTTGAATCTCTACAAGTTGTTGATTAATTTCAGAACCTGCAGGAGCAGAATCACGTGTTACTTTGTCCATTGAGAAATACGTCTCTTGTAAACCATGGAACTTTGCTTCTTCAGTACTCACTTGTGCATGCATACTAATTCCCCAGATGACAAATACTAAAGAGAGAACCATTATTGCCATCATTACAATCATTGATTTTTTCATTTTTATTAATACCTCTAATTTTATTCATATAATAACGTTTCAGGATGGAACGCATACCACGCGAACCAAAAATCCCTTTCTTTTACTATTTCTTCTCCACTCTCAGTCATGATCGTCACAACTCCTGCATTATCTCTCTCTACTTTAATGGAAATGTCATTAACTACATCATCAATCATTCCCATTTCAATCAAATCATCTTCTTTATACGCTTTATACATTCCGTCAATTTCTATTCCAAAAATAACTGTTTTTGCATGAATTCGTGCATCTTCATTTTCAACAGGGAAAATAAGGTAACTATCCTCATAATAATTGCCGTAAGGATCAACACCGTATGATCTAAAAAAACCAGTATCTTGACTTAATACTTCTGAGTCAGGATGAGCTTGTTTCCAATCACGCCATACAACAGTATCAATAGACATCTCAGTAAGTTCTTGACCAGTTAACTCTCCCACAATAGCTTTTCCGTCAATTTGTGTCCAGTACGTTTGCGTTTTACGGTCGTACATAACCAAATTAGAATTATACAATTTTCCGCTTGTACCAAACTCAACGTCTTCCCCACCAATAGTTCGTTCAAACGCAATTCCTGAACCACATAAAGGACAGTACGTTATCAATACTGGATCACCTACAATGTTATCATTCACAATTTCGTGCCATACAAGGATTTGTAATGGATAAACACGTTTTACACCTTTATGAATAATCGCTAACACTAATTCATTATCTTCAATCCATTCATCTGCGTCTGTTACAGAAACAAACTGTGGATTGTCAATGGAAGGAATACCATCCATGGGAGGACCACCAGACAAAATCTTATCAGGATGAACGATATATTTCAACCCATCTTCTGTCATCATAATACCTTCTTCTTCAGACGCTTCCATGGGAACATCAACAAGAACAGATTCAGAAATGGTTGTGCCATTATTTCCGGAGCAACCAATAATAAAAACTATGAGAAAAATAATCAATAGTTGTTTCATCTTTCGACCTCACTCGTGATTATCTTTCCCAAGTTTAAATATCTTTCCACATAATTAATGCATGAAAGACTGTCGCACTTTATTTTTACTCTCTTCAACGCCCATCTTTGTACGCATACCATTTTCCCAATGAACGTTGCATGCTTCAAACGCTGCTTGTGCAACTTTGTCCATTTTCTCACCATTATGTTTTTGATACAACACTTTTATTTTTTCAATAAGTACTTCTTGCCACGCTCGTTCTGCCAAATGTATCATTTCATCGGTCATTGAACATCCCGTACCACAACAATTTTTCTTTTTTTCACACGATTTTGTTTCATCACAGTCCATTTGTATTCACCCCAGAGTATATTGTATTAAAATATCTCAAACATATTAACAATAGTTAATTTATATAAATCTTCTGAAATAGTATTCTTTTTTGAATTAATTAAAAAATTATAGAAAAGAAAAAAAAGAAAAAAGAAAAATATTAACAACCAGCTAATGACGCTAACCTTCCTAATGGCTGTTCACCAGGATATGATTCGCCGTTAACAATCCATGTTGGATATCCTGTCACGCCAGCAGCTTCACACACTGCTCTACTTTTATCACAGTCAACATAATTTATTAAACTAAACGAATCGCCAAACGCTTCTTTTTGATTTTGACAGTGTGAACACCATTCAGTACCATACATAACAACACCATTATCAGTTAAACATTGTGCAAGCGCATCATTTTCTGTACTGTTAGGAGTAGAACAACTAACAATAAATACCATAACACTAACCATAATTAATAATACAATTTTTTTCATGTAAACCACCTTTGAAGAGAAAAATCATTGAACATTTTTAAACTCTTCCTCCACCACAGCCACAACCGCCAGTACTGCCACCACATGAACCGCCAGCCGGAACGTCAACTTCGTTTAATACATCTGTAACAGAGTTAGCATCAACAGAGTCCTTGACAACAAAAACTCCTGGGATCATACCCATCCAACAACTCCACGAAATTGTTCCAGATTCTGTTGGTGTAAATTCAATTATTTGTTCACCAGGTGTAATGTCAAAGTTTAAACCATACTTTGGCACTTGTATAGCATTATTACATCCGTTAATTTCTTTTCCTTCAATGATCCATTTTACGGGCACACCTTTTTGTAATACAAACTTTTCTGGGCTCCACCCGTACCTATTAACTTCCATCCTTATTTCTTGATATCCGTCTTTAAACACTGGTACACCACCACCATCAACATCACCTTCAGCAGCTGCAAAAGGTACAATGTTTGTTGTTAAAGAGTTAAAATCATAGCCACTTCCGGTTAATGCTAAACCACGATTTACCATTATTAAACCAAGAATGATAACAATAACGCCTGACGCCTTCAGAATCTTATGTGTTGCTTTCTTGCTAATTATACTTGTTACATATCCAAAACCTAACATAACAGGCAGCGTTCCAAGAGCAAACACAAATAATAGTTTTGCACCTTCAACCATACTTCCCGTTCCCGCTGCCATAATATAAATTGCTTGTAATGGTCCGCATGCAATCATTAAACCGTTAAGTAATCCGATTTTTAACGGACTGTTCTTATGCATCTTCGATTCCTTACGAACAAATTTGGTAAGGAATGATGGCATTTTAATGTTAAATTTTCGTAACGCGGGAAATAAGTTAAGCATTTTTAAGCCAAAGATGACTAAAAACAAACCGGCAACGATTCCTGCAATGCCACGCATGGCAGGCGTAAATGCAATAATGCTTCCAATTAATCCAAAGAATGCACCAATAACAGTATACGAAATTGTTTTTCCAATACCGTACGATAAATGTAACCTGTGAGGTTTCTTTCCTTCTTTAACACCCTTTGCAGTGTACGACACAACAAAACCGCCACACATACCAATACAATGAAATCCCGTAAGTAAACCAACAACGAATAATAATCCGTAGCCCATATTCTGGCTAATTTGTGGTAATTGAATAGTCCCATATATTTGCCATGCAAAATACATCACAAGGATGAATCCAATACCTGCAAATGTCCATCCTAGCCACGATTTTTTTTGTTTATGAACATCTTCACAGACGTATCCTTTCTCTTCAATAGATTTTTTGATAGTGTTAAGATGTATTTTGTCTGCATCATACGTAACTTTTGCTTCTTCAGTTGCATAATCAACATCAATACTTTGTACTCCGTCTAACTTTAACGTTTGTCGTGCAATAATTAATTCGCAACTTGTACAAGTCATTCCCTTCGTTTTAAATTTCTGTGTTGTGATGCTCATTCTACAAGATACCCCTCAACAACAATAGTTTTTTTAATTTTGTCAAGTGAAACTTTTTGTTCATCAAAATCAACAACAACCGTACCCTTATCATTATCAACTACAGTTTGTACAACTCCAATATCTTCAAGAGCATCTTGAATAAGCATCCCACAACTTGCACAGTGCATTCCTTTCACATGTAATGTTATTTTCATTTTGTATCACCTTAATATATTCAATACTTAGACAAACCTTGAAGCTCCTGCTGCAAGTTCTGCTTTACTAATTACTATGTTCCCATCTTCAATATAATGACTCAAGAAACTTGGCCAACAGCCGTATCCTTTATTCTTTGTTCCTAATCCGTCAATTCTAAATACTTTACCACAATTTCTACATTTAATATCAGTTCCTTGTTGTTCATATCCCTTGGATCCACCACATACGTCACACGCATCAAACGCAGTACGTACATTTCCGTCAGATCCAATAACTGCAAAGTACGTAACTGCAACACCATTTGCATCGTACGTATATTTTTGTACAGTTTCTGATACTTGTTCTATAGGAATTGTGACAACACCATCTGGTCCAGGAGCAGATGATTTTCCTGAACAGCCAACAATGAGGAGTAATCCCACTAAAAGCAATCCGCTAATCAATATTTTTTGTTTCATTTTACATTACTTTGTATGAAACACCTTATAAAAGAACACGTGAAACTAGTTTCAGGACGGGAAAAAAAGAAAAAAAAGACTATTTATCAAGTTTTGTGTATACCCAAACGAACGCATACACTATCACAAAACTGATTACTGCAGCTTCAAGTATTCCAGTAATAATTCCTAGGACACTTAACGAAAAAAATGCGTGCCATTGCATCATAGCGTTGACTGCTCCCATGTACCACCCTAAATTTCCAAAAATACCTAACAGAAGCATAAGTGCTCCAGAAATAATTGCTGCTGTATAACTTGCTGCCAAAGCGTTAATCTTTGCCATTACTATCACCTCTTTTTAAGAGATAATGATGAAATACTTAAATATTTCCTACCTATCTAAGAACAATAACGTTTGTCATACCACGCCGTTTACGTTCAATCAATCCTTTTCCTTCTAATTTATCAAGAAGCCGAGATACTTTTACTTTACTAACTTTTAATTCTTTAATCAAATCGCTTTGATAGACAGAACCCTCTTCTCTTAGAACAATATTCATAACTGATCGTTCTTCATCATCAAGATTTTCTAATTTTGTCTTTTTTTCTTCATCAGATATATGTTTCTTTTCAATATAGACTTTTTCATCTTTCATAAAAAATATCATGAATAAACCTACTAACAACAGTAATCCCATTAAACCATAACTAATAATTTCTTGTGTTTGAAGGGTTGCTTGCATGGGACACATTTCTCCATGTGTACAACTTAATTCAACAATACTATTGAGGGCTTTATTAAACGACATCACTATAAAGAAGAACAGTACAGAGATTCCTACAACTAAAATACCCACATGTTTATTTTTCATTATACAATAAATTCTATTCTTTCTATATAAATCTTCTTAATTCTAAAATTAGCGGAAAATTATATAAACAGCCCCCTTATTTTAGTCCTGTTACGCACAATTACAAGGTGAATACTTATGGCAAAACAAACAGTCGAAACATTAATTGAAGGTGGAAAGGCAACAGCTGCACCACCGTTAGGACCAGCATTAGGACCAACAGGTGTTAATATTGGTGAAGTAGTTGCAGAAATTAACAAAAAAACTGCAGATATGAAAGGAATGCAAGTTCCTGTTAAAGTTACTATTGATACTGAGACAAAATCGTTCAGTATTGAAATTGGAACTCCACCAGCAGCTGCACTTATCAAAAAGGAAGCTGGTGTACAAAAAGGATCAGGTAATCCTCTTGCAGATAAAGTTGCAGATTTACTTATTGAACAAATTATTAAAGTTGCAAAGATGAAAGAGGACGCTCTTCTCGGTGCAAACTTAAAGGCCAAGGTAAAAGAAATTGTAGGAACGTGCCAATCAATGGGAATTCTTGTTGAAGGTATGCCTGCACCTGATGCACTTAAAGCAATAGATGAAGGAAAGTTTGACGAAAAGATTAAATCCGGAAGAACTGAACTTACTGAAGAAGAGAAGCAACATCTTGCAGAAGAAAAGAAACGTCTTCAAGAAGAAATGGAAACAAAACGTGCCGATTTTGAAGTTACTGCAAAGGGTATCATGCAGAAGATTACTGATAATAAGAAAGCGCGGAAAGCAATGGTTGAAGCTGGTATTCCACAACCAATCATTGACGAACTTGCTCCAGAAGAGAAGAAAGACGCAGCAGCAACACCTTCTAAATAGAATTCTTTTTTTATTTTATTTATTTTTATATTTTACATAACAAAGAAAAAACTACCTTCCACGTAATTTATCAAGTTCATCAATCTCAGCTTTCTTAATTTGAAGAATAGTTTCAGACAACTTACCTACAAGTTCACCTAACATCTTAGTCTTATTAAGCTGTTTTACAAGAAGAGAGATAACAACTATAGATTCTACTAATAGAAGAAACATGATAATGGCTAGTGAGAATACTACCTCCACTAGTGGAACATCTATACCAAATACTAACATTCATTTACCTCTTTTACAGAAGAAGAGATTTTAATATTATAAATGTTTCTATCTGAGCACTAAAGGAAACTCGTTCTCAACAATTTCCTTCCCATTATGAAATATCTTAGTAACAATTGATACATTGCCAACATAAAACTCAGGATCATATTCTAACTGTTGCGCAAAGATAAACGTTTGTGCTTCTTTAATCGTATAGGGACCATACAAATCGCTAAACAGCGTCGTTTTACCCCTATTAATATTGACTTCAAGAAGATATTCATTTTTTTGTGAAAAAAAGTCAGTTATTGCACCGCCAGTAATAGAATTTGAACTTGCTTCTTCAAGAATTCTTTCATAAAATTCTGCAGGTGCAATAATAGCATACATGTCAATAAGTGAATTGTCTTGGTCAACATCTATCGCAGTACCGGAAACAGATTCTTCTTCAATCTCAACTTCTTGTTCCGAGACAACTTCGCCCAATGTCGTAAACTGAATCCTAATTTCTCGTGGTGCTACCAACCCAGCCTCTATCTGAAGAACCTGTTCAATTTTTTCACCAGGTTGAAGAATGATTTCTTCTGGGTTAAGTATCCTAGCTTCAAGAAGTCTGCCGGCAACAGAATCGTCCGAGTATGACATTCCTGCCATTCGACTGAACAACGAATCTTTATATCCTGTCGTTTTCTTTGTAACGATATAAAATGGATCGTTAGATTCCTGCGATAGATCAGGAAACAAGTTCATTATTTGATCACCAGTATTTTCTAACGTAACGACAACTTCTGTTGTTCTTTCATCAGTTGTTTGTGTAGTTATTTCCTGTTTAATAAATTCCTTAGCTTCCGTTGCAGTATAAATGTTTGTTGACGTTCTTTTTTGTGCAGTTGACGGAGTTGCAGGAGTTGCAACAGCGGCAGAAGCTCCCGCAGATGATGAAGAAGAACCGCCACCGCCAGCAGAACCGCCACTGCCAAGGAAAACTTCTGTAACACATGCTTGAATTTTAGGACCATAATCTGTAATATATCCAGAAGTAGTTTCACCAATATATCCATCTTCTATTTGTGTGTTAAGTAGATCAGAAACAGATTTGTTATAAGGCCAGTCAGCAGCAGCTATTGAAGTAACAGCATCAGCGTATCCATCACTGTTCGTATCAGACCCTTTATCACAATAATCATTATACGCGTTTCCTTGAGGATAATCACTTACAGACGTATTAAATACAGAATTATCATTAATACCGTCTGAATAGAAAATATACCCTGAAAAAGAATTAAATGTATTATGGTATATTGAAACTAAATCAGTGTTAGTTAACCAAATACCATAATAGCCGCTTGAAAATGTATTGTTTGTAATAGTAAAATTTTCTGATGTTGCTAACCTTAATAATGCAGTACCACCATCATCAAAAATGCTTGTTGTAATTGACATATGGTTACTGCTATAAAAATACATTGACATTTCGTTATCTGTTGAATTAATATTTTTGTAAACTCCAGAATCAGAATTTTCAACATAGACACTCGCCGCATCGCTTACACTTTTAGCTCCGCTTTTAAATTTGGTCCCATTTAACGTGAAATTGTGAGCTTCATTTACATAAATACCTTTTTTATATCGACTAAATGTACATCCTTCTACTGTAACATTTTCGCCAGTAACTGTAAGTCCAGTATCGTAATAATAAATGGGTCCATTTGGACCAGTAAATTCTGTATCATCGCACGTTACAACAACATTATCAGTATCAATAATCATATCGTACACGTCAAACGTTCCAGGACAAACAGTATTAGTTGCATTTGAAAAATTATAATCTATTGCTGGAGACACACAATCTAGTATCACGCTTAAATTAATCTCAGTACTATTAGTCTCGGAGATGTTTATGACACTAGAATTACTTGCATTTTGTGTTGACGTAGTATAAATGAAAGAAATGTTGTTTGGAGTTAAATACGAAACGCCACTTACATTCTTCAGTAGTTCAGAAACAATCAATCGTGGTACTTCAAACCTGTAAGAAGTTGTCGATTCAAGTTCACCAGTAGAGTTGATAAATGCAGAGGCAGTTCCTCCAGATAATGAAAGACCATCATTGTACGTAATGTTAACATCAACGTACCACTTCACAAAAACTGACGCGTTTTGTATTGACGTAATATTATCAATTCCAATTGAAGCGTTAACCAAGGAATTGTTCGTCTCTGTAATACCGTCAGCGTACACATCATACGTGTTATTTCGTGAAACACTATCAAAAATACTATTGTTATTTGAATTGTTAAACACAATACCCAGCGTATTATTAAACAGAAAAACGCGCGTAATGTTTGAATTGTTAGATCGATAAAAATTAATCCCCTCTGAAAAGTTTTGTATTGTTAAATCGCCTATAGTAACATTATCCATCTCACTAATGTTAATTCCTGTTGAGGTACCTGTACCAGTCAAAGAATAATCATTACCAGTAATGACAATATTATCACTTCCAATGATTAGTGCTGCATCGTCACAAGAATAATTATTTCCAAAGTAAAAGTTATGATATACAGAATCTCCACACCCTATTTCTTTTAACGATAAATTACTAGTTGCTCCAGATGTATTAAGCAAAGTTATAGATGTAGTATTTTCAGTATAATTATTTTTTGTAGCTGTAAATGTATGTGGTACAAGATAATAATTAACATTATCATCACGATAATATTCTGTTAATGTAAACTGTGATAACCCGGTAGGGCTAGAAATATTTGTCTCAACTAAGTTTGATAACGAATCATATGAATTAATATTTACGCCCTCTAACGCAGAACCATCAGCGTCAGTAACGTTAATATCAACATACCACTGAACGTACACTCTCGAGCCAGAACCAACTGAAATGTTAGTTCTGTTAAATGATGAATTGATAATTGTTACATTTCTTTCTCTAGCTGATACCCGTACATCATAAAAATTTAAAGTAAAATTTGTGTTTATAACATAAATATCTTGTGTTGAAAGTTGATCGTAATTATCAACATAAATTCCTTCATCTAAGTTATTAGAGATTGTGTCCCCAACAACATAATTATTTCCGGCAGTACTATGAAAAAGATACCCAGGACTATTATTAGTTAATGTATTATCAGAAAAATTATTTCCTGACGGATCATCGTTTAACTGGCGTGAATATATCCCTACTTCATAATTGTTTGAAATTGTATTGTTTCCAATAAAATTACTATTTGATGAATTTAATGACATAGCAGCACAATCTAACAAATCGTCATCACAATCGACGACCAACGTATCTTTTGAATATTCAATCGTATTGTTGATAACAGTATTATTACTAACAAGATGCAGATAAATTCCACGAGTTGATGTATTGAATACAGTATTATTTTGTATGATAGAATTATTTGTTGAATAGAATTCAATACCCGTATCAAACTGAGAAACGTTACAATTCTTTACAGTGATAGCACTTAACGAACTAACTTGAGACGTTACATTAGTAACATTAATACCAATAAAACTGGCACTTCCATTACCTTTTATTGCATAATTCTGACAATCTAACGTTAATTCATCAGCAACAATATTTAACCCATTACCATCACATTCTAAATCGCTCGACATAGTTATATCGCCAGAAATTGTATCTCCACAACTGCACGGCCATGAAGAACAGTCAGCTGCACTTACAGAATTACTTGCTAAAACCGTTAAAACTGCTATAAATAGAAGAACAACTACTAGTTTCATCACCACGCCTCTTTTACTGTACATAATACAGAGATAGAGAAATAATCTAGGTTTATAAATATTTGGCTTTAAGAGACATGAAAAAAATGAGTGTCAATTTCCAAACATTTTTATATCCCCTTTCCTTCCAAACCGCATGCATAATAAACCAATAAAAGAGGTTATGAAAGATCTCAATTCTACAGAACGCGGTTTATCAAAGCACGAAGCTGAGACACGTATCAATAAATATGGGTTTAATGAACTTAAAGAACAAGATCATGTTCATCCGATAAGGATATTTCTTGAACAATTTGCAAGTCCATTGGTATGGATTTTATTGGTTGCCCTTATCATTTCAATTTCATTACATGAAACGATTGACGCCATTGTTATTGGCATAATAATTGTACTTAACGCTATATTAGGTTTCATACAAGAGTATCGTGCAGAGAAATCTATAGAAGCGTTACGAAAAATGGCATCTCTCAAAGCCAAGGTTCTTAGAGATGGTAAAGAAATAAAGATAGAAAGTAAATTTGTTGTCCCTGGTGACATTATCATTCTTGAAACTGGCGATAAAATACCTGCAGATGCACGACTTATAGAAATTCATACATTAGAAACGCAGGAAGGTCCCCTTACAGGCGAATCGCAACCAGTAACGAAAGATCTCACCGTACTCAAAGACAAAACGCCTCTTGCTGACAGAAAAAACATGGTATATTCTGCCACAGTTATTTCAAATGGACGGGGAAAAGCTGTCGTTGTATCAACGGGAATGAAAACTGAAGTTGGAAAGATTGCAACGTTAATCAAAGCATCTCATCCTAAACTGACACCGTTACAAAAAAAACTTAGACAATTAGGAAAATATTTAACGATTGCGGTAGTTATAGTGGCAATTGTTGTCTTCCTTGCAGGAGTACTTTCCGGCAAAGCTGCATCAGTAATGTTTCTTACCGCAATTGCGTTAGCAGTTGCCGCAATACCTGAAGGTCTTCCAGCAGTCATTACAATATCATTAGCTCTTGGAGTACAACGTATGATTAAAAAGAATGCACTTGTACGAAAATTGCCATCTGTCGAAACGTTGGGAAGTGTAAGTGTTATCTGTACCGATAAAACTGGCACGCTTACACATAACGAAATGACCGTTACCAAAATATGGGCTAACAATAATGTGTATGACATTACAGGTTCAGGATATGAAGCAGAAGGAACATTCTTAATTAAAAAGAAATTGGCAAACCCGGAACATTTGCATGCACTTCTTACAATAGGCGCACAATGTAACGATTCACATTTTGATGATAAAGAAGTTTTTGGAGATCCAACAGAAGCTGCCCTAATAATTTCTGCACAGAAAGCCGGATTTACAAAGAAAGAATTAGAAAAGAAACAACCAAGGACAGATGAGATCCCATTTTCATCAGAACGTAAAATGATGACAACGTTCCATGGAAAAGTATCATACACGAAAGGTGCTCCTGATATACTTATAGAAATGTGTAACCGTATTCTTATCAATGGAAAAGTGCAACGATTAACACGAGACAAGATAAAAGAGATTATTAAACAGAACGAGTCATTTGCAGGAAATGCCCTTCGTGTTCTAGGATTTGCATATAATGAATCAGTAAAGAAAGCTGGTGCAGAAAAGAACATGATATTTGTTGGATTACAAGCTATGATTGATCCGCCACGTGAAGAAGTTAAAGAAGCAATTAAACGATGTCAAGATGCAGGAATACGTGTTATCATGATTACGGGTGACCAGATAACAACCGCAGAAGCAATTGCAAAAGAATTAGGTATAAATGGTAAGTCACTTACTGGTCAAGAATTAGATGCTCACAAAAACCTTAAACAAGATATAAAAAATATTAGTATATTTGCACGTGTCAATCCTGAACATAAATTAAAAATTGTTGAAGCACTTAAGAAAGATGGTCAAGTAGTTGCAATGACTGGTGATGGTGTTAATGATGCACCTGCACTTAAGAAAGCTGATATTGGCATTTCTATGGGCATTACAGGAACGGACGTTGCAAAAGAAGCATCAGATATGATTCTTACAGATGATAACTTTACGTCCATCGTTAACGCTGTTGAAGAAGGACGAGGAATTTTTGAAAATATACGTAAATTTGTGAATTATTTATTATCAAGTAATTTGGGTGAAATAACAGTTATTTTATTTGCATCATTATATTCATCAGTTCTTGGATTGAATTTAGGCCTTCCATTAACAGCTATCCAAATATTATGGGTTAACCTTGTGACGGATGGTTTGCCTGCAACTGCGCTTAGTCTTGACCCACATTCTAAAGATATCATGGGCAGAAAACCACGACCTGCAAGAGAAAGTATCTTATCAAAAGAATTACGAAGTGACATTATTGTATTTGGTGTTCTCATGGGAATTATTTCACTTGTGCTCTTCATCCTATATCAAGATTCAGGTATTATTAAAGCCCAAACTATTGTCTTTACGTCACTTGTATTGTTTGAGCTTGTACGGTTACAAACAATTCGTGCAGAATACAAATTAAGCATGTTTAGTAACAGATGGTTATTAGCAGCAATTGTTGTGTCAGTATTATTACACTTTGCAACAATTTATACACCGCTAAATGTCTGGTTTAAAACGACACCTCTTGCACTTGTAGATTGGGGAGTTCTTATCATTGCAAGTGGTGTACTGTACGGAGTGTACAGAATAATACATTATTTCATGAATGGAAAAAAATGAAAGTTTCACCGCACGCAGGTCCCTTGTACAAATGGTTTAAAGAACATCGACGTATTTGGTTTCTCTCTTCATTCTTTATTGTCGCCATTTTTGTTATCTTTATAGGACTTTTTCCTCAAGAAATAGTAAACAAGGTGTATGGTATAGGACTATTAAGTATAGTTGGTATCCCTTTACTTGTTTTTATAGTTGAACAGATGAAATATAACGTTGCATATGTTGGAAGGTATTCAAGTCCTTTAGCTGGATGTGTTCCAAGAAATAAACATCCCACTTTTTGGATTATATGGATATTTGTTCAGTTCATGAGTTTATTATTCATTCTTGGTTTTAGCGTATATTTAATAATCAAATAAACAGAAAACTAAAAAAAATGGAGTTCTGATAATTCCTCGTCTCGGAATAAATTTAAATACTAAGAAAAAATCATTATCATAAAAGATGGTTGTTGTAACATTAATATTACTAGTAGTATCAATTATTCTTATTTGGAAAAGTTCTGATTGGATAACAGATTCACTTGTCCCAATGGCAAAACATTTGGGAACAAGTTATATTGCCGTTACAACATTACTTGTTTCGTTAGTTGTAAGTTTACCAGAAATATTTACAGCAACATATTCATACTTCCTTGGCCATTTAGACATTGGTTTAGGCGTTATTATTGGTTCAGTAATGGCCAACATAGGATTAATTGTGGGGATTAGTGCCATAATTAAACCGTTACGTGTTGAAAAGTCTGTCGTTATCCGTGACGGAATATTTATGGTGATTATTGCTGCTGTTGTTTTGTTATTCGGATCAGATTTACAATACTCTCGTGTGGAGGGATGGGTTTTACTCCTATTATTTATTCCGTACGCAATTAATGTGTGGTCATTTGAAAAATGGCGACCTAAAAAAAGTCAAAAACTTAAAGTACAAAATGTTCAAAAAAGTCTTAGTTTAATTGGTCATAGTAAAATAAAACTAAAACCGTCTGCATTAACGTTTATCCTTGGCGCAATTGTTCTTGTAGGAGGAGCATACTTATTTTCTTCATCATTAATCAATCTTAATGCAATATTACAATTGCCAGAAATCCTTGTTGGTATTGTCTTTGGTGCAATAGGAACAAGTATACCAAACATAGCAGCTGCAATACAGGGAACGAGGAAGGGATATGTTGACGCTGCCATAACGGAAACGTTCGGTTCAAACATCTTTACATTGTTAGTTACTCTTGGAATTATTGTTGTTCTCTCGCCATTTTCTATTGCTGGAAACGTATTTTACTTTGATTTAACATGGATGATAGTTATGACGTTACTCTTTGTTGCGCTTATCTTTAAAGGTTATAGGTATAAAGAAGAATCTCTGACACGATATGAGGGTGTTGCGTTGTTGTTATTTTATCTTACACTGTTAGTGATACATATTGTGGCGTTTTAGAAAGAAAAAAGAATTAACAATAGAACACTAAATCTATCCAAAATACTCTGCTTTACCTTCTTTAATTTGTTTCGCACGAGCAACACTAAAGTAATTCTCTAACTGTTTATACGTTTCTTCAATTTCTTTATCAACAGACGGCTTTACAACGTCAAGAGCACCATCAAAATGTTCCCAGCTAATTTCTTTTGCAGTAATGTCTTTACGTAACGCTACCATTGCTGCTTCTCTACATACACCTTCAATATCAGAACCAACGTACCCCTCTGTTTTCTTTGCTAATGAAGATATATCAACATCCTTCGCGAGTGGCATTTTCTGTAAATAAATTTCAAATATTTTCTTTCGACCTTTTTCGTCTGGAACGGGCGTTAAAATAACTCTATCAAATCGTCCCTGTCGTAACAACGCAGGATCGACAATGTCCGGTCTATTGGTAGCGGCAATAATAACAACGTCGTTTAAACTTTCAAGACCGTCCATTTCTGTTAACATTTGGTTCACGATACGTTCATTAACTTTTGAATCACTACCACTATTTCTTCTTGGAACAAGAGCATCAATCTCATCAAAGAACAAAATTGTTGGTGATGTTTGACGTGCTTTTCTAAATATTTCACGTACAGCTTTTTCAGATTCGCCAACCCATTTACTTAAAAGACTCGGACCATTAACCAAAATAAAGTTTGCTTCACTTTCTTTTGCAACTGCCTTTGCTAATAACGTTTTTCCCGTACCAGGAGGACCGTACAATAAAATTCCTCGTGGTGGACGAATACCCATTCGTGTAAATATTTCCGGTTTATTTAAGGGCCATTCAACAGCTTCCTTCAACTTACCTTTCACTTCTTCTAATCCACCAACGTCTGACCAATTAACGTCAGGCGTTTCAACAAGAACTTCTCGCATTGCACTAGGCCGAACAATCTTTAACGATTCAATAAAATCTTTCTGTGTAATCATAAGTTTTGCAAGGATTTCCTCAGGAATAACTTCACCCTCTTCTACGCCAGCTTTCTTCAAATCTGGAAGTACTCGTCTGAGAACAATCATTGCAGCTTCCTTTGCAAGCGCATTCAAATCTGCACCAACAAAACCGTGCGTTACTTTTGCAATTTCTTTAAGATTAATATTTTTCTCTAACGGCATATTCCGTGTATGAATTTTAAGTACTTCTAAACGACCGTTCTTATCAGGAACACCAATTTCTATCTCTCTATCAAACCGTCCAGGACGACGTAAAGCAGGATCAAGAACGTTTGGCATGTTCGTAGCAGCAATGACAATAACTTTACCACGAGATTTCATACCGTCCATTAAACCTAACAACTGTGCAACGACACGTTTCTCAACGTCACCTTTAGTTTCTTCCCGTTTCGTTGCGATAGCATCAATTTCATCCAAGAATATTATGGAAGGTGCATTCTGTTCCGCCTCTTCAAATTTCTTCCTAAGGTTAGCTTCTGATTCACCATAAAATTTTGAAATAACTTCAGGACCGTTAATAAGTATAAAATGTGAATTCGTTTCCGATGCAACTGCCTTTGCCAATAATGTCTTTCCTGTCCCTGGAGGACCGTGTAACAACACCCCTTTTGGTGGTTCAATTCCTAACTTTTCAAATATTTCTGGATGTTTCAATGGTAATTCTACCATCTCTCGAACTTTTTTAATTTCATCTCCAAGTCCACCAATATCTTCATAATTTATTCCAAGACTAAGACTATCCTCTTCTTTCAATTCAACTGCTTGAGGATTAAATTGTACTTCAGTTTCGTGTGTAATAACAACAATTTCCTTTTTAGGATTTGTATCTACAACAACAAACTTAAGATCGCCAAAACCGAATCCTGCAAATTGCTGTTCCCTCATAGAAAAAACGTTTTCTACATCACTTGGTGTATGAGATTTTCTACGCGGTCTACCAAGAGACACAATGTCTCCTTTCACTAACGCTTTTCCAAGAAGACCTTGTTTAAACAATTGTGGTGATGCTTTAATTAAAATACCTTTACTTGCTGGAGCAATTGACACTTTTGTTGCACTCTTCACTTCAGCTTTTTCAATAGTTACCATTTCGCCGATAGACGTTTTTGCATTTCTTCGTATATTACCATCCATCCGGATAATGTTTAAACCAATATCGCCAGGATACGCCCTATCAACAAGAGCTGCCGTTGTCCTTTCACCAGTTATTTGTACAATATCACCAGCATTAACACCAATTTGTTTCATAAAATTAGAATCAATTTTAACAATACCTTTGTTAACATCGTCCTGTACAGCTTCCATAACTTTAAGTGTAATTTGAGGTAATTGCATAGTATATTTTTGAGGTCGTTACTATATAAATATTGTGGTATACAAAAACAAGAATTTTTGACTTATTATTAAATAATAATAATAATAATATAAATTAAATAAAAAAATTAAAGAAGAGATTTACTCTTTCTTTTCTTCTGGTTTAACTTCTTCAGCGGGAGAACTTGGCTTAACCTTTGGTAGTGGAAGTGGAGATGGTAAACTTACTTCTTCACTAATTTTAATTGCCTGTACGTTTCCTTTATGAAGAGCAGCATTCACAATCTGTTCCATAATTTCTATTGGAATTTTTTTATCTTTGTCCCAGCCGTCAAGAATTTCCTTAACTTTATCTTCTGCTTCAACAAAAAGTACTTGACCTTCAACTTCGATCTTTCCTAGATCTGGTTCGTATCCGCAACTAAAGGAAAATGTAAATCTGATACCTTTCTTTCCTTCAACAGCAAAGTCCATACTTTCAACATTTTTTAAAGAAACGTTATTGTTAATCTTTATCTGACCACCTTTTGCGTCAAGACTTCTATCCGCGTGTACTTTATGTAAATTAATTTTCACAATTGTCATAGTAAACCACCTTTTTAGTTTTAATATACCTCTCGGAGAGGTGGACATTTATAAAGTTTGCTGAATTAAAGAATCACTTCTTTACTTTCTTCTTCTTAGCAACCTTTTTCTTCACAACTTTCTTTTTCTTGTCACCAGGCTTCTTTACAATAGGATTAGCGACATCAACAACACCCTTCACAATTTTCATCATTGTTTGACATTTAGGATAGCCTGAACATCCTAAGAATTCTCCATAAAAACTTTTCCTAAGAATCATCTTTCCTTCTTTACACGTAGGACAGACCATATCTTGTTCAGGATACTTCTTTTCAACGGGTGTATCATCTTTTTTATTCTCAGCAAGTGTAACTGTTGCTTTTTTCCTACCAGTACCAGCTTCAATAATTGGAAAACCAGTTTCATCATCAACCTTACCAGTAAATTTTAAAATGCCAGTTTTAGGAACATTAACAATAGTTTTACAATCGGGATATTTATCACAACCAACAAACCTGCCAAATTTACCACGCCGTACCATTAACCGTCCATCACATTTTGGACATGGACCCATATAATTTGAAGCGTCAATAGTTTCACGTAACGATTTTAAAATATCTTCACCAATAACCTTTTCCTTCTTTTTAAAATCTCCAAGTAATTTTGTAAGGAATTTTTTAGCCTTTTCCAACACATTTTCTTGTTTTTCTTTTCCCTGCCGAATTTTATCCATATCCTCTTCAAAATCAGCTGTTAATTTTTCATCAGTTATTTCTGGAGCGTACCTTTCAAGGACACCAATAGTTTCAATACCTAACTGTGTTACTGTTATTTTAACACCTTCAACATAACCACGTTGAAAAAGTCTATCAAGAATGTCTGCTCTCGTTGCTTTCGTACCCAGATTACGTTTCTCAAGCTCTTTAATGATAGATGATTGGTTGAACCGTTTTGGTGGTTGTGTTTCCTTATCCATTTTTTCAATCTTATTAATGGAAACAACATCATTTTCTTTCATATCAGGAAGGCTTACCTCTTCAAGTTTAACGTACGGTTTATAGAATACGTGCCAATTTTCTTGAAGTGTTCTTGTACCTTTAGTAATAAAATTCTCTTGATTAACATCTAACGATACTTCCATCGTTTCACGAACAGCAGGATCGGCAAACGTTGCCAGGAAACGTTTTACAATAAGATCGTACACTTTATCTTCACGCGGTTTAAGTTCCTTTGGTCGAAGACCTGTCGGATAAATTGCGGGATGAGCAGGATCGGTTTTCTTACCGTTATTAGGATTTAACTGTTTCTTTTTCAATAATGCATCTGCAAGATCTTTATATTCTGCTTGTGAAGATAACTGAGATAGTATTTTTTGAAATCCTAGTTTTGGATCAAGTTTTTGAGATGACGTTCTTGGATATGAAGTTACTCCCATAAGATATAATGATTGTGCGTGCGAAAGAGTTTCTTTTGGAGTTATTTTAAAATGGTTATACGCTTCTGATTGAAGGGTTGTTAAATCAAACGGAAATGGTGGTGCTTGATTACGCTGTGTTCTCTTAACAGATGTTACAGTAGCTTCTTTAGCTCCTTGTACTTTTGTTAATATTTCAGTAACAACTTTTTCATCAAATATTTTATCTTTCTGATGCCATGCTTCAACAGGACTTTTAACATATGTTCCATCTAACCTAATAAGCCAAAATGGTTCAGGTACAAATGCTTGAATTTCTTTCTCTCTATCAACTAACAATTTTAATGCTGGACCTTGAACACGACCAGACGACATTACTTTAAACGATCCTGCCGCTTTAACTGACGCCGTTAATGCCCTACTAAGATTAATTCCATAGAACCAATCAAGTTTGTGTCTTGTCTCACCAGCAAATGCTTGACCCCAATCAAGATGTTTGATTTTGTTTTCATACGATTTTATAAGATCACCTTTTGTAAGAGTAGAAAATTTCATCCTGTTTGCATCTTTTTGTTTACATGCAAAACGCACAACGTTTAATCCTATTACTTCTCCCTCAACGTCATAATCGCATGCAACTGTAAATTCATCAGCTTGTTTTGATAAGGTTTTGATAGTATAAACATAATCCTTTACATAATCAAGATTTTTAGAATTTTTATACGATTCTTCCCATTTAATATCAAAAACTGGATATGTCCATCCTTTCTTTTCACTTTCTACTAGACCATATAGATGGCCAACAGCAGATGTGACAATAATAGGATGTTTATTATGTGTTAGTTCGTAATATGAAGACTTTTTACTTTTCTTTTTTACAGGAGTTGTATCAGCGAGTGCTTCTGCTAATTTCTTTGCTGAACTGGGTTTCTCTGTAATGATAAGTTCTACCATGTACATGAAGAATTTTCAACCTGATTTAAAAATGTGTCGAAAGAAAATGTTTTACTCAGTTCCATTGATATGTCCTTTCTGGACCTGTTTGAGTGTATTCAACAGTATTTCGAATAACACCATCTCTTTCAAGTTTTATTGCAATAGAAACATAATCAGATGAATCAAGATCATTACCATTAAGATAATTAATTATAAATTCTGGACCTAAACAATGAATAGCACTATCGACAGCATCTTCAAGTGGAACAAGTTGTGGAAACGGTTCTTCTTTATGTTGCCTTTCAACTATACTAGCAATCCTGCTTTGAATTTGTCTTGGTAAACTCATATTTTCTACAGAAAATACAGAACTTATAAAGATTATGAAAATAAGGATAACCTTTAAAAACATCCACCATACTATGCACAAAAAGAAACGAGGGGAGAGCTAGGCTGGCGCGCTTGTCCTGCGTTGTTACTGTGAACGGACATTACACAGAGCCGAAGCCCAATTAAGGGCCGATTTTGTTTTGTTGGTCCCTGTTATCTTTGCTGACGGCTTGTCCTTTGGGATGGGCGTGCTGGGAATTTGGTCAGATCAGGAATGAAGCAGCCATAACCTTTACGTTCCATGTTCAGAGGGTTGCAAGTCCGAGAAGTTTCAGGGAGTCAATCAACGAGGCTTAGTTGGTTCGACTGCGGGTGTGCCCCTAACCGTTTTTTAATTTAATTTCTTGAACAAAAGTTTAAATACACCTACAACTTCTCTTAACTCATGAAAAAAGATACCATACTCAAAATCATTGCAACAATTGCCGCTGCAGGAATACTCTTTTCAGGATATTTATCGTACGGAGAATTGTTTCAGAAAACATGTCCTGTTGAAGGATGTTCATATATGTTAGGAATGCCCGCATGTATTTATGGGTTTATAATGTATCTTGCCGTATTTATCATTAGCATAATAGGAATTACAAAAAGTAAATAAAAAATTATTCAATCTCAATCGTATCAACAGTTTCAAAATCAATATCGTCCAACTCTTTCTCAAGAGCGTCCAATTCATCTAAATCACTAAAACCATTAACAATTTCTTGCTCCTCTGAACTCACATCATCAACCATTTCAGGAACTGCACAGCCTATTAAGAAGAGACAGACAATCAGCAAACCAATAACAATTTTTGTTTTCATAATCTTAAAAAAAAGAAAGAAAGAATAAAAATGTTTCTTATTCCTCACCAGTAGTTCGCAAGGATTTATATTCGTCCATGAACATACGAAGAAGTTCTCGTGTATTCTTCAAATCATTTTTGAGAATGTCTTGTGTTCGTTTCCATTCAACGATATCTTGCTCTCCCGTTTTTACCTGCACCCACACGTCTTTTGCACGAGCATGATCTTCTTCTAATGTCACAACCCTTTCTGCAAATTCAGATGCTAAATTATCAAGTTTACCTGTATCTACACCCTGCTCATTAAGATCGGCTATACGCATTTCCATTCCGTTATGATATTCACCATGTTTCTCAACAAGATTATCCCATTTTGATTTAGAAAGTGCTGCTATAACCATTCGTTGTTCTTTCCTAATTTCTTGCCACGAAGATTTTAGTTCTTTGATAGCGTCGCGAAGTTCTTCAGCAGATGCGTCCTCTTCCATTGCATTAACATCATCTTTAAGTACCGTTAAATCCTCTTCTAATAGAGTGATTTTTTCAAGCGTACTTTCTTTTTCTTCATCTGTAAGTTGTGTAGATTCAGAAACTCGTTCAATAAGTTTATCTAATGATCGAAGAATTAAATCGCTTGTTTTAACTAAATGATTTTTAACACCAACTTTCAAATTTCCTTTAATTTCTTTACATTCTTCAGATTCATCTTCACATAATCGTGCTCTATCACGAACTTGTAACAATTCTTCTTTGTGTTCAGTAAATCTCTTTTTTGTATCTGCATACTTTTCTTTTGCTGCAAGATATCCTTTATTTGCATTGCCTAATCGTTCACGCACTTTTTCCATTTTTTGTTTTGCGTTAACAGCAATTCCTTGTCCAAAAAGTTCTGGTCTTTCAGTATCTTCAGAAACATCTGCACCCGCTCTTTCACGAGTACCACCATTATCTGCAAATGCCATCGGGACAACACTTACAACAAATATCATCAGCACACACAGTGCCATTATTTTTTTCATATCCATGTTAATAACCTCCATACGTACTTATGTGATATCATTACTTTTTAAAGATACTTTTTACAACACTTTCAAAAAAGACAATTTTTGGCTCTAAATACTTGATAAAACTTTATAGAATGGTTAAAAGACAAATAGAAAGAAAAAAAAGAAAAAGAATTAATAGTGTAATAACACTTCTGCGTCCTTTCCAAAGATAGTTTTAATGTCTTCGAACACTGGTTCTTTAATGAAAACTCGTTTAGGAAATTTCATTTGAGCAAGTTCTTTTTCAAACTCTTCAATAGAACTTTTTTCTTTTGTTCCTAGGCTTCCATCAGGATTCAATTGCGCTTTTTCAATGATTTGATCTTTTGCATCAATATCGTGTATGACAAACGCAACTTTATCAAACAAGATAATCTCACCGTATTTTTCTCCATGTTTAATACGTATCTTTGCACGTTCCATTTCCTTACCACGTTTTCTCTGCATGTACTCAACAAGGAACCTAATCAAACCTGAACTTCCCTTACGAGCTTTTTCAATGTCTGTCTTCGTTAACTTTTTAGCATCGTGTTTAGTTTTTGCTTCAACAATTTCGTTTAGATCTCTAAGGTACCGTGCAGGAACTTTGCCCGTACTTATCAATTCATCTTCAAACAACTTAATTATTTCTGTATCCTGTGCACGATCAATTCCTTCCTGTTTAAGAACGTCCCTGATTATTGTTACAATCTCATCGTACAATAAAAGAACACTCTTTTCGTTATGTTTCATTTCAATTTCTGTAAACAATTCGCGAATACGTTTCAAAAACTTTTCTGCATTCTTCACGTACGTGTCAAGTTCTGTACCTGAAAGTTCTTTCTTATCACCATGTTCAATTTTCTTTCGTAGGTCAACATTTGCTCTCAAGATTTTAACATATTCTGGTTCAAGTAATTTTTCTTTCTTGACAAAGATTTCTTCTAAGACATCAGGAGTTTCACGAGGCGTTGGCGGTGGAAGACCGTACAACATAATAGCTGCCTGTGAGGGTGTTAAGATAGCATAAAACGTATCTTCCATACCCATAGTTTTTAACGTGTTCTTCACACGCTTCACGCTTTGTTCACCCGTACTCATGAAAAGGTCAATAGCTTCACGGCTCGGTTTAATTCTGCCCATACGTAACAACTGTTTCCATGGCATGAAAATTCCTCTATCATAGAACGGTACACCGTCTCGTAACAATGTAAAGATGATTGGGTTTGCTTCTTTTAACGAATCCCAGAAGTCTGTTAAAATATAAACCTGAATATTTAGTTTATTTTTTATTCCTGTCATTTCTCCCGCTTCAGCGCCCATACCTATAATGATAGCACGTAACTTATCCTTTAACTCTGTCCGTGACATCTTTTTAACATCTGTATCATCAATAACAATCCATACATCAATATCAGATGTTGCCGTTGCCTTTCCCTGCGTAAGAGATCCTGCAAGAACATAACTTAAAATATACTTTTCAAATTTCTTAAGAACCATTGTCTTATGAATTTCTGATATCTTAATCGCTGCAAGCATACCAGTATCATATATTGGCGCGCCCATAGAAATTAAACGGTTAAGATCATACTTTGCATCATAACAGTTCATCCAAATGTCTGTAAGAAGAATACTTTGAGGTACAATATTTTTATCAATTTCTTCTGCAAATTTACTAATAATAGTAGAAAATTTGTGATGAAGTTCATCCTTTGACATTTTTTTACTTGTCGTATCATCAACAACTACAAGAACATCAATTTTGTCTGGATTGTGAGGTTTTTCTTTCTCACCTTCTTTAGGTTTTGTAGGTTTTTCTGGTGGTAAAATTGTAATACCAACAATATAATCGCCAAACTTTTCAATAACATCATCTTTAAATTTGTCTAACTTTACTTTTAATGATTTTAATTTCTTTTCCAATTCAGGTGGTAATTTAGAAGTTTCTGCTGGAGTCCTTGGTTGAGCAGTTTTAATTGATTTTGGTTTAATAGATTTTGATTTCTGTTTTGTTTGTTTTACCATTTTTATACAAATCCCCCTGTGACTTTATTGTCACGGTCTTTATTATATAGTTTATATACTTATAATTCTTTTTGTTCACAATGAGACATTTTGGTCATTGTTATTAAGAAAGGAAATGTTTAAATAATATAGTTTTTTAATTATGCATATGAGTGATGATAAAAAAAAGAAAGATCCATGGCATAAAGATAACATCGATAAGACAATAAAATCTAGACAGAATGATCAACGTAACTTACTTAACGTCATTCAAGCAATGGATTCACAACTTCAACATGAAGTCACTAATATTCTTAAAGCAAAGGCTGGAGAAGGAATTCCTGACTGGTCATTATTAGATAGAGAAAGTAGTAAGTATGACAAAAAAGTAGCTGATTCTGTACGGGCAAAAATTGATGAAGTATACTCAATCGATTCAAAACTCCATCCTTTAGCAGGAGTTATTAAGAAAGCAGGATTAGATAATAATTATTTTAATAAAAAGCTTATTGAAGGGATATATTTCAAACATACTGATGCTCTTAAGAAAAATGTTGGAGCTAAGGATTATATGGCAGTTATGAAAAGTGTTCATAAAAATAATCTTGATAAAGTTGAAGAGCAATCACTTGAACATTTGCTTTCTGATGTTGACTCTGAAAAACATGGAGATGGTGTCGTTGATTATATTCATGGAAAGCACAAGTTTGATAAATCAAAAGTTAATTCTGATTTAATGAAATATAATCCACAAGGACTTTTAAGAAGTCATATGGGTGGAGACCTCAATAAAGATACAATTCATAGACAATATAGAGCAGGCAAAAAAAAGAAATAGTGACCACTTAAAAGTAACAGAAAGATTTATATATCACTTCTTAAATTATGTATAAAATGGTAAGACATGTAGTTGAAGAAAGAGCAAGAGATTTTACTAATTATATGAACACTATTAAAGCAGTTGAAGCAGGTTTATTATTCCATATGCATCAAAAAGTACAAGAAGATACTGCTGACAATCCTGGAGAGCTTCCAGATTATTCTCAAATTTCTGGAAATGACGCTTTACAAGCAAGTCTTAAAGGAATTGTCGATAACACATATTCCGCAGATAACGAATTAAGTCCTTTTAATGGTGTTATTAATCAAGACGCAGCAGGAAGAAACTTTTATACAAATTCATTATTAACTAACTTACTTTTTCCTCATATAGGTGCTGTAAAATCTGCTATTGGTGAAGACGGATTAGTACAAAAAATTGGCGGGTATGCACAAAAAACTCAAAATGAATTGGCTCAAAGATTGTTAGGAATAGCTGCAAGTGACATTGTCGCAGAACATGACTTGGTAAGTCTACAAGAGCATTTAAAGGATACGTATGCAGGAATAAATCCAACAATTGTTGACAGTGCAGAAAAAGATAGGTTAGTACCTGCTATCGGTTTAGATTTATTAAGAGTTACTGGGTACGACGATGTAACTCATAAAAGAATAGAAGATGCAATCCTTGGACGGCAGGGATAATTATTTTATTTATTCACTTTTCTGTATATCTTCCGCAATTTGTTGTCGAACATCTTCTTCACGAATGACTTTTCCAACATCAAATTTGTAAGAATTAAGAATTCTTTTAATTTGTGCATAGACGTACGCCGTATCTTCTGATAGTTGTCCAGGAAATCCTGCTTCTTGTGGCCATCGATACACAAACTTGTTAATAACTCCTTTCATGAACCATACAAACGGTTTCATGCCCCACCGCGATTGATAGTCAGTTAAGAGCCATGCATCAATGTACATTTGTACATCGCCTTTCTGAAACTTTCTTTTCTCGTTATTAAACTCTTCAACAGTTTCTGTTATATTATCTAACGTAATTTTAATTTTGATAAGAAGTTCAGCATAATTGTTTATAACTTTAAACGGTCGAAGTTCAACGTATGTTCTTCTTCCAGCTTCCGTTACAGTTTCTTCAGTTTTCTTTTCCCTTTTTGTATACCCTCGTTGTTCAAGTGCTCGATTAATCGTACTAAAAAGTTCGTCCGCACGAAAAATTCCTTTATACACCAATTCCCGATTATTAATAACCAGGTTTTTTTCATAATGATTTTGCATTTTTATTGTTGGTACGTGTACTTAAACACGTTTAAATAACTTTTAATTTTTGTATGAAGATCGTCTACATCGCTTGCGATCCACGTTTCTAATTTTCTAAAATGTCGTTTGAAAAAATATTTTTCAAAGATGATACTTAAGAACCAATAAAAAGGTTTACTTGTCCATATACCAAACCTATCGCTCTTAACATATCCATCAAAATAAATTCTGACAACACCATGATTTACACGAACTTTTTCTCCATCCTTTTCAACTTCAACTTCAGTAACATCAATCATATTAAACTTTATCCTCATTTGAAGTACATGATAATCACTTGTAGATTTCCATGGTTCTAAGACAATATGTATCTGTTTACCTCTCGGCGTTATAATTTCATCATTCATTTTCTCGTACCAATCCCACCCCTTTTCAAAAAACCAGCCAGAAATAAGTGAGTACAGCTCAGATGCGTTAAAGAGTCCTTCATAGCTGAATTTCAAATGATCTACAATTAATACACGTTCTACCATCTTTTTATAGGAGAATAAGATATTCTATACTTATAAATTATTCTGTTTTAGAATTGAATCAAAATTTAAATACCCAAAACCATACTAGTACACTACCAAAAACTTTAAGAAGAAGTGATAAAACCTCAAACTAAGAAAAAAAGAGTGGGTGTAAAAATAGATGGTAAAATCATTTTTCAAAAATCTTCTGAGTAAGCTTAAGTTTAACCCGTTTGCACGGAAAAGTCATGTTAAACTAGGATTGTACGGACCGCCAAACGGTGGTAAGAGTACTTTAGCGAACAAAATATGTCAAGATTGGTTAGGGGAAGATATGTCTTCTGTATCGCATGTTGCCCATGAAACACGAGAAATTAACATTAAAGAACAAGTATCAATCAAAAATAAGAAAGGAAAAGAATTAACATTTTCGCTTGTTGATACTCCAGGAATAGCAACAAAGATTGATTATGAAGAATTCCTTAAGAAAGGTATGAAAAAGAAAGTTGCAAAAGTACGAGCAAAAGAAGCAACAAAAGGTGTCATTGACGCAATTAAATGGTTAGATAACATGGATTCTGTTGTTGTCGTATTAGATTCAACTAAAGATCCATACTCACAAGTTAACATTACAATTATAGGAAATCTTCAAGCACGTAATATTCCTGTATTGATTGCAGCGAACAAAGTTGACCTTAAAAAATCTAATTTGGACGTTATCAAAGCAGCATTTCCACAGTATGAAATTGTTGGAATTTCTGCTAAGTATGGGAAGAACGTTGAAGATTTTTATGAACAATTATTCAAACTTGCAAAGTAAATAAAAAAATAAACATTTAAATAGAGATAAAAATTACTATATGTAGAAAAGAGGTATATCAATGGTTACATTTCAATTTATTCCATTCCACGACATTGACGGATTATCATCCGCAAAACGAGTTAATAAACTTCTTAACATAGTAAAAGAAGATAAGATAGTTATCATGGAAGGGCGACTTAAGAGAGAAGAAGAAGCAGATTTAATAGAAATTACTATGGAAGAAATAGGTCCTAAATTTAAGGGAGTAGAATTGAGTGTTATTTATCCAGATAAAAATAAACAAGATTTAAAACGGCGTGTTAAAGGAAAATTTGCTAACCTTCTTCTGGGAGATAGGCAGGGAATGACCATCATTGGCCCTGCGTCAATCGTTAAAAAGATTGAAAAGAATCCTGATAAAATAGAACTTTTTACAAAGGAAAGTACAAAGCGATACAGAGCAAAACCAAAAAAGAAGAGATAAACAATGCCACATCAATGCGTTCGGTGTAATATTCTTTATGAAGATGGTGCACAAGAAATTCTAAAAGGGTGTAGTTGTGGTGCTCGACTATTTTTCTATATCAAGAAGAAAAACATTGAAGAAGGAAAAAAGATAATTAATGATTTATCTGTTGAAGAGAAAAATCATATTCAAAAGGATGTTGCAGAGATTCTTCACATAAAAGATGAAGATAAAGATAGGCCAGTTGTATTAGACTTAGAGTCTATTCGTATTCTTAAACCAGGAAAGTATGAACTTGATTTAGTACATTTGTTCAAGAAAGATCCGTTAATCATAAAATTAGAAGAAGGAAAGTATATGATTGATCTTGGACAGGCATTTAAAGAAGGAAAATAATTATAATTTGCTTTTCTGCGCTTTATCCGATATGATAGCTGAATGACCTGACGGATCTTCAATAATAATTTTTAACTTTTCTCTTCCAACAAGAACTTTACCTAATTTCTTAACTAAATTCTTTGCTTTTTTCTTTGCAGAGGGATCATCTTCCGATTCGCCAGCAGATTGTATCTTCTTTTTTATTCTTTCAAGAAATCCTTCAACATTTGTTACGTACCCCTCCGATGCAGGACCGGACTCAATCGTGATAACGTGCGGTATTTTTATTGATGCTGATCCAGACTTTACAATTTTAATGTTTAAATCATCTTCAGATGAGACTTCAAGTGTAAATTTACATGGTTCCTTGCTTTCTACAGGTTCAACATCAGATTTTCGTGTATTACATGCAGAACAGTCCATTGAAAAGACAAATACCCTTCCAAAGTATGGAATTTCAATTTCTTCTTCATTTAAAGTACATTTCTTTGCACCGCAAAACGGGCACGGCTGATTTTTTATTTCAGGCATATCTTGTTAATAGTGGTTGTGTTTAAAAATATTTTGTTTCTGGACGATAAATTATAATTAGAAGTGGGAAATTTTATAAAGGGAGCTTGAAATATCCTTTGTATCGCACCGGTAGTTTAATGGCTAGAATCCGGGCCTTCCAAGCCTGTGATCCGAGTTCGAATCTCGGCCGGTGCACATTCTTTTTTACCTTACATCAGTGGTAAGAAACTATTATATAAATAGAAAGAATTCAATGAATAAGCCAGGCGTATGCGATAACGCAGGGAGTTTAGCTTAGAAAATCCATATGGTTCGCTTTTTTTAGCTGTAAAACTTCCATTGTTCGCAAGATACTACCTGGTCTTTCTTATGAAATGGACAATAGTACTTATTGCAATGATACTCGTCGGTTGTGCACAGGAAATACCTGAAAGTGAAGTTCCTTCAGAAGCTGATGTTGCAACATTTGCAGGAGGATGTTTTTGGTGTATGGAAGCAGCATTTCAAGGATATGCTGGTGTGTTTGATGTCATTTCTGGATATGCAGGAGGAGATGTTAAAGATCCAACATATGAACACGTTCTGAGTGGAAAAACGGGACATCGTGAGTCTGTTCAAGTATTTTATGATAAATCCGTTATATCGTACGAAGAATTGGTACGATTATTCTGGCGACAAATTGAGCCAACAGATGCTGGCGGTCAGTTCTCAGATAGAGGTGAACAATATACAACTGCAATATTTTATCATACTGAAAAACAAAAAGTTGCTGCTGAAAAGTCAAAAAGTGAAATTGCAAAAAAATTTACTGAACCAATCGCTACACAAATAATTCCATTTACGACGTTCTATAAAGCAGAAGAGTATCATCAAGATTATTCTTTAAAGAGAACACGACAATATGAACAATATGCGAAAGGTTCAGGAAGAAAAGGGTATATTGAAAGAGTATGGGGAAAATAAAAATAAATTATAAGAAAAAAAAGTAATCAACTATTCTCTCACAATACCATTTCCAGGACGTCTTTGTAAAGCTGTAGACTTCTGACCAGCAGTATGATACGTTGCTCTTCCAACTCCTCGTAAAGCTTGTTCTGAATCTCGTAATACATCTAGATTAAACGTCATCAATGCTGCACGATGTGTAAGATTTGTTTTTCCATCCAATGATCCTTGTTGTACAGATGTAACATATTTTCCACCAACACCAACCTGTTCCGGTTCGTAAAGACCAGTACATTGACCCATTTCAATAACGCCACCAAAACGATCAAGAAGAGCTTCTTTTACCTGACCATTAACTAATGAAGGACTCATTCCAAACGCAAGTTTTTCAGTATTAATAACTGCTGCATATGCCTGCATACCATCAACAATAACTGTCGAAGGAACATTTGTAATAAGATCTCCAAATCCAGCAACCATTCCCCTTATATTTTCTTCTTCTGCCTGATTTGTATCAGCATTTGTTGGACCAGTACTTAATATGGCAACACTTGCTTCCATAGGTCTTAAGCTATTAGGAAATTGTCGTACATAATTATTAAAATCTACTCCATGAACAACACCAAACATGTTTTCATTAAATTGAAATCCATTGTATGTATATTCTTTTCTTGGCTGAGAATCTAAAGGATCAAACCTTGTTGGCTCAAATCCTTCAAATGATTCTCTTAAAGAGTAAGCTGAACCAGAATCAAAAACGCCAACAGTATAAATAGTTTTTATAGGAGTTTCTGTCTTTTCTCCAATTCTGTGAGCAAGATGACTTAACTGAGCAACAACACGACTAAGTTCGTGTGGAAATCGAGTATATTTCGCTGCAACCAAAGCTTCATCTTGTCTATCACTTTGTGCTAACGCATTAAAATTTACATCTCCTCTCGCAAGAGCAGTTTTTGCAAGTCGTTCAAGAGGTGCACCAGATGCCCCTCGTACCATAAATTTATCATCAGTCATTTTGTAATTTCCCTCATTTTTATATTTGTTATCATTTATTAGTGATAATAAATAGCTATTTATAAACTTTTCCATCCAATTTGTATATCCTCATATTCCAAAACCTTTATAAACCAAAACAAAACAATTCTACACTGAAAAGAGGGAATATTTATGACAAAAATAAACAGAATACATATTCATGGATTTAAGAGCTTTGCACATAAGACAGAGATTCCATTTAGTAATGAGTTTAACTGTATCCTTGGACCGAACGGTTCTGGGAAAAGTAATATAGGAGACGCATTATGTTTCGTTCTAGGAAGATTATCTGCAAAATCTATGCGAGCAGAAAAAGCTGCTAACTTAATATTTAACGGTGGAAAGAAAAAACAACCATCACAAGCTGGAAGTGTTGAGATAGCTTTTTGCAACAAAAATAAAGTATTTCCATTAGAGGAAAAAGAAATTATTATTAATAGAACTATTAAAAAAAGTGGTAGTAGTGTGTACCGCGTTAACAGTAAAAAGAAAACACGAACAGAAATTCTTGATCTTCTTGCACATGCAAAAATTAATCCAGAGGGATACAATATAATTCTTCAGGGTGACATTACAAGGTTTGTTACTATGCCTACAACTGAAAGAAGAAAGGTTATCGAAGAAATCAGTGATGTATCATTATATGAAGAAAAGAAACATAAAGCTGTTTTAGAATTAAACAAAGTTGAAGATAAATTAAATAATGCAGCAATTATTCTTAAAGAACGGGGAACGTACCTTAAAGAACTTAAAAAAGATCGTGATCAAGCACTTAGGTTCAAAGATCTCCAGGGAAAGATTGGTTCATTAAAGGCTACGCACCTTCATCATCAAATTCAAGAAAAAGAAACTGTTAAACAAAAATTTGATACGGAAGTTGAAAAACATCAACAGAAAATATCGAATTCTGAAAAGAAAATTGATACTTTAAAAGAGACAATCCAAACAATAAAAGATAAAACATCTTCTATAAATAAAGAGATTGAACAGAAAGGTGAAAAGGAACAGGTTAAGGTTCATAGAGAAATTGAAGATCTTAAAGTTAACGTTACGAAAGATAAAGCAAGAATATCAACCGTTAAAGATGAAATTAATAAGATTAAACTAAGAAAGGATCAGTTCAATGAAGAAATTAAAGATTTAAAAGAAAGATCATCATCATTTTCGCAAAAAAATAAAGAATTGAAACTTGCACTTCAGAAAAAGAGTAATGAAAAGAAAGATGTTGAACAAAGTATTGAACAGTTCAAAAAGAAACATAAAATTGAATCTTCACAAGAACTAGATACAGAAATTGAACAGAAGGATACGTTAATTGAAAAGAAACAAGAAGAAATTCAAACAATACGGCAACGTCAACAAGAATTGTTAAGAGAAAAGGATAGAATTGAATATCAACTACAAACTATTGATGAACGTATTAAAAAAGTTAGAGAAGTTGAACAACAAAATAAGGGCCAGATAAAAACGTTACAAAATAACAAATCTAATTTTAAAGAAGCGACAATTAAACTTAACCAATGTCTTGATAAAGATAGTAGTTTTGCGTCACAGGTTGCAAATGCACGACGAAACCTTGTTGATGTACAAGAAAAACATGCAAAATGTAACGCACGATCAATGACCATGCAAGCAGGACTTGCTAATAATAAGGCTCTTCAAAGCATCCTTAGTAATAAAAATAAATTTAAGGGTGTTCATGGAACCATTGCAGAACTTGGTCAGGTACAAAAGAAATTTACTGGCGCATTAGAAGCAACTGCGGGAAGTAGAATGCAAAACATAGTTGTAGATACTGATAAAACTGCTGCTGAATGTATTACCTATCTAAAAAGTAATAAGTTAGGATCTGCATCATTTATTCCATTAAACAAGATTAAATATAGAGAAATTGCAACGCAAGACAAAGCATTCTTGAAACAATCAGGAGTTCATGACTTTGCATTAAACTTAGTTTCTTTCAGTCCACAATATAAAAAAGCGTTTTCATACGTATTTGGTAATTCCCTTGTTGTTGATGATATTAATGTAGCAAGGAATATTGGCATTGGGAAGGTTAAAATGACAACATTAGACGGCAATATTGCAGAAGCTAGTGGTGTTATGCGTGGTGGTTTTATGAACAGAAGGAGTTCTTTAGGATTTAAAGAAAAGGATTCTTTGGACGAACTAAAAAAGTTAGATGGAGAAATGGCAGAATTTCAAAACGTTATTTCTGCAGTTGAAACTAAGAGAGAAGCAAATGAACAAGAAATATCATCATTACGTACATTAAGAGCAGAGTTAGAAGCCAGTATTATTACATTAGAAAAAACGTTACATCTCGACACAGGTGATTTAGATGCAACGGCAACAGCAAAGAAAGAGTTTGTTGAATCATTGAAAGGCATTGATAACGAGTTACAGACTGTTCAAAGTAGCGTATCATCAATCAATAAAGAGTTAGCATCGTTAAAAACAAGTAAACAAATGTTACGATCAAAAGTTAACGAACTACGTAATCCACGTTTACTTGCACAACTTAGTGCATTTGAAGATTCAAAACAACAATGTAGGGAAGAAATTGTACGGTTAGAGAACGATATTAAGAATAGTACAATACAAACTGAACAACTTATAGGACCTGAACAGGAAAAAATTCAAGAGATTATGAAACAGCATGATAAAGAAGAAACGTCATTTATACAAGAAAGTAAAACTCTTGCAGTTACGATAGCACAGAAAGAAAAAGAACTTGTACAGAAAGAAAAAGCAAGTAAAGAATTCTATTCGAAATATAGACAGTTATTTACAGAAAGAGAAAAATTAAACTCACAGATGAACTCTAACGAGAACGAAATTGAAATGATGAGAGAAAAGTCGCGTGTAAGTGAGAGAGAAGTTAACCTTATGTCATTAAAGAACGCTGAAATTAAAGCACGTCTTGCCGGGTTAAATGAAGAGTTTGCAAAATATAAAGATGCAGAACTGTTAAAAAATAAGAACGTTACTGAATTACAACAGGAAATTAACAAGTTTGAAGTTATGCTTTCACAGATGTCTTCTGTTAACATGAAAGCTCTTGAAGTGTATGAACAAGTTGATGTAGAATTTAAAAAGTTGATTGAAAAGAAAGATTCGTTACATACAGAAAAAACTGACGTTATGACTATGATGAACGAAATTGAAACTAAAAAGAAGGACCATTTTATGAAAACGTTTGATCAAGCAAATAAGAATTTCCAAAACATTTTTGGTACTTTGTTTAAGAAAGGAAAAGCGTACCTACAATTAGACAATCCTAACAAACCGTTTGATGACGGCCTTAGCATTAAAGTTAAACTTTCTGGGAACAGGTTCATGGATCTTAAATCGTTATCTGGTGGAGAGAAAACTCTTACCGCATTATCTTTTATCTTCGCTGTTCAAGAATATCAACCTGCAACATTTTATATCTTGGATGAGATTGATGCTGCACTTGACAAACACAATTCTGAGAAGTTATCTAAACTTATTAAGAATTATTCAGGCAATGCACAATACATTATGATATCGCACAATGATTCTATAATTTCTGAAGCAGATACGTTGTTCGGTGTAAGCATGAACGAAGGTGTGAGTAAAATAACTAGTTTACAAATTTAAGAATTAATTTTTTTTATTTTAATAATTTCAACACTTTAGGTTGAATCTGTGCCTTTCGGGACACAACTTTAGGCAAATACATAATACCACCGGATAAACCAGCAAATTTTTCAATTTTTTTATGGAACAATTTCTTCACTTTCTCTTCATCACCTGCAAAGAATAAGTATGTGTTTGTTGCAATAACATCTGTCACCATTAAAAACGTTGCAATATAATTACGTTTTTGGTATTGGACTAATGCACGAAGTAGTTCTTCTTTCCTCTCCATTATTGTATCAAAACCAATAACGGGAACCTGTCCCACGCCCACTTTTGTATCACCATGCCTGTACGTTTTAAAATCTCCAAGGATAAGTTGTCGTGCCGTATGATTAAGAACGTCACAGCCAGCTTCTAACATTGCATGACCATATTTTTGAATGTCAATACGTGCAATCTTTGCTAACTTTCGCACCAACACACGATCTTTAGGAATTGTTGTTGGACTTTTTAATAAGACAGTATCAGACAAGATTGCAGAGACAATTAACCCAGCAATTTTTCGTGGGATTGGTATTCTGAACCATGAAAATCTATCTGCAATAATGGCAGCCGTTGCACCTCTTGGTTCATTTTCAAACGGTATTGGATGAATTGTCTCAACATCACCAATACGATGATGATCAATAATCTCTAAGATATTTGCATGACGAACGTTCTTAGCAGAAATGTCAATCTCGTTATGGTCAACAATGATAACATTCTTCCCTGTAGCATCTCTTAATAATACTGGAATCTTAACACCCCATTTCTTTAATACAAACTTAGTTTCTGGGTTTAATTCTCCAATACGTGCAGGCACAACGTTATGTTTATGTCTTTCTTTAAGAAAATGAGCGTACACAATAGCAGAACAAATTGAATCTGTATCTGGATGTGTGTGACCAAATATATAAATTGTTTTTTTATGTGCCATCTATCACTATATAAGGTAATTCTTAGGGTTTAAATAATTAACCCTCCAAGACCAAACCTTTATATACAATATCAACAAGTATTTTTAGTATGGGGAAGAGACACATTTTAGGACTTACTGAAGCTATAACTATTAGTAATAAAGATGGAGATAGTAAGTCGTATACTGCTAGAATAGATACTGGAGCAACAGCATCGTCCATTGATCAAACAATTGCAAGTGAATTAAAGTTAGGCCCAATAACACGAATTAAAATTATTAAATCTGCATCAGGTATTGGAAAACGACCAATAGTTGTTGCAACTGTTAAAATTGGAGATTTAACTGTTGAAGAAGAGTTTACCCTTGCAGATAGAAGTCATATGACATATCCACTTCTCATAGGACAGAATATATTAAAAATTGGAAAGTTTTTGATTGATCCACTTAAAAAATGAAAGCAGCACTCATATCATTAGGAAGTACAAGTTCAGTAATGGTAGCAGATGCAATGAAAAAGTATTTTGATCAGGTTGATATGATTCAATTAAAAGAAATTGAAGTTGGTTTAGGAAAAGATGGTGGTATCTTGTATCAGGGGGAACCACTTGAGCAATATGATTGTGTTTATTTGAAGGGTTCTTTCAGGTACGCACATTTACTTCGATCAATTGCTGCTATGTTAGAAGGTAAAGTTCCGTTCATGCCACTTACTGCTGACGCATTCACAACTGTTCATAATAAATTATTAACACATTTAGTATTACAACAACATACTATTCCAATGCCGAAAACGTACATATCATCAACTGTTGAGGCAGCAAAAGAATTGTTAAAAAAAGTTAATTATCCAATTGTCATGAAGTTTCCTGAAGGAACACAGGGCAAAGGCGTCATGTTTGCCGATTCTATAAGTTCTGCATCATCATTACTTGATGCATTAGGAGCATTAAATCAACCGTTCATTATTCAAGAATACGTTGAAACTGGTGGTACTGACATTAGAGCACATGTTGTAGGCGACAAGGTTGTTGCTGCAATGCGACGTAAATCGCAAACTGAAGAAAAACGATCAAATATTCATGCAGGAGGAACGGGAGAATCTGTTCAGCTTAACCGTGAATCAATTACCATTGCACTTAAAACTGCAAAAGCGTTACGTGCAGACATTTGTGGTGTTGATATTTTAGAAAGTCCCCTTGGACCACTCGTAATAGAGGCAAACATTTCTCCAGGATTACAAGGAATAAGTGAAGTGTCTACAATTAACATTCCTGACCAGATTGCACAATTTTTGTATAGAAAAACAAAAGAAGTTGTTGATAAAGAAAAGAAAGTTGCTGCGGCAGAAGTATTAAAAGACATTTCATTAAATGATGACTCATCCATTTCAATAGGTCAAGAAATAATTTCTGATTTACAATTTCGTGGCGAAAGAATTCTTCTTCCAGAACTTATCACAAAACTTACTGGATTTAGTGATAGAAAAGAATATACCATTAAAGCAAGGAAGGGTAAGGTAGAAATTGAAGAATTTGAGATGTAACTAAAAATAAAATAAAAAAATTAAATGTCATTACAACATTATTTTTTCTTTGTCGTTTTTTTCTTTTGCAATTTTTTTTGTACTGCAACAAATTTCTGATTCTTAGGTTTGAACCACAACAAATAGATTATGGGTAACAATCCAAGTGTGTTAAAGATAAGAATTACAACGAACCATCCTTTTTGTTTGTTACGTGCAGAATGCCACATTCCGATTCCTTTCCAGATAACAGTTCAGATGGATCCAATAAGGAGTATAAGGATTGACCACATGGGTTGTTGAGAAATGTCATATAATAATACCATTTTTATGTATACCTCCATTTACTCAAAAAATTGAATTAGTATTTAAATATTATTACAAAGCATTATAAATCAAATATGCTTCCTTCTACAAAAAGAGGTTATACTATGGGTTTAAAAGCGTTCTGGCAATGGTTCACGACCAATAAGGCAAAGAAAGAAAAGAACGTTGAACAAAAGCTCGTAGTGCAACAAAAAGCTGCCCAACCAGTACAAAAACAAATACAAAAAGAAGAGATTTCTCAAGAAACGATTACTCAGCATACAACAAAGAAAAAGAAGTTGGGTTCAGGCGTTATCTTATTTATATTAATAAATTCAATTTTGGGAAGTTCGTTATTCTACCTTCCAAGTTTAGGCGTTATCAGTTCAGGAGCCGCATCAATCATTGGATGGATAGCTATTTTTATCCTTGCTATTTTTATTATGTTATACATTGGAGAATTGATTACGTTACATCCAACATCAGGAGGAACATATGCGTTCTGTCGCAAAGCATACGGCCGGTTCGTTTCATTTATTGCAGGTTGGTTAATATGGATTGGCGGAAATTTTGGCATGGCACTTGGGGTTGTTGCTGCTGCAGAATATTTCATCCCCACATCATATGCAAATTATTTTATTCTTAGAATAGTATTTGCAGCCATATGGATACTTGTATTGAATTTCATGGCATTTAGAGGAATAGATGCAGGAGCAACCATGTTAGTTGTCTTTGGTATCATAGCATCTGTTGTTGTTGTTGCAATGACCCTTCCATCATTTCTTGACATTCCAGCACTTTTTTCAGGAACTCTTCAAAGTCCGTTCAATGTAGAGTTTTTACGTCCATTCTTTCAACATGAAGGAATAAGCATACTTTCGTATCTTGGATTAACAATGCTTCTTATTAGTGAAGCTTTTTTTGGATTTGAAGCAGTAACGTATATGGCAAACGAAGTTGAAGATCCAAAAAAACTTCCTAAGATTCTTATTACATCAATTGTTATATGTGGAGGCATAATGTCGTTATACGTTTTCAGTTCGTTAGGAACTGTTGCATACCATGACTATGTACAGAATGCACGGCCCTTCGCAGTACAAGCATTGAACACCATGGGAACACTGGGAGAAACTGTTGTTGTATTTGGTATGTATTTAGTTATTATAGGTGCAGTTGCCGCATGGCCAATAGTAGGTTCACGATTATTACAGGCAATGGCAAAAGACAGGTTATTTTTGCAACATTTTGAAGTTCTTCATCCAAAACATAAGTCTCCTCATAGAGCAGTATATTTTCAAACAATTGCTGTTTCATTATTTTCATGGTTCGTTTTTCGAGGCTATATTGTTCAGTGGGGAAATCCATACAGAACAATATATCTTATTTATGTATTACTAAGTCTTGCAGTATTATCACTAATCCTTCTTGCTGTTCCTATATTAAGACGGAAAGAAAAAGATGTTGAAAGACCTTTCAAGGCACCATTTGGAAGAAGCGTCCCATATTTATTTGTTGTTTTGTTTATTGTCCTTATATGGAACTGGGTACATATAGAGGGTGGAACAGCAATTTCCATTCTCATGCTAACTGGGTCGTTCATTCTTTTTGGCGTACCTTTCTATTTCCTTGTTGAAATGTTTTATAATCAAAAGTCTATTGTGCAAGTTAATGAATGGCTGTCATACGTCGCACTATTTAGTGAAAAGATATTTTTTCCACTTACAATACGAAAGAAAGTTCTTAATGACATTGGTGATGCACATGGGAAAACAATTTTAGAGTATGGTTGTTCCGTTGGAACATTAACAAAAAAGCTTGCACCAAAAGTTGGTGATAGAGGAAGAATATTTGCAACAGACTTATCACTAAAGAAAGTTCAGATTGCTGATAAGAGAACAAGACATATTAAACATGTTAGTGTTCATCATCACCCACATTTAGATGACTTTAAATTAGAACTCACACAGAAAGTTGATGGAGTTATTTCTATTGGTATGCTTTCATATATGCAACAGCCACAAAGAATATTAAAGAACCTTAGTAAACATGTTGTGCGTGGTGGTGAGATTGTATTTGTAGATTATGACAAATTTTTCTGGTTTATTCCTAATGTTAAATGGATAGAAAATGATTCAATGTTAGTTTCACTTTTTAAGAATGCCGGATTTGACGTTACTGTAGAACGAAAGAATGGTTTGTTATGGCAATATATATTGATTAAAGGAACAAAAATATAAGAAATTATTTCTTTTTACTTTTAGATGGAACAGATTTCTTTTTAATAGACACTTTCGCAATATTCTTTTTAACAATTTTTTTAGGTACAGTTTTGAATGCACCCATCGTACTAATCTTTGACAAATCATCAATAATATCTGATGCAATAAATGCATATCCTTTTTTCTTCTTTAATAACTGATCACCAACAAAACCGTTAATGTATGATGCAGCAACAGCACTTTTGAACAAGTCTCGTGTCTTTGCTAAGAAGCCAACTGCGAGACCTGCAAGAACATCTCCCGTTCCTGCTTTTGTCATCCCCTGATTACCTGTTCTATTGTACGCAATCTTATTTCGTGACAAAATAATGTCTGTTGGTCCTTTAAGCAACAACACATTATTATTTTGTAAAAAATATCGTAAATTTCCTTGTAAGATTTCTGCTTTTTCCTTTGCGTTAGATTGACGCAATTTTGGAAGTAAGAAATCTTTATGACTATTTACAAGAAGCATTTCCAATTCTGTTTCATGCGGCGTAATAATAGAATTCTGAAAATCTTTAAACGACATTGACTTAAGTGCATCCGCATCAACGACTTTAAGTTGCGGAGATTTTTTAATAAAATAGGAACAAAATTTATCAGCTTTCCGCGTAATGCCATTTCCAATAAGGGTTGCATCAAACTTATCAGCGTTCTTTACCATTTCCTTTGCCAACTTTACAGTAAATGCAAATTTTACTTTCTGTGTAATAAGATCGGGAGCATATTTGTTCACTGCCCACGCAACTTTTTCGGGAGTTGCAACGGTAACAACATCACATCCTGCACGCAACGCTGCAAGACCAGCTAATGCCACAGCACCAACATATTCTTCTGAACCACCGATTATTAATGACCGCCCATTCTCTCCTTTTCTGGACGTTTTCTTCCGTTCCATCAATTTTTTGACTTGATTTAGGTTCATTCTATTCTCCAATTCTTCTTTTGAAGGTATTTATACTTTTGTTGTAATTTAGTAGTGAATATACACAGAAAAGGCGTTTTCTTTATAAATAATAGGAAAAAGAAGTACGTTCCTTTTTAAATGAAGAGAAATGATATAATGAGCAAGAAATGTGTTATAGACATGCTGCAAAGAAAACCTTTTAAATACAGTCCCTCTTACCCACACCAATTGGCCCTGTAGCTTAGTCTGGCCGAGCGCCGGTCTTATACGACCACTGATGGTTCAATATGTTCATACCATCAGAAGCTTAGAAAGCCGGAGGTCGGGGGTTCAACTCCCCCCAGGGCCACGTTTTTACTTATTAGTGATTGTTCTAAGAAAAATTTATAAAACCTCAATGCTCCAAGATATTATATGGATTTAATTCGCAAACTAGGATTTGGTACATTTGGTACAATAAACGGAGCTATAGAGGGAGGCGTTGCCTCGTTCTTTACCCCAACATATTTACGATGGACAAGAGGTGCAATTCAAGAACAAGAAAGAAGGGCTCAAACATATGAACGTGATGAACCTGTATTTGGTTCTGATTGGCGAGCGTATGGTTTTTCTAAAGAAGTTGTTGGAAGAATTGCAGCTCTCGGTAGCAATGTATATGTAACTACCCTTATGGTAGATACGGTCTCCCAAAGTGGAGATTTCAATGGAGCACAAAAAGTATATCTCGCCACAAATTTGATATTTGGAGCATATGAACTTGTTCGTGGTAGTATCATAGCTTTACAAAAAGCTAGAGCTAGACGATTCCACAAGTGTTCTATTGATGATACAATAACTGATAATAAACCAGTTACAAATCCAAACGCCACACAATAAGTTATCCTAGAATCTTCATTTTAAGATACTAATGTTTTATAACTCCCCCAGGGCCATCTTTATTCTTCAGATAGCAACAATTATAAATAAAAAACAAATTCCACTATATTAAATGAAACCTGGAAGTGGAGAAGATAAGATATATAACACATGGACAAAAGGTAAAGATACATTACTATCACCGATTATTAGCATATTACTCTTTTTAAGAATAAAACCCTACATGATTACGTATGGTAGTATCGTTTCAATGATACTGTTCTTTATTACGTTAAGAACAAATATTACCATTGCTGCTGTATTTCTTCTTATAACAATTCTTTCAGACATATTTGATGGAGCTCTTGCTCGTAAAAATAAAAGCTGTTCCGACAAAGGAAAATTTCAAGATATTGTTGCAGACAATGTTAATTTTAGCATTTTTACTTTTGGTATTGTCTATGCAGGGTTTCTTACGGGATTTTGGGGAATGATTATTGTCTATTTTATGCTTCTATCAAAAGTGTTGAGAATAATTTTTCATAGTCGAGAGTATTCTTCAGATTGGTGGTTTAAAGCTATCGCAGGTGCACTTCCTAACGTTGTTGTATTACTATCAGTTATAGCATTTTTTATTCTTCTTCTTGGTGGATATAATGTGTTTAATTTGATCACTCCACTTCTTGCAGGAGTGCTTGCAATTGATTCAGTGTTTTACTTTATCAGAATTGTTTCACAAAAATGAAATATAATATTGATTGCCATTTTCATCCTAACATTAGTCGTAATGATACAAAAGCTGTCAAACAATGTACAAAACGGTGGAATGAATTAAAAGAAAAAAATGTTACTGTTGTAATATCTACAGAACATGCGTATAAAAATCCGGAACGTGCATACAAGTTTATGCAAAAAACAAAACCAGAAAATTGTTTCTTATTTCCAGGAGTAGAATATGTTACTAAAGAAAATGTTGATTTGATTATCTTTTCTGATAATGAAAGGATATATACCCATAAAGAATTAGAACCGTTTACAATGACTTTACAACAAACTGTTGATTTTGTTTCTAAAAATAACTTGTATTGTTCTGTACCACATCCACATACATTAGGGTTAACATCAATTCTTAAAAAGAAGGGAGTTAAAGAATATCAAAAATATGCAGCATTGTTTGGTGCTGTTGAAATTTCCAATACTGCATTTGAAAATTTGCGATTACTTTTTTCACTTCCAATTCTACGGTGGTTTTCTAAAAAGAAAATTATATCATGTGACAAAACTAGTGTATTACCGAAGGAAGATTATCCTCAAAAATATACATTTCTTACTGCTGGAAGTGATGCACATTTTTATGGTGAAGCTGGAACATACATAACAGTATCATGTACTTCTCAAGACTTATTTCAAACTATTGTAACGAATAAAAATCCTGAGGTTACAGTTCATAAACAAGAAAAAATAGATTTTAGGCTTCTAGTAAGAGGAGCGCATGTTGCTCTGACTGAGTTTTTAATAAAATTAAGAATAAAAGTATTTCGTTAGTGTATTGAGTAGTAACACAATATTAATAAATAAAAAGATGATAGAAAGACCATGACAGCATTAGGATCAAAAACTATAGAACGAGTACAAGAATTTAGAACAAAATATTTTTTAGGTGTTGGAAAAGCACTTGCAAAAGTTGGATTTACTGCTAACTCCATCACGGGTTTATCATTACTGTTTGGAATCGCTGCATTCTTTTTGTTTGGATATAACCACTTTCTTTTTGTCCTAGCAATTATTATTCATCTTCTTACTGATGCTGTTGATGGTTTAGTTGCAAGAGCAACAAACACGTCTTCAACATTTGGAGATTATTTTGACCATATTTCTGATGGATTTGTTGGATTCTTATTATTGCTTAAGATTGCATGGGTACTGAACGATTATTTTGCGTACATCGTTGCTGCAATATATTTTATTAACCAAGCAACACACTTCATTTCAAAACGACAATTACCTGCAATCTTCACAAGAACATTTGTGTCTATTGGATTATTGTTTTATGTCCCAGGAATTATCGGTTTAACAGTGTATGTTCCAGTACTAGTATATTTAGTGTCGGGAATCTTTTCAGTATATTCTTTAGTTCTTCAATTGCAATGGTTTGTGAAGAATGTTGTAAGAAAGTAAGTTTACTTTAAAATTCCGTAACCAATAAGCCTAAACCTATCTCCTACACGCCTAGATATGGTTATTCGAGCACCTTTCTCTGCACAGATAGGTTTCTTTAATGCACAGGTAGTGTTCTTCTTTGATGGGTCAACTACTACACCAACGGTAGCAGCAGAGTTTACGTTAAGCATTAACATTTCTTTCTTTGCAAGAGGTTTAACATCAGTTTCTTCCTTTGTTCCTACGACACGTTTAAGAAGATGTGTATCAAGAGAAATTTGATAATGTAGCTCAGGTAGTTTTCCAGGAAGACCGACCAATGCACCAGTTAACGAATCTGATTTAACAATAGTAGGATCTAATGACGTACCTAGTGCCATACTTCCACCAGGAAGAATAGTATCAACGGGTTGACCCCCAGAAAATATTCCAGTAATCTTTGTCTTTAACGATTTCCAGACTTTCTTATTCTTTTCTTCAACCATATATCCTGGATTAATTTCAATTTCGTCTCCCACTTTAAAAGATCCTTGACGTACAGTTCCTCCAACAATCCCACCAACTAATTTTGCTGGCATACTTCCAGGTTTATTAATATCAAAAGAACGAGCAACAAGCATTATTGGGTAACCTTTTGTATCTTTTCTTACTGGTGTTGGTAAGTATTCTTGTATAGCTTCAACAAGAACGTCAACATTCACGTTTGCCCGTGCTGATAAAGGAATAATAGGAACATCTTTATAGTCCGTACCCGCCAAAAAATCTTTAATCTGTTGATAATTTTTTAGTGCTTCTTCTTTAGTTACCAAATCAATTTTGTTTTGAATAACAATAATGTTCTTTATACCAGAAATTTGTAATGCCATTAGATGTTCTTTAGTTTGTGGCTGAGGACATTTCTCGTTTGCTGCAATTAATAATAATGCACCATCAACAATCGCTGCACCACTTAACATCGTTGCCATTAACGATTCGTGGCCAGGAGCGTCAACTAATGAAATTTTACGTTGTAATGTTGTATCTCCATTACATTTAATACATTTATCTTTTGTTGTAAAAAAATCGCATTTATCGCACTTGTACACAGAAAAATCAGCATACCCTAACCTAATCGTGATACCACGTTTCATTTCTTCTGAATGTGTATCTGTCCACTTTCCAGACAATCTTTCTGTTACTGTCGTTTTTCCATGATCTACATGGCCAACAAGTGCAAGATTAAATTCTGGTTGAACAAATTCGTGTGAAGATTTTTTAATAGTCTTCTTTTTTACAGGAGTTTTTTTCTTTACAGGCATTACTATTGCAGAAAGGAGAGTTATTTATAAAGGTTTACTGTAAAAAGAAGATTAAGAAATAATAAATAAAGATCTATTCTCTTCTCTTAAGGCGCGTCATATATCCAGCAATTACATTACGTAATTTCTTACTTTGTACTTCTATATGACGGCCAGCAATCTCTTTGTTCTTAGAAAAATCAGTTGTGAATGAATCTCCATGCTTTTTCAAGAGTTCCTTTGTCTTTCGTTTAATGAATGTTGTTTTGATACGTCCCATGTTTATGTATAAATTGAGTGGTTTATTTATAAACATTGTGGTCAGAGAGTGTAAAGGAGTTAAGAGAAAATAGATGAACATATAAAACACATATTCTCCAGTATACGTTTCAGTAATATTTATATATTAACATCGTTTTCTGTACACAATGGTTATTCTCTTTGACCAATTCAATTTACCGGACGACATTTATAAAGTCATCTTTGCTACTGAACAGCAAGAGATAGTCGGTAAAATGCTTATAAAATACATGTGGGATAATGGTGGAGAGATAGGAAAAACTGAGATGAGTCTGTTTGCAACTGCATTACATGAAGGAAAAGCGATTATTAAAGAGAAAGGAAAATCTCCGTTAGATAAAGAACAACGTATATCCTATAACAAACGACAATTTTATGATAGAATTCTGACACCTATGCGTGGCATGGGCCTTATAGACTATGATTTGTATAAGAAGACATACAGAGTTTCTGACAAATTTAACAAAATGATGATTCGTGTAGGTTTAATGTGGTTAAGAGAAATAGAAAAAAATAAGAAAAATTAAAAAAATTACAAACTTGAAGAACCAACACCAGATTCCCTTTTCAATGCATCTACTTTATCAGTTTTTTCCCATGTAAAGTCGGGATCGTCTCGACCGAAGTGACCATATGATGCAGTTTTTTTATAGATTGGTCGTCGTAGTTGTAATTGATCAATCATTGCCTTTGGTCGGAAGTCAAAATTTTTCCGTACTGCTTCAACAATCTGTTCTTCAGGTATTTTTGCTGTACCAAACGTATCAACAAGAATACTCATAGGTTGTGCAACTCCAATAGCATATGCTACTTGTACTTCACACTTGTCTGCAAGACCTGCAGCAACGATGTTTTTTGCAACGTACCGGCAATAATATGCACCTGAACGGTCAACTTTACTTGGATCCTTTCCAGAAAATGCGCCGCCACCATGCCGAGAATATCCACCATAGGTATCAACAATAATCTTTCTACCAGTTAAACCAGCATCTGCAACGGGACCACCAAGAACAAATTTGCCAGTTGGATTAACAAAATATTTTGTATTGTCATCTAACCATTCACCACAAATAGGTTTGATAATCTTTTCAACAAGTTCTCTTCTGATAGTTTCTAAATCAACGTCGGGATGATGATGTGTTGAGACAACAACAGCATCTACACGTTTCGGCTTATCATTTTCATATTCAACGGTAACTTGTGATTTACCGTCAGGACGTAAGTACCATATTTCTCCTCTCTTCCGAGCAGAAGCCAACCTTTGAGTTAATTTATGTGCAAGTACAATTGGAAGGGGCATATATTCAGGTGTTTCATTGGTTGCAAACCCAAACATTAATCCCTGGTCACCAGCACCCTGTTCTTCATGTAAACCTGCTCCTTCATCAACGCCCTGTGCAATGTCAGGAGATTGTTCAGAGATAGCAACTAAAACGCCGCATGTTAAACCTTCAAACCCATATTCTGGTTTATCATATCCAATTTCTAAAAGAGTATCTCGTGCTATTTTTTGAATATCAACATATGTAGTTGTCGTAACTTCACCAGCAACGACTACAAATCCCGTCTTAGTTAGACATTCAACTGCTACTCGTGCATTTGGATCTTCTTTATAGATTGCGTCTAAAACGCCGTCTGATATCTGATCGCAGACTTTATCCGGATGTCCTTCAGTTACGCTTTCACTTGTAAAAAAATATTTGTTTTGTGCCATTGTATAATATACCTCAATTGCCTTTTTTGTAAATTTAATGAAGTTTTTATATAAACTCTCTTGACAACAATATTCCAATAGGAATATTTATAAAGAAACTATATTCTTTAATAGGTATGATACATAACTTAGATGAGATTAAGAGAATACGAAAAAAACATGACCTTAATCAAAAAGAACTTGCTGAGAGAGCAGGAGTATCTCAAAGTTTGATTGCCAAAATTGAAGCGGGAGTGATTGAGCCTTCTTTTACTAAAGCACAACAAATATTTCAAGCATTAGAAGAAATGCGTGAAAGGAAAGAACAAAAAGCGGAAGAATTGATGAACAAGAACGTTGTTTTTGTTAAAGGTAATGATACTGTAAAAGAAAGTGTTAAGATTATGAAAAAGAGGGGCATATCACAAATGCCCGTACTATGTAATGGAAAAGTATGTGGCCTTATAACTGAAGGAACAATAATAAAAAGTATAACTGATAATCCTGAAAAGATTAATATTACCAAAGTGAACGATATTATGGAAGATGCTCCCCCAATTATCTCTATAAAAACAGGGATAAAGACAGTGTTAGAATTGTTAAAAGATAATCAGATACTTTTAGTCGCAGAGAGAGGAGACATACAGGGGATCATATCAAAAAGTGATTTGTTAGGAAAAATTGAATAATTTATTCGTTAGTTGCTTGAAATGCTAAAATATCTTCTGTGCTTAATTTACGACCTTTCTTTAACTTATCTTTAACCTCGGCCGTTCTTTCTTTTACTTTTGATTTAAAACTTCGCGTGTCTGCTTCTTTAAAATTCTTTGATAATTCAGTAACACGTTGCATAACTTGTTCAAGTTGTTTCTTTTTCTCTTCATACTGAGTTTTTAGTTTTACATACGAATCGGTAATAGGTTTCTCTTGATCACGTAATGATTTAATTTCTTTGTACAACTTTTGTACTTGCTCATGTTTTTCTTGTGACTCTTGTGCTTTTAATTGTACAAGTTTATGCGCTTCCTGTGCTTTTCGACGATGATCAGAAAAGTCTTCAGATGCAGAATTAATTTCTTTCCACATATCACCCAATTCTTTCACTTTAGAATATTTTGTTTTTATTTCTTTTAACTGCTTCCGTAACTGTTGCTCTTTAGAATATTGCATAACTTCCGTTTCAAGTTTTTCTTCAATCTGTGCAATATCTTTTTTAAGTTTTCCTGGATCCTCACGTACAGCATTTTTATCAAGAAGATCTTTCTTACGTTGATCAACTACTTTCCGTGTTGAAGACTTTGCTTGAACTGATGCGTTTAATGTATCACGTGTTACTTTAAGTTTCTTAACTTCCTTCGTCATAGAATCCCGTTTCTCTTTTGACTCTTTAACTTGAGACGTTTTTGTCTTAATAGCATCACGTAAAGAACGTAATTTCTGATACGCATCTTCTTTTTCTTTATTCTTAGAAGTTAATTGTGAACGAAGCTCTGCTACTTCTTTCTTTTTGTTCTTAAACTCTTCTCGAGGTTCTTTCAAATCACCATCTGTTTCCATAAGTATTCACTTGTTGTTGAAATTGTATAGTTAAAAAATGAAAAAAAATGAAAAAGAAACGCTTTTATCCAAATAGTGCGCCCAAACCAGCAGCAGCTGATTCTTCCGCTTTCTTTTCTTCCGCAGCGTCTTTCTTTTCGTCTTTCTTTTCTTCAGGTGCAGCATCTCCACTACCACTTACAGCGGCAGCAACAGGAGCAGCAACAACGGCAGCTTTTTGTATAGCTTCGTCAATGTTAACTCCTTCAAGTGCAGCAACTAATGCTTTAACTCGTGCCTCATCAACGGTAACTCCCGCTGCAGTTAAAACACTTTTAACAGTATCTTCTGTAATATCCTTTCCTGCTTTATGAAGCAGCATTGCAGTATAAACGTATTCCATTTTTTTATTTCCTCCATTATGTTCTTGTGAGTATTATTTTACAGATTAGCATCTTTCTTTACGGAAAGAGCTTGTTGTTCTGATCGTGCTAAAATGTCTCCTTTTGTATCTTCTGTCATGAACGCAGATTCAACCGAGATAGTTCGTGCATCCCGTCCTGCTTTTTGGACAAGTAATTCCATTGTTTCTCTGGTAGGATATGCGATTTCAATTGCTAAATTCATTGCTGACCGAGCAGCATCCATAATATTTTGAGCAAACTCTTTCTCATCAACATGAAGTTGTTTCGCATCAAAAACTAGACCATTTTCCCATACAGCAACTAAATCTAATCCAACTTCCATTGGAGCAATATCAAGTCTTTTTAACATATCTGCTAATGTTTGACTGATAACATCTCCCTCTTTTGCAACAGTTGTATCGTCAATGATTGCTAATTTACCATTTTCAACTTTTGTTTTAATACCAACAGTAGCTAATTCTGAGATAATAGGTCCAGGTGCAAAGTTTGTAGCACCGGCTTTTACAACTATTTCTTTTGGTGATGTTTGACCAGCTTTTGCAGGCGCTTCTGACTTGTTTCTTTGAAGAGTTGCATACAAACTGAATGGATTATCTTTACTGAACAATAATGCAGGCATTCCTTTTATTTTTTCTATAAGTTTTTCAATATCTGAATTTTTTGATTCTTTAAGAGCAAGAGTAATAAGACGTTTCCGTGCCATTGAAATAATAACACCTTTTTCTCGTAACATTGCACGCATTTTTTGTAATTGCTGTGCAGGTAAATTTTCAAAATTAACAATAGCAACGATAGGATATTCTTTAATAGCACGAACCAATTCTTGTACTAATTTTTTCTTTGTATCGGATACCATTTTTATATATTAACTGGCTTACTCATTGTAAGCTTAAGAGTTATATTTTTAATATTCTGTATTTCGTTTGGTAAATGTTTCACAACAGCATTGTATACTGTCAGAATATTATCAATTATCTCGCTTTCAGGCTGAGATTCCTTGCCTACCATACACTGAAGATTCATACCTTTCTTTGTTGATAAACGAACAGAAGATGCAAGTTTCTTTTTTAGTTGTTCTAAATTTGCACTTGGTGGAACAACACATCCAATTTTAGGATTTGGCATTTTTCCACGTATTCCAAGACTCTTACCAAATGCTGCTGCAACTTTTGGCATTAATGTTGCTTGTGCAACAAAATAATCGTAACCTTTAGCTAATTTCTTTGCTTCTTTAGCATCTTTATATTTTGGAAAGTCAGCTTCTGAGATAGTAACATCAAAATGTTTATCTGATTGTTCCTCTAATTGCTGATCTACAAATCCTGCTATTTTGATGGGTCTGCTTAAAGGATAATGTAATGTTACGAAGAAATCTAACGGATTTTTCTTTACTTCAAAATTCTTAAGATTAATAATCAAATCGTATGATTGTGAGAATTTCTTCTTTGGAAGTTGTTTAAGTTCGTTTAATGCTTTTTGAATTTGTTCTTTATCCATTTGAATCCTCCTACCAGCTTTTTTATGGTAGTGATAACGGTTTATACTCTTGGATTGTAGGTCATTTATAAAGATTGTGGTGATATTCACCCAAAAATCTTCTTAAAGAAACTTTTTGAAGGTTTCTCTTCTTTTAGCTGTTTAATCAAGTCTTTTTGTTTTTTAGATACTTTTTTGGGAACTGTTACTTTAACTTTAACCATCTGATCCCCATGGCCATGATGCAGAGAGGGTAACCCTTTATTTTTCATCCTAAATATTGTCTCTGATTCAGTTCCAGCAGGTATTTTAAGTGACGCATTACCATTTATTGTTGGCACGTCAATATCATCACCAATGGTTGCCTGTGTAAAACTTATAGGGACAGTAATTTTAATATCGTCACCATTTCGTACAAAATATTTGTGCGGAGTAACATTAACTTCAACATATAAATCGCCTGAGGGGCCATCATTTGTTCCTACCTCTCCCTCTCCACGTACACGAAGACGCATACCATCATCAATACCTGCAGGAATAGTAACGTCAATCTTTTTTTGTTTTCGTACAAGGCCCTCACCACCGCACGTTTTACATGAATCTTGTGGTAGCTCACCTTTACTATGACAGTACGGGCATGGACTTGTTTGCTGAAACAATCCAAATGGTGTACGTTGTGTTCGTTTCATGTATCCTGAACCGTTACAATGATGGCATGAATCAAACTTGTGTGCTCCTTTTCCACTACAATCTTTACAATGTTCAAGTTTGTTTAACGGAATGGTTTTTGTTGTTCCTTCTGCAACATTTTCTAACGTAATTTCTGTTTCATATAATAAGTCTGAACCTCTACGTGCATGTGAATGTTGTCGCCTTCCTCCACCAAATAAACTGTCAAACACGTCATCAAAATCGCCAAAAGAACCTGACCTAAAATGTGACATGATATCAGAATAGTCAAATCCTTGTGATGTCTGACCACCTTGGAATGCATTACTGCCAAATTGATCATACTGTTGACGTTTTTTTTCATCTCCAAGAACAGATGCAGCTTCACTTATTTCTTTAAACTTTTCTTCATACTCTTTCTTCTTCTCTTCAGGTGCTTTATCAGGATGATACTTCATTGCTAATTTCTTGTAGGCTTTCTTAATCTCCTCTTTAGTTGCACCTTTCTGCACTCCAAGTAATTCATAATAATCTTTATCTGCCATTGTTTAATTGTTCTTTTAGTTGATCTGGTGTGAATGGTAAATGTTCAAACAATTTTTGTTCTTCTCGTTTTATAATTGTAATTCTTTTGTTCCAATATTGTTGATCTCTTGAATATCGTATTTGTAAGTCCACCATCCGATCATCTAATGCAATAACACCATTATCTTTTGTACGCCAATCTGCGTAATGACTAACACTTTCTTCAACAGTTTTATCTTCTTTTAATGGATCGCTTGAATTTAATGACGCAACTGCCAGTTCTGGATAATCCTCCTTCAAAAATGTGTAGAGGGCTTCTGATTCGTGCATCTCAGGATATTTCTCTTTAAGATGTTTCCACATTGCAATCTCCTCTTCAGAATATTCATGAGGATAAAATTTGGTTGGAGCAAGATTTTGTATAACAACAACTTTAAACAAATCGTGTAATAATGACATTCGATCAACAAACTCAACATTTATGTCAACACCATTTTCCCTCAATTTTTGTGCAAGAAATATTGCAACTTTCTGTACACTAATACAATGTTCTCTAATATTTTGAGGAACTTTATATGTTTCAAACAGTTCAAGACATTCTTGTTCGGTTGGAAGGTTCATTGAATGTAAAGAATCTTGAGTTTCTTTTTCAATCTTTCTAACAATACCAGTATTTGCATCTACTTCAACTAAATCTCCATCTTTGAATACTTTAGTTGCATTTAATGTACCAATAACACAAGGCACCCCAAATTCTCTAGAAATAATTGCTGCATGTGAACATATTCCACCTTCATTCGTTACAATCGCACTTGCTTTAGCTATTGCAGGAAGGAACTCTGGACGTGTTTGTGAAGCAACCAAGATTTGTCCTTTTTTCATCTCTTGCATTTGTTTAGCAATGTCTTGAACATTCATATGCAATATTTTTACTATTCCTTTAGCATAACCCTTGTTTGCGATATTACCTTTCAGTTCATCTCCTTTATATGTCTTGAATAGACTGTTAGTCTCAACATAATCTTCAGCTTCTTTATTTGTTCTAAAATAAAATAAGGAATTTTTTAGACAAGCAACATAGAATTTCTTTCTATCCTCTATCTCTTCACTAGAAACTCTTTTATTATTTATCATTACATTTTCAAGTTCTTCTATAGTATAATAGTTAATATCTTCTAAATCTAAAGAAAATCTATTACTTACTTCATGGAAAATATTACGTAATGCCCATTCTCCACAAGTCCAAGTCATCCGCAATTTTAGTCTAATATTAGAAAACTCTTTTATTTTCTTTAATAATTCTTTTATCTCTAAAGAAATCTGATATTTATTAATTGATTCTAGTTGTTCTTCTTTTATTTTATTGAATCCTTCTTTGATATTGATAATTTCTTCTTTGTATTTTTCTTTTTTATTAATATCTTCATCATACTTTTGTTCATAGTCTTCTACTGTTTTTGGTTTTATTCCTTCTCCAGTTCCTAAGAAATCATATTTATTATAATACTCTTCAATTAAATATTTTTTCTTACTTTCGTCGGTGTTAAGAAGAGAAAACCAATCCAATTCCGCTTGTTTTAGAATGCTAGGTTCTGTTGGAGTGGTTAAGACTAAGAACTGTTCTGTTATATTGGGAATCTTCAAAGTTTCCAAGTAGTCAACTATTTCTTTTTGTACTAATTCAAAACATTGTGGTTGAGTAGTATGGTACACTCCAAATACTTCATTTATTTGTCGATTAACTTCTATAAATAAATGTACTAATTCTTCATCGCTTATTTTAGAAAGATCTTTATTATAAACATCCCTAAGAAAAACTAATTTGTCTTCAATGATTTCTTTAGCTTTTTCCAATAATTGATTTGACCTAATAGGATCTGAAAATAATTTTAATCCTTGTTCAGCTTCTATCTTCATATCTTCTTTTGAATAAAAAGTCTCAGCCGAACCATTTTTTACTACCATGATAGAATTTGTATAATTAGTTCCTAGATATTTCTTAAGGATATTCCCAGTTGATAACAAATTTAGTTGAGCGAAGACTAGAAAAAAGTTACTTGATTCCCAAACTTTTTGATAATTTACTTCATTCATTTTTTCTCAATAATTTTTCTAATGTTTTTTCTGCTAATCTCTTAGATTCAGCACAAACTTTAGCATAGGCTTTAGATGTCTGTGGTTTTATTTTGCCCCTGTACAATTTACCATCATTTGGATAGTAAGCATCATCAACATTCAGTATTTCTGGGTTAACATTTTCTGTTCCAAGAATAAAACCCCTAACAGTCATTACATATTCCGCAAAATCGGGAAACATTTCCCTTATTTGATTTCTCATTTCTACATTATAAGTTAAAACTAAATCCGATTTCTGAAGAACTTCTCTATCAACCATTTTTACTTTATGATTTTGTATTTCTGTTATTCCCTGCCTAACCAAAATATTTTTTACTAAAGGTTCAGCTCCCAAATCACTAGTTTTATGGAAACCTTCTATCACTCGAAAATTTACTCCGGCAGAATCTATATTAATTCCATCAATTTTTTTTTCTGTCAATAAGTGTTGCATATATGCATGATAAGAAGCACTTCTACCTTTATTTGCACTGCAAACAACTAAAATGTTGTATTCTTTCATTCTCAGTAAAAATAAAAAGAAAGGTTAAATAACCATTTCTATTTAGTATTATCTTTCTTCTCCTCCTTCTTCTCCTCAAATTCAGCGTCAACAACTTTCTCGCCATTTTCTCCTTTATCATCTTTAGGAGCTTCCTTACCGGCTTTAGCTTGTTCAGCTTGAGCAGCGTCAGCGTACACTTTCTGACCAATTTCCTGTACAATCTTGTTCAAAGATTCAATCTTTGCATTGATTTCGTCAGGAGTACCAGATGCACGTGCATCTTCAACTTCTTTGATACCATCTTCAATTTTCTTCTTTGTCTTAGCATCAATTTTATCTTTAAACTCTGTCAGAGCATTTTTGGTTTGAAAGACAACAGAATCAGCATTATTTTCTGCATCAATCTTCGCTTTCTTCTTTTCATCTTCTGCAGCATACTTTTTTGCATCTTCTTTCATTTTTTCAACATCATCTTTATTCAAGTTACTTGAACCAGTAATTTTAATTTTCTGTTCTTTACCCGTTCCTTTATCCTGTGCAGATACATGAAGAATACCATTTGCATCAATGTCAAACGTTACTTCAACTTGTGGTACGCCACGTGGTGCAGGTGGAATTCCTACCAAATCAAACTGGCCAAGATGTTTGTTATCAGCAAACATTGGTCTTTCACCCTGTGCAACTCGAATCGTAACCGCTGATTGATTATCTGCAGCCGTACTAAACACTTGCGACTTCTTTGTTGGAATGGTAGTATTCTTTTCAATGATTTGTGTAAAGACACCGCCAAGAGTTTCAATACCAAGAGATAAAGGTGTTACATCTAACAATAAAATGTCTTTAACATCTCCTGCAAGGATACCTGCTTGAATCGCAGCACCAAGAGCAACAGCTTCATCTGGATTAACAGATTTATCTCCATCTTTCCCAATAATACCTTTCACTAATGTTTGAACGGATGGTATACGTGTTGAACCACCAACAAAAATCACTTTATGAATTTTGTCTGCAGTTAAATTTGCATCTTTCAAAGACGTCTTTACTGGACCTTCTAGTCGTCGAAGAACATCAGCAATCAATTCTTCAAATTTAGCGCGAGTCAAATCTTCTTTAATATGTTTAGGACCGTTTTGATCAGCTGTAATGAATGGTATGCTAATTTCAACTTTTGTCTTAGACGATAATTCAATCTTTGCCTTTTCTGCAGCTTCTTTTAATCGTTGCATTGCCGTTGGATCACTTTGTAATTTAATACCTGTAGATTTACTAAAATTGTCTGCCAAGTAATTAATGATAAGGTCATCAATATCATCTCCACCTAACATATTATCTCCAGATGTTGATTTAACTTCAAATATTCCTTCACCCAACTCAAGAACTGAAACGTCAAATGTTCCACCACCAAAATCAAACACCATAATTGTTTGTTCGGTTTTTAATTTATCTAATCCGTATGCAAGTGCTGCAGCAGTAGGTTCGTTAACTATTCGAAGAACGTTTAATCCTGCAATCTCACCAGCATTCTTTGTTGCTTGTCTCTGTGAATCATTAAAATATGCTGGTACAGTAACAACCGCATTATTAACTGGCTGACCAAGGTATGCTTCTGCATCTTTTTTCATTTTCTGAAGAACCATTGCAGATACTTGTTCAGGTGTATATTCCTTGCCACCAACTTCAATCTTTTCATTTGATCCCATCTTCCTTTTAATGGATCGTACTGTGTGTAAGGGGTCTACAATAGCTTGGTTACGTGCTATCTGACCGACGATAACTTCATCATCTTTAATATGGACGACACTTGGTGTCGTTCGTGTACCCTCAGCGTTTGATATGATTGCAGGTTTACCTGCTTCCATAACTGCCATTGCTGAGAATGTTGTACCTAAATCAATTCCTATTGTTGCTCCTGTAATATTTTTATCTGTCATTTTGAATTTCCTCCGAAATCATTATTGTTTTTTTCCTGCACTTACCTTAACTTTTGCATGCCTAATAACATGCCCATGTAACATGAATCCCTTCTGAAATTCTTCTACAACTGTATTCTCAGGTAAATCTGATGCAACTTTCATCAACGCTTCATGAAAATATGGATCAAACATTTCACCGTCTGTTTTTATTGATTCAACGCTGTTATCTGTTAATATTGTGTTTAATTGTGCGTAAATTAATTCAACACCTTGAACAAAATCATCTTTCTGAGTTCCTTTATTTTTCAATGCCAATTCAAGATTGTCAAGAATCGGAAGAAACTGTTCAATAATGCTTTTTGCAGCCATTTGTTCCATCTCTTCAACACGTTTCTCTGTTTGTTTACGATAATTTTCAAAATGTGCTTGTGTTCGTTGAAGGAGTTCTCTCATTTCTCCCAAGGGATCTTGTTGTGGTTGTGTCTCTTTGTTCTTTTGTTTTTTGTCTGCCATAGTGTATGTTGTTGACTTCAAGTCAACCTAAACCATTTAGAACGCAACTAATATATAAATCTTTTGGGAAAAGTTTAAGAATATGTGTCACATCACTATCGTATGGCCAGTAAGATAACCCTTGTTAGAATCAGACGAACACCACACGAAAACATTAACCAAGAACTTCAATGGTTTGGCAATTCTTTAGGATTATTTAACCTTCGTGACAAGGATAGTAGTTGTTTCCGTGTTTTTATCACATTAGTACGAAAAGCAAAGCGAAATGAAACCATTTCTTCAGACGACATATCAGATAAGCTAAACTTGAGTAGGGGAACGGTTGTACACCACCTTACAAAATTGATGAATTCGGGTTTAGTTGTACGTGAAAAAGGAGGATATTTGTTAAGATCAAACAATCTTTCTAAAGTCATACGAGACATACAACGAGACGTTTCTGCAATGTTTAATGAGTTAGAAGATGTTGCAAAGGAAATTGATGATAAGTTAGGATAAAATCTTAAATCCCAAATATTTTTATACAATAACTCTATCCTAGACACAATGCACGTCAATGAGTTTCGTACATCATGTGAACTAAATAAATACCCACAGGAAAAGATACATCTTTTTCAAAAAGCGATTGATATTGCACGAACAACATTCTCAGAAAAAAAACGTATAGCAGGAGATTCATTTTTTGACCATAACATGCGCGTCGCAACGATTCTTACAGAAAGCAATTCTGAAGCAGAATCTGTCATTGCAGGAATTTTGCAGGGTATACTTCCCCACATGAAAAAAGAAGAATTAAAAATTCATTTTGGTACAGAAATTGTTCGTTTACTAGAAGAAGTGGACGAACTTAAGGAAATAAAAAGTAGAAACAATCAACTAAGCGCAGAATCATTACGAAAAATTATCATAACGACAGCCCAAGACATCAGATCAATTTTTGTTAAGTTTGCAAACAAGTTAGATAACATGAGAAGCATTATAGTTCTTCCTCAAGCAGAACAAAAAAAGATAGCACAAGATGTATTGGACATATATGCTCCCCTTGCATATAGACTTGGAGCAGAACGAATTCGTACACAACTTGAAGACATTGCATTTAAAGTTCTTAACCCACGAAAGTCAGAAGAAATCATTACATATCTTGAAGAGTCACGTGAACAACGACAGAAAAGTATTGATGAAGCAATTACACTTATACAAAGAACATGCTCTGAAAAAGTTGACATCATTAAAATTAAAGGACGGCCAAAGCATGTATACAGTATTTATAAAAAAATTCAAGCAAAGAAAGTTGGCCTTAACCAATTGTTTGACCTTCTCGGTCTTCGAGTAATTGTGGCGGAAGAAAAGGATTGTTATACACTTCTAGGAATACTACACGAAGCATTTGAACCCAGCCCAGGACGGTTAAAAGACTTTATTGCAACGCCTAAACCTAACTTTTACAGGTCTATCCACACAGGCGTAATGTTACCTAATGGTAAAGTAGCAGAAGTACAAATTCGAACTCCAGAAATGGAAGAGTTTGCAGAAGAAGGATTAGCATCACATTGGAGATACAAGAAAATCAAATCAGATGATTTGTTTGAACGACGAGTTGCCTGGTTACGAAATGTTTTAGAAATGCAAAAGAACCTTGAAAATAAAGAGCTTTTACAAACAATTAAAGTCGATTTGTTTGGTGATAAGATTTATTGTTATACTCCAAAAGGAGATGTAAAAGAATTGCCAAAAAATGCAACCATACTTGACTTTGCCTACCTTGTGCATGAACATATTGGCAATAAAACAGTGGGTGCCCGTGTTAATGGAAGGTTTGTCCCCATAAAACATAAATTAATTTCTGGAGATGTTGTTGAGATTGTTACAAACAAAAATCAGAGGCCTCGGAGAAGTTGGATAAAAATTGTATTGTCTGCAAAAGCTCGACAACGAATACGTAAGTCACTTAAAGAATATGAAAAACTGCCAGCATTATACTTCAGACGAATAAAACCATCAGTAACGGAAGAACAAGGAGTATTAGTTCAGTCAGAAGATTTTCCTAAAGCAGTATGTGTTTTAGCAAAGTGTTGTCGAGCAATTCCTGACGAAGAAATCGTAGGAATTATTACAAAACGGAAGATTATCTCTGTACATACAAAAGAATGTAAAGCTGCATTAAAAGAAGAAGAACGATGGATTCCAGTCCAATGGAAGGACACGTTTAATCAAAGAATTAGATTTTATGTTCGAGCAACCGAAAGAAGTGGCCTTTTAGCAGATTTGTTACATACGATCGTTAACGCAAAGTTTGAAGTGAAGGAAGCGAAAGCAAAAATGATTGGAGAAAATGTTGCTGAATGTTCATTTTCTGTCATTCCACGAGATTTAGATCATCTTAAAGAATTGATACGACGTCTTGGTAAAGTGAACGGGTTTAAAAGAATTAGTTTTGAATAGTTCATCCTATAAATTTTATCATGTCTACCATTCTGTTACTGTAACCCCATTCATTATCGTACCACGCAACAACATGTAAGAACTTACCATCAACAACAGTTGTTAGTTTACTATCAAATATTGCAGAATGAGGATTACCAATAATGTCAGACGAAACTAATTCTTCTTCAGAATATTGAATTATTCCTTTCATTGGTCCATTAGTAGACTTTTTCATAAATCGATTAATTTGTTCTTCAGTTACTGACTTCATAGTTTCAATTGTAAATTCTGTACAACTTCCATTAACGACAGGAACTCTAAATGCAAATCCCCGTATCTTACCTTTAAGTGTAGGAATAGTATCTGCAGCAGCTTTGTCTGCACTCGTACTTGTTGGGATTATATTTACGGCAGCTGCTCTTGCCCGCCTTAAATCTTTATGAGGTAAATCAACAATACGCTGACTGGAGGTATATCCATGAATAGTATTAAACAAACATCGTTTTATTCCAACAGCATCTTCAATAACTTTCAATATCGGTGCAACGTTATTTGTTGTACATGATGCATTAGACACAATATTATGATATTTAGTACGCGATTTCTGGTTAACTCCCGACACAATTGTGGTTGCAGATTTATTACTCTTACCTTTCGGCTTTAATGTTGCTGAAACTAATACTTTCTTTGCACCCGCTTTCAAATGAAGGGCAGCATCGTTAGGATCCCTAAATCTTCCGGTACATTCTAAGACAACGTCAATCTTTAATCTTTTCCAAGGAAGTTTCTTTGGATTTTTTTCTGCAAAGACTTTAATTTTTTTCCTTCCAATAATAAGCATCTTATCATCGAAAGATACTTTTTCATTAAATTGACCATGTACAGAATCGTATTTTAACAAATGAGCAAGTGTCTTTGTATCTGTTAAATCATTAATGGCAACAACATTAATCTTCTTGTCTTTATGTCCAGCACGGTACACCATCCGTCCTATTCTACCAAAACCATTAATTGCTACATTAACCATCAAACATACCTCTTTTCTATGTTTAGGAAAGATTATAAGGTTTATATAGGTTTTGGCAAAAGTTTTATATTGATTTTAAGATTTAGTTCTGTTATGACAATAAGAGAATCTAAAGAACAAGATTATGAACAAGTGGCAGAGTTGTATAAAACGTTCTTTACAGAACATAATATATTTCAAAAAGAAAAAGACGAAATAGTAACGTATCTAAAAGATCAACAAGATATATTTCTTGTTAACGAAAAAGAAGGAAAGATTGTTGGAGCAGGGTTTCTTGTTTTACAAAAAGAAGAAGGAACACATAAACGATGGAAACTACGACATTTTGCATTTACTGATGATAATGGAAAGGAATTGTTAATGGAAGCAGAAAAGCGCGTTCATAAATCTTCAACAACTGCAAAGATTGAATTAACAATAGCAGAAACTGAAATAAGTTTAGAATTTTATAAACAAAATGGGTATGAACAGGAAGGTGCTCTTACGAACCATTACCGATGGGGAGAAACGTGTTTTCTATTAGGCAAAAGTTTTTCCTAAACATATTTAAAACAAGAATGTATTCTGAGAGTATGTCAACAATAACACCTATTCCGTCCGTACCTGAGTTTAAAAAAGCGTTCATAGAACGATATTCAGAATTAACTGATTGGGACGAATTTAAAAAATATTCGTTATCATTTCTACGAAGAAGTATTAGAATAAACACCCTTACGACAACAATAAAAGAAACTAAAAAGTCAATTGAAGCAAAAGGGTGGATCCTACAACAAATACCATGGTGCAAAGAAGGGTTCTGGATATCACATCCCGATAGAAAAGATGTTGGTAATCTTCTTGAACATCATCTAGGAAAAATATATGTACAAGAAGCAGCATCAATGATTCCGCCACTTGTACTTCAACCACAACCAGGAGACATTGTATTAGATATGTGTGCTGCCCCCGGAAGTAAGACAACACAAATGGTTGCCATGATGAAAAATGAGGGTGTTATGGTTGCAAATGATTACAAGGGTCAACGATTACAGTCTTTGGGCATTAATATTCAGAGAAGTGGTGTTACAAATACGATTATTACGTTAATGCATGGAAAACGATTTCATGAATTTGAATTTGATAAGATTTTGGTTGACGCACCATGTTCTGGTACTGGCACCATTAGAAAAAGTTTGAAAACAATTACTATATGGAACGCTGGTATGATTTCTAAATTGGCACGGCAGCAAGTTGAATTGTTAGTCAATGCGTTTAATAATTTGAAAGATGGTGGTGAGTTAGTATATTCAACATGTTCCGTTGAGCCTGAAGAGAATGAGGGAGTCATCCATACATTATTGGAACGATTTGATACAGCAGAAGTTATTCCTGTTACATTAAACGGGTTGAAAACCGTGGAACCAATTATGGAATTTAAGAAAGTTAAGTATAATCCGGCAGTTAAAGATTGTATTCGTATCTGGCCTCAGGATAATGATACGGAAGGGTTCTTTGTAACGAAGATTAGAAAGAAACCGACGAACGAATGAAATGAGTGACAAAGGGTTCTTTGTGACAAAGATCAGAAAGAACTCATAAAACCTTATTCTCTACTAACTAAATCTTTTAAAATGCAACGTTCTTTAGAAAAGTATGTTTGGCTTAGATAAAACGCTTAGAAGTACTGTAGAAAAACAACATTCAAAGTTTTATAAAATTTTAAAAAGTTCTTTAAAGCCAAAGAATGAACATATTCTTATCGTAAGCGATTATGGTACCAAAACTAATACCCTTGCACCAATGTTAGGGTATGGCTATTACCATGCTGCAAAGCAGAAAGGGTTCGATGTAACATTATTATTTCAAGAAGTTAAGAAAGGCTTCATGTTCGCAGATGACCATATAATAAAAGCTATTCAAAACCTTGAAAAGAATAATATCATTATCGTTGTTGTCTCCAGTAAAATTGGACGGTTTGGACAGGGGAAAAGTTTCAGACGTTTTTGTAAGGAACGAGGACACAGATTTCTTTCAGCAACAAGTTTAGGCGATGTTAATGAAACGTACTTTGACATATTTATGGAAACTATGAATGTATCCCATACAAAAATGAAAAAAAGAGCTATGAAAATTAAAAAAATGTGGGACAAAGCAAAAACAATTCGTGTAAAAACTGAAGCTGGAACAGATGTTACGTTTGATGTTGAAGGAATGAAAGCTATCATTAATATTGGCGATTATCACGAACGAGGAAGTGGTGGCAATATGCCTGCGGGAGAGGTTTACATCCCACCAAAAGGATATTATGGTGTTCATGGAAAAGTCGTTGTTGATGGCAGTATGAGAACAGAAGATGGCGCAATACTTCTCACAAAACCATTAGTCTTGTATATAGAAAAAGGAAGGGTTGTTCGTATAGAAGGCGAGAATGCTCACTTGTTAGAAAAAACGTTTACAAAACATGAAGATCGAGCAAAGTATCCATATAGAGTACGACACGCTGCAGAATTGGGTGTTGGTATAAATCCAAGTGCAGTACTAATTGGATCGTTAATACTTGATGAGAAAGTGTATGGAACTGGCCATATTGCTATGGGAAGCAATTATTGGTTTGGTGGAGAAATAAAAACTATTTATCATGGCGATCAAGTATTCAAGAAACCTATATATTATGTTGATGGTGAGAGAATGGAATATTAACGTTCCATAACTTCTTCTTTTTCAACATTAACAATTTTTGAGGGGCTACCTTTATTCTCTCCTTCGTAAATTATAAAATCTACATTATTCTCAATATCTTTGTCAAGATTTTTTATAGATGTCATAAAAAATTCACCACTTTTGTTTGCAGAGGTTGTAATAATTGGAACATCACACTTATTTATAATGTTCATGAACCAATGATTAATAAATCGAACACCGATGGTTTTCATGTCTGGAGCAACATTTTGTGCAACTGCACTTTCATTTTTTAATTTTAATATTAATGTAAAAGGACCAGGTAATTTTTGTAACCACGATTCTGTTTTTTTTGTTATAACACAATTTTCACGAATCCAATCTATTGAGGGTACGATAACTGAAAATGGTTGGTCAAATCGTCCTTTAAGTTCTCGAATTTTTGCAACTGCTTGTTCATCTTGTGCATTACATCCTATGCCGTAGATAGTATCTGTTGGATAAATGAATAGTGCACCATTTTGTATCTTTTCAATAATCTCATTTTGATGTTCACGCACTTCTGTTTGTGTTAGTACTTCCATATTAATTTATGAATGCAGAAAGTAGTTTATATATTTATTCAAAAAAAAAGAAAAAACTGGCCCGAAGGCCAGAAGGTGTCTTCCAGAGGTTGGTTGGTGGGTTGGTTGTATTAGTGAATTGGGAAATCATCAAGAAACATTTGTCTGTCCCTCAAAAGGCATTGCCATTCATATTCTTGATTTTGATATTTCGCCAGTAAGTCTAGAATTCGTGTTTTAAATTTCATTGTAGCCATCCTCCGCTTAACTGATAATCGAACGAATCTTCTTTGTGCATTAAAGATTGCTGTGTTAATGTCCTTACTTGACGCTCAAATAATTTTTGAATTGTTCTTGTTGTTAAATCGATCATATGTATCACCTCTTTGATATAGTTATGTGACATGTGATTTATATACCCTATCCGTAGTTGTCCAGTGGGGTGTGGGTTTATATATCACTGCTTGAAAGCACAAAATTTGTAAGAATTACGCGATATGACACAGGACAAAACATTTAAATATTGTAAAAAAGTCTTCTAAAAAGAGGTGTAATATTGTGCCAGATGCTATACAGCAACATTTTGAAAAAAGAACAACGCGATACATTGATGAGCAGTTACAAAATATAGACCCCCAGCCAGTAGCACAAGAAAAACAACAAGATTTTCCTGCACCTCAAGAGCCACAAAAAGAAGAGATGCGTCAACCTCAAAAAGTAACAATACCAAATGAAGAAAAATTTCATTCTGAATTTTCATTCATTTCATTAATATTAGGCATATTTGGATTACTTCTTCCATTATTTAGTACATTAGCTATCATTTTTGGTATTGGCGGTTTAATGCAAACCCATAGAGAACATATGAAAGGGAAGTGGATGGCTATTCTAGGTATTACTTTAGGATTTCTTGGTATAATTATTATTGTAGTTGCAATAATATTTGGTGTTGGATTTTTAGAAGACTACCTTCTCAAATTTGGTAGTATAGAAACGTTAGTTGGCGCAGTAAGTGCGTACGTTTGATAAAGTATTAAACAAGAATTATCTTACAAGAATATTATCTTAGACCAATACAGCATTCGCCATGCCGTCTTGACCAGGTCGAGAGGTTACTTTTGCTCTTCCCAATTTTGTTTCTACAACTGCACCCTTTGTAAGAATATTTCGCCGAACCAAGTTTGGATTTGCAGGATTTTCAACAACGTTAACTAACTCAGTTTTCTGTGTCTTACCCTTCGCATCAGTAACGTTAATTGAGTTCGTACTGAGAAGAATTCGTTTAATATTACCACCAATAGTACGCTTCACACGAGACTTATTTTCGGTGTCAATTTTTGCATTTGCTGGATAGCCAGAAAGTTCGTACTTCTTTTTAGACCGAGACGTATGATATCGTCCACCAGACGGTTTCCGTTGAGATTTTACTTGTGATCGTGCCATTGTATAGTGTATTTTTTGAGGTGGTTTTTAAAGGTTTCTATCGTTTCTTTTTCTTTCCATTAAATATCTGCTCTTTGAGCGTCTTTTTCCCGTTCCAATCAAGTGCATATTCAAGTACTTCTTCAATACGTGTAACAGGGATAATAGTTACTTTAGACAACTTTTCTTTCTCAATAACAATATCTTGAAGATTTGATCTTGGAACAATAACCGTCTTAATCCCAGTATCAACAGCAGCCTCAACTTTTGAAGAAACACCACCTACTGGAAGAACTTCTCCCCTCACAGATAGGGAACCTGTCATTGCAACTGATTGCTTTACAGGAATACCTTTCAATGCTGAGATGATTGATGTCGCAACAGCAATTGATGCTGAATCGCCTTCAACACCTTCATACGTTTGTAAGAACTGAACATAAACGTCACGCGTTTCTTTAATATCTTCACCGAAGTAATGCATAATAATAGCAGAGACATTTTTAACAGCTTCCTTAGCTATTTCTCCTAACTTACCAGTTGCTATAATATCAGACTTTTTTCCACCAAGTGTTACTTCTGCTTCTATTGGCAATAAAATTCCTGAGTAAGCAGATCCTGAACCAATAACAGCTAGACCATTTACTCTACCAACAAGTTTGCCAGTTGTTATAATAACTTCATACTCTTTCTTTCTTTCGATATGCTTATCCGCAATTTGTTGTTCGAGTGGTCGAGCAATTTTTTTTGCTTCACGAATATGAACGCTTGTAACAACTTTAGATTTCTGTTCAACTGCTAAATCACCAGCTGCCCGTACAAGTCCGCCAAGTCCACGAAGATGTAATGTTAACCTTCCTTTTCTATTTGCTCGTCTACGTGCTTCTTCAATAATAGCTCTTATACCAGTAAGATCAAAGTGTGGAATCTTTCCATTTTCCTTTTTTACTTCCTGTGCAACGAACCGTGCAATTCTTAACCTGTTAGCTTTAGTATCAAGCATAGTTTCGTTCATATAAACTTCATACCCATATCCCCGTATTCTACTTCTTAACGCAGGATGCATATTTTTTATTGTTTCTAAATTACCTGCAGCTATTAAAACAAAGTCGCATGGGACAGGATCAGTTCGTACCATTGCACCAGCACTACGTTCTGATTGCCCAGTAATTGGAAATTTACGTTCTTGTATAGCCGACAATAATTCTTGCTGTGTTCGCGGATGTAATGTTGCAATCTCGTCGATAAAAAGGACGCCCATATTGGCTTTATGTATCATGCCACCAACAACTCGTTGGTTTGCAGGCGTACCTAATCCACCACTTTGGAAAGGATCGTGAAGTACATCTCCTAATAATGCTCCTGCATGTGCACCAGTAGCATCGAAAAAGTTTGCTTGGTTCTTTCCAAAATTGTCAACGATAAGTTTTGGAGCAATTGTTCCACCTGTCTTAAACATTCGCGGACCCATACTCATCATGATAGCAAACGCTGCAAGGAATAACATACCACCTAAAAAGAATGCAGTAAACATTAAATCTGAATCATAATGTTGTCTGATCCACCACGGTGCAATAAATGTTACGATAGCAACAATGAAAAGTAAAAAATTATTATTTTTGAACATCTTTTTACTATCTAACTGAGTTTTCTTTACTTCATCCCTTCCAGTACCAGCAGGAATTTCTTGTATTAACGGATTATTTTCATCGTTCGGATTTGGAAGGGAAAGAATATCTTTGAGATCAGATTTTGGGAGAAGTTCTGCAAGTGCTAATCCAAGCATAGATTTACCAGTACCTGGCTCACCAATTAACAAAACGTGCCGTCTCTGTTGTGCAGCTTTTTTTATAATATTAACAGCTTCATCCTGTCCAATAACTTGGTTCACTATTTTGTCTGGAACCCGTATGTTTTTTGTAGTTTTCATGTAATTATCCAAGAAACATCTATCAATAGCTTTTTCGTCTATTACTTTAAAAATGTTGTGTATGTATTATACAGCATCAAAATGTTTAATAATTACCATGCCTTATGAACATAAATGACAGTAACTGTTTATAATGATGACGCTACCAGATTCTATAAGAGAGAGACTTTTATTAAATATATGAATGATCAAGGATGTTTAGAAAAGGTCAATCGTCCAACAGAGATTAAAGAGGGATTAACAGTAACAAATTGGTTTCATAAAGAAGCGGGTGAGTGTTTACGTTACATCCATCATGAGAGAGAATTAAGAGAACCAAAAGCAAGAGTAACTGTTTTTACTAATAAAGAAAAAGAAAATAGTCAACTTGTAAAACTTATTGAAAATGCAGTTAGTGAACACAAGAAATAACTTATTTCCCTTTCATCAATTTAACATGAATTTCATCAAATGGAACTTTTTGATTCATGACAAGTTTTTGCTGATGTTCTAGATGTAATAATGGTAAGAATGTAAACACTTTTTCTTGCTTTCCAGCTTTTACTGGAAGAAGTCTACTAAACTGTACAGTTTTAGTATTATCTTTCTTCATATAATACGATACTTTATGATACACATCACGGATAACTTCCATAATGTCAACTTTTCTGTCAGGCAGATTAAATTTTACTGGCTTAATTTTTGCCAACGCTCTTTTTCGAGTAGACATTGCTTGTTGTAGTGCACTTACCAAATCATGTATGGAAACTTTTCTATTTCTTGGTTGCGGATTTCGTGGAATAAGTGGAAATTGTGTTTTGTCTCTTCTTATACGTGTACCGTTCATATCCTCAAAGAAATCTTCCATATCATCTTCATCGTTCTGGTTCATAAGTTCATCAAACTTAGAAATACCCTCATCAACAAGATGTGTAGATTTCATTCGTAAAAGAAACGCTGCTGCAAGTAATACTTTTCCAGAAACTCGTAAGTTAAGTTCTTGCATCTCTTTAACCAATCCAATATATTTCTGTGTAAGAAGTGTTATGTTAACATCCCATGGATTCATCTGTTCAGTTTTTACAAGGTCCTGAATAATACTTTTCCAACTAAGTTCTTCTTTCTGAAGAATCATGTCAAAGATTTGTTCTTGCATACTATGAAAGAAAATTTGATTATTTATAAGGATTTGGTTTCAGAGTTAGAAATCGTAACTAAGATTTAACTTAAAATCTAGATTACCTGTTTTTGAGTCGATATGTACTGTTTCTTGTGTAACATCACCGTCTTTGGTTGTCGTTTTAGCCATTTCTAACCACAAACGTTCATGAGCATACCCTATAGAAAAATCAATACCATAATCACCAAACATAATCTTTCCACCTATACGGGGCGTAACCGAAACACCAAACCCAGTAGTTTCTGCAACTGTTCTGATATCTTGATGAAGATCCAGTTCTTTGAGAGCATCGCTTCCCCAACCACCCATCAATTCAGCAAGATGATTTGAGTTTTCAGTACCATCAACATGAATATGAAGAACAGATGTACTTGCTATATATGATAAACCAACTGCAAGTTCAACGAATGCACCGCCATGAACTGATTCACTTCCCACATCAAACATAAGATACTTTGCACTTAGCGCCCAATTACCATAAAAATCTAAACTTTGTGAAAATGTTGTTGGTGTTGGTCCTAAATGAACTTTTCCGTCCATGACCTTTGCATCAAACGTTTTATGTATACCGTGCTCGCCAAAAATATTTGATGAAGAAAAATTAAATTCTGCGCCAAATGCAAGACGTGCACCCAAATCTGTAAGTTCTCCGAATGGATCAACGTCAACACCTACACTAAGATATGGCATCATATCTCCCAATTGTAACCAATCAGAAAAACCGTTCATTGCTGGTTCATAGACTTCTCGGGCATCTTTATCAACTTGTCTTTCCAACGCTTCACTTTGTCCCAATAAACGTAAAGCAATGCCTGCATGAGGAGTAATAGTTATTTCAGAAGTTTCTCTTTCAAGAGGTTCCTCTGGTGTAATAGAAGCCGCATCTGCTCTTGACGTAAGACCAAGAACTGTTGCTAACGCTGCTGTACCAATAATTCCCGTTAGAGTGTTTTTCTTCATTTATGAGTGGTTATTCTTTATGTTTAAAAAGAATGTTGTACTGGAAAGTATATAATAGAAAAATAGTGGGCCCACCCGGACTCGAACCGGGGATCGACTCGGTGTAAGCGAGTAGTCATATGTGGCGAAAGACACGTCCAGAAATGTAACGCATTTCTCGTAGCCACTAGACCATAGGCCCATTTAAAGAGAATGTATCCTCTTTCTTTAAAAATGTTATTGTTGAAAGGGTAACTTATAGAAAACATTATAAAATGTACAATTAGAGTTATAACATCATGTATGAATTTAAACTACCAAATTATAAAGATGGATGTATAGTAAATTTAATGAGTTCCATTACCAAAAGTTTTGGAGGTAAACATACATATGAAGAACTTCTTTCATTAAAGTCTGACGAGTTAAAGAAATATAAAAATATTGTTCTTCTTGTTATAGATGGATTAGGATATAATTATGTAAATAAACAAAAAGACTCTTTTGTAAAAGCTAATCTTAACAATAGTATGACCTCAACGTTCCTTTCAACAACTGTGTGTGCAAATACTGCATTTCATGTGGGATATCCACCACAACAACATGCATTAACTGGATGGGACATCAATCTTAAAGAAACTGGTTCCATTACAACTGTCTTACCATTTATTCCTCACTATGGTGGAGAATCATTATCTAAATCAGGATTCAAGATGGACCAAATTATGGACATTGATTCTTTACATAAAGATTTCAACGCAGAATGTTTTACGTTATTACATAAGAAAATGTCAGGAAGTCCGTTTACACGATATGTTGGAAGAAACACAAAAATAATATCTACAAAATCGTATAAGAATACTTTTGTAAAAATAAAGAAATTAATTAAGAAAAAATCAACAAAAAGAAAGTTTATTCATGTATATATTTCTGATTTAGATTCTTTGGCTCATAAGGAAGGAATCCAGAGCGAAGAAGTTAAGAAGACATTTCATAATCTTGACAAACAAATAAAAAAATTATCAGATTCAATAAAAAGAACTAATACAATGATTATAGTTGTGGGAGACCATGGTTTAATAGATGCTTCAGAAGAAACAGAATTGTGGGTTGAAGATATTGAAGGACTAAAAGAGTGTTTAACTATTCCACTTGCAGGGGAACCGCGAGTACGATATTGTTTTGTTCGTCCACATAAAGTAGAAGATTTTGAGAAAATAATGAAAACAAAAATGTCTGATTATTGTTGGTGGTACAAAGGAGAACAACTAATCAAAGACCATTTTTATGGATTAGGAAAACCGCATCCAAAGTTAATCGATAGAGTAGGAGATTATGTTCTCATTATGAAAAAAAATTATATCTTAAGAAACAAACTTGCCAATTATGAAGAATCTGATACGTTTCATAAAGGAAAACATGGCGGCGTAAGTGATGATGAAATGATTGTCCCTTTAATTTGTATTGATTGTTAATCACATTCTTAAACACAAACATATATAAACCAAAATTGATTAGTAAGGGTAAGAAAAAGAGGTGTGTACGTGAAATTTAAAGTTAAAGATATGGATATTGCTACTGGAGGTAAGCTTATCGCTATTCTTAACATACACGATGCAAAAAGGTTAGACCTTCATTCTGGCGATAGGATACTTATCATTTACAAGAATAGAAGAACAATATGTGTACTAGACATTTCAGAAAGTGCAAAAGCCGTTCCAAAGGGTAAGATTGGATTATACGAAGAAGTTCTTGATAAATTAGATGTAAAAAGAAATGCAATTATAGAATTAAAATTTACAGGAAAACCTGAATCAGTAAAACATATTAGAGAAAAATTACATGGAAAACGTCTTTCTCATAAAGAATTGTTCCATATTATCGATGATATAACACACGACAGATTAACAGACATTGAAAAAACATATTTTGTTGCTGCTGGGTTCATTAACGGCTGGGACATAGATGAAATTGTTGACATGACAAAAGTAATGGTAGAAACTGGTGATAAAATAAAATTTCCAGGTATTACATTAGATAAACATTGCATTGGCGGCGTTCCTGGAAACAGGACAACGATGGTTGTTGTTCCCATCATTGCAGCTGCAGGGTTTACAATGCCAAAAACAAGTTCTAGAGCGATAACGTCGCCTGCAGGTACCGCAGATACAATGGAATGCCTTGCAAAGGTTGAATTGAAAGAAAAGAAGATTAAACAGGTTGTGAAGAAAACAAAGGCATGTATTGTTCATGGTGGTTCAATGAACCTTGCACCAGCAGATGATAAGATAATTGAAGTTGAACATCCGTTGTCTATCGATGCAGAGGGCCAGTTGTTAGCATCTGTAATGGCAAAAAAATATTCCGTTACTGCAAATCATATCCTTATCGACATTCCAATGGGGAAACAAGTTAAAGCAAAAACGATAAAAGATGCAAAACATCTTAGAAAAACATTTGAACGTATTGGTACTCGTTTAAATATGAACGTGAAAGTTATTATCACTGATGGTTCTCAGCCAATAGGAAATGGAATTGGTCCTGTGTTGGAAGCAGAAGATGTTATGTCAGTTCTTCGAGATGATCCACTAGCACCAGAAGACTTGAAAGATAAAGCGTTGAGCATGGCAAGCATCTTACTTGAGATGACAGGAAAATACAAAAAGGGTCAAGGAGTAAAGGTTGCAAATGAATTGTTAAAAAGTGGAAAAGCGTTAAAATCTATGAACGAAATTATTAAAGCACAGGGAAAACAAAAGAAAGTCAAGTTGGGAACGTTTAATTATATTGTTCGAAGTTCTAAAGTTGGTAAGGTAAAAGAAATTAATAATGAAATCATTGCTAAGATTGCACGTGTTGGCGGTGCACCAGAAGATAAAGGTGCAGGATTATTTCTTAACAAAAAAGTAGGAGACAAAGTAAAGAAGGGCGAGGTTCTTTATACAATTTATGCAGAAAATAAGTTTAAGTTAGGCTTGTCAAAAGAGTTTGTAAAGAAAGATCGTGGGTATTTGATTAATTAAAACTTTCTACAGAAAACTAAAAAAGCTGTGTGGCCTAACATTTCATGTTCCGGCCTCATAATTCGATCTTCAATTTTCCATTGGCGTTCAAGAATTTCAATAGTTTCTAAAACTGTAATGGAGGTTCTTTGTGCAGTGTCAAGAAACATTTTCACCTGTGTTAAGTTCGGTAAGTACACAACCATAAAACTGCCAACTTTTAACGCTTTTTCTGCATGATCAAGTACTTGCCATGGTTCAGGAAGGTCAAGTGTCAAAATATCAACATTCTTTTCATCAATTCCGTTATAGATATTTTGATGTTTAAGAGTAATATTTTTGGCACCAAATTCTTTTACATTCTTTTCAAGAATGTCAAAATGTCCTTTATTAACTTCGTATACAGTAATCTTTTTACATATGTTCGCAAGAGACAAACAAAGTGAACCAGAACCACCACCCGCATCTACAACTACTGAATTTTTGTTAACACCTGTCTTCGCAAGAATCAAACCAATATCTTTCTGTTGTACTATTTGTGGACCTTTTCTCAAATTTTCCCAGAAGTCAATAAACGTTGGTTCAAAACAAAAAAATGACTTTTTCTTTGATGATTGTACAATACCATTCTTTACCAAATCCTTTTTAGAAATGATACCTGCAGATGTATGGAAATTATCATCAAGATCCTTTACAAAATACTTCTTTCCAGTTTTTTGTTCAATAAGAATCTTTTTTATGTTTCGCATTTTACAGTATAATTAAGAATAATATATTTAAAGTTTCTGTTTTAAAGAATAGAAAGAAAAAAAGAATAAAAAAATAAATTTATTTCCGACGTGTCGCCATTACAGCAATCGCAAGCACTAATGCAATAAGCACAAGTAACGTTAACGCACCAAGAAGAACAATGTAAATTGATCCGTCTCTAAACGATGTAGTAAACGTTGTTGCTGATTGTTGTTGCTGAACTGGAGCAGCTTGTCGTGATAACAAATCAAGTTCTAACTGTGCTTTTAACTGTGCAGCAAGAGCATCGTCACCATAGCTTGTTTGGCCCTGTGACGTTGTTTGTTGTACAGTACAATCGCTTACAGTTAATGTAACTGTTTCTGTATCTTCAAGTCTGTCTGTGTCTCGGAAAACTTCAACTGTTATTGGATAACTTCCTGCACGAGCACCATCTACATTAATGTTAAATGATGTATCATACTCATTATCATCGTCAAAGAACTTTTCAAGATCAATGTTGCTTTTCTTTGAGTTAAGACCAAGAGCATCGTTTGTTACTTTAATAACAACGTTATCTTCATCTTTCTTACCAACATTGTCAACTTCAACATGAAGAGTTGTATGTGCGTCACATGTAAGTGTTGAAGAACTTAATGATGCCCGATCAATAACAATCTTATGATTATCTATTTCAAGCTGTACAGTTTTAGTTTCAACAGTTTCATGATCTGAATTATCGTCAACGCCGTCTCCAGTTACAGTAACTTCAATCACGTACTCTTCTTCATCAATATCTTCGTTACGTAAATCGAACGTTACTTTAATGGTATCATCGTCGCCTTCGTCAAGATCGCCAATTTCTGCATCCTCTTCCAAGTCATCTCCGTCAACATTAAGAATTCGTACAGTAACTTCGACATCTTCCATGTCTTCTGTGTAATCATTCTCAACTTTAACTTCAATCTCGTTATCTTCTTCAATAGACAAGTCTCCGGAACTCTTTCCATTAATTTCAATTGTTTTAATGGTAAGGAAACTTCTAATTTGAAGATCAACAGATTCTGTTGCCTCAACAGCATTACCAAGAACATTTTCAGCTGTAACAGTTACAGTTCCAATACTGTGCTTTCCTGCATCTTCATCAGAAGGTACATCAAAGCTTAAATCAACAGTTGCGGAAGCACCAGCAGCTAATACTGTAGGTAAACTACCTGTAACAACTGCATTGTATTCAGCGTCAACGCCAGTAAGTTCAAGAGCAACATTTGTAAGAGATTCAAGAGAACCATCGTTCGTTACAGTAATGGTTACAGTTGCACCCTCTCCACGATTAACATCACTTACAAGAATGTCTGCAATAGACAAACTAGCTGGTTCTTCTTCAACAACTTTATATGTTGAGAATCCATGTACTGTAAATGCAAAACCTTCTGTTGTAGGAACAACTTCGCACGTTTCACACGTAACGAAATCGCCAGTGTTAAATCCTGTTGATACTTGGATAACAGGATTTGTAAACGTTTTGTATAATGTAATTTGAGCAGCTGAACCTTCGGTCCAATCTGGGCTTGAACTATCAACAGCAACAAGACTTTCTTCAATAGAAACTACATCTACTAGATACAAAATTTCTGATAAGTCAACAGTATCTGTAAACTCAATCTTACCATATTGGTTTTCTAAGACAAAATTTGCAATACGGTCAATATCATCAACTGCATCTAAATCAGTTGTATCGTCTCCAGTAAATAAGTCAATATCTACAGGTCTGTCTGCAACTTGAACTGACCAAGAAACTTCTTTGTTTGATCCTTCTAAGACTTTTCCTTCGTCATCAACAAGAGATAATGTTACTGTGTATGTTCCTACATCTTCGTTTATACCATAGGACACTTCAAATTCTTCAGCAGAGTTTGATCCAGTAGCAGTAGATAAAACAACGTCATCTGCATTTGTAACTACCCATTTAACATTAGCATTTCCGTCTGGATTAACAATTGTTGCACTAAATCGTACTTCTTCACTTTCGTCAACAACATCATCATTAACAGATGGATCTTGGATTGAAGGCAAATCATCTTCAGTGTCTTGTGTTACAAAAACTTCAACTTCTTGTGTATCTTCAGAAACACCATCTGACACAGTTAATGTAAATGATTCACTCCCTGACCAATCAGGAGCAGACTCAAGAGTCAAAACATTTTCTGCACTGATATGTGTACCAACATTAAATGAATCTTCAGCAGTAAAAGTTAAAGTTTGAGATTCTTCCAAGTTATCAACAAATAATGTTAAATCAATCTCTTCACTGGTTGTATCTTCAACAAATGTTACTGGTCCGACATTTCCTGTAAATACAACAGGACAATCTTCACCAGTAATTGCTAAAGATGTAACGTAATATACAATCTCTGGAACTGATGTTCTAAACACATTTACGTTAAAATTCTGTTCACCAACAAGTTCTGTAAGATCTACATTAAGTAATAGTTCCTGTTCAATTCCAGTATTTGGTAAATACACTGTACCAGAAGATTCAACTTCTAAACCAGTATTATCAAGAACTACAGTAACGTCAAATGAACTTGCACCAGTGTTAACCAATGTTACAAGAACTTGTGACATGCCAGCTTCTTTTTCAGTACACGTTACATCGTCAGCTTCAGCGTCAATAAGTTCAACACTGGTAACAGCCATAGTATTTGGTACTCTTTCAACTGGAAGTGTAAGTCCTTTCCATACACGATAAGAATTTTTTACAACATCTAAATCATACCCTTCAGCGACAAAACTCATATCATAATCGCCTGTCGTTGCATCAAAAGGAATTTGATATGTAAACTCAATAGTTTTTTCTTGTTCTGCACTAAGGTATAAAGGATTATCTGTAAATTGATTCAAATCGAATGGAAAATCAGCAAAACCAACAAGAACTCCCTGTACATTAATCTGGTCAATGTACGGTGGAACACCATCAGGAATAAGGTCGTGATTATCAACAGTATATCTGTTCTTGAGCGTTACTTGCAATGTTAGTTCATCACCAGGATTGAACGTTTCAGTAGTTTCCCCACTTTCATAAACTTCAAGTGTTGATCCTGTTAATCCAATCTTCATTTCAGTAATGTCAAGTACAGGTTCAACTTCAAAAGAAAATTCGTAATAAATAATTTCACTAGTATCAGTGTCTGTTATTTTTACGTTGAAATCGTAAGTACCCACTTCATTTGCTCCAGGAAGCCATGTAAAAACACCTGTTTCTTCATCAATTTCTGGATCATTATCAGGGACGAACCCATCTGCATTCATATCATCAAAAGTTACATTCGCAACATTTGCATCAATATCATATTCAAATAAAATTCCTTCTATTGCCGTTCCCGGTTCAGAAGTTACTTCTAATTCAGCCAGGGCAGTCGTTGCTGTTATAAAAACAGCAAAAATCATTACCAAAGCCAGTAAACTTTTTTTCATCATGTTTGTCATTTTTTATACACCTTTTATGTTAAAGACTATTACACATCCTATCACTTTTATTTCAGTAATATAATCATAAACGCAACAATTAGCACAAGTATAAGTATTACTGCAACGATTAATATCGCAACAACAAAATCTTCAGTTGTGTACGGATCTTCAATCGTATGTATAACAGCTGCAGATGTTACAGTTGTAGTTTCTTGCGTTTCTGTAGTACCAGTTGTAGTTGTTTCTGTATTTCCAGTAGTTGTATCGTTAGAAGGAAGTGTTACAACAACAGTTTCTTCTTCTTCCTCTTCAGGAACATCCTGAGCACAGGAACCAACAACAACATCAACAGTTTCTATATCAATAACTTCATCATTATCAATATATGCTCGTACATCTAATGAATATGTTTTTGCTTGTGTATTGCTTGGTAGATCAAACGTAAACAGCCTATTCCATATATCATCATTGTCACCATGGTCGTCTATTGAAATGGTTTCAATATTTTCATTAATATCAAGTTCAACATTATAAATTGAAAGAGCAGCATACCGCTGTCTGTCAGATCCAAAGTTCTTTAATCCAACGTCCATCGTAAATGCCGTATCACATACAGTTAATGAAGTTGGAGAAAGAACCGTCTTTGTTATTCGTACATCATCCCTTTCTCGTTCAACTTCAAATGTAAGGTCTCGCTTAATTTTATGCTTTGCACCATCACTATCTTCCGCTTCTAATGTAATGTCAAACGTATAATCAGTTGCTTTTGCATCTTCATCAATATTGAATGTTATGGTCAGTTCATCTTTATCGTTAGCTCTAAGATCATCAAAATTGTAATCCTCTTCAAAACTTTCATCAAAAAGATCATCATCGTCAGCTTCTAACCGTAGTTCAATATTTTCAAGATCACTTTTATCATTATCATAATCACTATCAAACAAGTTTTTAATTTTAAATGTGAAAGACATTTCAGTAAAAGGTCGTACTTTTTCTTGAAGGTCAAACGTTTCTTCATCATTAAAATTGTCAGATTCGGAACTTCCTTTGTATTCAGTATATTCAACTTTAAGATTGTCTAATTTAAGCATAGATTCTGTAATTTGTCGAAGTGTTGCTGTATCGGTTCCTTCTGAAAGAGCAACAGTTGCCACATTTTCTTCACCTGAATTTTCTTCATGAGGGACATTAATAGTAAGAGTTGTGGATACTTCGCCAGAAACACCATCAACTGCAGCAGGGACAGTAACAATTTTGTTTGTATAAATATAATCTGTTGGTAAATTGGTAAGTGTAATAGTAACGTCAACAGCATCAGAACCTGTATTTTGAAGTGTTAATGTACTTGTTGTTGATGTAACTGTTTCTTGATCTTCATCATTAAAATCGCTGTAATCAACATCAAACGTTACAACTTCTTCCACAATGTTAATGTCTGCCGAAACAGCTGTTGCCAGTATGCATAGAATTACTAATCCTAATAGTATTTTCATTGTAATATAATCCCCCACTTAGTTTCTATTCTCCAGTGGTTAATTCTTTATAAATGTTTTGGTAACTTTAAATATAGTTGAATAAAAGACGAAAATGGTAATAAAATTAAAGAAATATAATTAAGAAATGAAAATCACTTATTTCCCATATAAAAGAACTTCTCAATAGACACATCTGCATCATTATAATTACCAGATCGAGGATGATCTTTAACAGGTTCTGAAGATTGTTGAGCTTGTTGTTCTACTGGTTGAACCGATTCTTGTGAAGGAGAAGCTGGTTCTTGAATAGGAGGATTCATCTTAAGATCTTGAACACGAGGTTGACGGACAGAATTAGACTTAAGAATAGTAATTTCACGTTCCAAACTTTCAATTTTGTCTTTAAACTCGTTAATTGTATTCACAAGGAACGTCGTATTTTTTGAAAGAATAGTTTTGATGGTTTCATCATCTAACACTGATTCTGCAGTTTTTTCTTGTTTAATCTCAGATGCTGCTTCTCGAAAGTTTGTGTACTCTTCACTTTCATTTGTTTTAAAAATCGTTTCTGCCTGTGCAACAGCATCTTCTCGGTCCCGTGCAAGACCTTGTTTAAGTAAATCTACTGCTAAATCATTAACTTTCTGAATTCTTTCTACATCCATTGTGTATCAACCTCTTTATCCAATTATTCAATGGAAAAAGAAAGAAGGTGTTCAGTTATAACGTTTTCTATACTATTAGTGATAGTTCAAGAATTAGCTTACTGGTACAGATCCACATACAAGTGGAATTTTAAACGGAAGAATTCCAGCTGAGCCCAAATATACTAATCCTAATCCTAAAACTAAACCAATAAGAAGACCTATAATGAAATACTTAAATTCAATAATACCTAATTGACCTCTTTTGTTCATACCTCAAGAATTTCTTTTTGCATATATAAATGTTTCTATTTAAAGAACACCTAACCGAAAACTTTATAAATGATTTATGAAAATGATATATAAAACTAACGTTTGGTGATAGTTCTTATACGGTAACAAAAATGATACGAAAATCAATCAAGGAATGTTCAGAATGTGCAAGTAAGAATATTTACCGTGACGTTGAAAAAGGCGAAACCATATGTAGAGATTGTGGTTTAGTTATTGAAGACCGTATGGTAGATTTCTCACAAGAATGGCGAAGTTTTGAAGATGATGGCGGAGCACAAAAACGGAGAACTGGAGCACCATCTTCACAGACACAGTTTGATCAGGGACTTGGAACAGAAGTTGGAACAACATCAGACTTTTACAAATTAGGTTCAGATAGGGAAAGAGATAAATTCTTTAGATTACGAAAATGGAACATTAGAATAAGTACTGCAATTGAACGAAATCTTAAAGTTGCCCTTGCAGAATTGAAAAGAGTAAGTTCATTTTTACGATTACCTCGATCAGTTGAAGAAGAAGCTGCACGAATTTATAGGTTAGCTGTACAGAAAGGCCTCGTACGAGGTCGATCAATGGAATCTGTTATCGCAGGAGCATTATATGCTGCATGTAGAAGACACGAGATTCCACGTACATTGGATGAAATGGGCGAAGCCAGTGGTATTGAAAAGAAAGAAATTGGTCGTACCTATCGGTTCGTTACAAGAGAATTAGGCATTAGTATTAAACCAAGTAATCCCGCAGATTATATTCCGCGGTTTGCGTCTGCACTTAAATTAAGTCCAGAAACACAGTCAAAATCTGTAGAAATCTTAGAAATGGCACGTGATGTTGAATTAACATCTGGAAGAGGACCAACAGGTATTGCTGCCGCTGCACTGTATGTTGCATCATTAATACATGGTGAAAAAAGAACACAGAGAGAAGTTGCTGACGTTGCCGGTGTTACCGAAGTTACCATTCGAAACAGGTATAAAGAACTTATTAAGAAACTTAAGTTATCTAAACAAGTTGAGAAAAGTAAGAAGAAATGAGTTTTATTTTTTTAAGACATCATTCCATGATACAAAGTGTATAATCTTTCTCTTTTTGGTATATGTTTACTAATTCGAACAGTTAATCGTTCAGTTTCATTCTCAATAAGAACTGCTAATGCAGACCCTTTACGTGTTTTCATTTGAACGATATACCCAATAGTATTCATTATTTCCATACGTCTTTCGCCAATAAGAAAAATATAAGGTTTGGATTCTCCATGTTCAGATGATTCCCATGAAGATGGTCTTCTGAATGGAATTGCATCAACTGTAAAATGAAATCCTTTCTTAACTATTGTTCGTAAGTGGTGATTTAAACCATCACATAACGTTGTTGTGAGCAAACCTAAATCATACCGACTAAAATTTTCACGCATTCCAAGATATAAAACTCCACGAGTAATATTACTTTCTGTAGAAACACGGCCTAATTTTTCTTTTATAGAATTACTAAGTTTTAACATGAATAATATAAAATGTATCTATATCTATAAACATTTTGTTTCTATAATTTAATAAAGAACATCTAGTTTTTTGTTTATATGCAACTCACTCCAGAGATCAAAGCGCAACTTGCAGAACAAAAGAAGCAGTGTATATTTTGTAAATTAATTTCTGGCGAGATGGAAGCAAAAACAGTTTTCCAAGATGATGTTACAATTGCTATGCTTGACATTAATCCTGTTATTAAAGGTCATACACTTTTCATGCTTAAGGAACATTATCCTATAATGCCGTACATTCCAGCGGATGAATTTACACATTATTTTGGTTTGGTACCTGCGTTAACAAAATCCATCAAAGATGGAATTCTATCAACAGGAATTAACGTTTTTATTGCGAATGGTGGACCTGCTGGCCAGCGAGCACCACATTTCTTGATACATTTTATACCAAGAGAAAACGGTGACGGATTTTTCAATTTCATGTTTAAAAAGAATGCATCATTAGACGAAGAAAACGTCAAGGTTTTGGCTAACAACTTTCCCATCATGATGAATAACCATTTTGGACGAAATCCTGCACCATGGCATTCTGGTAAAGGAAATGTTCCTTCTTACTTGGCTGAGATTTATGAAAATAATATTGTATTGTATGAAGATGAAAAAGTGTTATGTGTTATTCCAGAAGATGGTGCTGTTGCAGGCCACATTGAAATTTATAGTAAAGTTGAAGAGAACCTTATTGAGAAAATGTCTATTGAAGATGCTTCACATTTATTTTATACTGCATCATTTGCTGCAACTCTCGTGTTTGAAGGTCTTAAAGTTCATGGAACAAATATAATTCTTAAATCTGGAACGTGCGACGATAATCCAAGTGGTAAATTATGTGTTCACGTTCTTCCACGTATGCAGGATGATAATTTACAAAGTTTATTATGGGAACCAAAACAGCCATCGTACGATTTAGATGCAATCAAAAGTAAAATTAAAGATACAACATGGAAAATAAAATATACAGAAGAGACGAAAGAATCAGTGGTTGTAAAACCGAAGGTTGTTAAGATTTCTGATTCAACAACAAAAGAAGTGAATGAAATTGAAGAAGCAATTAAAAACGTACAGAATTAATCTCCTTCAAACTTTACTAAACTAAAAACATCGTATTTATGTAACTTTTCTCTGCCTTTACAATCTGGAAGTTCTATAACAACAGCAACTTCATGAACTTTACTACCACACTTTTCTATTAATGTACATGCAGCATGAGCCGTTCCACCGAGAGCAATAAGGTCGTCAACAACTAAAACAGTATCATCTTTATTTATTGCATGATCATTTATCTCAACAGTATCTGTACCGTACTCTAACTGATATTCTTGCGAAATAACAGTTGGTGGTAACTTGCCTTTCTTTCTTATTAAAACGAATGGTAAATGTAATTCTCGTGCAAGTACAGAACCGAAGATAAAACCTCGTGAATCAATTCCAGCGATTTTTGTAATGTTTGAGTTCTGATACCTTTCTTTAAATTGTTGAATGACATTATTAAACGCATCTGGGTTTTGTAACAACGTTGTAATATCTCTAAACATAATTCCATCCTTTGGCCAGTTAGGAACTGTTCTGATTGTATTCTTTAAATCGAACTCAGTTTTTTTAATCGGCATTTCATTTCCAACATGTGGAATAACCGTTGTCAATAAAGAAATAACTTTACTTACATTTTCCTTAAAAACTTGTAATACATCTTCCCATGTAACAGAGGGAACGTCATCAAATAAACAATCATAATCTGTTGACATGGCAACAGCTGCATAAGGAATGCCTGCTTCCATTGCAAGGGCAGCTTCAGGTGCTACACTCATGTTAATAACATCTGCACCCCATGACCTAAACATTGTACTTTCTGCTTTTGTTGAAAATCGTGGACCTTCAATTGTAATAACTGTGCCGTTCGTATGATGTTGTAAATTCAATTCTTGACACGTATTGATTAATATGTTTCGTAACGAATCATTGAACGGTTTTGCCATTGCTGTGTGGATTATGTTTCCATCTTTGAATTCTTCATGAAACGTTACTTTTCTATGTCGTGTAAAGTCAATAAATTGGTCAAGAATAACAAAATCGCCACGACCAATATCTTTTCGTAAGCTGCCACATGCAGTCGTTGCAATTATGTGTGTGCAACCAGCTTCTTTTAATGCATGAATGTTTGCTCTAAAATTAATTTGTGTTGGTGGAATGCTATGGTTACGCCCATGTCGTGCTAATAGAACAACATTAATATCATTTATTGTTCCAACTTTTAATGATGATTTTCCATACGGCGTTTGTACGTCAATATCTTGTGCATTTTGAAGAATTTCTGGATCGTCTAATCCTGATCCGCCAATGATTCCAATTTTAATTTTCTTGTCAGAAAGGTTTTCAGTAGAAATAGTGTCTTTTAATTTATCTTTATCTAATCCTTTCAAACCGACACCTTTCTGTTCAACAACTTTTGATGCAAATAATGATCCTAAATCTCCAGATTTCTTAGTGTCCCAATTATTACAGTATCCATATAAGAACCCTGCTGCGAATGTATCGCCTGCACCAGTTGTATCAATAGCATTTGCTTGAACTGAATTAATTCGAGTAATTGTTTCACCGTCATGAATTAACGAACCTTTCTCTCCTAATTTAACAACAGCTATCTTGACATATTGTGCAACGTCTTTTAATGCCTCTTCTTCTTCAAGACCAGTAAATTCTTTTGCTTCTTTTTCGTTCATGAAAATAATGTCAATAGAATCTTTTACTAATTCTGTAAATAATTCTTTATTCCGTCTGATGAGTGCAGGATCCGCAAGATCTATTGACACTAAAGTATTATGTTTCTTCGCCAATTCAATTGCATGTAATACAGTTTCCTTTGTTTTCCCCTCTAACTGATATGCTTCAATATGAAGAACTTTACTGTTTTGAATATCTTCTTCAAGAATGTCTTCTATATACAATTCTAATGCTGCACCTAGATGTACAGAAAATGTTCTTTCAGTATCTGGCGTTATGAACGTTACAGCATGTGCCGTTGTTAATGGATGTTTGCCAATCCTACTTGTCATGCCAAACTTTTCCATCTCTTGAATGTACTGTTCTCCATGTTTGTCTTCTCCTACTTTACCACACATGATAGTTTTTCCACCTAAGAAAGATATTCCCTTAATTGTATTTGCTGAAGAACCGCCAGGTACAGTTTCTACGTTAAGATTTTGTACTTTAGAAAGTACTTCTTGTGCTTTAATCTCATCTACTAAATGCATCTCACCTTTCTTAAGATTAAACGACGCTAAAGTAGTATCATCAACTTCAATTAAGAAATCCATCATTGTATTTCCCAATCCAATAACGTCGTTTGTTTTGTGCATTCTTTTTTTAATACCGATAATGCTCAGCTTTATACGGTCCTTCTTTTGGAATTCCTAAGTATGCAGCTTGTTCATCTGTCATTATATCTATATCAACATCTAATTTCTTCAGATGTAAACGAGCAACTTCTTCATCTAACTTTTTAGGAAGCATGTAGACACCAATTTCATACGTTTTAGTCCAGAGGTCAATCTGTGCCAAAACTTGATTCGTAAATGATGCACTCATCACAAACGATGGATGACCCGTTGCACAGCCTAAATTAACTAATCTACCCTCAGCAAGAACATAGATTTCCCTACCGTCAGGAAACGTATATTTATCATACTGTGGTTTGATATTCATTCTAGTAGCACCAGACTTAGTATCTAACCATGCCATATCAATTTCATTATCAAAATGTCCAATGTTAGACACTATTGCTTGATCTTTCATTGCCATAAAATGTCTATCTGCAATAATTTTAAAGTTACCAGTTGTCGTGACAAAGATATCTCCTTCCTTCACAGCATCATCCATTTTCTTCACTTCATATCCTTCCATTGCTGCTTGTAATGCATTTATTGGATCAATTTCAGTAACTATTACTCGACAACCATACCCTTTCAAAGATTGTGCACATCCCTTACCTACATCACCATAACCAGCGACTACCGCTACCTTACCAGCTAACATAACATCGGATGCTCTCTTAATACCGTCAACTAAAGATTCTCGACAACCATACAAATTGTCAAACTTAGATTTTGTAACAGAATCGTTCACGTTAATTGCTGGAAACAATAATTTACCTTTTTCTTTCATCTGATATAACCGATGAACGCCAGTTGTTGTTTCTTCAGAAACACCTTTAATCTCTTTAGCAACGTTTGTCCATTTCTGTGAACCTTGTTCATATCCAGATTTCAACGATTTCATAAGTTCAACAAAATCTTCGCCTTCAGTACTATAATCTTTATCAAATAATGATGAATCTTTTTCAACATCTACTCCCTTAAGAACCATCATGGTAGCATCTCCGCCATCATCAACAATTAATTGTGGACCTAAACCATTTCCAAAGTCAAGAGCTTTATTTGTACACCACCAATATTCTGCAAGAGTTTCTCCTTTCCATGCAAAGACGGGAACTCCTGATTCAGCAATAGCTGCAGCTGCATGATCTTGTGTAGAAAAAATGTTACATGATGCCCATCTAACTTGTGCACCTAACTGAACTAACGTTTCTATAAGAACAGCTGTTTGTATAGTCATATGTAATGAACCCATGATACGTGCTCCCTGTAATGGTTTAGAAACACCATACTTCTCTCTGAGAGCCATCAATCCAGGCATTTCTTTTTCTGCAATAGAAATTTCTTTTCTACCCCATTCTGCTAATGAGATGTCTTTAATTTTATAATCTTCATTCATTTTTTATCACCAACCATATAATTGTTATTAATATCACGCAATGTATTCCCATTCGCAATCCACAATATATATAAAGATTTAGGAATTATTGTTCATTCATGCATACACCTGGAGATATAATAGAAATTAAAACTGAAAAAGAAATTGTAAAAGGTACATTAATGCCATCTTCTGATACAAATGTTGTTATGGTAAAGTTAGATAATGGATACAATATGGGTTTTGAAAAAAAACAGGTAAAAGATATTGTAGTAGTTGAAAAAAGGAAAGAAAAGGAAAAGAAAGACGTAAAAGATATTTCTAAAAATAAAGACTTACCAACACTTTCAATTCTACATACGGGCGGAACTATCGCTTCTAAAGTTGATTATAGAACTGGCGGTGTTGTTGCAGATTTCAGTCCAGAAGAACTCGTTAACTTATTTCCTGAATTGAAAAGCATTGCTAATATTGAATCTGAATTGATTAGCCAAATGTGGAGTGATGACTTACGATTTGCACATTTTTCAATAATTGCAAAGAAAATTGAGGAACATGTTAAGAATGGCGTGAATGGAATAATAATAGGAATTGGAACGGATAATTTAGCAGTTGCAGCTTCAGCAGTTTCATTCATGATTGAAAAAACGTCAATCCCAATAATCTTTGTTGGTGCACAACGATCTTCTGATAGAGGAAGTAGTGATGCAGCAATGAACCTTATCTGTGCAGCAGAATTCATAACAAAAACTGATTTTGCAGGTGTTGCCATTTGTATGCACGGTGCAGTTGAAGACGATTTTTGTAATATTTTATCTGCAAATAAAACATATAAATTACATTCATCAAGGAGAGATGCATTTCAAACTGTTAATGATGAACCAATTGCACGTGTTGGATATAAAGATAGAAAAGTTGTATTCTTGAAAGATGAATACAGAAAAGCAGACGATAAATTAGAAATAAAACCAAAAATGGAAGATAAAGTTGGTTTACTTAAAATACATGTTAATATGTTTCCAGAACAGTTTGAGTTCTATAAAGGGTATAAGGGTCTTGTTATTGAAGGAACTGGTTTAGGTCACACGCCAGGTCAATCTCCTAACAAAGAAACGGACATTCATAAAAAGATATATCCTGCACTGAAAAGTTTAATAGATTCAGGATGTGTTGTTGTTATGACAACACAATGTTTATTTGGTAGTGTTAACATGAATGTGTATGATAAAGGTCGTGACTTACAAAATGTGGGAATTATTTCTGGTAAAGATATGCTTGCCAATACTGCACTTGTAAAGTTGTCATGGTTATTAGGTAATTATTCAGTTGACGAAACAAAACGGATGATTGGTGAAGATCTTCGAGGAGAGATTAATGAACAATTAAAATACGAAAAGGAGTTTGTACAAAAATGAAATTACAAATCATGATTTTAATAGTATGTCTTTTTATCGTTGCATGTGTTCCTGCAGAGAAACAATGTTCAACTGATACTGATTGTGTTAAAGCAACATGTTGTCATGCAAGTTCTTCTGTGAATAAAGAGTTTGCGCCTGAATGTCAAGGACAAATATGTACATTGGAATGTGTTGAAGGAACAACTGACTGTGGTTATGGTGATATTAAATGTATTTCTGGTTCATGTGAAGTAGTGTTGAAGTAATGTGTCACTTTTATTGTTTTTTTTGATTTTTTGTCATAAGGTTTAAATATAATCTCTAGTTGTTACTTACTAATGGGAATTACTGATGTAATTGGACACGGACGTGAAATTAGAATAAGCAATAATCTTTTAGATAAAGCACGCAGAGATATGCCTGAAACAGAAATCCATCCCGAGATTGTTAATCCACAACCAGAATATGGTCAACATAACGCAGTGTATATTGAAATTCGACATCCCTCAGACTTTGATATTGAAAGGAATGAACCTCCAAAATTAGAGTATGAATCAAGAATAATTGATATGAATTAATCTTATTTCTCGGTAGTTTTTTAAATTAGAAGCAAATTCTGTACTTTGTATGCGGGGGTGGGAGAGTGGTCAAATCCGCTAGCTTGAGGGGCTAGTCCCTTAGTGGGTACGCGTGTTCAAGTCACGTCCCTCGCACATTATTTTTCTTTGAAACTAAAAACGGGAGCGATAGAAAGTCGTGTACATGTTTTCTCAAGTGATCGTAAACTTGTTTGTATAACTGAATCTCTTGAAGTTGGAAAATAGAACTGATCAGAACCATGAATTGAATACATAACAATAACATCTCCAATATGAGCCAATCCGGGAGGAATGATTTGTGGTGTTGAATCAAGTCGAAGATCATCTAATCGTTGAATTTGTACATTTGAATCATACGATAAAAGCTCAACAAAATTAACAGTTGTTAAACCAATATTTCCAGATTCTGGTCGTTTTCTATGTTCGCGCAGGTATCGTCGTGCAGTACCTTCTGATATGAAAAATGCATGTCCATCAACAGGAGGTTTAAGGTGCCATAGATACCCAATTTTGTGTAATTCCATAGTATTTATAATTCGTCTGTTTACTATTCTTAAGTGAAATATATAAATTTTTCTTTTATTAATCAAACCCAAACTTATATAAACCATAATTATTTTGTTTATTTCATGGATTCACACTGGGAAATTACACCTGAAAAGATAAAAATGCCAAAATTAAACAATCCGTTGTTTATAGAAGGTCTTCCAGGTATTGGTAATGTTGGCAAGATTGCTGTAGATTTTCTTATTGAAGAGTTTAAAGCTAAGAAGGTATGTTCATTCTTTTCATACAAATTTCCTCATTCAGTTTTTGTTAATGAAGATAATTTAATAGAAATGCCAAAGATTGAATTGTATTATAAGAAATTTAATGGTAAAAAGAGAGATTTACTTTTACTTACTGGAGATATTCAACCCATTGATGAAGAAAGTTGTTACACATTCTGTGAAGAAATTCTTACACTTATGAAAAAAAATGGTAGTAAAGAAGTTATTACTACTGGTGGTATTGGATTACAAGAAATGCCTGAAAGTCCTAAAGTGTATTGTACAGGTAATGATACAAATCTTGTGAGAGAATATATGAAAAAGATTGGTATTAAAGAAGATATCTTCGGTGTTGTTGGACCAATAATTGGCGTTTCAGGAATTCTTTTAGGATTAGGAAAAAAACGAAACGTTAAGGGAGTATCATTACTTGCAGAAACGTTTGCACATCCAATGTTTGTTGGTATAAAAGGTGCAAAGGAATTGTTAAAAGCATTAGAAAAGAAATTTACGTTTGGAATAAACATTCAAAAAATGAGTAAAGAAATTGTTGAATTGGAAAAAGAACTTCTGAAAAAAACTAAAGAGTGGGCATCCGAATCAAAAGGAATGATAGGTGCTCAACCAAAAAAGAAAGAAGTAAGTTATATTGGATAGAGATTCTTATCACTTTTACCGTCTATAAGCTAAACACAACCTTTATAAACAAATATACTATCCTTCAAGTCATGTACAAAAAGAGGTTTAGGTTAGATAAAAGTAGTGCTATTTCTAGTTTGTTTAGGCAAAAGAATGGCCAGATTACATTATTCATAATAGTGGGGATTTTACTTATACTTGCACTTGTACTTGTCATATCATTAAAAACAGAAGTTTTAGTGTTTAAACCTGAAGAATTAATCGTAACAGAAAAAACAAGAATTGAAAATCTTATTACTGCATGTATTCAACAAATAGGTGAAGATGCTCTTAACCAAATAGGAATTCAGGGTGGATACATTAACGTTCCACCAACAATAGAACAAGATGCATCACTTCATTTACGCGTATCTCCAATGCATGTTGTACCATATTGGGCATACGGTAAAGAAACAAACATCCCATCATTACAACAAATTAAAGAACGAACCGACCTTTATATTGAAAATAATTTAAGAACGTGTGTCCTGGCTGAAGAACCATTCCAAGAAACGTACGATATAACTGAAAGAAGCGACATCGTAGCAAACACAGAAATTGTTGAAAATCAAGTAATATTTAACGTTGAATGGAACCTTGACGTTCAAAACAAACAGGGCGAAACAGTTATTGAAGTTATTAGGCACGTAACTGAATCACCAATTAAACTTAAACGTCTTCATGCAATGGCAGAAAAGATTATTGAAAGAGAAATGACAGATCTTAAACTGGAAGATATCACACAAGACCTTATTTCTTTAGAACATCCGGACGTTCCCGTTGCAGGTACAGAAGTACGATGTTCACAAAAAGAATGGAACGTGCAAGAAGTTAAAAATGGATTGAAACAATTACTTCGTTATAATGTAAACAAATTACGTGTTCAGGGAACAGAATTTGTTGAATACCCAGAAGATTTCCCATATTATCAAAATCATTACGTCTGGAATTTGGGTGATGAGTTTATTAATCCTGACGTTGGTGTTGTGTTTAAGTTTGAAGACACGTATCCATTTTCATTTCAAGTTACTCCAACACAGGGCGGTACAATGAGATCAAGTTCGTTAGGAGGAACAGACATTCTTTCATTTCTTTGTTTACAAAACTGGAAATTTACATACGACGTATCATATCCTGTCCTTGTACAAGTACATGACGAAACGACTGGATATGTTTTCAATACGGCGTTTACTGTACATCTTGTCAGGAACATGCCAGATAGAGAAAGTGCACAAGTTGCACGAGGATCAGCAACAACAACGTTCGTTGATGATGATAAGTACTGTTCACAACGACGAATACCTATGACAGTTACAACATGGGACCTTGTTGATAATGGTATTGTGTACGATCAACAACCGTTAGATAATACTGATGTAAGTTTTACATGCATAAAATTTACGTGTCCTCTTGGAAAAACTGTCTTTGACTTTGAACAGCGTGGATATCAAGCATCAAACACATGGAACTTCCCGTACTGTGTTGGTGGTATTGTAAGAGGAACAAAAGATGGATATAAAGAAGATTGGCAACGTGTAGTAACAACGTCTGGTGAGAATGTTGAGTTAAACTTAATTCCAACAGTTACAATTCCTTTATCAAAAATTAATGTTTTAAAACATAGATTGCAAGAAGATATGGAAAATTCTATTGGAACAGAAATTGATGATGATGAAATTGTGTCTATCCAAATACGATATGATAAAGAGGACCATAAATTAGTAGAAAATCAACCATTCCATAGCAGTAATGTTGTTCTTTCTTCAGAAATCGATGAAGAGATACTTAATGAACAATCTATTGAATTTCTTGCTGGTGCAGATTTTACGTATAATGTTCAAGTAAGTATTTTCAATAATGAACAACTTGTTGGCGGATATAACCAAAACTGGACTGTACCTTGGGATTTGTTAGTTGATGCAGAAGGAATTACGTTTAATACAATTACAAGTAGTGATACAAGTGATATGGGATTATTTACATTCATGGCAGAACTGCCAATACATAGCGAGAAAATTTCGCCAGTAATAGAATAGAAAAAATGAAAAGAATACATGGGCACAAAGTTTTAGTAATCTTAGTCTTACTTCTATTTATTAACCTTCCATTCGTAAGTGCATTAGAAATTTCAAACGTACGTGCAGAAGATGTTACGGATACAAGTGCACGAATTCTATGGGACACTGACGATACTGGTGACAGTTTTGTTGATTATGGTTTAGATACTGAAAATCTTAGAACTGTTGGTGATGCAGCTAAAGTTACTGAACATTCAATTCAACTTTCTGAATTACAACCAGAAACGGAATATGTTTTTAGTGTTGAAAGTAATGAAATTGTGAATGATAATGATGGAAATTTATATTCGTTCATGACATTTGCTCCTGACACTGACGCACCTATGATTGATACCACATTACCAGAATTTGTTTCTGGAGATACTGTTGACATTAATGGTACTGCAGAATCAGGTTCAACAGTAAAAGTGTATGTTAATGATAATATTGCTGGTGAGATTGTATCTTCTGATGGAACGTTTATGTTTGAAAATGTTAAATTGCTTCATAATCAACAAAATATAATACGTATTAATGCTGAAGATACTGCTGGTAATATAGGAACATTTGATACAGTTATTTTTGCAGATACAAAAAAGCCTGTCATTACTATTGAAGACATTGATGAATTGGTTGAAGAAAGTACAGTTACGATTAAGGGTAGTGTTTCTGAGAATAGCACAATTGAATTTACTGTTAATAATAGGTCTGTTGGAAATGCTGACGGAGTAACTTTTGAAGAAGAGGTTAATGTTGACGAAGGAGAAAATATTATTATTATTTCTGCAACTGATAAAGCAGGTTGGACAACAACTGTTGAGAAAACTGTAACTGCTGATACTCGTGCACCAACTGTACGGTTTGATCTTACAGGTGGAACGGAATATTATGAAGGTGTTTCAGTTACACTTGAAGGAGTTAAACAACGTGCACAGACAAATATTAACGGAGAAACTGAACCAGGTGCAAAGGTATTCTTGTACATTTATAGAGAACGTGGTGATGAGTATAGGGCAGACTTTAAACGTGCAATTGCAAGTACGACTGCAGGCGAAGACGGTAACTTTTCGTTTGATGGCATATCTTTCCCACCATCAGCATTTCCAAGCATTCAAGATCTTTCACCAAGGGAAGTTCCGTCCGGATTGCAAGAAATTTTAATACCTAACTTGCCGTCAATCGGTGAAGAACAAAGAAAAACGTTTCATGTTTATATCATTGCAGAAGATCAAACGGGTAAGACAGGATATTCACAAAAAAACGTCCATGTAAATTCATGTTATTCAGGTAGTTTTGATCTTGACATTCAACCAATTACCAAATTTCAAGCACCGTTCCGTCTTGATCCAACATTAATGGAAGATGGGAGGGCAACCATTCAAGCAGTGTTTAACATATCATATAGGGGTACTGCTCTTGGCGAAACTAATCCAGCCACGTTAGAAGTTGAAGAAGGGTACAGGATTCAAAGTGCAACGTTTAGAAAAGCATGTACTCGACAAATTAGTGAAGAAGACGATTATGCAACAGGATGTAAGTTATTACCAAATACTCTCTCTGCACAACCTAACGGTGATAATACTGCATATTATGTTACAGCAACATTAAATCGTGCAGATGAATTTAGTGAGAGGGAAGATGATTTATGGGATGATTTTAATAGTAAACGGCAATTAAAAATGCCTATTAAGATTTTAGTAAATTATCAAGAAAAAGAAGCTAATGGTCAATGGGGAGAACGAAAAACGCAAGTTATGTGTCACGACTTAGGATATTTTGTTGACATTCCAATTGACAGTTCTGAACTTGTACCCGACTTCTTAGCAGATGAAGGTGTCGCTGCACTTAACTGGACAATTAACCAGATAGAAAATGTTAAACCGTATTTACGAACTGCAATGCTTGTAACAGGTATTGGATGTATCGGTTCGTTCTTAACAAAAATGGTTGTACGATACTATAGAGTATTTATGTCATATTTTGAACCGTGGACAACACGATTAGCTGGAGATGATAAGAAATGTCCTGGAGGAAGTGGACAGCAAAAATTGTATCTTGACAGTACGATTGAACATTGGCAAGAATTGGGGAGGGACGTTCCTCTTGATCTTACCAAAGAAGAACATTCGCTTGACACTAAATGTCCTTCAACCGCAGGCGCATGGGAATTTGAAAGTTATGTTGATCAGTTGTATAGGTGGACATGTGATAGGTTCTTATGCCGTGCAGTTCCTGCAGCATGGACGTCAACAAAAGAAGAGCATGAAGTTGAAGAAGTTATATTGAAACAAAAAATGTGCAGTGTAACTGGCAATTGTGCATTAATGTATAAAGTCGAGAATTGTCAAGATAAGATTAAATTAAATCCAGCATACGGTAAATTCATTGAAAGAAAAGAACAGGAGGGACCATGGTCTTGTTGGCGTGATGCAGAAGGCACACATTATTATAGGTGTGTAGGAAGAAATAATGAACCCTCTTTGTGTGGTACGCAAGAAGATATTATAAAATTACAAGAGAAAGATATATGGCGTCTTGCACCTGTAGAAAAATTAGGTGATGTTATACCAGAAGCGAAACTTGTCCTTAACCCAGAAAATACTGACCAAGTCTGTGCAGCTGTTGATAAGTCATGTGCAACACAATGTAAAAAGAAGTCTGGATATGTAGCTGTTGATGATGGGTTTACTGTTGGTAAGAAAGATAATGTCGCTGTTGTAAGTGAAGAAGATAGGAATGCTCAGTCACCAAAAAATGTTGTTAAATCTAAAGGAGCTTGCTACTTAGAAGATTCAGATGGTAACCTTAAAGGTGCAGGAAGTGCACGTGTTGACGGTACTAAGTTTGCATCTGGATATACTAAAGATTGTTTTATTGATGAAAACACAGGAGATAAATATCAATGTGTCTGTGAAGAAGATGAAAGTAAAACAAAAGGAGATTATAAGGGAGACAACCTTAGAACAGCAGTTAAAGAAGAAAATGGTCAGGCAGAAGAGTGGCAATATAGACAAGCGCGTGTCTTTGCAGAGTCTGGAAAAACTATTGGAACGTACTATCCAGAATGGCGGTATTATAGTGGACGAGACGTATCGGGAGCGTTCGGCCAGAATTATGCACTTGATGCACTTACACCGAGCGGTTCAGCAAACGAATATTCAACAACACAAGTTAATCCCCGAACACAAATGTTAGGCGCGTTCCAATCAATGTGTTTAACACAAATTAATGCGCATTTAGAATCTCTTCAAAGCATGCTTATTGGACTACAACAATGTATCATACAAGCGAAACATACAGGGTTCCATGATGCAGGTATGTGTAAGACAATGTTTACACAGCAAGTGTGCGGCCTTATTTACAAAAGTATTGCGTACCTTGCAAGTGATTGTTCACCATTATCAATGAAAGACGTTGATAAAGGTGGTTCAGATGAAGAAGGTATAGCTGATGGTGCAGTTGCATTCTTTGATTCTGGATTTAAAGCAATTCCTGACGCTATGGACGCATCTATCCAAGAAGTGAGAGAAGATTATGCAAATTCTCACATGGAACAGTTCTTCGCTGCAGGTTCACAAGGATTCTCTGAATCGTTATGTTTAGCTGCGTTCGGGTACGATTTTCCAATGGGTATGGACTTTATCATGGACGCTGCAAATGCAGTACCGTCAAAAACTAAGGTCTTTATGCCCGTTACTGAAAGAGAATTGACAACGTTCAATCCTATTGATGGAACAGCAATACATAATTATCATATTGCAGGAACGTTCATTCCAGGATGTAGCATCCGTGGATATAGAACAACGTTAAAATGTGTTGGTTTAGATGATTTGGGCCATCCTAATGTTGAAAAAGGTGGCGATTGTTTACAAGCATCTAATTTACAGTCACCCTACACAGATCAAAGAACCCACCTTATTGATGGAGGAACAGGTTTCGGCGGTGTAACACGTCGACAAATGTTTGATTTACCAATAGAATCTCCACAACCTATCAGTAGCCAGTATAGGTATGATCACGTTGTCTTTGAACTTTTCTTAGATCAGGGAGAAAGTCCAGAAGCATGTTTTGATGAAGGGTACAGAACATCTAACGGTGGCATTTGGTATTTCCCAATAACAGATATTAGTCAAACATTACAAGCAGAATGTTACGCAGATTTAAGTTCAGGACGGTACATCTGTCCTGAGGTTAGTGGATTTTTTACAGGCGGACAGACATTCTTTGAACATCCGTTCATGGAATGTTATAATAAAGATACTGAAGAATTTACTGACTGCCAGAGTCCCAACTTGTTCATTAAAAATGATCCAATCGTAATTAAACCGTACATGTACCTTGGAAATGAAAAATCATGTTTAAAAATTACTGATACAAAGGGACAAATAGAACGTGTTATTGAACTTCCTGAAAATATTGCCGGACCATACGCACCACGAATACAACTTGCAACTGTTTCAGAGAGTATGCTCAGTGGTAGCGGTATTGCAACAATAATTAATGTTGACCAAACAGTAACCGGTTGTGGTGGAAATGGTAAAGATGTATACATAAGCGGAAGACCGGGTACGCATAGTAGTCCACGCCGGTTTAGTGTTACAGTAACACCAACACAAAATAATATGTTTCAGTTAGATGTTGATCCTAATGTTCAGGTACATTCGCCAACGGGTGGATTGACGTATGGTAAATCTGGTAACACCGTGGTCGTTATAACTGGAACCACATCACGACAAGAACTTACACGTGACGAAATATTTAACGCACAATTTACTGTTGACGGTTTTACGTTTAGTCAAGTATTTGATAAAACAACTGCATTATCAACGCCTGCACAATGTTCTTTTCAAACATTACCAACTGACACAACCACACAATCAGTTGGAACAATGAGTGCACTACGAATATCTGCACAACTGTTACAGCCAGGTTCAGGTGGAAGTTGTTTCACTGCAGTAACGCCAATGCCTAAGAGTAGTCAAGGAAAAACAAGTCATACACAAACAATCCGTGTTCAGTCTCAACGTGTTGAAGAATCTATTGCAAGTGATATGTATGAAGATTTTAAAGCAGGAAATTATCAACTTGTAATTGAAAAAGCAAAAGATATTGTACAACAGAACATGCAACGTGGCGAAAGTTCATTAACAGACGTACAAGCAACATATTATTGGATTGCAAGTTATGTCATGTTAGGAAGTTCACGGTGGAAACAAGATTATGGGTCTGAGATACGAAGTTTGTTAGATCTCTTCTTTTTACGAAATTATGTTGGTCAAACAATTACATCATATCCAAGTGATGTTAAAAGTACTGGTGAATATCAAAAAGTTGAGAAGTATTTTTGTTGTGTTGCTAAGGAGTTAAATGTTGAAAATCAATATTCTGCATGTCAAGGAAGTGGTTCTTGCGATGGAATATCTTTAGATGGCGATTTACAAGCAGAACTTGTTTGTAATGCACCAACTACAAAATATAAAGTTATTGTTAGTGATGGAACAGGTCTTGAAATAAACAAAAAACCACAAGCAGGTTTACAAGGAAATAGTAAAGAAAACATGCCAGATAACGCAGAGTTTGATGTTTGTAATAATCCTAAGCAAGGAACATGGGCAGTAGTAAGTTTTAACAATATTGTTGGATGGTCAAATATTGCTGCTCAATATGCAAAGAAAAAATGAATAAAAAAGCAATATCAACAATAATGGGAATTATGATTTTCTTAGTAGTAGTAGTTTTTACAAGTTCAATAATTTTAGTTTTAGTTAAATCAAATGTTATTGAAGTTAATAACGAGCCAAGTGAGGACGTCTTAAACACAAACTTCTTGCCAATTAGTCGTGGTGGTGAATTGGGAATAAAAGAGTTTGTATTTTGTAGTTATGTTGACACAGATTTTAGTTGTCTTTATCCCTCAGATACTTTTTACCTTAACACTGATGTTCACTTCTTTCTTATTCTTGAAACTACACCGTATAATGGTAAAGTTATGTTAATTGAGAATTATATTATAAGAAATCCTTCTGGAGAAATTATTTTCGATACTGGTAAGAAATACAATTACCATTTTGAGACTTCTTCAGATAATATTAAAGAGTTAATTTACTTGAGAGATAATTTTAATATTGGTAAAGAATTTGAAACAGGAGATTATTCTTTTGAGTTAATAATTAACAATCCATTATTAGGAATAGAAGAAAGCTCAACATACAATTTTAAGATGGTTGAAGACCCTTTTGGTTATGAAGAACCCGAACCTTTTAGTGTGGAGGACTTTGAATTACGATGAAAAATAGAACAATAGTATTGTTACTTGTACCTTTAATCTTATTATTACTACCGATACTTCAAGCTGAGACTACTAGTGGTGACACATATAGATGTAGAAATCCTAACGCATGTAAGGAGATTGATGATGTTTGGAAACAAATTGCACCACTTATTGTTGATAATCCTAACATGATTTGGGACCCTCAAACAGGAAAGTGGCGAGAATACGAGGAGTTTTATCCTTCAGTAAAAACTTCAGATACGCAAGCAACTATCACAGAAGAAGAAAAAACAGAACAAGATCTTCCTGTTATTGGAACACCCCCAGTTACAGTACGAGGAAAAGAATGGAAAGCATATCAAGAAAGTATTAAGGCAACACAAGATGCTTTCGGTCCAGAAAATGTTGAAAGGTTTCCAACATTGAGACCTAAAACAGTAACAGTTGAAAAACCTGATTATAATGGAAATCTTGCTGGGGGTTCATACACCATCGCACTTAACCCAGGAACTACATGTCCGAACGGTATTTGTTATAATGATATCCATTTGAAACAAAGACGAATTAAAGATAACAAACAAGGGATTTTAATTCATGCAACCGAAGGAAATACATATCTCGGTACTGCAAAAAGTTGGAATGATCGATATAGTGCAAAAGCAAGTGACCCTATAATTACAAAATGTAAAGAGAAATACTCTGAGAAATATTGTTTTGGCCATATTAGTTTTACCCATTATATTTTAGGACGAGAAGGTAAATATATTCAACATGCATCAGAATTTGCTGCCACGTACCATAGTTCTACAAGTAGTAAAAGTAAACAAGTTCCTGCTGCTCAGTGGGATTATAACACTGTTGCCATTGAAGTTTCTAATGGTGTTACAAAATGTACTGGAATTTGTAATTCTGGTTCTAAAACATATAAAGGAGTTACTGCAACTGATTGTGATAGAGATGCCGTATGTAGAACTGCGACAAGTATATGGGGTACGAGAGATAATTATAAACCCCAATCTGATTTGGAACCAGGTAGGTATTCTTCACAATTCTCAGATTCAGTAAAGCTGGAGAAATATTCTGATAATCAAATGAAAGCATTAATCAAATTGACAGCCGAGATTATGATTCGTCATAATATTCATATTGATAATGTGGCACGACACGCAGACCATACTTGGAGGAAAACAAATGCAGGCCACACAGATCCAGGATCAGCATTTGATTGGATGGGATTTAAGAAATCATTATGTCTAGCAGTGAACGGATATTATGGACGATCAGTGTATCCTAACTGTAACACATTAGCTATTGTTGGTAGCTCCGCTACGAGTACAGATTATGGAGGGAGTGATTATGTTGATCCAGAGTATGTTGCGGCGGCTGAATCTGGAATTAGTGATGCACTTGGATTAAAAGAACCTGAAGACGATGCTCCAACAGGACCTTATGCGACGGTTAAATCTGCATATGCTGCGGTTGAATCTACCATTGGTGGATTATTTGGATCAACAGAATCTGATGAATAAACCAACTTTAGAATTCTATTCCTTCTTATGCCTTTGAATCAATTCTTCGATAACTTTCATGATTCTGTGAGGATCTTCAATATCTTTAATTTCAAACGTTTTACCTTTACCTGCCTCAACGTCTATAGTTCCATAGCCAAGAATTCGTTGAAGATGACCCTGTTTAATATTAATATCGGGAACAAAACCTAAAGGATGAAAATAAACATTTTTTCTGTTGTGTTTAATAAGTCCGTGAGAAATAATTATTTTTTCGTTCGTTATTTTGTACCTGTACATGTATCGTGAGATTTCTGTGTATCCAAGAAGAACAATACCTAACCCTAAAACAAAAAATCTGATACTATTAGAAAAGTTTGTAATCCAAATTGCTGAAAATAATACAAGAACGATAAGAAGGCCACCACATACATACTCAATAAGGAACGCCTTCCGTGTTTTACGAAATGAGTATAATATACGATCATCATCCATCCACTTCACTTTCTTACGCATACAGCAACAATATACTAAAACTTTATATATCTTGTGGGATACAAGAAATAATAGGAATGTTACGAAGAGTCTTAAAGAAGTTGCATAAAAAGAAAGTAAAAAAAGAATATCCAAACAGATTTCTCGCATTTTATTATCGTCATAAGAAACGATTGAACAAAGAACGCCGTTCAACATATACAAAAAGAAAAAAGAAAGGTGTGTGTGTTCGATGTACAAATAACGTTGTTCCTGGAATTATTTTCTGTTCATATCATCAAAAGAAACAGAAACAGTATAATAAGAATGCACGGAAAAAATCATAAATTTTTGATTTTGCCAAAATTAAATACTTCATTATTACTAATAACAAATACTGTAAAGTTCTTAATATCTGTAAGAAATGGACTTAATAATGTATCTTGTAAAACGTTTGTTCCTTCTACTAACGGATTAAAACTAGGCATTACAATAAGTTTTTGACGTTTCCACGATCCACGAAGAAAACATTTATACTTTTCATACTTACTTTTCTCACGTAATGTAATTGCAGGATGTTCATGACCAATGATAATAGTTTTTGCACTTGTTTCAATGAGAGCATCACCATGAGTTATACATATATCTCTAACCCCATACTTTTTGACAACAGTTATATTTCTCTTTTTTGTTATTGGCGTTACAAGTGGATCATGATTTCCTTGAATAATTATTAATTCTGTACAATTTTTCAACAAGAAATCAATAATTGTAAGAACATCTGACCACTCATCCTGAAGTATTCGTCCAAACTCATGTTTTAAATCACCATTAATAACGATAATTTTTGGTTTTACTTGTGTAAATATTTGTTTCAGCTGAGATAGTATCGTTTTTAGCTGCGTTTTAGGTAATAAAACGCCTCTATGATGTAACGCTTCCTCATATCCTATATGTAAATCGCTGAGAATAAGGACATCTTCTGGCCGTATAAATAGGGCTGTATTGACAATCTCAAGTCCTTTAGATATTTCCATAGTAGTTTTGGAGCAGAAATATTTATAAATCATTTGGCGTAATGCTAGATTGTGCCCCAGTGGCTTAGTGGTTTAGAGCATGTGGCTGTTATCCTTCATTGGAAAGATACCACAGGGTCGCAGGTTCAACTCCTGCCTGGGGCGCCATTTTTAATTTAGGGTATTTCTTCTAAAAACAAACATATTTTTCCAAAAGATTTATATGTTGTTACTCGCAGGGAGGTATATTCAACAATGGTTGCAACTAATATGGCAAATGATGTGGTTTTGACACAAAGTGATGATGAGTTGATACTTCGTTTAGGATTTCCTATTCTTCCAGGAATACGAAATACTTTATTTCCAGATAATTATCTTCTTCCAAATAATATGGTTCTTGAAGACATTCTTGCAGACAGATTTGATGACTCAGAACTTAGAGGGATGACATTAGAATTACATTATCAAACACTTAGCGATTTTAATGAGTTAAGTATGGCAGAAAAAATTATAATAAGGAAAGATGTTGAAAAACTTAGAGTAAAAGGGTACAATTTTATGATACATCACCCATTCCTTCACCAGAGAGGTTCAGAGAGATATGATATGAACTTCGTTTTACATACCATACCATCTGAATTTGATTTAGGAAGTATTGGTGCACAAGAATTTGAAGATGGTTTCAGTGAAAAGTTTTTAAAATATTGTGCTTTCTTAGAGATACAAAATGTTACTATTCATGCAACAAAACCACGTTTATCTTTTGATAAAAGAGAGTTTGAGGATTACAGTTCTAAAATTGGAAAGGTTGCAGACATAGCAAGAAGATTAGGGGTTACAATTGCTATTGAAACTGGCGGAATTACGCGTGAACAACTAGTAAGTCTGCATAGTACTCATGGAACATACATTAACTTGGATACTGCCCACTTATTCCTTGATCTTGACACGTCAAGCCCAGGAGAGTTTTACCAGGAAAATAGACAAGCAGTTGTAGACTTTTTTAGAAACCGGAGAAAAATTATTCCACAACTTCATTTAACTGAAACACATGAAGAGGACCAGCATTTACCAATCTATGAAAGAGGAATATTGGGTCAGTGTAACAGAGGAATTTTGCAGATTATGAATGAGGATTTACATTTAAAAGACCATAAAAGATATCTTGCAATGGTTGAATCAAGATATGTTCCAGAAGATGCAGAATATGTTAAAGAAGCTCTCAGTAGACCAAGAGTTATTTCCTTATAGTTTTTTTATTTCTTTAACCCAACACCATACACTTTCTTAACAATACTTTCCATGAGAGCAGTATCATTACATTTCTTAAATAATAACTCACCATGACCATGAACAACAATTTCTATTCCCTGTTCTTTTATGACAAGAAGGATAGGCGTTTCAAGAATAACAGTAAACTTTTCTTTAATCTTTTGTAAGTTTAATTTTTTTGGAGATTTCAGTTTAGCAGAATATGCTGCTTTCGTTTTACATTTTGCAAGTACGAAATCTGTTGTCATAGCACAAATAAGACATATTTCTTTTATAAAACCTACCCCATAAATAAAAAAGAAATAACCGAATAATTTATATACTTATTTTATTTCATTCATAGTATCATTAAGAGGTGATATTCATGGCAAAAAAGAAACGTGCTTCACGTTCAACGAAGAAAGTCGTTACAAAAAAAACAACTATTGAGTTACATCGTATTGCTCATTACACATTCTTTGTTGGTTTATTGGTAGCGATAGTCGCAGGATTGTTTAGAAGTCTTATTGGACCAGAAGTTCTTGTAACAACATTAGTTATTCTTGGTTTCATTGTTGGTCTGTTCAATTTAACAGCAAAGGAAACAATGCCGTTCTTAGTAGCATCAATTGCATTAATGCTTGCAGGAATTGTTAATCTTGGACTAATTCCTGGCGTGGGATTATATCTACGATCAATCTTAAGTAACATCGTTGTTTTTGTTGTTCCAGGAGCAATCATCATGGGACTAAAAACCATCTGGAAGTTAGCTTCAGATTAAATTTTTATTTTTTTATATTTATTTTATTTTTCTTCAGACCCTCGTAACATTTATATAAGAAAATATTGTTTTCGTCAATAGGTGAAGATACATTCCAAAAAAAAACGTTGACTGTCCATATTGTAAGAAAAAGTACATCTCTCTTCTGTTCTCAGGATTAAAGGGTGTTTGTTGTCCATACTGTAAGAATTGCATAAAGTTTTAAAACGAGTAACATGTTTCTCCATATATGCAAGAAAAGAAACACCCAATTATAACCCATCTCTTAATCTTCCTACGAGGACTATTTATGGGCATTGCAGACGTCATTCCAGGCGTCTCTGGTGGAACAATAGCATTCATTACAGGCATTTATCCCAGACTGATACATTCTTTAGGAACGTTTAACTTTTCATTCATATTATTATTGTTCAAAGGTAAGTTCACACAATCATGGAAATCAATTAAAAAGAATGATTTTGCATTATTTATTCCTTTAATAACAGGAATAGGAATTGCCATTTTTATTATTTCAAGATTAATGGTGTTTCTATTAGAAACATATTCTGGTACAACGTTTGCATTCTTTTTTGGATTAATCCTTGCATCTGCACTCTTTGTATTACGAAAAGCTGGCAAATTGTCTCTTGAGAAAGCAATCTTTGTTGTGCTCGGTTTTATAGGCGCGTACGTTCTTGCAGGGTTATCAGCAATTTCTGTTAATCATTCACTTCCAATAATTTTTGTTTCGGGAGCAGTTGCTATCTGCGCAATGATTCTTCCAGGAATATCTGGCGCGTTTATTTTACTTTTATTAAACCAGTACCAATACATTATCAAAGCATTGCACACATACCAATGGACAGTTATTATCACATTTATCATTGGCGCAGCTACAGGATTAATAGGTTTTTCAAAGTTAGTAGATTATGTTCTCAGAAAATTTAAATCACTAACATTATCATTTTTAGTTGGTGTTATGTTAGGATCGTTACGTATTCCTATAGAAGAAATTTCTGTTGCTGGAACAAACTGGCATGTCCTCGTATTTGGTTTACTTGGATTTATTATTGTATTTGTATTAGAGGGCGTGTTTGGAAGAAAATAAGTAAGCATTATCGTTTTAATAATTCTTCAATTTGTAACAATCGGTTATACTTTGCAGTTCTCTCGCCTCTACATGGTGCACCCGCTTTTATTTGGCCGCAGCCAAGTCCAACTGCTAAATCTGCAATAAACGTATCTTCAGTCTCTCCACTTCTATGAGATACCATAACCTTCCAGCCAGCATCTAAGGCCATTTGTGCAGCATCTAACGCTTCCGTTAGTGTTCCAATCTGATTAACTTTAAGTAATAAACATGTACAACTCTTTTCTTTAATTGCAGCTTCTATTCGTTCAGTGTTTGTTACAGTTAAATCATCACCAACAATTTGTATTTTTGATCGTTCCCTCAGCTTTGCAAAACTGTCAAAATCTTCCTGATGAAACGGATCTTCAATAGAAATTATTGGATATCGTTTTATTAACGTACAATAATAATCTAACAATTGTTCCTTTGTTAACTTTTTACTATCAACAGTATATTTATTGTTACTAAAGAACTCTGACGCGGCACAGTCAATCGCAATGTCAACTTTATTCTTGTACCCAGCATCACGAATAGCCTTTGTTAATATTTTAAGTGCATCTGTTGCTTTGTGTAACTTATCTGGTGCGAAACCGCCCTCGTCACCAACGTTCGTTGTACCTTTCCCATACGTCTTATGTAACTCTTTCTTCAGTAGATGATAAATCTCACTCGCTGCTTGAAGATTCTGTTTAATTGATCGTAATTTTGGCACAATCATAAATTCTTGAAAACTTAATCTATTATCTGCATGTTTCCCACCATTAATAACGTTAAAAAATACTTTTGGGATTGTACTATCTTTTTGTACTTGTGGAAATGTGTTAATATATTCAAATAATTGAATTCCTTGAGATTCTGATGCTGCTTTGGCACATGCTAACGAGACGCCCAGAATAGCATTTGCTCCCAATCGACGTTTATTATCAGTAGCATCCCGTTCAATCATCATTGAATCGCACTCTCTTTGTTTAGAACAATCTATCCCTTTCAAAAGTGGTGTTATCTTCTGTTTGACATTTCTCACTGCTTTCTGAACACCCATGCCCATATAACGTTTTCCACCATCGCGCAACTCTAACGCTTCATGATCGCCAGTACTTGCTCCAGATGGTACGGATGCCGTACCAGAAACGTCACCAGTGTACACTGTAACTTCTATAGTAGGATTACCTCGAGAGTCAAGAATTTCTCGAGCAGTAATATCTTTAATAGCTGGCATTACAAAGAAAAAGATATGTATGCTTATATAGTTTTGTGAGTACGAAGTGATAGAGAATTATTCTGTAAAATGATAGACTATTCCTGCATCAACATGAGACTGTTGAACAGTATAATGTTTCTCTGGCCCACAACACCTTGGTAATTTGTGTCTACTTGAAACATTTATCCCACAATCTTGTTGAGGTCCATGCAAATTAAATTCTTTATATTCTCCTTTATGAACTGTTGTATGACCACCATTTTGTTCAAATTCTTGTATTGTAACAACATCAACACACCCATACAAGCCTCTTGGAGTAGTCATTCGTACAAGAAACGTTACACCTTCACATAATTCATCAAGACTATTGGTTTTTTTAACACCATCAACTTTAGAAGCGTCCCATTGAGAATAGTTAAGCGCACGAATTTGTGTAAAAGTCTGTAATTCATCCATAACAACCATTCTTAAAATAAAATGATTTATAATGATTTATATTTAAGAGAACAACTGGAGACCCTACTTACAAGTAACAATTATAGAAAGCTTTAAAAAAAGAATACAAGAATAATGATATATGTCACAAAATATTTGTTACAATACTGGAAAAACAAAAGGAACTGAAGTAGTTTTTGAAAAATATGAACCAAAAGAAGTAACATCAAACGTTCCAACAGTTATTCTTGCAGGAATGAATGTTCCGCTTATTAGACAAAGAAATGGATATAAAACAACAGACGACCTCATAAGAAGTAATTATTTTGGTGCCGTACCAGCAGAACTTGCAGTTGAGACTGGAGCTCCAGTATTTGTTGTTGCACAGCCAGGAATGTCTGGTAAACCGCATAAAAGTAGACTTTATTCACCAGAGACTCAACAAAAACAATTTGAAACTGCACTTGAACTTGCCGAAGATAGAAATCTTTACATGATTCTACACAGTCTTTCTACAACAACATATCCACAACTAATATCGCACAATATAGAAACTAATCCATCTAAGATTGTAGGAACAACAATGTCTTCAACAGTTACAACTACACGGGATGCTTTAGAGGGAAGAAATGGATGGTTAGCGTTATTTAACATTGCTCAATATTTCGATATTCCTCCCGTTCCACTGTATCCTCTCCATGATCAAAAATGGCACGACGGAAACGAAGATGAAACACGTAATCCGAACTGGAAAGCTGACAGATGGATAAATCCTAAAAGTGCAAAATGGTTACTAGGACTTGATACTAAAAGATCCATTACTGATTTAAAATGGAAATACTGTAGAGACATATTTTCTAATCTTCCAACACTTTTTGTTATACCTGATGCAGATAAAGTATTTGATCCTGAGAAACAATTAAGAATTGCAGATTTATTATTTAAAGAAGAGAAATATGTAGCAGAAAATGCTGGCCATCGTTGGTTCACTTCAGATAGATGGAGAGAAACAACAGCGAGAATTATAGAACATAGAGATAAATCAGTTCAACGTTTAGAAAGACTAGTAGAATAAATACATTTCTCTAACACAATAATCCTTATATAGCCTATCTTTCAAAGATGATTGTATGATTCTGAAACAGATTACCCTGCAAAATATCCGATCATACCAAGATGAAACTATCACATTTCCAGAGGGATCAACAGTTCTTTCTGGTGATATTGGATGTGGAAAATCATCAATTCTTTTGGCCATAGAATTTGCATTGTTTGGAACTGCACGGCCAGACCTTCCCGGTGAAGCATTATTAAAAAAGGGAACAGTTTCAGGATTTGTAGAATTATCATTTTCAATAGAAAATAAAGAGATCATAATACAAAGAAACCTTACAAAAACAAAAGATACAATTAAACAGGGTGCAGGTTATATCATTATCAATTCTGTGAAGAAAGAACTAACACCTGTCGAACTGAAAGCTGAGATTGTACAATTGTTAGGATATCCGGACGAGTTCATTACCAAGAATAAAAATTATATTTTTAGGTATACCGTGTATACGCCACAGGAAGAAATGAAATTTATACTGCAAGAAAATCAAGATGTACGATTAGATGTTTTACGAAAAATATTCAATATTGATAAATATAAGAATATTCGTGAAAATGTACAATTGTATCTTAAAAAAATACGAACACGTATTGCTATTCTAAAAACAAAAACTGAACCTCTTGAAGATGAAAAGACAAAGTGTGATGGATATAAAACGGAAAAAGAACGGTTGCTGAAAGAGTTGAAAAGTATTGTTCCACAACTTCAATCTGTCCAAGAGAACATTACAAAAAATAATGAACAAAAAGAGGTTCTTGAGAATGAACAGAAAAAGTATGTAACACTTACACAAGAAAGAAATTTGAAGAACGGTATTTTAAAAGAGAAAAAATTACAATATGAAACGTTGCAACAAAAAGAACAGCAATTGAAAAGTACAGTATCATCATTTGTATTTTCTCAAGAGTGTGTTAAAGAAACTATTCAGCAAGAAATTGATAAGATGGAACATCAAAAAAGTACAATTTTGCAACAAAAAGCGTCATTACAGGAAAAGATTGTATATATTCAGCAAACAATACAAGATCAACAAAGTGAACTAAAAATGTACAAAGAAGAAACATCTGTTCTTGATGATAAACATGTACAACATAAAGAAATGCAAGATCAATTAGAGAAGAAGGAGGAATATCAAACAAAAAAGATACAATTGCAAGAATTGTTTGAGAAGACAAATGAAGTTATTACAAAAAATAAAACTCTGTTATCTCATTCACAAGATGTTCATCATAAAATTGGATCATTAGATTCATGTCCGACATGTCTTCAAGAAGTATCGGCTGAACATAAAATAAAAACGCAAGAAAAAGAAAAAGATAAAATTGAGAAAGCAGAAACGTTACTGTTTGAACTGAACAAAAAGAAGTCAGAAATTGTAACAGAAAGTGTATTAGTTAACGAAAAAATTGAAAAACTTATCCATACAGAGAATTTGGTAACACGTCTTTCGTTAGAGATTGAACATCTTCAGAAGAAAAAAGAAAAGATTGAAGACATACAAAAAAGTGTTGTGATACATGTCAAAGAGAACAACGAATTGATGCAACAAATGGAAAAAGTAACAAAACAACATTCTATTGAGAACATTAATGAAAAGATTGAAAAGAAACGAGTATTGATACAACAATTAACAGAGAAACATCTTTTAGAACAACAAATTAATAATGTTATTGAACAGAAATCAATAATTGAAAAAGACATTCGTGATATTGAAGAAATACTGATAAAAATTCAGGAACAGCAAAAAACTGTACAAGACGTTACTGAAAAAGTTGAACAATCTACAAAAGAACATACAATTCTTGTTCAGCAAGAAAAAGAGTTCGCTATTCAAAAAGCAGAATTAGACATACAGAATAATCATATTATGCAACGTATACAAGAAAGTGAGACGATTATTACTGAACTAACAGGAATGAAAAACAAGCTTGTTATAATGAAAGAACGATATGCATGGCTTGACAGATACTTTATTGCTCTAACACTTACGATTGAAAAACACGTTTTGGTTCACATTCATCAACTATTTAACCAACTATTTCAAGAGTGGTTTTCCATTTTGATGGATGACGATCAAATGTACGCACGTATTGACGATTCTTTCTCCCCAGTAATTGAACAGAACGGGTATGAGATTGATTTCAATAATTTAAGTGGTGGTGAAAGGACATCAGCATCTCTTGCATATAGGTTAGCGTTAAATAAAGTTATTAATGACATCATTCATCAGATCAATACAAAAGATTTGATTATTCTTGACGAACCTACTGACGGCTTTAGTTCAGAACAGTTAGATAAAGTTCGAGACGTTCTTGAGGGATTGAATTTGAAGCAGACGATAATTGTATCTCACGAGTCTAAGATTGAAAGTTTTGTTCAGAACGTTATTCATGTGCAGAAAGAAGAAGGAAGAAGTGTTGTTAGTTAATACAAAATACGTTTTCTAAAACCTATGTTGTACTATCATTGTTTAAGGAGCGAAATCGTTTTATAAATAGTATTAACAACTATATAAAATGCCAAGACGTGATCATTCTAGAATCAGAAGAACTTCTTCTACAATCAGTGAAATTGTTACACGATTAGAAAATCCAGAAGTACGATTACCAGATAATAGTGAATATAAAGTTGATGAAGAAACATTAGGGAGATTATATACACATACAGTATTGGTAGTAGCACCAGAAAGATCTGCTGTCAAAAATTATGGTCGTGTTGGCGGGAAAGCTGAATTAATGCAAAGAACAGTACAATCAATGACTCGAAGTACTCTGTACTCATTTCTTGGAGAATTAGAACTTAGAAGAAAGAACAGAAGTGATTTGTTAGAAGAAGTTGAAGAAAGTTTAGTTGGTGTTGTTGAACCAAGAAGATTTTCTGAAGGAACGATTGCTAGAGAAGTATCAGAATTAGCATTAGAAGGACGTTTTAGAGACATTGGCATTGCATTAAAACAAGGAGCACGAGCGTATGCCGAGTTAGAACCAGTAAAAAGGGGTATGAGAAATTATCGTTTTGCTGCTGAATATAAAGCAATATTAAGTTCATTAAAGGGAGTTTAGTTCTTATATATGGAACCAGAAATTGGAGATAAATTGAATGGAAAAAGAGTACGATATGTATTAGACACGAGTGTGTTAGTTCACAGACCAGATGCATATTTAACATTTGAAGATAATACTGTTGTTCTTCCATCAACTGCTGTTAGGGAATTAGAAAAACACAAACACAGAGAAGGAGAATTGGGAAGAAATGCAAGAGAAGCTATTAGACAATTGGATAGTTTAACACGTTCTAACGAAAAATATGGCGCACCGGCCAAGTTACTTAGAGATGGAGTTCCTCTTGAGAGCGGAGGAAAATTAGTTTTTGCTCCTGAACCTTCATATTTCTTACCTTCAAATCTCCCAGTATTGAATGGAGTGATGGAATATTTTAAACCATTAGCACGAGTAATTGTTTCTAAATTAGGATACGGAGATGACCATATTTTGGATATGTTACGAGAGGAAGCAAAACGACATCCTGACGAAATGCCAGTTTTAATAACAAGAGATATTAGTTTTCGAATACAAGCACGACTTGCAGGCTTACCTGCAGCAGATTATTTACATAGTAAAGCTGAGATTGATTTAACTGCTGTCCTTGCCCATGAATATGATTTTGTTGTTGGAGATAGTTTTATTGGTGAGATATATACTAAAAGAAGAAGAGATGAACAAATACTTCCCCCAGATAATTTAGCAAAAGTTCTTCAACCAAATCAACATTTAATTTTGCGCGAACAGAAGATGGAAAAGAGCACAAAATGATATATCAGCACGGTGAACTCCATTTTATGAAGAAAAAATCTGATGGAGTAGAGGGAATTACGCCAAGAAATTTTGAACAAGAAGCATTACTTGAAACATTATTAGATGAAGATATAAGAATTGTAGGAGCATTAGGAAGAGCCGGTACTGGTAAGACGTTACTTTCTCTTGCAGCAGGATTACGTTTAGTGTCTAAAGGAGATTATCATAACGTTACTGTTATTAGACCTACAACAGTTAGTGGAGAAGATGTAGGGTATCTTCCAGGAGATATAGGTGATAAGATTGGCCCTCACTTTGGCGCTATTGAAGATGTTCTTCTTTGTATTCTTGGTGATGCAGCTAAAGATGAAGCAGTAAATGGTGGAGAAGTTGATTATTTAACAATCACACATATACGGGGAAGAACGTTAACTAATTCGTTTGTAATTGTCGATGATGCACAAAACTTACGTGATAGTGATTTGAAACTTATTGGAACAAGAATAGGCACTGGTTCAAAATTGGTTTTAGCAGGAGATCCGTTCCAATCAGACCTACCAGAAATATCTGATGAAAGAGATATCGCATTAACAAAAGCTGTTGATCGTCAAAGAAGAATTACTGATTCAAGAAAACGTGATGTGTTCAATTATGTCCTATTAAAAGATGTAGAACGTGGCCTCATTGCAGAAATATTCAGCGAGATATTTTAAAATTATTCTTATTTTCTTTATTCCAAAACACCTTTCAGAGCAGCAATACCAACTTCTACCTGTTTATCTGTAGGTTCTTTAGTCGTAATACGTTGCAACCATAAACCAGGTGCAATAATAATTTTAACTAGAGGATTTGTAGAAAACCTTCCACTTAACTTAATAAGTTCATAACTTATACCCGCAATAACTGGCATTAAAACAATTCTCCCAACCAACTTTACCCATAGTGGACCGTTCAATAACGAAAACATAAATATTGAAATAAGTAACACAACGAAAAGAAATGACGTACCACACCGCGGATGAAACCGTGAATATTGTTTAACATTTTCTAGTGTTAACGTTTTCTTTGCTTCATAACATGCAATCGCTTTATGTTCAGATCCATGGTACCTGAACAATATTTTAACATCGCTCATAAACGAAATGCCAATAAGATATCCTAAAAATAATAGTACTCTAAAGATTCCATCAAGAATGTCAAACCATGCACCCTCAGAATGAATAAAATGTGCTGCAAAGAATGGTAATCCTACAAAAAAGACAATTGCAAATAATAATGACATAAACACCATACTAATAGTTTCTTTCTTTGTTAATTTTTCATCAGTACCTAACTGTTGATTACTGCTCCATATCAACGCTCGAATACCATCATATAATGTGTATGCTAAACCAACAATACCACGAACAAAGAAAATGTTAAACATTTTTGGAAATCGTGAACTTTTTTCTTTTTTAACGTTAATTGAACCATCTTTCATACGCACAGCTACAGCAAATTTATCCTTGTTACGCATCATAACTCCTTCTATAACCGCTTGACCACCAACGTTCATACTATAAACATCACGCATGTACTATTTAAATTTTCTCTAAAAAAAATTTCCTAACCCAGTTTGCTTTCCTTTCCCTAGCAAATCATCTTCAGAATAGCCTAAAACAGAAAAGATGCTTGAAACTGCTGGCAGTAACTGATTATTAAGATAATAATGTATATCATACTCACCTTTCTTAACATCAGACGGTATGCGTGCTCTCTCCCGAACCAATCCAGATCCTTGAACAATAATGTATTCTACAACCGTTCCAGGAACAATCTTTTCTCCCCGATCTTGCAATTTTTTTGCAATAATAACGTGCGGACCGAATGATGTATACTGTGACAACTCTCTTGTTATTTGCGTTTTCAAAATAAGCTTTTCAGGAGAAATAGTTCCATTTTTTAACTTTACAATAATATCTTTAACATACTGAACTGCTTCTTCTCCCTTATCTTGTAATACTAAACGAAGAACATCTTCTTGAACTTCCTTTGCCAATAAAGACCAGTTACGTCGTACAGTTTCAAAGCCCGTAATCTTAATACTATCATCGTCTCGCATCAATGCATACTTTTTCTTTGCACCTTTATCACTTCCTTTCACAGCTACAAAAATGCCTCGTGGAAAGAAACCTTCGTATTCAAGTTCCATATGACCAGGTAAGTCAAAATTAATTTCGTTCATGAATTCCATTGCTTTGTCAAGAAGGTTATCTTCCAAAACAAGAAAACAAGAATCAGTATCAGCATACACAACTTTGAACCCTTTTGTCTCAGCTTTTTGTATTGTACTTTGAATATAATGGCGAGCGTACGCCGTAGTTGACGCTGCACATTCAAGACAGTACCAGCGTGCATTAAAAAAACCAAGGTACCCATAAAACGAATTTGCTAAGATTTTTAATGCGTACGATCTTGAGTCCAATATTCGCGTATCTTCATTCTTATTTCGTGCATCTTTAATGAGCCGTTTTAGATCAACACGACGAAGAACAAGTTGTTCAAGTACAGTTGGAATAAATTTTCGATCTTGAGAACAAAACCAGTACTGTTCTCGTCCAGGAACTTTGTTAGCCTTACAACAATCGCATTGTAAGGATTCAGGACCAATATTATGTGCAGTAATTATTGTTGGATATAATGAACGAAAATCAAACACAACAATGTTTTCATAAATGCCTGGCGTTGGTTCATACACAAACGCTCCCTGGATAGATTCTTCCATACGTTCTTTCATCTCAGATCCAATCGGTTTATTGGGAGCAATAACATTATATTCAATCGCTCTTTTCAAAATATAATTCTCTACAAGTTTACTGAACCTCATCCGAATAACATTATGTGATGGTAAACCAACAATTTTTGTAAATTCAAGAATGTCAAACAATAATTTTTTACATAATTGATATGTTAAATGTGCATCATGAAGATTATATTTACAAAAATCTTCAAGTTTATCATGATCGTGGTCCCATACATGCGCCAAATTATTAATATCAACGTCGTGTTTTTTTGAATCAAGAAGTTCATGAGAAACAGCATTTAATGAATAGGAATCTGTTTTGAGGTTCTTACCAAAAATGTTACGAATAAATTGTAACATGTCTAAATGTAACATTCCAGTTATTCGTGCTTCACTTGACCTAAAACCAGCCTTCTTACGAATGTCAAGTTGTGAATAATCGGCTCCAATATCAAATACAACTCCATGCTTATCTGCCCTCGTTTTAATGTATGGGAAGTCAAATCCGTCAGAAAAGTAGCCAGTAACAATATCTGGTTGATAGTCAATAAGTATTTCTTTGACACGTTTTAAAAGTTCAACTTCATCAGAAACAACTTCTAAATAATTAAGTTTTGTGTTAAATTTCCTCCATGTTATAACTTTTCTAAACACAACATCGTTCTCATCAACACCATAAAAAGCCACCATTAATATAGGATTCTTATGAGGATTAATTTCTTTCTTAACGGCATACGTTTCAATGTCAAGTGCACATATTTTCCAACTTTTATGTGTTTCTTTACTCACACTTTCAACCGTGGACGCTTCAAACAGTGGAACGCGTAAACCACCCTTTGATGAAAAATCGCCCGTTGCTTGTATCATAGTCATTGGCGTGATTCCATTATCTCTGACATATCTATCAATAAAAATAATTTTAGTTTCATAACATTGTATTCCGCGTTCTGCTAAATCTTTTGCAATGAGAGGAACAGCTTTTGGATAGTTTACCGTTATTTTAACAAAAAATTTTGTTTTGCCAAGAAGTTCTTTCTTGATAGATTCAACGCGAACAATTCGTGCTATATTTCCTTTATCATCAAGTGTAAAATCTTTCAAAAGCGTTATTGTACGTTCATCAGATATATCTGCGTAGAAGTACGGTGCATACTCATGCATAACACATACTTTCGTTCCATCTTCTAGCTTACTGTAGAGATAGACATATGTCTTCTCATTTTGTACTTTATACTTAAAATCGTATGGAGAGAAACGAAGTTCCATAGAATGTTTCAGAGGCTTGTTTTTATATAAAGTTTCTTACACAAAAAGAGAAAAAGAAAATGAAATAGAGAATCAAGAACATACTTCATTGACACTATGAATAGTCATTGTAAACGAAACGCTAGCACTTGTTGGATGTGTGATAACACTAGTTGTTTCTCCAGGATGAAGTGTTAATACTTCTTTACTAAGAATTACTCCTCGATCTTTCTTAATAAGTTCAATGGGAACAATAATTCCATCTCCTTGACAATAATCTGGACCGCTTAACAATTTCCATTCAACTGCGCCTGCACCCGTATATCCCCCGCCTCCGCGAGAGCGTGTGTATGAATCTCCACCACTGGTAGACACAACTATACTATCAAAGTTACACGTTGAATCACAATCCATCTTATACAATTCTGCAACAGTTCCACACACATTATTTATACATTTTTCTCCAGCAAGACAATCACTACTTACTATGCAACTCGTTTGTACAATGTCTTCCTGAACTGGTTCTTCAATAACTGGTTCTTGCTCCGCTTGTATATCATTATTAGCAACAGGACTGTCTGCGTTAACGGGTAAATTATTAGTAACAGAAACTATTGTTTCTTTCACATAAGTATACACAGCTAAAGGACCAAATATTAGAACAGCAATAACCACAATGATAATTATCCAATTTCTCAATTTCATTTCAATAACCTTATTTTGATAATATTTTGATATTATTTCTTATTTTTATATTTCACAAACTCTTTCATACCAAGCCGTTCCCTCGGTGGAATATAACGAAGTCCAAGCTGAGTATAAATATCTTTCTCTGTCTTGCCTGCGACCCATTTCTTTTCTTGGAGTGTATATAACCCATATTCACTTAATGTATATCCTTGACGTAACGCAATCTTTCTCAATTCAATGTTATGCTGTTTTCCACCACTGAAGTACAATAATGCAGAACCAAACTCTTTTGTTTTAACAATTCGACAATCTACTTGTAAACCATTTTGTAATCGTACAGAACCTCGCGTAGGACCCTTCACAATAATATCATCAACATCTTTATAGGAAACGAAATGGTCCATAACATCTTTTGGTCTTGTAGAAACGATAACAAAATCTACATCTCCAACTGTTGACTTCTTTCTTCTAAATGAACCTGCTACAGCAACCTGCGTTACTTTTGGATGTTTTGTAAGATATGTTTTTATCTTTCTAACAACAGGTATAACCGTTTCGTACGGAAAACGTTTCGGTTTAGTTTTAAGCACATGTATTCCTTTCAATAACATCTCCTCTGTCTTTCTACCAAATCCAGATAATTCGCGTAATTTCTTTTTCCTAAGAGCTTTTGCTAAATCTTTAACATTTTTTATCTTAAGTTTTGCATACAGAACTTTAATTTTCTTTGGTCCAAGTGACGGAATTTCGTTAAGAGCTTCAATATCAATCTTAGTAGACTTTTTTAATTTTTTATAATACTTCAATTTTCCAGTTTCAACCAACTCTTTAATCTTCGCAGCAATATGTTTGCCAACACCAGAAATATCTTCTAATTCATTACGTACACAAATATCTTCAATACTTTCCTGAAGAACTTCTATTTCTTGTGCAGCCCTCCTATACGCTTGTGGTTTGAACTCAACACCCTGCATTTCAAGAATGTCTGCAATATTGTTCAGAACTTTAACCACATATTGATTTTCCATCCCTTAGAAGAAATGAAAAATGGTTTATAAAAGTTCCCAACTTGTTCCCACAACCTTTAAAAATATCTGTATAAACACCACACATATGACTTTAGACTGGGAAAAAATACAGCCAAAGTGGCAAAAGCAGTGGGAAAAAGCGGAAATAGGAAAGGCGTCTCCAAACAAAAATAAAGATAAGTTCTTTATGATTTTTGCATATCCTGGCGTGTCAGGTTTCTTACATGTAGGTCATATGCGAGGGTTCTCTTATACAGATGCTATCTGTAGGTATGAACGATTACTAGGAAAAGAAGTATTGTATCCTGTAGGAACACATGCGTCTGGGAATCAAGCAATAGCATTTGCGCAAAAGGTAAAGAATAATGATGAACAATGGATCAATTATTTGAAAAAGAATGGATGTCCAGAAAAAACGATTAAGACTTTAACAACTCCAGAGAATGTAATTCAGTATTTTAATGATGTCTATGTTAATGAATACTGGAAGAAGTTTGGCTTTCTATGTGATTGGGACAGGTTCTTATGTTCAACACATAAAGATTATGAAAAGTTTATCCAATGGCAATTTAAAAAGTTACAACAAAAAGATTTGTTAACACAGAAACCATACTTTGCAACTGCATGTATCAAATGCGGACCCGTTGCTGTTGACCCCTCAGAAACTGACATTTCAAAGGGTGGAAATGCAGAAAAGAACGAATATACCCTTCTTAAATTCAAACATGATGAAGATTATGTAGTTGCCGCTACATTAAGGCCGGAAACTATCTATGGCCAAACAAACTTATGGATAAATCCTGACGCACAATATGTTCGTGTTGACGTTGAAGGTGAGAATTGGATCATGAGTAAAGATGCAGCAGAAAAGTTAAGTTATCAAAAAGATGACGTTATCTTGAAGGAAGATGTTGATCCAAGAAAACTTATTGGGAAGAAAGTTATTGCTCCCGGTATTGAAAAAGAAATTATTATTCTTCCTGCACCGTTTTGTAACCCTACTATTGGCAGTGGAATTGTAACGTGTGTTCCAAGCGATGCACCCTATGATTACGTTGCCCTTCGAGACTTACAAAAAAATACGGAAGAATGTGAAAAGTATAATTTAAACGTTGAAGAGATACAAAATATTGCTGTTATTCCAATAATAAAAACAAAGGGCTTTGGAAATATCCCTGCACAGGAAATTGTACAAAAGTTACAGATAAAAAATCAAGACGACCCAAAACTTGAAGATGCAACAAAAGACATCTATAAAGCAGGATTTCATACAGGCGTTATGTTAGAAACGTGTGGTAAGTATGCTGGTAAGAAAGTTGAAGAAGCAAAAGAGTTGATGAAAGCTGAACTTCTTGAACTAGGAAAAGCAGATACATTTTATGATTTAAGTGAAGAAGTTATTTGTCGGTGTGGTGGTAAAGTTGTCATTAAACGTATTGATGACCAATGGTTCATTACATATTCTGATCCTGAACTTACAGAACGAAGTAAAGAACAAGTACAAGAAATGAAAATATTTCCGCAAGAATATGCTGAACACCTTCCAGGAATATTAGATTGGTTCGCTGATAGGGCATGTGCACGACTTGGAAATTGGTCAGGGAGTACATTTCCGTTTGATGACCAATGGACAGTTGAACCAATAAGTGACTCAACATTATATCCAGCATATTATATTGTTTCAAAATTTATCAATAATAATACCATTAAAGTAAAAGACCTTACAGAAGAATTTTTTGATTATATTTTCCTTGGAGAGGGTGACGGAAACGACACGTGGAACAAAATCAAAGAAGAGTTCGATTATTTTTATCCTTTAGACATTAATCTTGGTGGCAAAGAGCATAAAACTGTTCATTTTCCAGTATTCTTGATGAACCATGTTGCTATTCTTCCTGAACACAAATGGCCAAAAGGAATTTTTGTTAATTGGTGGGTTACAGGGAAGGGAAGTAAAATATCTAAAAGTAAGGGTGGTGCCGTTCCAATTCCTGAAGCTGTTGCTACGTACGGTGTCGATGCTATGCGATTATATTATGCACATGTTGGAAGTCCTCATACAGATGTTGTCTGGACAGAAGATATTGTTATGAATTATAAAAATGCACTTGAACGTGTTTACGGTCTTGTTGATGAGTTGAAGAAAAAGACAGGTTCAAAAAGAATTATTGATAATTGGTTATTGTCACGAGTTCATCAACATCTGAAAGAAACAAAAAAGATTATGAAGACGTATGACTTAAGAGAGTTAGCATCAGTCGTCTACTTTACATTTTATGATGATCTTCGATGGTACGTACGACGTGGTGGAAACAATAAAAAAGTTATCACTGACGTTATAAGTATTTGGTGTAAGTTAATGAATCCGATTACGCCACATATGAGCGAAGAATGTAATATGACAAAAGGTCTTATTTCTACATCATCATGGCCAGAATATGATGAAACAATGATACAGAGAGTATCTCATGCTGGTGAAGAATTGATTAAGAAAGCAATGGAAGGTATGAGAAACGTTATCAAACTTGCAAAAATAGAAACGCCAACAAAATGTACGTTGTTTATAGCAGAACCATGGTTGTATAATGTCTTTACGATTATATCTCATGAAATTAAAGTTACACGAAATGTTGGAGAAATCATCAGAAGAGTTCTTGAAGAAGAAAAGTTACGAATAAAGGGAAAAGAAATTAGTAAAATTGTTGGATCTGTTCTCAAGGATGTTTCTAAACTTCCATCAATGGTAACCTCACAAGAAGATGAACATACAGTAATGAAAGATGCACAGGAATTTTTAGAGAAAGAATTTGGTTGTTCTATAGAGATTATCCTTGCTAATGAAAGCGATCATGAAAAAGCAAAGTCAGCAATGCCTGGAAAAGTTGGCATTGTTATAGAATAAAAATTATTTATTTATTTATTTATTTATTTATTGAATAATTTCTGATCCAAGGACAGGTTTTATTTCTGAAGGTGTGGGTCCAATAGTCTCCATCTTAGGTATATCTCTTCCGTACTGAAGTAATGACACTTTTTCATCAAAAAATAATTCAGTTTCCGCAAATCCCACTTCTTCAAGATATTTTTCAGTAGAAGGAAATTCTGTCATAGCAAGACCAAGCTGTTCAATATTAACGTTTTGAGGTGAAGGGAAATGAGTAGGAGTTGGAATTAGAGGAGTATAAACCAGAATGTCTGGGGGTAGTTCTGTACCGAGAGCAGTTCCTAAAGCATAAACAAGTCTTCCTAAATCTCTACGTTTTGGATTGGCATTAAGATTGAATTGAATTGCTTCTTGGACACAATCAGGAATGCCCCTCTCAAGCATTATTTCTTTTGTAAGGTATGATATAGATTCCCACCCCTTACTTGCAATAGCAGGAGCGACAATCATTCCTCCCGTTAATAAATAGAGTGCAGTTGTTGTCATTGAAAAAGTATCACCAGAAACTGAAGGTCCATCAAACACTACTTCGGGAGCAGCATATGCTGGCGTCCTTGTATTAAGAAGAGTCTTTGCACAATTCAAAACAAAAGATGCTTCATTATCTTCACGAAAGGGAAGTCTTGGATACATATCTAGTCCTCTTAACCGTGAATTGCCAAAATCTGTAATTGTTGTTCTTGTTCCATCAGACATAATATTTGCAGGTTTTATATCTCCATGCACAATGTCGTTATCATGAATTTCTTGGAGAGTCATTGCTGCATCATAAGAAATTTGGAGTGCAGATTCCAATGATAATCCTTGTGCCATAAGATGATTTGTTGGTTCGCCAGGAGCTTCGTCCATCTTTGTTAAGATAAAAATGTCCCCGTCAACGGCAACAAATTCTCTGTCACGATATGAAACAACACCTTTAACTCCCTGTAATGATCGTAGAATAACACCCTCAATAACTCCACTAACGACATGTAAATGATCAAATTGTGAAAGGGTAAAGTCAATTGATTGAACTCCGTTTCTCAACACATAATTTTTCTCATCAATATGATCAACTTTAACACCAAAATGGGTTCCTTTAAGAGATGGAACGGGAGGATGAACACTTGCTGCCAATACTTTAGATACACCACCACGAGGATTTTGTGTTACTGTACCAAAAGCACCTGAACCACGACGTTTACCAAACAAACTCTCAAACTTATCTGGAGTCATAAGTGAAGTTGGAACTGGAGCTTTATAGTGCGTTCTATGTTCCTCTACAATAGGTTTTATCCTAGTTTGATTAGGGTCATACTCTTCAAATTCCATAACATCATCTATTGTCTTCATATGCAGTATATGCTTTGCCCCCGTTTTTTTTATAAAGCTTTCTATTTATCACCAGGATCAGTAAAGAAACATTTATTAGGCAATCTTAGGTCTTTAATACAATGATTAAGAACATAACAACAAACACAATTATTTCTCAAAAAGAGATTATGTGTAAGAATGCTTTTTCTCAAGCACGAGGTTTAATGTTCAGAAAGAAACGGAATTGTGTTATGGAATTTGGTAATGAAAAGAAAATATCTTTACACAACTTCTTTGTATTTTATCCAATTGATATCTTAGTTATTGATAAAGATATGACAATTGTTGAAATTAAAAAAAACTTCAAACCTTTTACGTTCTGGAAGTCTTCTACTAAAGGTAAGTATGTTATTGAACTGGGAAAGAATGAATCTAAAGGAAAAGTTTGGGTAAAAGAAAAAATTAAAATAAGAATTTAAAAAAACTACGCTCCTAAAGAACCTTGAGATAATCCTTTTCGCTGAATAATCTGATTCTTTATTTTCTCTTGCAATTCCCCAGGAAGTCTTTCAAATGTTTGATCAACTAATGAAGAACTACCACGTCCACCCGTCGCAGATCGTAAATCATTCGACCAACCGAACAATTCACCAACGGGCATCTTAGCTTTAACAATTGTAATGTCTCCCTCTTGAGTCATGTCCAATAACTGACCACGTTTTGAAGATACAATTTTTGAAACTTCTCCAACATAATCTGTAGGTGCTTCAATTCTCATAACTTGTAACGGTTCATACAATACTGGACCAGCTTGCATTATTGCTCCCCTGATACCTTCTCTAATAGCAGGATACATTTGTGCAGGGCCACGATGAATTGCATCTTCATGTAATGTACAGTCCATGAGACTAACTTTCATGTTTAGACATGGCTCTTTAGCAAGAGAACCTGAACCCATAACATCTTCAAACATGTCAAGTACCATTTCCATGATTTCGTTAATGTACACAATTCCACGAGTTTTATCAAGGAAAATATTGCCATTCCTTTCACCACGAACGTTCTGTGCCATTTTTGTATCCCATCCAATTTCTCGTAAAGGACCAATAACATTTTCATCTTTCTTCTTGTATCGTCCTGTAGGTAATTTACCTTCTTTAATTAGATCTATTACGTCTTGTTCAAGAGGTTCAACTTTAAAGTACAGTTTGTTATGTTTATTAGGAGACTTTCCTTCAACTTCTGGACTTTCTTTTGTAACAGTTTCACGATACACAACAATTGGCGGTGACGTTTTAACTTCAACACCTTTTTCTTTAATGATTCGATGTTCAATAACTTCTAAGTGAAGTTCGCCCATACCATGCATTAAATGTTCGCCAGTTTCTTCGTTAATTTCGATTGTAATTGTTGGATCTTCTTTCTGTACTTGACGAAGAACATCAATAAGTTTAGGCAAATCGCTCGGTTTTTTCGCTTCAATAGCTTTCGTTACAACAGGATCAAAAATGTGTGTTATTTTTTCAAACGGTTCTGCTTTTCCACCGGTTGTGACAGTTTCACCAGGCATACCTGCTTTAAGACCGCCTACACCGATAATGTTACCGGAAGGAACGTGGTCAACAATCTCTCGTTTTGCTCCGTTGTACACATAAACTTGCTGAACTCGTCCAGCAGAATTTGCCATGTTAAGGAAAACCTCATCTCCTTTATTCATTGTACCTGAAAATAATCTACCTGCAGCAATCTCACCAGCTTGAGGATCAACAACAACTTTTGTTATAATAAAGAATAACCTTCCTTTAGGGTCACATGAAATTAAACTTTTACCATCAGTACTTTCTAAATCTCCATGCCACAATTTTGGAATTCTATATTTCTGAGCTTCAACAGGATCAGGATGATGTTCAGTTACAATATCAAGAACAACTTCATGAATTGGCGCTTTTTTTGCTAACGCTTTCACTTGTTCTTTAATCTCTTCATCAGTACCAGTATACGAATCAATAATATCTTTGAAACTGACACCTTTTTTCTGCATGTACGGAAGACTAATGCCCCAGTTATGGAACGCAGAACCAAATGCAACAGTTCCTTTTTCAATACTTACCTGCCATGCTTCTTTGTATTCTTCAGGTGCAATACCGCGAATGATTTTGTTTACATCAGCAATTTGTTTTACAAACCGTTGTTGCATTTCTTCTGGTGTTAATTGTAATTCTTTGATTAATCGATCAACTTTGTTAATGAATAAGATTGGTCGTACACGTTCACGTAATGCTTGCCGTAAAACAGTTTCTGTCTGTGGCATTGCTCCTTCAGATGCACAAATTAAGACAATTGCACCATCAACAGCTCTCATCGCTCTCGTTACATCACCGCCAAAGTCTACGTGACCAGGCGTATCGATAAGATTGATAAGAAATTCTTTGTCTTCAACAGTATGTACCATAGATACTGCTGCAGAATCAATTGTTATTCCTCGTTCCTGTTCATCTTCATGAAAATCTAACTTACGTGCTTCTCCAGCATCTTGTTCAGACATCATTCCTGCACCTGCTAAAAGGTTATCAGAAAATGTTGTTTTTCCGTGATCAATATGTGCGCAAACACCGATATTTCTAACTTGAGTCGGTTCTTTCATTAACCGCGTTACTTTTTCAACCATCTTCTCTGCCATTGTTAATATACCTCACTGAATATAATGTTTTTATTTCTCATCAATTACCTTAAATATTCTATTCATAATTTCTTCTTTATGTGTTCCAAAATCTTCGTTCACTGTAACCTCTCTCAGTAAACCCTTCTCTGTGTAAAAACCAATTAATGGTGATGTTTGTTCTTCGTACACAACTAACCGTTTTTCGATCGCTTCTGGTTTATCATCGTCCCGTTCATAGAGTTCGCCACCACACGTATCACAAATACCATCCTGTTTTGGAGGAATGTTTTGTTTGTGAAATATTTGGCCACATTTCCGACAAATAATTCTACCACCTAAACGGCCAAGAATAACATCCTTATCAGCTTTAAAATTGATAACCATATCAATAGGAGTTATATCGGTAAGAGCTTCTGCTTGTGCAATTGTTCGAGGAAAACCATCAAGGACAAAATTATCGTTCGCATCGTCTCTTGATAATCTTTCTTTGACCATACCAATCGTTACTTCATCTGGAACAAGTTGACCAGCATCCATAAAGGATTTTGCTTGTACTCCCAATTCTGTTTCGCTCTTCAGATTTTCACGAAACAAATCTCCTGTTGAAATGTGTAAAAGATTATATTTCTGTACCAATTCCTGTGTGTACGTTCCTTTTCCCACACCCGGAGACCCCAATACGACAAGTTTCATTTTTTAGTATACCTCTCTCAACTCTCTTTTTTATTGATCAAATGAATGGAACATTTTAAAGTCCCGTTTTGTATAATCAAACAATTCATCATCTTTGAACCATACTTTAATTTCTCTTTCTGCTTCATGTTGTTTTCCTGCAGCGTGAACAAGATTAATCAATGGCCGTTTATAAAAGTCCGCTAGATCATATGATTCAACTGATAAATCGCCACGAATCGTTCCTGGAAGTGCTTGCCTTGGTTCTGTATGACCAACAATTTTTCTCCCAACTTCAACTGCATGATATCCTTCAAAACACATAGCAATAACAGGATGACCTGTAAGAGAATTAATGTTCCAGTCACGAATTCTTTTTCCTACTTGAAGAGGCGTTTCGTCAGTCTCTCGCCCTTTCTCTTTCCATGTTTCAATTGTTCTTTCACCAGTTATTGTCCACATAGCATCATCGTCAGGATAATGTCGACCAACCATATCTGCTGTAGGAATAACAAGTTTTAAACCAACAAGTTTCATACCTTTTTGTTCAAATCTTCGTATAATCTCGCCGACAAGTCCCCGATGAATGGAATCTTGCTTTGCAAGTATAAGTGTTTGTTCTGTTTTCATGTGTCATCACCAACAATAGTTATAGTTTATACTTTCGTATCTTTCGTATCTTTCTTATGTTCCTTTCGGAAATGTTCAGTCCACCGAACAGTAAGAGGTTTACGTTTAAGTTTCAGTAAGTTTTTTTCGCACCTGTTAGAACAGAAATATGCTATCTTACCACTTACATAGGCAAACATTTTTCCTGTTCCTTTCTTGATTGAATTTCCGCAAAATGTACATTTAGGCATTTTATATTATCTCCTATTTCCTGCCGCGTCGACCGCCGCCAAGACGTTGTGCTTCAATTTCTGTTTCAAGTAACATTAATATGTCGCCAACCTGAACAGGTCCTTTAACATTTCGTCTGATAGCTTTAGTTTTATCACGACCATCCAAGATTTGGCACATAACTTGTGTCAGTTCTCCTCGACTTCCTGCTCGTGCAACTATTTCTTTAACTTCAGCTGGAATTCCTGGTGAAAATCGAATTTCTCCTTCTACTCGAGATTCATCAGCACCTTTCTTGAATGTTTTTTTTATCATTTTTGTGTCACCTATTCTTCCGTCATAGGAAGTGATTCAAGAGCAGACTTTGCGTCTCCTTCCTTAACAATAGCAACAGATGCGGTTGCGACAGGCAAGCCTGCAGCTGCTCCCAAGTCATCCTTCTTTGAAACTTTCACGCAACGAATTTCTTTCTCTTTACAGAGTAATGGTAAGTGCATAACAACTTCTTTAGGAGTAACGTCATCTGCATAGACAACAAGTTTTGCATTGCCTTTTTCGACAGCTTTTGTTGTTTCATTAGCGCCCTTTCTAATCTTTCCAGTAGTACGAGCGATTTCTACTATTTCCAATACTTTTGCTTCATCAGCCATTTTGTTTAACCTCTGCGTAACAATCATAAGAAATTGTTACCTTTGTCATTCCGACTTCATCGGTAATATATACTTCAAAACGAAGTTTATTTAAAAAGGTTATTGAAAAAATACCTGTTTTTTTCTAGAACCCCCAGAAAAGTAGATTTTTCTGGGTGGATTATGGTAAAAGTACAGATATAATACAAATTACCCATCCTTATTCAAAATTCATAACATTCTTAAACTAAAATTGAAATGTATACTTAAAAAATGTGTGGTATTATTGGGTATGTTGGAGCGAAAAGTGCAAATGATATTCTTATTGCAGGATTAGAACGGTTAGAATATAGAGGGTACGATTCTGCAGGAATAGCTGTCACTCATGATAATCTTATTTCTATTAACAAGTCTGAAGGACGAGTCCATAACTTAAAAACCAAAAAACTTGATGGAACAAGAGGTATTGGTCATACACGATGGGCAACTCATGGATCTCCATCAGACAGAAACGCACATCCATTTACTTGTAATGAAAACAAGTTTGTCGTTGTCCATAATGGTATTATTGAAAACTATTTAGAATTGCGATCAGGATTGATTCATGCTGGAATTTCCTGTACTTCTGATACAGATTCTGAAGTTATTGTTCATTTAATCTCACAAGCATACAATGGAAATCTTAAGGATGCGGTATGTAAAGTTATTAAACACCTTCAGGGAAGTTATGCGTTATGTGTCATGCATAAAGACACACACGAACTGATAGGGGCAAGAAACGGAAGTCCACTTTTAATTGGTTTGGGAAATGAAGAAAATTTTCTGGCATCAGACGCATCTGCAATTATTGATCATACAAAAGACGTTATTTACATGAATGATTTTCAAGTAGCAGAGATTAGTAAAGATTATGTGAAGGTGTTTGATTTTGATGGTATTGAACAACAGCACGAGATTAAAAAGATTGATTGGAATCTTGAACAGGCACAGAAAGGCGGATATACACATTTCATGCTCAAAGAAATATTTGAACAGCCAGCAGTTGCCCAAGAATCGTTAAACGTTAATTTCATTCTGGCAAAAGATTTTTCTCGTATCATTATTGTTGCGTGTGGCACTGCAAGTTATGCTGGCCTTGTAGGAAAGTACGTTCTTGAAAAAGTTGCAAAGATTCCTGTTGTAAACGAAATAGCGTCCGAGTTTAGATATAAAGAATGTTTAATTTCTGAAAGAGATTTAGTCATCGCCATATCACAAAGTGGTGAGACAGCAGATACACTTGCTGCTGTACGATTGGCACACCAAAAAGGTGCACGAACGTTAGGATTGATCAACGTTGTTGATAGTACAATCGCACGTGAAGTTGATTCTGTTGTGTATACACGAGCAGGTCCAGAAATAGGTGTTGCATCAACAAAAGCGTTTATCTCACAATTAATAACGTTGTACAAATTAGCATTTCATTTTACAGATAATGAAATGAATCACAGTATTGTTGACAAAATTGCGGAAACATTACAGTTAAGTGATTCTATACGAAAACTTGCAGAACAATATTATGAATGTCAAAATTTTCTATACATTGGAAGAAATCTTAGTTTTCCATTAGCGTTAGAGGGTGCATTAAAATTAAAAGAAATCTCGTACATTCATGCAGAGGCGTACCCTGCTGGAGAACTTAAACATGGCCCCATAGCATTAGTATGTACAGAAATGCCAACCATTGCCATCTGTCCACAAGATACCGTGTATGAGAAAACATATTCTAACATTGAAGAAGTAAAAGCAAGAAAGGGAAGGGTAATTACAATTGCAACGGAAGGTGATGAGAGAATTAAGAATGTTAGTAATAATGTTATATATGTCCCTAAAGTGAACAATATATTGTATCCATTTGTTATTGCAGTTGTGTTACAATTATTTGCGTACCATGTTGCTGATCTACGTGATTGTGATGTTGATAAACCACGGAATTTGGCAAAAAGTGTAACGGTTGAATAAACGTAGTTCACTACAACAATAAATATAAACTCATTTCATTCTACAACATCTATGAAATATGCTCATCTTGCTGATTTACATTTAGGTGCATGGCGTGAAGAAAAGATGCGAACGGTATCTACACACGCGTTTCTATCAGCAATTGATAATTGTATAGAACAACGCGTAGATTTTATTCTATTTGCAGGAGATTTGTTTAACACGTCCCTTCCAAGTTTAGATACTCTTAAGATAGTTACAAAGAAACTAAAAGAAGTACAAGATAAAAAAATTCCTGTTTATATTGTTGCAGGATCGCACGACTTTTCACCGTCAGGAAAAACGATGCTTGATGTCCTTGAACATGCAGGCCTTCTTATTAACGTATGTAAAGGGAATGTACAAGATAATGAACTACATCTTTCTTTTACCACTGATCCTAAGACAGGAGCTAAGATTACAGGAATCATCGGAAGGAGAGGACTTCTTGACAAAACATATTATACAACGTTGCACAGAGAATCGTTAGAACGGGAACAAGGATATAAGATATTTATGTTTCATACGGCAGTAACAGAATTAATGCCACAAGAATTAGCGATGGTTGAATCTTTACCATTATCATTCTTTCCGAAAGGATTCAATTATTACGCTGGTGGACATATTCATAACAAAAAAAGAATTGATCAGCCAGAATATGGAACTGTAACATATCCAGGAGCATTATTTCCGCACAACTTTCAAGAGATGGAAAAATTTCAGGAAGGAAATTATCAGATAATTACTGTTAATGAAGACACACAAACAGTAGAAGACATTCCTGTCCAGGTTAAACAATGTGAATCGTTAATACTAGATTGTAATAAAAAGTCGCCAGATGTTATTACGTTTGAAATATTGAACCATTTTCAAGAGAAGGATATCACTGATATGATTATTACTATCAAATTAAAAGGAATGATTGAAAATGGAAGAGTATCCGACATTAATTTCACGGAAATTTTTAAACAGTTATATGAAAAATGTGCATATTTCGTTATGCGAAATATGAACAAACTTAATTCTGAAGATTTTGAAGAAGTTAAAATTGCACAGTCAAACCCAGAGATGGTTGAAGAAGAAATTATTGCTGAACATCTTCAACAGATGAAAACGTTTGATAAAGAAACTGAGTTACATACAATACGTTCACTGATGACCGTCCTTAATACGACTAAAAAAGAAGGTGAAACCGTTACGGACTTTCACACTAGAACAGAATCTGATATTGATAAATTGTTACAGATGTAAAAAAACATTTATATACACTACATAACTTCATTTGTATATGAAGAGGTTCTCACTCGCAACCTTTCCTTTGGAAGGAAAGACAGTTTTTCTCCGAGTAGATTACAATGTTCCATTTGAAAAGGGTAAGATTGTTGACAATAGTAAAATTAAATTATCTTTAAAAACAATAAATTATTTGTTGCATAAGAATTGTAAGATAATTATTGCTACTCATTTTGGAAGGCCAAAAGGAAAGTTTGTTAAGGAGTTAACGGTTAGCCCGTTATTAAAAGAACTAAAGACATTATTACCAAAAGAAAAAATTGTAAAATTATCAGATTGTATTGGAAAAGATATTCAGCACAAAATTCAAAAAGCAAAACCAAAACAAATTTTTCTTCTTGAGAATTTACGATTTTATAAACAGGAAGAACAAAACGATCCTGCGTTTGCACATTCACTGGCAGATTTAGCAGACGTATACATTAATGAGGCATTTGGTGTTAGTCATAGAAAACATGCATCTGTTGATGCAATCACACATTTTATTCCTAGTATTGCAGGTATTACGCTCGAAACAGAAATTCAGGAATTAACAAAAGCGTTACGGCCACGAAAACCGTCAGTGTGGATTATGGGTGGTGCGAAACTTGATAAAGTAAAGTTGTTGGAAAGTGCATTACAAAAATCTAAGTACGTTTTAATTGGAGGAGCATTACCGTTTGCATTCCTAAAATCAAAAGGAATATCTGTTGGCATGTCAAAAGTTGATGGTACGTCTGTACGTGCTGCACAAAAATTGTTACGAAAGCGAATTTCTACAAAAATAATTTTACCAATAGATTTTGTTGTTGCAGATTCATTTTCATTAAGAGCGAAGACGCGAGTTGCTAAATATAACGATATTAAAAGGGATGAATTTGCGTTAGATATTGGACCTGCAACTGTAAAGTTGTTTAAACAGTACTTACGGAAAGCACATACAATTGTATGGAACGGCCCATTAGGATATTATGAATGGGTACCGTTTTCGTCAGGTACAAAAGATATCGGCAGATATATTGTTACATTAACAGCAGAGACTATTTGTGGTGGCGGTGAAACTGTTGATGCTATTAAAAAATTTTATTTGGAACATAAAATGACACATATATCGTCAGGTGGTGGTGCCTCCCTTACATTTTTGGCTGGGAATAAGATTGTTGGTATTACTGCGTTGGAAAAGAATTATAGTAAGTTCAAGAAGAGAATCAAAAAGTAATTTATCGTCCAGCAACTATCTCTACAACATCTCTATGTTGTAACAAATGTTCTTTACCGACAGTTCTTTTTGTACGAACATCAATTGCCCGGATAAAATTCTTCCCAAAATCACTGTGTAACTTGTATGCAAAGTCAAGCGCAGTCGTATTTGGTGGCATCATGAAACAATCTGGAAGGCACCGCCCTTCAGAATCTTCTAACTTAGTAACGCCACCAGGAAAAATTGCCATATATTCTAACAATTCAAACACTGCTTTATCAATAACATCTTGCACACCTGTTGATTGATATTGTGTTAAGATTGTTTCTTTAATGAATGTTAACGCGTGTGTCTGTTTTTCGTTTAATTTAGATTGATCAAGAATACTAAAATTATTATCACCAGGAACATAATCTATAACATCATGTTTCGCTGCTTCTTTTAACGCTAACTCTGATTCAGAGGAACAAGCAACAAAGATATAGTTTGGAAATTCTTGTTGTAATCTTTTTAGGTTTGCATCTGCTCCAGGAACGTCAATTTTGTTACATGCAATAATCATAGGTTTTGTTTTTTGTCGTAATGCTGTTGCCAGTCCTTTCATTTCATCTTCTGTCCAATATTGAGGTTTCTCTTTGTTAAGAGATAATTCCTTAATTGCATTATCTACCATTACTTCATCAACGTGAAGTCCAGACAATTGTGTCCCTAACGCAAGATGTATTTCTTTCCTTTCTTGAACAACTGTTCGAGAAAACTTTTGCCATCCTTTCATAAGTATTCCAAGATACCACATGTCTAATTCCACTTCTAAAAACTTAACGTCCTCTGCTGGATCATACTCTCCCGGTTGAACCTGTTCACCTTTTTCATTTGTTGAACCCGAAATGTCAATAACGTGTATAAGAACGTCTGCTTGTCTCAAATCATCAAGAAATTGGTTTCCCATACCCTTACCTTCATGTGCACCTGGAACAAGACCGGCAACGTCAATCATTTTTACGGGAACAAAACGCCACCCGTGCATATAATATCCCTCTCGTGGATTAGGTTCTTTACCAAAATCTTTTGCAGCAGATTTAATCTTAACATAGCCAACACCCTCGTTAGGTTTAATCGTTGCAAATGGATAATTAGCTATTTCTGCGTCTGCAAGCGTTGCCGCTTTAAAGAACGTACTTTTTCCCACGTTTGGTTTTCCCACAATTCCTATAAGCATTTAATATTTGATTTATCGTACGTTTATTAGTTTTATGGTTAGAATTCATATATTAAGTAAAATTTATAAAAAATGAAGGTCGTTTTTGTCAAAACAATGGAAAATATGTATTACTCAAGAATAGAAATTCAAGAACCAGTAATAAGATATGATAGACTTATTGTTGAATACCAAAAAAAATGTGATTATGTTATTGAGCCTGTTCCTTCTCCTTAAACTATCCAAAAAGTATATAAATACCACTTAAAAGTAGTTTCTTAATGGACAGAGAAACGTTACAAGCAATGGTAAACTCTTATGATTTAGTTCTCGTAGATACAAGTTTCTTTGGACGGGAAGAAGAAGCACGATCACTTTCTGAAATACTATACGATGTAAAAGATGCAGCAGCATTAGAGAATGTAGCTAGAGATATTGAAGCAGAAAATATTGCATTTCAATTGCAAGTTAGAGTACTTGCTACAAGAGACAATGTTTTTACAATTCCTGAACTGTATAAAGAATTGGCACCTTATCTTCAAGCTTTAGAAAAATCGTATGAGTGGCATAATCAAAAGAGAATGGGAGAAAAAAAAGAACCTCAAAGTAGAAGCAAAGATGGAAGAAAAAATAAAAGACGAACTAACCGAATTAATAAGGTTAAAGTAAAAAGAGAAATGAGAATGGACGACTTTGATGAAAGATATTTAGATTATACGTCACCTCTTGCACGTAATGCATTAGGAAACATAAATAGTTTAATTAAAAGAGTTAAAGAAGCAATGAGAATTCCAGTGTATAATGGTTCACGTTTCCGTTTACCTCGTATGGTTGAAGATGTTTCTGAAAAAGTGTACAAAGTGGTTGAAGCAGCTATTGGATACACTCGTGCAAACCCAGAACATTCAGTACGAATCCTTACACAGGATCCAAGTATAGATAGAGTTATGGCGTCATATTTGCTCCCACAAATTGTACGTGTACTAGAACGAGTTCCATCAAATATTTAAACCCCAACTTTTTGTTATGAACAATGCCGTTTGCATTTGGACATTTAATAGGAGCATGGATTGCTGGAAAAGCGTACGAACGCATTACAAAGAAAAAGATTAAGCATTATACATGGTTCTTCCTTCTTTTTGGTAGTATTCTCCCAGACATTGATTTTCTTATAGACTGGACATTAGGAACAGAAGTTCATAGAACATTTTCTCATAGTTTACTTTTCATTGTTGGTATTTCATTTTTGGTATATATTGTCTTTAGATATTTAAAAAATAAAGATGCACAACAGTTTGCTATTGCTCTTGGTGCAGGTATTTTTATCCATATTGCACTTGATATGATAAGTACATTAGGTGTACCACTTTTCTGGCCAAACCTTGCACACATTTCATATACTTCTATTCAATATATTAATCCTGCAGATGTTTCAATGTTTATTGGAGAAAAAGATATTCTTATCAAAGAAATTAAGTCAGCAGTTTTTGATATGGGCCTTGGAACTGTATGGATATTCTACCTTTGGTTCAAAAAGAAAATAACGTTTTAGAAAAAGCCTAAACCTTTAAATATCTTTAAAATCTCTCTTTCTATAATGCCATTACAGGACCCTAAAAAAAAAGAGACAGAGATGATTTCGCTTTTTCCAGAATTTAGTCCAATGAGAGTAAAGTATAAAGACATTTTTGACCTTAAAGCGTTTTATGAATCACTTCGTGAATGGCTTCTTGAGAATGATTGGGGAGATGCACAGGGAGACCTTGATCGTTGGGAAACGTATTATGGAGAAAGGATAGCGCAAAATGGTATGCGAGAAATTTGGATTAATTGGCGAGTAAAAAAAACTCCACAAGATATTGCAACGTGGGAGGGTGGAAAGAAACCTGCACTATTGTACTATTTAGATTTTGATTGGCATTGTGTTGCCGTTACAAATACTGAAGTTATTAAGGAAGGACACAAACTTAAAGTTAATAAAGGAGAAGTCGAGCTTGTTATGAAAGCGTTCATTGATCCAGTTTATAAAAAAGAATTTTCAAGCAGTTCTATTTTAAAACAATTTCAAAAAGTCTTTACAAAAAGAATTTATCGGAAAGAACTTGAACAACGGAAAAAAGAGTTGTATCAAGAAACGTATTCAATGCAGAACTTTATCAAACAATGGTTTAAACTGAAAAGATATTTACCATACGAAGAAAAGAAGAGTTTCTTCCGCAGTTATGCATGGCCATCTCATAAGAAAGAAGAGTAAAGTTAATAAAGAAGTAGAAAGAATTTGTTCTTATTGCCCCAGTGGCTTAGGTGCTCTTCGCAGCCAATTTCGATTTGGCGTTCGAGGTGTCATCTTCGTACTGGCGTACTCGACAACACACATATCGCCCCAGTGGCTTAGTGGCTATAGCACCTGACTTGTAATCAGGAGGTCGGGGGTTCAACTCCCCCCTGGGGCTTTTTTCTTTTATTTTCTTACTTATAAGACAATTTAGACAAGAATCTGATTTTCATATAAAGGATGAACTCTTTGAATTATAAAACCTGCACGTTGATTTTCAAATGGATGCATAGGAAAACTTGAAACGTCTAAAGGTAATCCGTAACAATGAAATTTTGTTTGTAATACATTTCCTATTCTCCATTCCATATTATAATTTCTATCTTTTTTAGTGTGAGGATTTTTTTGCCAAAAGTAAATATCAATATCATCTTGGTCACGCCAGTGAGACTCTTTGCCATGTAATCGTAAAATTGAACCAAAAAGATACACACCATGTACACCATAATCACCCTCATGAATATCTAATTCGTCAATAGTTTCTTTTATAGATTCTGTAAGTTGTTTTTCATCAACCAATTTTGAATAATCAGCACCTGTCCAAAATCTATTTGGTTTAAATCCAATACTGGTTTTTAGGGCATCAAATATTTCTTTTTTCATTGTGTTACTCCTTTCGCAAACTTCTTTGCAACTTTCCGAGCAATATGAAGTGGTTCAGGCATCTTATGTGGAGAAATGATTGTTGATTGCATAATTGTAAGTACGGACCCTAAAGAAATTAAGTTTCCTGGAGATACGTATAAAGGCTTAGCGTGTTCACGCGTTGTAATTTCAAAGCCAACAACATCACCCTCTAACAAAACATTTCCTTTCTCAACATTTCCGAGCAATAATTTTTCAGAAATGCCAATAGTTGATTTATTTAATATTAACCCAACATGAGACGCAATACCAATTTTGCGTGGATGAAGTATCCCGTTCCCTTTAATTATGAGAATATCTGGTTCTTCTTCTAGCATGTTAAACGCTTCAACAATTGCTGGCATTTCACGATATGCTTCAAACCAAAGTCTATGAGGTAAAGGATTATGTAATGTATACACTTTTTGTTCTTTTAATTTCATAGAAGGATATTCACACACAACAACACATGCAATTATATTATCTCCAGACTGAACACATTCTACTCCGCCGATAGTTCTAACAGTAGTAAAGTCGTCCCGTAGCACAATCTTTTGTGCAAGTTTCCATTGCTCCTTTTTTAATTCTTCTAGATCCATTGTACTTCACCGGCTTTATTGTTATGGACAATGATTTATTTATAAACCTTTCCAATTTCACTACTTTGTAAAGACAACTTATCTAAAGAATATTTATATACATCTAAGACATTCTGTAAATAGAATGAACAAAAGAGGAATATCACCTATTATTGCAACATTACTATTAATCTCGTTTGCTGTTGCATTAGGAGTCGTGATAATGAGTTTTGGACGAGCACAAGTAGAATTGGAAGCACAATGTCCAATAAATGTTGGATTAAAGTTAGCGGTTGTTGGTGGAGTCGAAGAAGTATGTTATAACGCAGCAAAAAAAGATTTTTCGTTTACTATAGAAAATGGTGTTAATATTAAAGTAGAAGGTCTTATTGTAAATATTATAGGAACACAAAAGGCAGAGACATTTGAATTAAATGATGCGAAGATAGCAAAAGCTGGAACATATATTGGCCACGTTACGTACAATTCGGCCATCTCAGGTACGATACGACAAGTAAAAATTTCTCCAAAAGTTGTGATGTACGATGAAGAACAAATTTGTATTGAAAAAGCGTTAATTCTTGAAAGTGTTAAAGGTTGTTAAGAAAGTTTTAATAGAGTAAGCATTTTCTTATTCGTATGCAAATAGAAATCGATTTAACAAAATCTGTAGATGAGAATGCAGGAACATATTTTAACCTTGCAAAGAAAGCAAAGAAGAAAGTTGAAGGAGCAGCAAAAGCACTCAAGGAAAGTAAAGAGAAACTTGAAAAATTACAGAAACAGGAAGAAAAGTTTCAGGAACAAGAGGAAAAGAAACAAGCTAAAAGAAATCGTAAACGTGAATGGTACGAAAAGTTTCATTGGTTTACATCATCAGAAGGATTTTTGTGTATAGGAGGTAAGGATGCTACTTCTAACGAAATTGTCATTAAGAAACATACAGATAAAGAAGACATTGTATTACATACAGACATGGCTGGTTCACCGTTCTTTGTTGTAAAGAACGGTCAAGACGCAACTGATAAAACAATTCAAGAAGCTGCGCAAGCAGTTGCTGCCAATTCACGAGCATGGAAACTTGGCCATACAACAGCTGACGTTTTTTATGTTAAGCCTGAACAAGTAACGAAAGAAGCTAAAGCAGGAGAAAATATTGCAAAAGGAAGTTTTATGGTGTATGGAAAGACAAAATATTTTCATCCAAAATTAGAATATGCAATTGGTGTTGTTGACGAGGATGTTATTGGTGGACCAATTGATGCTATAAAATCAAAAACAAAACTGTTTGTTACTGTCATTCCAGGACGTGAAAAGAAAAGTGCTCTGGCAAAGAAAATTAGATCCAAACTTAAAGGCGGCGATTTAGATGATATTATCAAATTCCTGCCTGCAGGTGGTGGAGAGGTTAAGAAATGAATAGAGATTGTTTCGAACGGTATTTATGTTTTATATACTTCTTTTAGTGCATCTGCAATTAGTTTAGCAACAGATTTTATATTATTTGGCTTTCTCAATAATGAAGAAATCTCAAGTTGCATTGAATGATCTTTTGTTCCTGCATGATATTGTATCCCATCTTGTCTTGACCAAGCAGCATAATGTTTTCCAATTCCTGCTTTAAGTCCATTATCTACTAAAAGTTTTTCTTCCAATGTATCTTTAAGTTCTTCCATATGGACTCTTTTTGCCCTGACAAGTCCTGTATTTCTTCCCGCATTAGGATGTTTATCTCTTCGGCCTTGTGTGCCTTTAAGTCTTCCTTGGTGATACTTTGCACCGAACCCGATATCAATTCCAATTTGTTCAGGATTGTCAGCCATTCCATGAACATATACAACAATTGCTTTTCCAGCACCATATTGTCTTGCTTCTTCTGCAAATTCTTTTATATGATCATAAAACTCTTTCATATGTGGATTCTTTCTTTGCCATAAATATTTTTGATTTGTACTTGACCAAGATAATTTATTAAAATCCTCCACCCTGTTAGGATTTGAAGATGCTCTAGAGTTTGATGGTTTTATATATCTCTCATTTATGACAAGAGCAGAATTTAAATGTCGTGAGATTTCTTCAGCTATTTCTTTTGTCCTTATGTCATCTCCCGCTGCATGTGGAGCTACTATAACAAACTTTGAAGAACCTTTTTTCTTTGATCCATAATTAGTGTTACTCATCATATATTAATATAATCAACAAGTATATAAAAATGATGGAAAATGTTTATTACATATTTGTAAACATAATAACCAAGTCCTAGAGAGATTAAGAAGGGGGCCTAAGCCCCCAGATGGTTTCTTTTGTTCTGTTTTATCTCAACAGGTTTTCCACGATTCTTCCCAAGGTTCGATCACCGCCGCACTCTGACCAGGTGATACTTGCACCCAGATCTCTTGCTTTTTGTTTTTTCATTTGGTAACCGCAGTCGCAAGCTACCATTTTTATGTTTTGCTGTACTGGCTCTGGTAGTGCTTCTACAGCTTCCAAGCTGGCGATTGAACCTCTTGCTCCGAAGTACACTATTACTTCATCGATTCTTTGCATGAAGTCTCCTACCATTGGTTTTCCTTCTTGGTATACCCTTCTAGCTACATCTACTGGTACGGTATTGAAACCACCTTCAGATTCTGGTGAGATTATGTTACCCGTTACCAGTACATCTCTTTTAGTTCCTTCGTAGATTCCTTTAGGGAAACCATTTACTCCCCTGTACGTCATTACGCATGTTACTGGTTTTTGTTCATCCATTGTCGTTTACCTCCCCTTCTCAGGTTGTTGCATCATTGCGTCGTGCTTGTTGAGTCTGATTCTTTTTTATCCTTGTAGTAGTTTCTTTTCGTCTGCGTATGGCAGGTAGTGTATTGGTACTTCGTAGCATGTTGTTTGCCGTTGCACCCATTCTTTTTCTGTTTCTTCGCCGTTTCTTCGTATTCGTACTGTCATTCTTTCTTCCAGAGTTTGTTCTATTCTTACCGTTGGTTGAGTTAGGGGTTCTGTAGTTCTGGTTATTAGTGATGGCCTCTTGACCGTTCTCGCTTCAGAGTTTCCGTAGTATTTCGTTAGGCTTCCAGGTGGCACCCCTAGTCTTTCTTCTCTGGTTTCCATGTCTTTTAGGTATTGTTTCATTCGTTTTACCTCCCCTTGCAGGCCTTTTTTCTCCCTACACTACTTAGAGATAACAACAGTTCTTTAATGTTTGTTGTAGAAACATCTACAACAGAAAGCAATATAAAGAATAAGACAATACCAACCACTATGAACAAGATTCAGACAACACTAGAGAATTTAGGATTTAGTCCTAACGAAATTAAAGTGTACTTAGCTCTTAATGACCATGGATCAAGTAAAGCAGGAAAAATTGCTAAAGTTTCAAAGATTGACCGTAGCAGTTGTTACAATTCAATAAAACACTTAATTGAGAAAGGTCTTGTAAGTTATGTTTCTATTGGAAAGATTAAATGGTTTCAAGCAACAGGACCAAAAAAATTGTTAGATTATATTAAAGAACAACAAAAAGATGTTGAAGAAATTCTTCCTGAATTGCATGCACGACATAAAATGAGTAAAATATCTGGCCAAGTACGAATGTTTAAAGGAACGAAGGGTGTACGAACAATATTGCAAGACATTCTAAGAACAAAGAAAGAAAATTTGATGTTTGGAAACGAGAATCAATTAGAAGAGAAAATGCCTACATATCAAAAACAGTTCGTTCGGCAACTTAAAGAAAATAAAATGACTGTTCGAGAAATTGTACGAGAAGATCGTGCAACAAAAACGTCTAACCCGTTACAAACACGATATGTACCTAAATCAGTAATATCTCCCGTCGTCACAAATATTTATGATGAAAAGATTGCATTGATAATATGGACAGATGAACCCGAAGGAATTATTATTGAAAATCCTGCAGCAGCAAAAGCGTATAGAAGTTACTTTGAATTTATGTGGGAACATGCAAAAAAGAAATAATAAAAATTATTTTTTAAATTTCTTATATCCTATCCAGATAAGTATGGCTAACACAACGCCAAGAACTGCAAATCGCAAATACTTTGCCATATCTCCCCAATATCTAATAGTTCCATAGATTAAAGTTAGTGCACCACCAGACATAATTCCTGAACTAACACTTTCTAACTTTAATACAACACCACCAAGAATAACAGCAAGTATTCCAACAATTAATGTTATGATAAACACGTTCTTATTGTACACTTCATTTGCTTGATTAAATCCAGCTTCACATTCAAATTGTACGTTACACCACCCACTTCTTTCATCGACAGGTTTTGGACCAACATACTCGTCCCATTGCCCGCCTGCTTCTGTACATTGTTCAAACGTGTTTATAAAAACTGGTTTTTCATCACAAAAGTCGTTATATTCAGGATTAGTATAAAACGTATCAATACCGTACCCGACAAACAATGCTAACACTATTGCTATACTTATTGCAAGAATTGTTCGTTTAACTTTTGACATGCCATTGAAAAATTAATAAGATATATAAATTATTCTTTTTTTGTTATGAACATGCGTTTCAAAGCAAAAAAAGTGTATGGGCAATATAAAAGAATTCCGTGTCCGTTCTGTGAGAGAACAGCAACTCAAAAGAATGAACAGGGTCTTGATGTCTGCCATAAACATACAAATCAAAATCTTGATGAAATTAAATGTACGTGCGGTTCTTGGTTAGAATTGCGGAATGGAAAGTTTGGCCCATATTTTAACTGTATCAATTGTGGAAATTTTAATTATACAAAAGCCATGGAAATTAAAGCTATTACACACAAAGAAGTTGCAAAAGACGTCATTGTTGATAAACCGAAACCTGTTGAACAAATAACTGAAACTAAAAAAGAAATTACCATTAGTAGTAATGATGTAGAATATTTTGATTAACGTTTCTTTTTAGTTTTTCTTTTAGTATGTAATTTCTTTGTACTTTTCTTTCTTATTGATTTTTTCTTAAGCGTTTTCCTTTTTACAGTTTTCTTTTTTACTACTTTTCGTTTCACCAATTTCTTTACTTTTTTTTTCTTTACAACGTTCTTCACTGGTCTTCGTAACTTCCGTCCCCACCTTTCTTTAGCAATCTTATTCTTCTTAATTTTAGTTACTAACTCTTTAAAAGAAACATATTTTCCTTTTCGTACGGGTTCAGGCTTCTCTGGAGGAGGAGCAGTAAACACAGACTGTTTTCGTTTAGAAACGATCTTGAGAAATTTGGTAAAAGAAACGTATTCCTCTTTTGACTTACGACGTTTTACCTTTATTTTTGTATGAACAGTACGTTTACGCATAGGCTAAGGAATATGTACTGGAATATAAAGATTACCTTGCAGGTATTATGGGTAGATCTAACTTTTGCCATGACCGTATTCTTCTTGCATCAGTATCTGGATTATGAAAATCTGGCATTACTAATCCCACTAACCGTCCCTTTCTAAACAATTTTACTTTCATTAACATCACCTCTATCCGTTTTAAGAAGAAACAAACTTATATACCCTACGCGTGGTTGTCCAGTGGGTTGTGGGTACATTTTTTATGTGTAAATAGGGGTAAAAGTAATGTGTCCAGTGGGACAGAAAAGTATAGAATGATTTAAGTATGAATAACTAATTATGGTACTATGCACCATCCAAAAGAATTGTTTGATAATATTGAAGAAGAACCAAAGGAAGAACCAGAAAGAAAACCAATATTCAAAAGAATTTTTATTATTACAATAAGTTTATTTCTTATTATTCTGATTACATCATTTGTTATTGTTCAATATCCATTAAATGATATTCTACAAGGTAAGATTGAATCAGACTTATTAAAAAATAATATGCTTGAAACTGACGATGTTACAATAATGTTTGAAGAAGTTGTTGCAGATACTCTACGATCATGGTACTTTGGAGAACAGCGAACAGAATTTGCGGTATGTATGGATGGAATAAAAGAAAATGATGTATACTACATAACATCATTAGAACAACCAACAATGTACGAACAAGCGTTTAATCATGTTTCATTTGCTCCCTGTTCAGAAGAATCGTTAATATTGCTACATACACACCCGTACAAGAAATGTATAGCATCTGAGACAGACATAAATACGTTACGAGAAATGCAACAACGTAATGCAGATGTTCTTATGGTAGTGATGTGTGAACCAGATAGGTTTAGTGTGTATTCTTAGACAAACTTTTTTAAACCCCTTTCAATTAAACATAAAACATGTCGTATGAGAAACTTGGATTGAAGTGTGGGATAGAAATTCATCAACAGTTAGATGGCCGTAAGTTGTTCTGTACATGTCCTACACAAATACGAGATGATCAACCACACTTTACAATTAAACGTAAGTTAAGAGCATCTGCGGGCGAGTCAGGAAAGGTTGACATTGCTGCACAACAAGAACAGTTACGTGACAAAACGTTCATCTATGAAGGATATAAAGATACAACATGTTTAGTAGAAACTGATAGTGAACCTCCTCACAAGATTAATAATGATGCTCTCTTCACAGTATTACAATTTTGTAAAGTAACGGAAGCAGACGTATCTCCTATTGTACAAGTAATGCGGAAAACTGTTGTTGACGGTTCTAACACTACAGGTTTTCAAAGAACTGCACTTGTTGCAAGGAATGGTAGTGTTGAAACGAGTGAAGGAATTGTAAGGTTTCAAAACATTTCTCTTGAAGAAGATGCATGTAAAATCATAAATGAAACAGCAGATGAAAAAACGTACAGGTTAGACCGTCTTGGCATCCCATTAATTGAAATTGGCACTATGCCAGACATTAAAACTCCTGAACAATGCCAAGAGACAGCAAAAAAGATTGGAATGATTCTTCGATCACTTCCCAACATAAAAAGAGGGTTGGGAACTATTAGACAAGATGTTAATGTTTCTATCAAAGGTGGTACACGAATAGAGGTTAAGGGTGCACAAGATTTACGGCAAGTACCATTACTTGTTGAATTGGAAGTAAAAAGACAAGCAGAATTACTAAAAATTAAAGACGAATTACGTCATCATCGATTAAACGATTTTTCAGTTATTGATTTAACTGTTCTGTTACAAGATGCAGATTCAAAAATTGTAAAGAAAACTATTGAAACTGATGGTAAAATACTTGGAATTAAATTACATGGATTTTCTGGATTAGTTGGAAGAGAATTACAACCTAACTATAGAATTGGATCAGAATTTTCTTGTAGAGCAAAAATTAAAGCTGGTGTCGGTGGAATATTTCATTCAGATGAGCTTCCTAATTATGGTATTCAAGATAAGGAGATTAAACTTATCAGGAAGAAATTAGCGTGCACACAACAAGATGCATTCATTTTAGTTGCTGATGAAGAGAAAAAAGCGCGTATCGCATTAGAAGCAGTATATGAACGAACGAAAGAACTGTTTAATGGCGTTCCTGGAGAAGTTAGAAAGGCAAAGGCCGATGGAACAACATCATTCCTTCGACCAATACCAGGAGCTGCACGAATGTATCCAGAAACTGATGTGCCATTAATACGGCCAGATTTGTCTGATATTGAATTGCCTGAATTATTAGATGCAAAGATATTAAGGTATCAAGAAACGTTTGAAATAAGCAGTGATTTGGCACAATCTATTGCAAAGAATAATCCTACGTTATTTGAAGAACTGGTTGCACAATATCCAACAATAAAACCAGCATTTATTGCTGCAACCCTTACATCAACATTGATAGAAATTAAACGAAAGTATAAACTTGATTCTTCAGTGTTGAAGGATGACGATTTCAGATCATTATTTGAATATTTATCGCAAGATAAGATCCATAAGGACATTATCCTTGATGTATTGATAGATATGATTAAAGGAGAATTTGATATTGCCAAGTATGAAGGATTATCAACAGAAGAAATTCATGACGTAATAAAAGAAATTGTGGATAAGAATAAAGGTGCTCCAAGAGGTGCTCTTATGGGTATGTGTATGAAAAAATTGGTTGGAAAAGTGTCTGGCAAAGTTATTTCTGAAGAATTAGACAAGTTAGTTACTAAGTAGTAGTTAATTAGAGAAAGATTTATAAAGAGAAATGCTTATATAATAGTTATATGGCAATCTCACAAATGGATGAAGGATTAGTAGAATATAAGCAGCGAATTGTACCACGGCGTAAAGAGGGGCTTATAAAACACATTAAAGACCGAGCTATAGGATACACTACAACTTTTATCATTACAGCTATATCAACGTTAGCGATTGCGAACGGTGGAAATGAGCCACGAAGTGCTCTTACAGGTTTAGAGACACAAGTTGGATACGATACTCCTCATTTAGGAAGTGGTATTGAGTTACGATCTAAAAAACCTGAAGGATATATTAAAGAATGTGCAGAAGCTGTAGAACAGCATAGAACAAATTTTGAAGGAGCAGTTGATAGTAAAGTAGACGCATTTGATCCAACAAATGATGATATTCTTATAAGAATCAAAAAAGAAAGGGATGTAGAACTAACTAAAGCAAAATGTGAATTAGGCTGTGAAACATGGGCATATCAACCAAACGAACTTGGACAAAAAGGTGATTATAAGGCTGTATTTCGATTAATTAAAACTTGCGGACCTAAAAAAAGACGGTAATCTTATAAAAAACATTAATTTTAAACAAAAAAAACAATGGAGTTACATACAAAATGACTGAAACAATCAAAAAAGGAGACACAGTAAAAGTTGAGTATACAGGAAAGTTAGAAGACGGTTCTGTTTTTGACACATCTGACGGAAAAGCACCATTAGCGTTTGAAGTTGGATCTAAACAAGTTATTCCTGGCTTTGAAAAGGAAGTTGAAGGAATGAATGTTGGTGAAGAAAAAACATTTACAATTAAATCAGATGAAGCATACGGTCCTGTTCAAGCAGAAATGACACAGGAAGTTCCACGTGATAAGCTTCCAAGTGAACCTGCACCTCAAGAGGGTATGATGCTCGTTATGCAAGCACCTAACGGCCAGCAAATACCTGCTAAGATTGTTAGTGTATCAGATGATAAAGTAAAAATCGATTTAAACCATCCACTTGCAGGAAAGGATTTAACGTTTACCGTTAAAGTTGTTGGTGTTAATGAACCAGAAGACAAAAAGGACGAAAAACAAGAAGACAATAAAGAAAAAGAATCTTCAGAAAAGAAAGATGATGAAGAAAATTGCGATTCTTGTGACAGTTGCCCTGGATGCCATTAGTAACATTTTTATTCTTATTCTTTTTCTTTAATTTTAATGAACACTAAAAGAACGACCATAATCATATTTTGTTTATTACTTCCATTATTCATAACACTTTTTTCATACAAATCAACATTATTTTTTATTGATGGAACACCAGAACAACAAAATACGTTTGATTATCTCAATAATAAAGCATCATTAACACAAGAATATACGGAAAGTGAAATTTCACATTTAGAAGACGTACAAGTAGTCATGAAGTATAGTGATATTGTTTTCTATCTATTATTACTTGTGCTCACTTTCATTATTACGTTCTATAGAAAAGATACAAAACAAGTACAAAAATTGGTAAAGTATGGAGGAATAACAACACTTTCTGTTGTAGGAACAGTTTCATTACTATCAATATTTTCATTTAATAAAGCATTTACGTTCTTCCATGCAATCTTATTTCCACAAGGAAATTGGCAATTTCCAATAGAATCAGTTCTTATACACACATTTCCCTATACATTCTTTGTATCATTTGCAATTAAAATGGGTATACAAGCGTTCTGTTGGGGAATAGTTTTTATACTTGTCTTTATTTATGTTCAATATGGTCTTACGAGTACGAAGCATTAAAGCAATGCTGCTTGTTGCAGTTGCACTTACCATCCTTATTGTGTTCTTCATAATCATATTTAGTATTATTTGGTTCATTATTCCATTTGTCATTATCCTTATTATTGTGAGTTACCTCTTTAGAATACTCAACAAACTTAAAAAAGAGAAGAGCAACGATATTCTTGACGTAAAGTATAAAGTACGAAAATAGGAGAATAATATGAAACCATTAATCATACTTAATTATAAATTGTATAAAGAAGCAGTAGGAACAAAAGCGCTTGACATTGCACGAAAAATAAGTAAAATAAAGAACGATAAGTACGACATTGTTGTTTCACCATCACTTTGTTCAATGAAAGAAATTGCAGAGAAAACAAATGTCACTGTTTTTTCACAACATACTGATCATGTTCCGTTAGGAGCACATACTGGAAGAATCTCTCCTGAAGAATTGAAAAGGATTAATGTTAAAGGAACCATATTAAACCATTCTGAACGAAAAATACCTCTTAAATATCTAGCAAGAATAATTGAACAATGTGTAAAGAATAAGTTAAAAACTGTTGTGTGTGCATCAACCTTGTCTGAGATTAAAAAAGTTGCAGAACTTAATCCGCATTACATTGCATATGAACCAAAAGAACTTATCGGTGGAAATATTTCTGTCACGAAAGCTAATCCAGACATTATTGTAAAGGCTGTTGAGATGGTTCACAACATTAATCCTAGGATTAAAGTGTTATGTGGTGCAGGCATTCATTCAAAAGAAGATGTTGGTCAAGCATTGTTACTTGGAACACATGGTGTTCTTATAGGTCATTCTTTTGTAAAAGCAAAGGATCCTAAGAAGTTCTTACAAGATATGTTGTTATAATTATCGTGCTTCAACATAAAACTTTTGTGAAGGTGGATATGGTTGGCCATCTACTAATACATTCGCAGTAAATATGTACGTTCCTTCTGGATAGTCTCGTGGAATAGAAATGAGCACAGGAACGTTCTTATGTTCATTTTGGAGAACTTTGAATGTTTCGTGATTATATAATATTGCACTCATTTTCAAATCATTAAGATTTACTGTTTGAGCTTCTTGGCCAGCAACAGAAAGATATCCTGTTGGATCAATATTAACTGAAAAAGATGCACCAGAGTCTATGTTTACATTCAATACCCCTATACCAAAAACCTTCTCTTCTCCATGAGACATAGTAACTTTATATGGATACACAGCAGTAAGTTTTCCTTGGTCAATTAACAATTGTTTTAACTGACTTTCAGTTTGTTGATCAAGACCTTGCCTAAATTCTTCAGATTTGTTGATTAGATTGTATAAAAACGAAACGCTCCCAACAAGAATAACGATAGAAATGATAATTATAACTAGAACATTCATTGAAAGGCCAATAGCCCCTTTAGTAGATAATGGTTTCATGGTAAATAAAAAAGAATAAAATAAAAAAAATTACCGCCAAACTTCATATTCTTTGATAATAATAATCATGAATATGAACAATAATACTGCACCAGCAATCATATACCATAGTCCAGGTAAGACCGATGAATCATTAATAGAGGTATACATTCCCCAGCCCATAACGATAAAACCTAACCAAAGGAACTTATCTAAAACAAGCTTCATTATCTGAAATTCTTGATCTTCCGTCATCCGTTTTTTTGAATTTTTTCGTGCCATTATGTATCACCTATGATGTTACCCTAAGGAAAAACTGTTTTGTTTGATATGGTGTTGTACAATCAGCCCCATTACAAACTGATAGCGTACAGATGTATGTTCCTGGTTGCAGTCCTTGCTCTGTCAAGATAACACTAAAACCTGACGCAGTATTACCCGCAAGGTCTTGTGAAACAGATGCCATTAATGGAATTTCTTCTCGAGGCCCTCCTTGCGTATCTAAACATTCAGTAACCTGAAAAGTTGCTGCAACTGCAGTATCCGTAATGCTATTGTAGAAACCAATATTCATTGTTTTTTCGTCATTACGCCCAATCTCAACTGTTTGTGATATTGTAATCGGATTAGCTGATGTTGGTTCTGCTTCAAGCTGCGTAACAGCAAAAGCTTCAGGTAGTTTTCCTTCCGCTCCTTTAAATATTGTCCTTGTCAAAGTTAAACTTAATCCCAAGACAACAAATGCTATCACAATTACAACTATTGCTGTAATTGAAAGTGATAATGATCCTTTTTTTCTCATTGTGACACCTCTTTTTTTTAATTACTTTTGATTATGTGTGTATAAAGGACATTTTCGTTATATATAAATGTTTTTGAAAATGAACAGGTATTATCACACTATAAAACTACTAACCCACACAAAAATACCACTTCCAAACAAAACTGTAAGGTACGCAAACAAAAAACTTGGAACAAAAGGAATTCCTATCTTAATCATAATATGTTTTAATTTATTTTTTTTAAAAAGTTCATGCAATGTAATAATATCCTTCTTTTCAAGTGTTCGACGTAATCGTACTTTCTCGCCACTAACAATAACATCTTTTGCAAGCCAATCACCCTCAGTAACTTCTTTCACAGATATTTTTTGTACAAACAAGTTTTCTTCAACAACCGTAACGAAAACAAATATGTAAAAAATAAATAATGGAAACAATATAATTATCCATAGTGAAGGGAGAATAAATAATAAACTTAATAGTACAACAGTAACGCCGAGAAGAATATAATGTACAATTTTTTGTTTTTTCAATTTATCAACAAATTTCGTACTAAAAACGTGCCAATTTCGTAATGCCATAATACACATCCATACTAAACCGTACAACGCACCAACGAAAAGTAATGATATAAAGAACCACAATAATGTAAAACTAGTATTGTCAAAAGGATACGTTATTCCTATAACTGCACCCATACCCATTAATAATTTACTATCACCACCACCCCATTGATGTGTGTAATATAATAAGTATGCAATGCCAAAACATACAATAAATCCGAGGATTCCGCTTAACAAAATGTTCCATCCACCAGAAAATGAAAATAGTACTCGCACACCAAGTGCAGCAAAGATTAAACCATAATCAAGCCAATCTGGTACTTCTCGCGTTTTTATATCAGTAAATGATGCTATAGATAGTACAAGAAGAGTAATGCCACTTATAACAAATTCGAAGAGCATACACTAAGGAAACGAAGAAACTTTTATAAACGTATTTGCGTTCATAACTATAAAAAAGACGTGGTGATTCACATGACTGATAATGAATATGAAATTCTTCCTCATAAATTGTTAGAGGATTTAAAATATGACGTTGAAGCGTTAAAAAAGAAACTGACACAGCCAGATGCAAAGTCAAACGAACTAATTTTAGAAATTGAAAGTCTTAAGGATTCAGTTCATGAACTGACAGACATTTTCAAAAAAGCATTAGGAGAGATAAAAGATGAAGATGATACGGGTAAAACTATGCTTTTTTTGAGAAAAAAAGTTGACGTTATTGCTAGTCAGAACGAAACAATTGCTCGCGGTATGATTGCTATCTCTGAAAAGGTTGAAGATTGGATGAGTAAACAGGGAACAGGATCAATGAAACCGCCAACATATCAACCTGGACCGCGACCGCAACATGTCATGGGCCCATCACCATCATTTTCAGGACCAGGAAGAACTGCACCACGTCCATCAATGCCATCATCATTAGATGATAGTGGAAAAGATAATCATGAATTATCGTTTCCGCCACCGCCACCTAATCCAATTAAAAAAAAGGGATTGTTTTCCTAAAATAAATAAATGAACAGACACAAAACGCGTGAGCTGCTTGTTAAAGTAGCGAGAGAGTATAAGCAAGAAAAACAATCGTTTTCTAAAGCTGGACTTAAAAAGAAGTTAAAGGAAATAAAAGACCTTTCGTCACAAAAAAAAGTTCCAAAATTAACGTTACGTAAGGAAATTGTACATCTTGAAAATCAGTTACAAGGAATTTTTGATCTTGAACGTTCTCTTCTTGTACAAAAAAAACGTGAATCTCGTAAAGTTTCTGCGCTAAAGAGAAAAATTAAACATCTTCAACAGAACTTAGCTGTTGCAGGTGATGTCAATGTTCAACAGAAGGTTAACAAATTAACGTTTTTGTTAGGTGAATGTCTTGCAACAAAAAATACAACTGACGATGTTACGCTTAAAAAACATAATGTACGAAGAGGAAGAGTGAAACCGACCGCAAATATTCCTATAACACAAACGAGTCACGTACTACAAGAAGACACAATTGCAAAATTTCATTTATTTCAAAAGCGTGTAGAATTATTAAAACATGAGTTAGAAATAACTAAACAGCTTGAAACAAAAGATCCAACAAAAGTTAAAGTGATAGAACAAAGTATTGTAACGTTTGAACAAGCAATTCAGAAGTATGTTACTGCACACCCTGAACTTGAAGGCATTTCTAGTGATCAAAAAAAACATGACATTGTACAATCACCACTTTCAGTTTCAGAAACTAAACATACGGTGCTTTTCAATAAGGATATTCCAACTGCGGTCATTGAACATAGAAAGATGGATATTGAACTTGAGAAGGAGTTGCCTTTACCACCACCACCAAAGATGTCACGATAGTATATAATTCTATAAGAAAAATTAAACGTCTTTTCCCATAACTGTTCGCCTACTATTTTCCTTTGCACGTGTTGCTGCGTCAAGAATAAGTTGTTTAACTTTATGATCTAACGTTTCTATAAAGTCGGCAGATAGGTTCTCTACACCTAAACCAGAATCTTTAAGAATTTCTTTAATTTGTGTTCGTACGGTAAGCATATGAATATTATTTTGTTTGATATTTTTAAAGATTGTGTTTTAAAATAAAATTATTTGAGTTTTGCTTCTTCTTTCGCAATTTCTATTTCAACTTTATCAAGAATTGTTTCTATTTTTGCTTTATTCAAAGCTTTTACTAATTGGACATCATTTTCTTTTGATAACTTTATTGATACATCCATAGCATCAAGTATAAACTTCTTTCTTGTTCTAAACGATTCAGCAACCAATGCTAATTTAAATTCGGGGGTTTCTTTTCTATCAAAATCCATTTTCTTGTATCACCTATCTATTGAGAAATCAATTTATTATATAATAATTGCGGAATTGCAGAAATCTTTATATAAAGAACACCATCATTCTTGTGTGGAAGGCGGTGTAGCTAAGCCTGGTTATAGCGCTACGCTCATATGCTTGAGCAATGAGAGCTTTGCTCGATGATTAACTTGATATAACTGAGGTACGTAGAGGCCGGGGGCTCAAATCCCCCCACCGCCATCTTCCATTAATGCCAGCGTCGCATAATTCGGTATTGCGCGGGTCTTGAACGAAAGACCAAAGCAAACCCGTGGCTTCGGCCATTCCCGGTTCAAATCCGGGCGCTGGCGCATTTTATTCTAGAAAAAAAGAAATGGAAAAAAATAAATTAAAAAAAGTCTAAAAAACTATTCAACAGTTATCGTTCCTTTTATTCCGTATCCAACTGTCCAGAAATCAAACGTTCCTGCTGTTGTAAAAACATGTTCATACGTTTCACCCAATGAAAGCTTTCCAGAATGTTCAGTTAACCGTGTATATTTATTTTGGATAACTAAAACGATGTCTTTATAATTATCTATTTCGGACGGATTATTATTTGTAAAGGAAACTGAACTTCCTGCACGTACTGTAAGACTATCAGGTTCTAATCCTCGAGCACCAAGAATTGAAATGTCTCCACTTGATACAACAACATTCGTTTCATCTTGAGGTTGATCAACTACTTGAACTGGTTCTGATTCTGCAACTACTGGTACAGGTACTGGTTCAGGGACATCTTCAACTGGCGTAGAACAACCAGCAACAACTAATACTACTAAACATAACATTAACACAACTATATAATTTCTCATTTTTTACTACCTCCAGGTATTATTTTCTTTATTCTGAATCGTCTTTTCCTTCTTTAACTTTCTTTACTGTATCTTTAAACGCAGAAATTTGCTTTGCTGTAAGGTTCTTATACATCAAATATGCTTGACGGATATTTCGTAAGAATCGAGACTGTTCATATAATCTCTTACTAATATTTAGAAATTCATATTTTTTAGCTGTTATTTCTTCAGAAAAAATTTGCTTCATATGACATTTTGTACAAATAGTATACTCACGTGGGTGAACAATGACCCATTCATCTTTGCATATGTTACACTTCTTTTTAAACTTTAATCTCGCCATCAATATGATATATTTGAATAAGACTTTATAAAACTTTATATATTATAGGGGAATAACTAAATGTATGAAAATTCTCTCTTGGAACGTAAACGGTATAAGAGCAGCTTTAAAAAAAGATTTTCTTACATTTGTTGAGAAAGAAAATCCTGACATTTTATGTATTCAAGAAACGAAAGCGCACTTGAATCAGGTAGACAAAATACTTGATGAGTATCCACACCATTATTGGAACGAAGCGCAAAAGAAAGGCTATGCTGGAACAGCAATCTTTAGTAAACATCAACCATTATCAACAATAAATGGTATTGGAAAAGAAGAACATGATAAGGAAGGAAGAGTCATAACGTTAGAATTTGAGAAGTATTTTGTAGTCACTGTATATGTTCCAAATTCTGGGAGGGGCTTACCACGATTAGACTACAGAAAAGATTGGGACAAAGACTTTTTACATTACCTTACATTATTGGAAAAGAAAAAGCCGGTCATTGTCTGTGGAGATTTTAATGTTGCCCATACAGACATAGATTTAGCAAATCCAAAAAGTAATTATAACAAAACTGCAGGATATACAAAAATAGAAATTGATGGATTTCAACAATTTATTGACCACGGTTTCATTGATACATTTCGAGAATTTAATACTAAACCAGAACAGTATAGTTATTGGACCTACATGTTTAATGCACGGAAAAGAAATGTTGGATGGCGAATTGATTATTTTTTAATCTCAAAAAAACTACGGCCAAAATTGAAGAAAGCGTTTATTCTTCCTAGTGTAATGGGTTCTGACCATTGTCCTGTTGGGATTGAGATTGTGTAACGCGTATTTCTTCTAATAATTCTTCTGCTCTCTGTACATCTTCTTTCGTAAGAACAGCAAGATACGTTTTTGCTAATTCAATACTTTTTTCGCACTCAGAACTACACGGAAAGTGTGATATTAATACTGCGTCTTTATCCCTTTTTGTAATATTAGTAAAATGGTTTGTGGGAACATGTTCAGGATTAGAATTATGTTCATTAAACTGAGTGCTGAAAAATTTGACGCAACATTCTGGATACCCTAACAATAATCCTAAATCCGTATGATTATTTATCAGTTCATAATATGCTGCTAACCACGCTTTTTCTTCATCTCGTGAAATGTACACAAAATACATTCCCTGACGAGCATCTTGTTCTGGAACTCGAAACCCTTTGTTTGAATATCCTGTATCGTCTGCAAGAACAATCTTAAACTTTGACCGAATACAGAAAAGATTCTTTTTTTTACAATATTGTTCAACTTTTAACAATTCTTGTTCATAAAATCCCTGGCGAACAACATCTTTGACATTTTTTTGTATTAAAAGTATTTCTTGTGCCTTTGTTTTTGAACCAAAAATGGATATAAGTGTAGTGATCACGATATTTCTTAAGATAATGAGTTATATAATAATTATGGTTTATAAATATCATAAAAACAAGCACAAACCAAAAATAGTCACTCTTGAGTAAAAAATAAGAGAAATGTTTATATATTCCATTAAAAAAAATATCATATGGTTTTGAAAAACACAATCGCATCACTTATTTTTGCTGGTTCTCTTGCGCTTGCAGGTTCAACCGTTGCTCAGTCACAGAAACCAATTTCTTTTTCACCACAATCTTGTAAATCTACTTTAGAAACTCTTGTAAAATCTGGAATCACGGCAGGATTGCAGCACGATTCTCTCCTAACTGTAGGAGTTATACCACAGAAAGCACATATTGTTTCTCATATAACTGGAGGAAATGATGTTGTAACAACTTGTGCAGATCAAAAACCAAAATATGCAACTATCGATAATGCTGTTGAAATGTATGTAGTTGTTGAAGCGTTACAATTTGGAAAAAAAGTGTATTTTACGGATGCACCATGTATAAACGTAAAAGGAAAAAGAAAAAGAGACATTGTTAAACCATGGCCATCAGAAGAAAAACCAGAAGTAAAATGGTTTAAGGTTGAAGCATTAGAAAATGAGTATAGATATGTTTCAAAAAGGAATCCAATAACATACAAAGAAACGCAATGGCAGAACGGATGGAAAACCAGTGCTGACGTCCATCCAACATCGTTTGAAGATAAGTTTCCAATTGAACCAACAGGATTTGGCGTAATGAGATATAAAGTTGTAGTAGATATTAATGAAACGGAACTAGAAAGTCCAGGAAGTGAATCTATTAAACACGGAGCTATAAGTACAAAAGTTCATCAAGTTTCGTTCCGTCCAAATACGGGGTCGTGGGTAGATTACCTTTTTGAGTTATTTAATACACCATACATATGGGGAAGTAACACTTCACAAATAGACGGCTTAATAGGATCTGACTGTGCAGACTTTGCAACGTACGGATGGCGAAGAGCAGGGCACAAGAACCCATACACGTGGTCATATGGACTGCGAAAAAAACAACACACAGAAAGAATTGTGAAAATATCTTTTGATGTTGATGATCAAGAAAGATTATTAGATTCTCAGAAAAAACTTATTCCATATGGAACGGATGAAAAAACTGTTACGGAAGGAGACATTATTTTTTTCCCACGACATATTGCTGTTCTTTACAAAGACAATGGTAATGGTTATTTAGATTGTTCTGATCTTGTTCTTCACACATTATTTCATGAACCGACAATTGTTCCTCTTTGTGAAGCGTTTGGTATGCCTGACGAAGTTCTTCGGTGGAAAGAACTACTGCGCAGTAAGTAATTCTGGAAAGATTTATAAATCAAAGTGCATTCACTCTTAAAATCACATAAGGTTTTGATACGAATGTCACAAAATATACGAAAAGTTATTTCAACAATTGGTCTTGCTGGTGTTCTTGCACTATCATCTGGGTATGATGTACCTACAACATGTTTAACCAAAACAAAACTTCACCATTCTACACCACAACCTGATACAACATCTTCTGAGAGTACTGACCATGTAAAAAAAAGTAAGAAAAAAGATGAAAAAACTATTGAGGATTATCTTAATGTTCCAGAAAGTGTCCGTGAATTTAGAAAAAGATTAGACCATTCTCCGAATGCAGATGATTATGTTCTTGTCGAACTTGCACCAAGGATGGGGATATATATTCTAACACAAAAAGACGGATCAGACATTAAACATTTTGCAAAAACGTATTTACAATTCAATGACAAGAAATGCGATACCCTCATCCATAAACCGAAACTAGGATATGACGATTATATCACGTTTGCGTTTAATACGGTACATACACAAGTTCTTTATGGAAGAATAAAATCATTAGCAGAAAGGATGGATCATGAGGGAGATAAAGTATTAACGCCGCTTAACATGATCAGTCCGTTACAAAAAAGAAAATAAAGTAAAGGTAATTACTTATTTTGCTACTGCCACAACATCATTAGGTTTTCTAAATTTCCATCTAAATATTGAAACTAGTTCTTTCTTGTCCTTAAAACCAATCCGTTCAGATTTAAGTTGTTCAATACTTTTTAATCCTCCATGTTCGGACGAAGTTTGATAAATATGAGCGTCTATAGCAGGCATTGAACCGGCAAATTGTCGAATATATTTCGTTCCGCTTCCAGGTGGAATCTCAAGAACTTCTTTCACACCAATTGCATGACCATTATACAACAAAACATCGCCTGGTTGGATATCATCATACTCATCAACAGAGAGAATATCAATTTGATCATCCCACACGCCACCTTTTCCACGTTCAATTCGTTTTGTCGCTAATTCATATGAACGTGTATTAAGATCATGCATCCAATCTTCTACAAATATTTGTGGTTGTTCTGTATAATCACTTAAACATTTTGGCTTTGAACCGTAACATATGTCTTGACCTGTTTCTAATGCATGTTGATATGCCATCGCAAACTGTACGTCAATACATTGCTGATCGCCATTGATGAAATCTAACTGGAGCCTGTCAGTGTTTGAAATAAAAATGTCTGGGATATCAAGTTCTTCTCCACTAACAGTCTGGCCTGCACGTAATCGTAACACTTCATCTGTCCATTGAAAAATGTCAGTATTTTTTATAACTGGAAATCCCTCGACTCGTTCTTGATAACTTACAAACGAGTCACCATCTTCTGAACTTACAATTTGGCCCCATATACCAGACTTATGCTCACCAATATTCCCCACAAGACGATGATTAATATCATCAAGATCATTCTGTTTAAATTCAAGATCGTCACGTTTTGGCTTGAATTCAGAATATTCTGGCATTTGTTCTAGAGACTTAATTTGTTCATCTACTTTTTTTATCTGTGATTCGAACTGTTCTACATCTCTAAAAGTGGATTTCTTTTCGGCATCTGTCCCATGCTGTTCTGCCCGACGCCATAATTGTAAAGCTTTTTCAAGTTCACCTTGCAAGTTATTAAGATCTTTCTCTAATGGTTCAAGTTTCCTTATGATTCTTCGTATTGCTGGCTTACTTTTAAGTTCTTCTTTATAGTCGTCTAAAAACACCATTACAGAAGCTCGTTCTTGTAACAATCCTTCTCTCTCTTCTGAAGTAAGTTCAAGATGATATTCGCCATCTACATTTAAGTCGTATATTTTTGTTTCGCCTAAATCAGCTTTGTAATTGAAACGCATATCTGACGAAACTAATTCTTCAGAAGCAAATGTGTCAGCAGGGGAAATCAAGACATCTTCACCATCTGCTCGAAAAAGATATTTACCATTTGTTACAACACCTTCTCCAGACATTGTTACTTCAAGTGCAAGGGGCCGTCGTTGCGGCGACATTTTAACGGCATCTATTGTTCCTCCTTTAGGTTCAAATTCTAACTGACTTTTTCTCTCTCGTGTTATCCATCCTTCATAGGAAAGTGTAAATTCTGGAAAAATTGGATTTCCATCTTCCGCATTTGACGAGAAACCATCTCCACCTAACCAAATATGTTCATCTCCATAAATAAAATAATTACCATCTGGAATCATTCCAGGAATAACAGAAATATATTCTTTTTCCCTCTGCTCTTTATAACGTAAATGAACGCCTTCACTACTGATAATGGTTGGCACATACGATTCTGTTATGGTACGTAATTTTGTTGATTCTGTTGTAATTTGTGGAACAATCTGTTTCAGTTCTTCTGTTATTTCTGCAATTCTTTCTGTTGTACCACTCTGTTTTGTTAATTTTCGTAATTCTGTTTCAAGTTCTTTTTGACGTGATTTGAGTTCAGACACAATACTAAACTGATCTTTCCATTCCTGTTCAAACTCATCTGCTTGAGGAATCTTTGCCAATGCTTCTTGTTCATTAAAATCAATCTCGTCCAATTCAGCACTTTCAGCATATAATAATTGTACTGTTTTCCCTTTCTTTGTCTTATGTGTAAATCCTTTTACCGTTACTTCAGAACCACTTCCAACAAGAACTGGACGACCTTTTTCAAATGTTAACCTTCCTTTATGCAACATATCTCCATCAGGAAGAGACACAGAATTTCCATAAATCATAATATCAGTATCAAAATCTACGCCAACAACATTTGCTTTAACAAGTTTTATTGTGTTAGTATCTTTTACAAATTCAAACGACGTATCTTCATCAAAATGAAGACCGCCAAAACTTTCCATAATTCCCTTCATTTTTCCATTACCAAGAATAAACTTCCCATTTTGAATCATTTGACCAGCAAATTCTCCATCATCAAGCGTGAATTTTCCTTGAGAAAAACCAAGTGTACCAGAGAATGGCCATTCTCTTTTATCCCTATCAATGATAACAATATTTCCATCACCATCAATTTGTAAACTTTCTTCAGTATTAGAAAAATCATAAATATTTACTTCTTCACCGCCGGCACCAACAAGAGTTCCAATAGAATTGTAGTTAAAAACTGAAGATGGCGCTGTAGAATCTATAGAGATTGTTATCCCTAAAGAATACATGAATCGTTCAAATGCGTCAGGAGCAGACATGATATTGAGAGAATTTGAAAAGTAATCGTATGCAATTTCATAATTTCCTCCAGAAAAATCTTGCATGTCTGAAACATAAGATGCTTGATTTTCTGGAGTAAAAAGAATAAAATCTTCTGGAGGAACAATTGGAACATGATTTTGTGCAATAACTAAAGATGTACTTAATACAATGATTACAAGTACCAAAACCATATTTATTTTTGTCAGTTTCATTTTCATGTTTATGATATTGTTAATAATAACAATTCTGAATCTGTATTACCATTTTTATCTTCCGCTTCAATTTCAACAAAATGTGATCCCTGTTGATCTTCTGAAGGAATAAATTGAATTAATCCTTTGTCATCAATATCGAACAAATCTGTATCATCATAGAATATAACATCATCTTTGTTTGTTTCTATTTGGTATTCAAAGAACACACCTGACAAAATATCAAAACTAACGATGTCTTCCATTTCTAGTTCTTCTTCATCAATCCGTGGAATTGATTCAAGAACAAATTCAAACGTAAAGTTCCTGTTTCTAATTTCTTTATTATTTTTGTCCCATAACGTGAACCATAAGATATCGTTTTCAAATGGACCTGTGTCATAAATAGGAAAAACTGTAATAATAACATCTTCCTCGGAAGCCCATTCATCAATACATGTCAAACAGATATATCCATCTGTTTCTTGATGTTTCTCAACTATTTTATGTGCAACATCAAAAAATTTGCGCATATTAACATCAAGAATATGAACAAAATCGTTTAGTTCTAATACAGTTATACCCTTTTGTATTGTAAGTGGATACTGTAGTTCAACAAGTATCTGATTACCAAAATTAACATTAACATCTATCGAACTTGCAATTATTTCATAACCTTCATCTTCATAAATAGAAAAGTCTTGAACACATTCAGGAAGTCTTTCTTTAATATAATTTTCTAATTCATGTTCCGCATTTTCTTCTGAGATAACCATTGAAGTTTCATCGGCATAATAATAGGGAAGAGTATCATCAAAGAATAATATTGAATAATCTAAGGGTGATTCCCAATATCCTCCCTGATGACCCGTCCGAATAACTCCTAGTTCTGTTACCTGTTCAAAACACGACTGGACAAAATTTTGGACTGAAGAACTGTAAGGGATACTGACAAGATCTTTATTAATAAAAACTGATTTTGTTGTATCTTGTCCTTTTTGAAAAAATATTAGACCAACAATTAACAATAATACTATACCAACTATAATAAACACCGTTACTTGTCCCTTTTTTTTCATACTTCTATTTAAAAGAATAGGGAGGTATAAAAATGTTGCTGATAAATGTGCTTTGTTCTGGAACATAATAAACTTTATAAACGACCCACCATTTTGAAGCCCAGAGGGCGTGCAAGTGGAAGAAGACAAACAAGAACGTAAAAAAGAAGAACAGGACAGTAATGATGACATTCTAGAAGGATTTTCAACCGAACCAACAACTGAAGAACAGAAACCTACTGAAGAACCTAAAGAAGAACATTCTGAAGACACTCATGATTCTGAAGAAGAAAAAGAAAAAGAACCTGTTGAAGAACAACCGGAAGAAGAGCAACAAGATCAACCAGAAAAGAAAGACGTTCCTCAAGAAGTTGAAGAAAAAAAAGAAAAAGTTGTTGAAATTGACGAACCACACCATACAAAAAAAGAACGTGACGACATTTTTAGTGAAGAAGAAACCGAAAAGGACGTTTCATTTAGTTTCGCTGATGTCAAACATAAAACAACATCATTCTTTAAAAATTTAAAATCAAAAGAAAAGTCAAAAAATAAATCAACAGAATCTCACACAAAAAAGAAAGATGATTTTGCAATAGATACAAAAAAAGTTGTTGCATGGACACAAAAAAACAAGAAATGGTTAATTCCACTTGCGCTTATCCTTCTGACCATATTCATTTCATCATATTTTAGAATGGCTCCAGCATATCTTCCGATTACAGATGATTGGGCAGAAAGTCAGGTTCACTCTTTTTATAGAAATCAAATAACACAAAGTGTTAATCAACAATATCCAAACCTACCACAACAAAATAGGGATGCGTTGATTGAAAAAGAATTTCAATCATTATTGCAGAATAATAAAGATCAAATAAAAGTGGATAAAGAACAAATGTCTGCACAATTTAAATCGCGATTACAAGACGAAAATGGTGACACATATTTACTCGCAATAGACCCATATTACTGGTTTGCTGAAGCACGGAATTATGTAGAATATGGAGAGTTGGGAGATAGTTATAATGAGGAAGGAGAACGGATATTTAGTTTACGAAATGGAAGAGAAGGACGAGGAACAACAAACATTCCGTTTCATACAGTGTTTGGTGCATGGGTATACAAAATAACGAGCATTTTCAATAGAGACGTTTCACTAATGAGAGTTATGTTTTTCATACCCGTTATTATTATTGGCTTATCGCTTATTCCCGCATTTCTTTTAGGAAGAAAAGTTGGTGGAAATGTAGGAGGATTTTTTGCCTCAACAATTATAGCTATAAATGCTGCACTTTTAGGTAGAACGCCAGCAGGTTTTTCTGATACTGATGCATATAACATATTATTTCCATTATTCATTGTATGGCTATTCTTTGAAGCTTTTGACGCAAAAACGATAAAGAAAAAGATTATGTTTGGTAGTCTTGCAGGTTTTATCAGTGGTTTGTATGCAGTAACATGGTTAGGATACTGGTACATAGTTATGTTTATCGTTGCAACCATCATCGCATTTTTGACATATAACATTCTAAAAAACATACAAAATAAAGAAAAAAAACCATTATTCAAAAAAAATGTTAAAGATACAGTCATCGTTGGAGGAATTTATTTTATTACTTCAGCAATATTTGTTTCAATTTTTGCAGGATTCTCAAAGTTTAAGATACTATTTACGGCACCGTTCAAAGCAACGGCAATAAAAGAAGTTGCAGTTGCAAAAATATGGCCAAATGTTCTTACAACAGTTGCAGAATTTAACGAAACGGATTTAAGTGGAATTATTGCGCAAATGGGTGGAAAATTATTATTTTGGATCGGACTCATAGGAATTGTTATATTATTGTTTAACACAAAAAAAGAAAAAATGAAAAATGTGTGGTACTTAATTGGATCGGGCGTATATTACGTTATCATACTTTCACTTAAAAGTTCGCTTAATAATCCGATAACGTTTATTATTCTAATAAGCATTCCCGTACTTGTTGGCATTATGAAAGTGTTATACTTCAAAGAGAATAATACAAACATAAAGTATGCATTACTTCTTATCATTTGGATCGCGGGAACTGCATATGGTTTCACAAAGGGAATGAGATTTTCAATCCTAATGGTCCCTGCATTTGCTATTGCATTTGGTATCACGATAGGAGTTTCATATAAAGCTGCAAGCGAATGGCTTTCAAAAGCTATCCATATTGATAAAACAATTTCAAAAGTTATTCTTATTATTGTGTTCTGTTTACTTTTAATAACACCATTAAACGATGCAAAAAATACGTCATTTAACGAAATACCAACAATGAACGACGCATGGTATGATAGCCTAACTAAAATTAAAGATAGTACACAAGAAGCAATTATAACGTCATGGTGGGACTTTGGTCATTGGTTCTATTCAATAAGTGGTCAACATGTTACGTTTGATGGTGCTGATCAGGGAGAAAGAATACATTGGGTTGGAAAGACGTTGCTTACGGATGATGAACAAGTTTCCGTGGGTTTATTACGTATGCTTAATTGTGGACAACAAAAACCTGTGCACGTTCTTGAAGAGTTCCTTAACGGAGATGCTGTTCGTGCAGTTGATATCATGAATGATATGATGGTTGTTAATGATAAGACAAAAGCTGTTAAAATTCTACAAGATGAGGGCCTTACTACTGCACAAATTGCTGATATTATCGCAATAACATACTGTGATGATCTTCTTGACCAATTTTACATTACGTCAGAAGATATGGTTGGGAAAGGTGGTGTATGGGGCCATTTTGGTAGTTGGGATTTTGAAAAAGCTGCAATGTATCAAGCAGTAAAGCGTGACGAACAAAATGGAAAACAAACACTTATGGACAAGTTTGGTTTAACAAGCAGTGAAGCAGACCAGCAGTATTATGAAATAACTACCACAGGTGCAGACCAATGGGTTGCACCATGGCCAAGTTACCAGGGCCAGTTTGGATGCGACAATCTGGGAAACAAACTTGAATGCATTGTTGGTGTTGGTGGCGGAAATGCCCTTATAGAAATTGATAAAGGAACGCATGAAGCATTTATCCAAGGAAGTAACGGACAAAAAATTTATCCAGACAGTATAGTGTATGCAACTGAAAATGATGGTATTGTTGAAAAAAAGTTTACTGGCGAATTAATGGGCTTATCCATCGTCCTTATTGATGATAGTACAATCCTGTTAACTCATCCATTACAAGCAAACAGTATGTTTACAAAGTTATACTTTTTTGATGGTCACGGCTTAGAATGTTTTAGTAAGTTTGACGATCGTCAACAATTAACAGGTGCAAGAATAGCAACATGGAAAGTAGATTTTGACTGTCAGCAAAAAAATAATATTTTTGAACAGAAAGAAGTTGTAGAAGTAGTAGAACCAACAGTTCTAAACGATATTGAAGAAGTTCACGCAGCACACATATTAATTTCAACTGAAGGACGAAGTGAAGAGAAAGCACTTGTAGTAATCACAGAAATACGGAAATTGGTTGATGCAACTAACTTCCAAGAATTGGCAAAAGAAACGTCTGAAGATCCTGGAAGTGCAGTTAACGGTGGAGATTTAGGGTGGTTTGGAAGAAACCGTATGGTCCCCGAATTTGAAACGACAGCATTTTCACTTAACCCAGGAGAGATTTCTGACCCAATACAAACAAAGTTTGGGTACCATTTAATTTACGTTATTGAAAATCGGTAAGTTAGAACTTAGTGTCAATGTATAATAAAATTTATAAACCACTTACCGTTTTGAAAAACGGAGCGTGAACAATGTTTAAAGATATACAAAAAGAAGAAGTAATGATGCACGACGACATTCTTGAGCACACCTCACAAGATGATACAAGAACATTAATACGAGATAAAAAAGTACAAATGTGGGGAAAAGAAAATGAACTTTCTGTCGAAGCTGAATATCCCAAAACCATTATGTTTGAAGTAACAAACGCATGCAATTTAGCATGTAAGATGTGTTATCATAAGGACATGAAACGGAAAGTAGGTTTCATGACGGAAGAGTTGTATAGAAAAGTTATTACTGAAGCAAAGGAATTAGGAATAGAAAACGTTGCGTTATATACAACTGGTGAAGCGTTCATCCATCCAAAGATTTTTGAGTTTATTACCATTGCAAAAGAAGCTGGCATGAAGTATGTGTACATAACAACAAACGGTCAACTATTAAATGAAGATAAAATCATGAAGTTACTTAATTCTGGATTGGATTCAATAAAATTTTCTATTGACTCAGGAGCGAAAGAAAGTTACGAATTTATTCGTGTAAATGCGAAGTGGGACACGTTAGTTAAAAACATGCAACTATTACGAAAATTGCGTGATGAACGAAAAGCGAAGTTGGGAATATTTGCATCGTTTGTTATCATGAAAGAAAATTATGATGACCTTTTAAATTATAATAACGTATTTGGTAAGTTGGTTGATCAAACATTGTTTAACATTGTATCAAATCAGGGAAGTCAAGTTGACGACAGTTCACTCCCGCCAGAAATTGATTCTAAATTAGAAGATATAAGACTTCCAAAAGAAAAATGGAAGCCATGCAACCTTCTCTGGAATAGGTTCATTGTTAATTATGATGGAACGTTAACTGTATGTTGTGTAGATTTCGAAGCTAAATTAACGTATGGAGATTTGAATACAAGTACACTTAAAGAATGTTGGAACAACGATAAACTGAAAAGTTTACGAAAGATTCATTTAGAAAAGAATTTTGGTATGTTACCCATGTGCCACGATTGTGATAGAATAAAAATGGACACAGAATTACGAAAATCTCTTCTTTCTGAAGTGTTACGGTTGAATAATTTATCGTAGACTTCTATTTATGTATTCTTGCATAACTCTTATAAATCATTTTCTATGATATTCTTGATATGAACACTGCAGTTGTCATTCCGGCATATAATGAAGAAAAAACGTTACGAGACGTCATCCATGCTGTTAAAAAATATGTTCAGAACATTATTGTTGTGGATGATGGAAGTCATGATACAACAGAATCAATTGCACAGGAAGAAGATGTTACGTTCCTTAAACATGCTGTCAATCTAGGAAAGGGTGCCGCGCTTAAAACTGGTTGTGATTATGCTGTAACACAAAACATTCACAAGATTATTGTTTTGGACGCCGATGGTCAGCATGACCCTGAAAAAATTCCAGAATTTATTGAAAAGTTGAAACATGTTGACCTTGTGTTTGGTCATCGAACTCTTGGAACTGCAATGCCGTTTGTGTTACGGTTCGGAAATGCGTTCATAAACAAAACAACAAAAATATTATATGGAATTAATATTAAGGATACACAGTGTGGATATCGTGGATTTACAACAGATACCTACAAAAAAATTCGATGGAATGCATCTGACTATAGTATGGAATCGGAAATGATTGCGCTTGCAGGAAGACATAAAGTGTCATATGCACAGATACCAATACAAACAATATATGCAGACAAATATAAAGGAACAACAGTTCTTGACGGCGTTAGTATTGTCATGAAAATGTTCTTATGGAGGTTTTTCAAATGAATACAACACTTTGGATACAATTACTAGGAATAATTTTTGGAATTGCTATGATGTACTTTACATTCGTAAAATATAAACGGAAGGAACTTACCTCTGGAGAATATATTGTATGGACACTTGGTTGGATAATCCTTGCCATTACTGCAATATCTCCTAGTATTCTTGATCCGATTATCGACCCTCTTAATTTCTATAGGAGGCTTGATTTTTTTGTCGTTGTTGGATTTTTTGTCCTTCTCGCACTTGGATTTTATAATTATAGTAAAACCAAGAAACTTGAACACAAACTTAAAACATTTGTACGAAAACAAGCGTTACAGAATACCGAGCATACTAAACGCGAGCATGACCATACGAAATGAAAGATACAATGAAAATTCTTTTTATCTGTGAGAATTATATCCCACATTATGGTGGTGCAGAAGTAGTGTTTAAAAACCTTGCAGAAGGATATGTTAAACAAAAAGAAAGAGTTTCATTATTAACGCACCAACTAAGAGGCACAAAAAAGAATGAAGTTTTGAATGGCGTACAGGTTCATAGAGTTCCATCATTATATTCTCGCTACATTTTTTCATTCGCTGCAATTCCTAAAGCGATCAAGATGGCACGGCATGCAGACATTATCCAAACAACAACATTTAATGGTGCTGTACCTGCATGGATCGCTGCTAAACTAACAGGAAAGAAAGTTGTTCTTACAGTTCATGAAGTATGGATTGGAAAATGGAATAAAGTAACCGGATTTTCGTGGTTAAAATCGTTCGTTCATGAATGTTTAGAACGATTAATCTATGCTTTACCATTTGACAAATATGTGTGCGTATCAAATGCAACACGTCATGATTTGTACAAAGCTGGTATAAAAAAGAATAAAGCTGTAACAATTCATAACGGTCTTGATTACACGTTTTGGAATTCAAAGAACTTTAATCTCAAAAATGCAGAAAACATACGAAATAAGTTGAACATTGACAACAAGTTTGTATATTTTTCATGGGGACGGCCAGGACCGTCAAAGGGATTTGAAATTGCATTGAAAGCAGTCCCACATATCAAAGAAAAATTGCCAGATTCAATATTCTTGTTGATGTTAGGATCAATTGACAAGTATAAAGATAAATATCATGAACTGCAAGAATTGGTCAGAAAACTGAAAATAGACGATTATGTAAAAATAATTCCATCGGTGCCCTATGAAAAATTAGGAGATTATATGAACGCAGCTGACTGTATTGTTGTTCCCTCATTAGCAGAAGGGTTTGGATATACAACAACAGAATCTATTGCAATGAACAAACCGGTTATCGTAAGTGATGCAGGTTCCATCCCAGAAGTTGTTTCTGGAAAACATCTTATGTTTAAGAGTAAGAACTATAGAGAACTAGCTGAAAAAGTCATAGAGGGAGCACAGGGCAAATATAATGAAACGCCAGTAAAGAAGTTCGAATGGGCACCAAGCATTGAACAGTACTTGAAGTTGTATAGAGATTTGATTCAAAACAATTGAACCCTTCTCCATAACCATTATAAAGCCATTTTTATCACAAATTAAGTATGAACGTTCTTTTTGTTTCAGAATATTTTCCACCAAAAATAATGGGTGGTGGTGAGATTAACCTTACCCTTCTTGCAAAAGCTCTCGTGAAACGGGGAGTAGACGTATCTGTAGTAACATCGTACCATAAAGGTCTTCAGAGATATGAGACTGTTGATGGAATACGTGTGTACAGAACCCTTACAACGGGCGATTCTCCAAGTGGTATTCGGAGTAATGTAACGCGAAGCACAACATTTCCTCGGTCTGTTGTTAAAGAAGTACAACGTATAGTTACAAAAAAGAATTTTGATTGTATACATTTCATTGGAACAAGTTGTATCGCAGCACCAAAGTTGAAACATCTAAATATTCCTCTTTTTGTAACTGTTGAAAGTTATCCAACGTTATGTCCTAAAGGAGATAGAATATATCATGGTAAGAAAGAGTGTACAGTACGATGTTCACCAGCAAAGTTTGTTTCGTGTCAGAATGATTCAGCAGAATTTGGTAAGATGAAGAACAAATGGTATTTCAAATATAATCCTTTTTTCTTATGGTATGTCTATAGATATTATACAAGACTAAACAAATCATTACGTTACTGTAATATCATTTCGATAAGTAAATACATCCAGGGAGTTTTGCAACAACATAGAATACAAAGTACAGTTATTCCGAATGCCCTTGCGATAGAAGATTTTACAGTAAAGAAAGATAATATAATAAAAAAAGAAAATAATGATAAGAATGTTGAAGTGGCATACCTTGGCGCATTAATTAAATCGAAGGGCCCACATGTTCTTATAAAATCGTTACAAGGACTTAACTGTCATTGTACATTATATGGAGATGGTGTTCTTAAAAAGGACATTCAACGAATGATTACGACAAAAAATATCAATGCAACAATTCATGAACCAGTTTCATATACAGAAATTCCACAAGTATATGCACAATCTGACATCATTGTCTTTCCTTCAGTATGGCCAGAACCTTTCGGAAGAATTTCTATCGAATCAATGGCAGCAGGTAAACCGGTTATTGGATCAGCAATAGGTGGAATAAAAGAAACTATTGAACAAGGTGCAGGCATACTTGTTATTCCGGGAGATGTAAGAGAATTACATGCTGTACTTCAGACCCTTATTGATAAACCAGAATTACGTGACATGATGGGCAGAGTAGGAAAGAAAAAAGTAATGAAGTATAGTGAGGATATAGTTATACAAAAACTCATTAGTATGTATAAAATTCAAATTATAAATAAACAATGAAAGTCGCTATAATTGCAACATTCCTAGGACAAAAGACGTCAGGAGCAGAAATTAGTAGTTTTCTTCTCGCAACAAGTTTTAACACTAGTAAAGAGAACGATTCAGCGTTTGTCATAACAACTAAAGTAACACACAAAATGCCGTTCCGATGTTATTCTGTTCCCTCATTAAAACGTGTTCCAAATTCTGTTCTTCTTATAGGCCACAGAATTATTGATACGCAAATGGAAAAAAGAATATATTCAATTTTTGTAAAGGAAAAGCCCGACATTGTTCACATACAGGATTCGTCAATGATGATTGCTGCGATACGTGCAGCACGAAGATTACGTATTCCAACAGTCTTTACTGTCCGCGATTACCGTTTCTCATGCAACCTATCAATTCCATTAGAACAGGGAATCATTCCGTTCCACTATTCAAAGAAAACGTACAAGAAATGGCTTTACCAATCATTTGTGCAAGGATATAATAAAGGGTGGATAAGCACTTATACACTTCCATGGTTCTATACACAAAATAATAGGTTACTTCAATATTTTAAAAATATTGATTATTATGTTACCGTTTCAGATTTTGTAAAGAATAAAGTTATTGAATCAGGAATTGAGGAAGACAAAGTAAAGACTATCAAAGTACAAAAAGAAGAATGGGAACCGATTAGTCTTAAACAAGCACCAAAGACCATCCAGATATTTACTGCTGGCGGACTGAAGAAAACGAAGGGGTTTGATTATTTGATACGTTCGTTCAGGCACGTTGTCGACATATATCCACACGCACAATTACGTATTGCGGGCGACGGTTCTTCACGAGAAGCGTTAGGGAAATTAACACAACAATTACATCTGAAACATAATGTAACGTTCTTAGGCAATATAAATCATGATACAATGAAAAATGAGTATGCCCAATCAAGTTTTGTTATATCTCCATCATTATGGCCAGAACCATTAACAAGAATTATCTTTGAGTCTTTTACAATGAAAAAAACTATCGTTGCAACGAATGTTGGCGGTAGTGCAGAATTGGTTATTAATGGAAAGACGGGCCTTACTGTTGAAGCGAGAGACATTAATGGAATGGCAAACGCAATTATAAAACTCATAAAAGAACCAAACACAAGAAATAAACTTGCATCTAGTGGCCATACCCTTATTACTAAAGTATCGAATGCGTCTGCCGTATTTCAACATCATAGAAATGTATATGAGAAATTAGTAAATATAGAGAAAAGATAAATAGGAAAAAATAAAGGAATAAAAGTTAATTGATTTTCACCATGTTCAAACACGTTTCACAGATCGGCATAAGGTTATGGTTTAACAAGTTCATTCTAAACTCTTTATACTCTATACTGTTCCATATCTCCTTAAAACTTTTTTCTTTAAGATTACCAAACGATTTACGTAACTGTCCACAATGAATAACATTTCCGTACGGGTCTATCCGTGCTCGATTAATGAACCTACACATGTATCGTCCATTTCTTCGAAGTGTTCGAGCATGACACTCTTCAACTTTTGTAAGTAAATATTCTGGATAAAAGAAAACGTTAACTCCATTATTGTTTCCATACTCTTGAACTTCTTCAAGAGATTTCTTTAATTCATCTAAAGAATATTCTCGTTTATATTCATCAATTATCATTAAAGGAAAAACGTCGTCTTTATCTTCATCAGACACTTTAAGTAATGATTGAGTTTGTGCAATTTCATCTTTAATGTAATATCGTTCAATTTCAAACCAAACAGATTTAATATTATTTTCCTTCGCAATCTTTACAATATCTTTCATATAGGGAAGATTTTCTTTCATAACAACAGACACAATATTGGTAAGAATACCTCTTTCATGTAACATCTTAAAAGAGTTTATTGTTTGTTGAAACGCAACGGGAGAACCACGTATTTCGTTATGCATCTCTTGATTACCGTCTAATGACATACCAACACTTACAAGACCTTTCATGGCACTCAGAGTATCAATATTCATCTTGTTAATTAGGGTACCGTTCGTTGCAAGATCATATTTCATGTCAAGAGAATCAAATAGGTGCATAGTGTCCAATATGTTCCCATGCATCATCGGTTCACCACCAATAATATTAACTTTTTTGAATGTATTCTTTGTAAATATCTCTTTAATTTCGTCCATTGTAAGTTCTGGAACATCCTTCTTAACCTGAGCTAAACGATTAAAGAAACACATTTTACATTTCAGATTACATCGTGCAGTTGGTTCAAAAATAACCATCTCTGGAAATGGTGCATCGCCAGACTTTAATGTCTGTGTATATATCTCTTTAAGACGTTTTAATTCTCTATTGTAATAGACTTTTCGTGCAATGGTATAAACCGGTTTAATTTTGGTTACTGCCACTCTTGTTTTATGTAATACTTTATTTAACATTTTGATATAATTTTCTACACAGTTTTAATGTGTCTAATCCCTCTGATCCAGGAATGAAAACTTTTCCCCCATTTTGTATTGTTGAAACGAAATTTGTTATTTGGTCAGCAATATGACCTTTTTTTAACGGAATAAAAGACATTAACTTTGAATACATTTTTGATTTAAGTGCGTTAGTAAAAGAATACTCACCAAAATGAAATTCTACAAATTTATTATTTTGTATAACGATTGAACCTTTCGTTCCATGAACTTCAATGACGTTAGGAAGGTTTCGACATGTTGCCGTTGTAGCTTCTATTACTCCTAACGCATTATTGTTAAATTTTATTGTACCAACGAACGTATCTTCTATCGGCAGATCATATTTGAACGTCTCCTTAAATGATGAAACATCTTTGTACGGGCCACCTAGCCATCGTAATAAGTCTAGAAAATGAATTCCTTGGTTAATTAAGACTCCACCACCAGACTTTTGTGGATCTGTTACCCAGGAAGTTGAGTTGTAATAATTCTTACTTCTATTCCATTTCATAGAAACGCGAAGAAGAACTAATTTTCCTAGTTTTCCACTATCAATCAACTTTTTTGTTTTCTGGACAGCTTTCCCAAACCTCATTTGTGAAATAACACTAACGATAACATTATTTTTTTCTGCTTCTTCTAATAACTCTTGCGCTTTTATTTCATCAATATCGAGAGGTTTCTCAATAAGAAGATGTTTACCTGCCCTGACAACTTGTAATCCAATATCCGCATGAGCATATGGTGGTGTAAGAACAATGATAGCGTCAATGTCTGGGTTTAGTACCATCTCGTCAACTGTCCGATACGCTTTAATTCCTAACTTTTGTGATTCTTTGTGAAGTTTATCTTCAGACCGTGAGCATAAAGCAACCAATTCTGCTCCTTTCATGGTAGTTATAGCTTTATAATGAGTTTTAAAAATAGAACCAATGCCTACTACTCCCAACATAATCTTCTTATTTGAACCCATTTTTGTTATTAATCACGAGGCGATTATTTAAAGATTTCTGACTTTAGTTCTATATAAATGTGCTTAAATGAATATGTTGTACTAAAAATAACTTTGATATATCTGAGATAATCTTATCATACACAAATTATATAAAGAAAAAATAACAAATTTTTGAATATGAAAAGAACTAATGTCATTATTGTTTTGATGGTACTTGTTTTTTTATCTTTATCATGGTACTTTTCATGGTTCATAATGGACGATGCTTATTTTACTTACAGATACTCAGAAAATCTTATTGACAGTTTTGGTTTGAATTGGAACACAGATGGAAAACCAGTAGAAGCCTATACAACTTTTGGATGGGCAATAATAAATACTATCCCAATAAAATTCAATATTCCTCCAGAAATATTTTCACAAATTATTTCTATAATTTCTGCTTTAGGCATAGCCACAACTCTATTGTTTTTGTTCGAACGAAAACAAAAAATTTATATTTTTCCCGCCCTTGGAATTTTGTTATTAAATCCTGCTTTTGTCGTTATAACAATTCAAGGCATGGAAACAACGTTTACTGCGTTATTTGTTTTAATATCCGCCGTTTCTTTATATAAAAGTAGATTAAAATTGTCATTAATTTCATCAACAGTATCAATGCTACTTCGACCAGACACATTAATATTTTTCTTGTTTATGTACGGGTTCTACATAAGAAAAAATAAGATAAAAGAATTATTATATAATGGATTTTTTCTTACAATATTACCCCTATCAATATGGTTTATATGGAGAGTTTCATATTACGGTTATATTCTTCCAAACGCTTTTTATGTGAAATCAGCTACAAGTATAATGTACTATTTTCAATCAATGGTAACATTGAGTTCTTTCATAGCTTTTTTACTTCCAATAATAATTTTTACATTACCATTTCTATTTTATGTTGATAAATCTATTATGAAGAGAACGATGCCATTAGTACTTGGCACTGTTTTTTTCTTAATATTACATTTATTTATAAGACCCGTACAGGGATACTTCTGGCGTTTTCAAACACCTGTTCTTGGAGTAATATTGGCAATATTGATCATCATAATTTCGGAGTCTTCATTTAGTTTTAATGTAAATATGAATTGGAAAAAGTATTTACTTTTAACTTTGATATTTATAATAACTATATCACCATTAAACCTAATTGATGATGCCATTCATCAGACTGATACGAAAAGTCAACATGATAGAGCAGAAATGGGTAAAGTTTTGGGAAATTATAAAGGATACTCAATGTTTATTTCTGAATCTGGTGCAGTGCCATATTATTCTAAATGGAAATCTGCTGATAGTTGGGGATTAACAAACGAAGACATTGCTCATAATGGTTTGGATTATGATTTTCTTGAAGAATTTAATCCAGATATGATTATGTATCTACACAGAACAAAATATAGACCCCAGAAATATTATGGGACCCCAGATGATTTTCCGTTCGAATATCTACAAAAGAAAGGATTTGTTTTAGTTGCAGTTACTATTAAAGATCCCTATAAAGAACATCATTATTTTGTCAATAAGAAATTGGCAAACAACAATCAACTAATTTGTGATATGCAAAATATTAAAAGTATTAATTACAATTTGGAAAGACATTACGAAATTGAAAGAAAATTTGGGATTAAAGAGGTAATATGTAATAAAGGGGAAAGTTCAAACGACACAATTGAAAGTAATTCAAATATCTTTGAGATTCCGTTCCATTAATACTCTAAAATGATTATCTTAACTTCTTCTTTTCGATAAACAACATAAATAATTCCGCAGAAGTGGTAAAAACTGTAAAGTTTATAAAAGAATAAGCTTAAAAGTTCTTTATGATTGGTAAAAAAGATATTGTAGTTCTTGCAAGAAGTTTAATAGATCAAAATCCCAATACTCTTAGACGTCCTGAAAGTTATTTACAACATATTGAAATGACATATGATATAGCAGAACAAATCGTGAAGAATGTTTTAGGACACTACCCAGTCATAGGTCTTCATCCAAGAGAGGTTGCAGGAGCGGCAGGATTGCACGATATTGGAAGACCAATGCAAGGAGATCAGACATTCCATGAATTACGTGGAGCCCAGTATATTGAAGACCACGGTGTTGAAAAAGGAGTTGCGCCGTCTGAAAGACAAGTATCTGTTATTGCACAGATGGTACGACCACATGCATTTGTGTATGAATTTTGGCAAGATCAAGCATGTAGAGAAAAAAGAAAAGAGTTTGAACCATTTGATTCGGTCCTTCTTCTTCCACGAACATGGCAAGAATCTATTGTTGCATATGCTGATTTATCAATTGGAAAAGGAGATAAAGATGGACAGAGAATTAGTGTTCAAGAAAGAATGAGAGTACTAATAGACTCTTATACAAGAAATCCAGAGCGTGCAGATCCAGCTGTCGCAAGATCCGTTATAAAATCTGAAGAAAGAATATTCAGATTAGCTAAACGAGTAGAAGCATTAGAACAAGGAAGATTAAGTGACAGACAAATTGATAGATACGGATTCTTATAACCCTACTCATCAGGTAACATATTAAACCTAACAAGGCCCCATGCACCAATACAATATTTCTTAAATGTACTCCAAGACCGTAAATCTTTTGCTTTCTTAAAAACGAACCGTGGCCGAAGATAAAATGACCTATACGCTTTCTTAATCCACTCTTCTGCATCAGGAATTAAGTATGGCATCCTACCAACTTCTTTTCCTAACGTAAAATTCCTCCAATAATCAGCATCTATAAGACCATTCTCAACACTAAGAGTATGAAGTGGTGTTTTAGGGTACGGAGTCGCAATAGTAAACATAACAAAGTCTGGATTGATTTTCTTCGCAAGGTCAATCGTTCCCTGCATTGTAAGGGGCGTTTCTGTTGCGTAGCCAATAATAAAATAAGCAAACGATTCCATTCCAATTTTCCGTGTTAATGCAAATACTTCTTGAACTTTCTCAAGTGTAATTCTTTTATTCATCAATTTTAATATTCGTGGATCGCCAGATTCTACGCCGTACCGTAATCTTATACAACCCGCTTTTTTCATTAACCGTAACATTTCTTCATCAACAAGATTAACACGGGTAGGAGACTCCCACTTAACTTTCAATCCACGTTTAAGAATTTCGTTACATATTCCCACTACATGTTCACGCCGTACAGTAATAGTATCATCATAAAACATGATTTCTTTAACACCATATTTCTCAACAAGCATTTCCATTTCGTCAACAACGCTTTGAGGATTACGTGTTCTAAATCGCCTATCAGAAGGTTGTTTAAAACAGAAACCGCACTGGTAGGGACATCCACGAGTAGAAATCATTGTTGATACGGGATGAAGACCAATAACAGAAGAATATTTTTTCATGGGTAACAAATGAAACGCTGGAAATGGAAGGGAATCGACATCTTTTACTATTCTTGCTTGATTAACAACAATTTCTTCACCATTTTTGTATCCGAGACCTTTAATATTAGAATAGTCAGTATTATTTTCAAGTGCATCAACCAATTCTGCCATTGTATATTCACCCTCACCAACAATACAAAAATCAACAAATTCTGACTGTAACGATTCTTTTGGATACACAGAAATGTGTGACCCACCCAAAACAACAGTTAAACCTAATTCTTTACATATTTGTGCTGCTTCTAAAGCTCCATGAAAAGTTGGCGTCATGCACGTTATTGCGACAATGTCTGCGTGTTCTTTTTGTATTGCATCTCTAAAATCAGACGCGGTATAATTAGAACCCTGGGCATCAACAATGGAAACGTTAACACCTTTCGTTTCAAGAACTGCAGCGACGTATGCAATTCCTAACGGTGGAAGAACGCCCTGTACCCTATTCAAACTTTCAGGAAGACGAGTATTAATATTACCTTTGTCATGGTACCGTACAAGAACAACTTTTTTTGATCTACCAACCATTATAGAGCTTTTCGTTATAGTCCTATAAAAACTTTATCGTTTTCTGATACTATTTACAAGATAATTAAGTTTACTTAAGCAAAAATGAACCTAAATAGACATATAAATCATAAGATTTAAAAGCTATTTTTGACGTTAATGAAAGATAAATAAGGAAAGATAGATAGCATAATAATAATGAAATTAGATATCTACCATTATATTGACGATTGGGCCAATAACCCATTATGTATGCAAAAGAGTTTTAATGAATTGTTTACAATAGATGGATTTCCGTTAGAATTTTTTTACAATAGAAGTTTTCGTAAATATCTTATTCCATCTCAAATTAATCCATACAAGTTTCTTGATAAAGGGAAAAGAATAGATTTTATATCTACAACTAAATTTGCGTTATTTTCAAAAGTTCTTGCACAATACTTACGTAGTAAAGAATTGCGTAAGATAAAGCACATTAAGAATGTTAAAAAGGAAAAGAGTAAGGAATCAAACAAAAAGAAGGTATTATTTCTAACATTTCCTCATCACGTTTCTGATGATAACAAAATATTTAGAATTGAAGGAATTGTACAAAAAACTGAAAAAGATCCGACACTTCAAAAATTTGTTTTATTTGTTGATCCCCTATCAAGAAACGAGTATAAACGTGTTTTAGAAAAAAACGTTCTCTATTCATACTATGATGATAATGTTAATACAAAAGCAAAGAATATATCGCAAAAATTATCAGCACAATGGAAACGGATAAGTGAAAAAACAAAACACGATTTTTTAACAAGTGGAGATACATCATATTGGCCTTTTTACAAGCACACGTTTAATTTATACCTCTCACAAGATTTTTTGTATGTTGTCGCGTTATATTATGAAATGTATACAAAAGTTCTTATTGATGAAAATATTAAAGCCGTTGTTCTTACTGGATCAAGTTCTATTGTTGAACGTTGTTTATTAGCGGCTGCAGAAAAAATGAACATCCCAACAATTGTTATTGCGCACGGACTTGGAAAGAAATCAAAAAATAAAAACCTTATGAAATCAACAAAGATTGCTGTATTTAGTGATGCTGAAAAGGAGGGGTACATAAAAAATGGTAATAAAAATGATATTCGTGTTGTTGGTCCCGTTGTATACGATGATATTGCTCAATATATCTCTGAAAAGAAAAGTACATGTAAACGTGTTTTAATTGCAATTGATTCTAAAGTTGATGGAGGATCTGCAACAAAAGAAAATTATTTTCCAAGAATTGAACGTATTCTTAGAGAAATAAAGAAAATGTCGAACGTTCAAATTGATTTAAAGTTACATCCAAAGAATACGTTGTATGAAACGTACAATAAACTTATAGAGAATAATGGATTTACCAATGTACGAGTTTTTAAACCAAATATTTCAAGGAACGATTTTTATCAGCTAATAAAAGAATGTGATATCTTTATGCACTTTGGATCAAATGCTGCATTAGAAGCAATGATAATTGGGAGGCCAGTTATAACTATTGATTTATTATACAAAGGGAGGGAACATTGGATTAAAAACAATGATGTCACAGTAGAGGTTGCGTACACAGGAGATATTAAAGAAGCTATTGAAAAAGCTATTCAGGAACAAGATATCCTTAAACAAAGAATGAAAGAAACTGTCATTGAACATTGTGGTGTTGTTGATGGAAATGCACAGGAACGTGTCGTTAATCTCATTCATGAAGTTATAGGAGAAAAGGAAAAAAGAAAAGAAGAAACAAAACAAGAAGAGGTACTAGTATAATGGTACTAAAAGAGTATATCAGCCTTATGCGAGTGCGCCAATGGTACAAAAATCTGCTTGTTTTTCTTGCCCTCATCTTTGTTGGAAGTGCAGCACAACCAGGATGGTTCTACCTCACATGTCTAGGATTCATTTCTCTTTCATGTATGTCGTCAGTTGGGTACATAATAAACGACATTGTTGATCTAAATGCTGATAGGGCTCATCCAGAGAAGAGGTCAAGACCTCTCGCATCTGGAAAGATAAAGAAAGGTGGAGCAATAATTCTCATGTTGATACTTTTTACTATATCATTATATTTGGCACAATATTTAGGAATAAACTTTTTATATGCAGTGATATCATTATTTGTTTTGACACAGTTCTACTCATTTTTTTTCAAAAGGATAGTTTTTGCAGACATTCTCGTTATTGCCATTTTGTTTGTCATTAGAGCAGTTTCTGGTGTATACATAATTAATGTTGAGATTAGTATGTGGCTAATTCTTTGTCCGTTTTTCTTATCATTATTTTTGTCAACTGGAAAGAGACGGTCTAACCTTGTTCTCTTAAAAGAAAAAGCGGCAGAAACGAAAAAAGTTTTACAATATTATACTGTCGAACTTACAGATAGCCTTATCCTTATCTCTACAACGTTATTTATCATTTCATATACATTATATTGTTTTTTGAGTGACCATAACCATTTAATATATACTTTACCATTTGCATTGTATGTAATATTCAGATACTTTTATTTAATAAAATCGGGATCGATTATTGCTCGACATCCAGAAAAGATTAGAAAAGACATACCAATAGTGTTAGGTATATTATTATGGATCATTTCTGTCATCGTCATATTATACATTTAAACAAAAGTTTATAAAAACTATAAATTCAAATTAAAAAAAATGACATTAATTATACTTGGCATAGACGCGTTACATCATCAACTTATTAAGAAATGTAAAGATGAAATGCCTACGTTGTATACACATCTTCAAAAAGATACACAAGGAATTCTACGAACAACAATCCCATACTTCACCGGACCGACGTGGACATCGTTCCAAACAGGTAAAAAAATTGGAAATCACGGAATTGCAAATTTTTTCAAATATGATGACAAACTTCAAATTGATGTAGTGTCAAGTAAGGATATAAAAGAAAAAACGTTCTATGAACTTGCAGATTCTCAGGGTAAAAAGTGTTTCATTATGAACCTTCCATTTTCATATCCTGCAAAAATTGATGGAGATATTGTCTTCTCGTGGTTGCACCTTTACAAGAATATTGAAGACTTGTTTCATCCAACATCATTACAAGAAACGTATCCTTCATTACAAAAGTACGTTTGTCGAGCAGATCGATCACGAAGTGTTATAAGATACTTAAATTCTGCTCTTGACGTTGCTAAATCGCAGAATAATGTTGTGAAAGACGTATTGAAACGAAAAGAACATGATGTATATTTTTTCCTTCTTAACGCAGCAGACATGGTACAGCATAAAGCGTTTGACGATTTAATGCATGATAAAAATAATAAAAAAACAAAAATAAGTAGAAAGATATTACAAGAATTAGATTCAGTTGTTGAATGGATTGATAAGAACAAAGATGATAACACAACTGTTTTGATTGCAAGTGATCACGGGTTTCAAGTATATGATGGAAAGTTTTTTTGTAACAGCTGGTTAAAGAAGAACGGATATTTAACAACGTCGATCAAAGAGGGAGAAGGAACGTCACTACAAGACGTCATAATTCGTGGGCAGAAAAAAAAGAAACGGAACATTGACATTTCAAAGTTTATTATCTTTGTAAAGAAACGTCCAAAACTGTTTCGGTCCCTTGAACCATTTTACGATTTTTGTATAAAAATATTACCATTTAATGTAGTAAAACAACCAAAGATAAATTTTGATAAAACACAAGCTTTCTGCAGGTCACTTTTTGAAGGAACAATTCTTCTTAACAAAAATCTTTCTGATACTGAAAAAGAAAAGTTAAAGAAAGAACTTATTGAAAAACTTAACGAGATAAAAGACATTGAAGCTCATGATTGTGAAGAGTTCTTTAAAGGAAAATACAGCAAAAAGTTAGGAGACATTATTGTCACGTCAACAAAGTATGAAATTGATACCACTATTGGTGATACAGAATTTATGCACATTAAACGAGAAATGCATTCGCTTGACGGAATATTTATGGCATATGGTAAGGATATTAAAAAGGAGTATACTACACAAGGAGCAAACATTGTTGACGTTGCACCAACAATTCTTCATAAGTTAGGTGTTCCCATTCCAAAAGATATGGATGGGAAAGTGTTACAAAATATTTTTGTTGATAGTTCAGAGTTACAAAAAAAAGAAATAGTCTTTGAAACAGAGAATAACACTGAAAAGGAAAAGGATCTTCTTAAATCAAGTATTAAGAACTTACGATTGTGATGTACTTCTAATCTTCTCAAGAACACTGTATGGAATATCAAGTTCTCCCAATACGACAGGTTTCCGTTTAGGACCATGAAAGTCAGACCCGCCAGACTGAAGAAGACCATGTTGTTCTGCATAGTCTCTAAACTGTGTGTTACGTTTTGTAGAATCATCTTCAGGGATACGATTAATCTTTGTATAAGAATAGGACGTTTCAAGACCCTGACCACCACGAGAGACAAAGTAATCCAGTAGTTCAAACACGCGCGTTTCATCATATATGCCTGGATGTGCAAGTATTGCAACACCACCCGCGTTTTTAATGAGAGTAATAGCCTCTCCTATTGTCGGATAAAATGCTCGTGCAACAAAGCCAGGCTTATCATTACCAAGATACTGATCAAAAACACTTTTCATGTCAGGAAATTTGTCAGGATACTTTTCCATTAGAATTGCGGCAACATGTGGCCTGCCAAACGAATAGTTTGTTATCTTCACAACTTCATCAAACGTTATATCAAACCCAAGTTCTTGCAACTTTTCAATCATTTGTCTTTTTTGGTTAATACGTTCATCGTGAACCTTTTCAGAAAATGCAATGAGGTTTTTATTAGTATAATCCACAAATAAACCTACTACATGAATTTCGGTAAAACCTTTATCTTTATCACTGCAACTAATTTCTATTCCGGGAACAATTTCTATACCTTTTCCCTGAGCATACTCAACAGCTTCTTTACAACCAGAAATAGTATCATGGTCAGTTATTGCAACTGCTTTTAATCCACTTGCTATTGCTTGATCAACAAAATCTTCAGGGGACAATTCTCCATCAGATTTGTTTGTATGTGCATGTAAATCTACTTTATCCATTTTCTTTAGTTTATTCGTTCAATAACAATATAAGTGTATCTTTTAATGTTGTAAACAATTCAGATTTAATCATTGTCTTTTCTACTACATCCATCTTCACAAACTTTTCATTCGTTTCAGTGTCAGTATGAACTTCTTTCCTTCCAAAAGATGAGTCAACAGTATACGGTTGACCTATATTATTTCTAAAAGGAAAAATCTTAATATGTAAATGTTCTTTCTTTTCGTTCCATGTTGTCCATTTACCGTACGATGCTATGGAAATTGACGATTCTCGTGTCGGAGAAGGATCTGTAAACTCAGAATCTTGATCTTTCATAACCTGAAACAGTGCATTACTTACTTTTGCAAATAGAAGACCGTAGTTCTTTGCAAGTTCTGAATTAGTATTAACTTCTGTAAAATTTGTATAATGATGATGTGGCATAAGTTGTATTGTACAATCGTTTTCTGGATCACCACCAGTTTTAGGCGAAAGAGTTGCTAACCACATATTATCAGTTTCTGAACCCACTTTACAAATAACAACTGCCCCATATGAAGAGGATTCTCCTACATCTAACGATGTTTCTTGACAAAGGTTACACTTCTCATCATGTTCCATATTATTCTATTCAAAAACTGCCCATTAATAAATGTTATTAATAAAAGATTTATTTCATAATATTTATAAACAGACTTGGTAAATTTTAAGCACTATGTCCAGTTCACAATTAGAAAGGTTGTTACAAGGTCCAATAATACGTAAAGCAGAGTGCGGATTTTGCGATTTTGGTCAGAAAAATATTGGAGATGAAGATGCAAGGGGAGCTATCATCATTCATCAAACGGGAAAAAATCCAGAAGTTGATTGGTATGCAACCTTACAAGATACGGTAACGTCGGATCCAGAAACAGGATTTAGAATACTTCTTCTTCCTACGGGGCATGTACGAACTTTTGCTCAAATTGGAATGAGCAACAAAATGGTTGCTAAATATGGGGCGTCAATGGCAACCCTCAGCATTGCGATACAGAAGGTCCGTGCAGCAGAAGCTGAAAAACATGAAATGAAATACGTACCAATGGAACGAATTGATGGTAAATGCTATGCAAACGGAAACTCACAAGCGCATGTGCACATTAAGTTTGATGAACCTTCTAAAGGATTGGCACAACCTTTTCCGGCCGATACGGGCCCATGGACAAATAAAGATATGTTTTACCTTCGAAAAAATGGTTCTACAGAACTTACCCCTTATGTTGTCGCAGAACCTATTGAAAAACAAAGACATTCACCTGAAAGAATGCAATTTCTTGCAGAACAATTAATTGAACAATGTGCAAGAACGTACATATTCTTAGAACGACTATAAAAGTACTTTAATATATTCTTTCTCTCTTCTATCATCCATGTAGGCATCAAAGTATCCAACAACAATCCTATAATAAACACTACCATCCTTACAATCAACTCGTTCTAGAACACCACACGTTTGAATCTTCTCACCAGGATATGCCATCATGCAATAATCGCGTGAATAAAAAGCAACTTTTGTAATATCACCTGGAACAGAACCACTAACAACACTAACATCTTTAATATCGTAACATCCTGGTCGTACAACAGAACTAAAATTGTCTGTAACAGTACCTTCAACAGTTACATTTCCTAATGATGTATATGTTTCCTCACCCCATTGAAACCACGTTTCTTCTTCCTTTTCTGCAGCAAAGATAACAAATAATCGTTCGTTAAAGAATCCTTCAGATTTCTTCCTGTTCATAAGGTAATAAAAGTCATCTTCAGAAAATGTATTGTACCTATTTCGTCGTTTATGAAATGAAATCCATTCGTCTTTAGTTTTCCATCGTAACAATTCGTGCTGTGCAGTTTCCAAATATTTCATTAATTTCCAGAAATTTTCCTTTCCGTACACAACAATGTTAATATCTGATATAGTTGGATTGTAATGGCCCATAAGTGTTGAATATGTTATTCCTAAATCTTTAACACGTAACCCACTTTGAAGAAGGAACGTAGCAAATTTATGCACAAGTTTAAGATAATCGTCAAGTGATCCTTCAGGCATACTAATCAATTCTGAGAAACCTTTTCGCGGATAATAAATTCGTTCAATATTATCTATTGGAACGGAAAAGAAAAGTCTATCATCAGTATGAACGGGACTGTTTAAAACATATTGTGGATACTTAATCTTGAAATTGGTAAGATATTGTCTAAGTTTTTCTTTATCTGACCACATGTTAAGCCTATTCATTTTCTTTCCAGAAATGAACCTATATTGTAAGCCATCAGATTCAACTTTATCAGTAGGAATATATTTAGGTTTTACTAAGATAGAATTAAACGGATGTTCATTTCCATATACTTGACATTGTAACCCATCTTTGGTTGTTATGATGGATGATTCATAAAAATGTACCATTTTAGTCAACAAGTACCTTAAGGTACTCCTCCTTTCCTCTATCAGTTGTATACGTATCAAAATATCCAATAACAATTTGATAATATGGTTCTCCTTCTTGTGGTGTAACTTTTTCAAGAAGACCGCACGCTTCAACTTGTTCTCCCTCCCGAGCTTGAAGAACAAACGGTCGTGACCATGTGACAATACGTTTCACAGGAATGTTCTCATGACCTTCAATAACTTCAGATTTTTGTAAGTCATAATATCCTGGCCGTACAATAGAATTGTATACATTTCCTACAGTTCCACGAAGTTTGACCGTGCCAAGAGGTTCATGATTATCATTCCAGTTATACCATAATTCGTCAGGTTCCTCAACACAAAATATGGAGAAAACATTGCCGTCAAAAAGCCCATCATCTTTTTTCTTCACCATATTGTACACATATTCTTTTTCACTATATTGTGTGGATATGACTCTGTCACGATAATATTTTGCCCAATCTTCTTCAGATTTCCATTTAAGTAATGGATGTTCAGCAGTTTCAAGAAAATTAAGAACTTTCCATCCATTATCCTTCCCAAATACTAATATGTCAATGTCAGACTTACCATAAGTATAATTTCCAAGAAGCGTTGAATGTGTAATTCCAATATCGTCAATACGTATACCGCTCTTAAGCATAAGTTCAATAAAACCTTGCGTTGCTTTTAGATAGGGGTCTACATTATCAACGGGAACTTTCATTAATTCTTTAACTCCTTCACGCGTATCGTACGTTTTTTTAATTTTATCTTTTGGAACTACTAAAAACCAGTTCTTATGAAGAGGACATTCATAGAAGTAATACGCAAAGGTACTTTTTAACCGTGCAAGGTTCTCTTCAACAATTTCTTTTTTATTAAAAAGGTTAAACCGAGTCATACATTTACCAAAAAGAAAACGTTTTTTTAACCCAGTAAAATCCAGAACAGATTCTGGAATATATTTTGGTTTAACAATAACAAACCCTTCAGGGTGAGAGTTTGCGTATACTTTACACTGAATACCGTCAATGGTATCGATCAAAACAGATTCATAAAAATGCATTGGAGTTCACCTTTTCATTTGATTGTAATTTTATCATTATTGTATATATTTTATTATTTTTTTATTATTGTAATATAATTGGTTTAACGGTTATTGTATCAGGAATTGGTACGTCAAGTAATTGTAATACTGTTGGTGCTACTTGCCGAATATCAATGTCTGCAATACGTTCTTGTTTTTGTACAGTATCTCCCGCAATGATAAATATGCCCTGACGTGCATGACCAGCACTATCAGCTCCAACAGCCGTTTGCCACGAATATAATCCCTCCTGACCTAAATCAGGATTTGATGCCCATCGTAAATCGTCAAAATAGACAGTAATGTCAGGACATTCAGGATGGTCAGGGTTATTGTACACTTCTTTTGTATAGACTTTTGTGTCAAGAAGATTGCCCGTATCGTCAGGAATAGATTTCAATTCTTCTACTAATTTTTCTTGAAATTGTTGATACTCTTCATCGAGAACATTTTTATTCAAGAAGATTCGTGCATTGTACGCACCAGCACCAAACGCTTTACTCTTAGACAAGTCAACATATTCAAATTTGAACCTTACTTTTCCCTCTTTAATTGTATTCTTTGCATCATCAGTAAGGACAAGATATCCTTTGTCAATAAGCCAATTATTAATGTTAATTTTCCCTTTTTGTCCAACCATTCCATGATCAGATACAACTATAGTAGTTGTTCCTTCAGGAAGTAGTGTGATTAATTCTGCTAACTTGGTATCAAGATATTTATAATAATTCTTTAACGCATCTTTGTATAGTGAATCTTTGATAAATTTTCGATGACCTTCATCAAAATGGTGCCATAACATATGTTGTAACCTATCAGTTCCAATCATAACAGAATGAAAAAAGTCCCATTCGTTATTAATAAGAAAATCTTTCAATAATGTTAATTGCATGTCTGTCATTGTATACACACGTTTAATTAATTCACCGGTGTCAAGCGCTTTATGTCTTCCTAATCCAACAGCAACATCAAAAAACATGTCAGGATGGTCAAACTGTTTGATTTTATCTGTAATATCTTGAGAAGATGTACTTTTGCTATCAGGGCCAAGAGCAAGGAAACCAGAGACCATAACTCCGTTGATTGGCGTAACAGGATATGTTAACGGATTGTACAAGACAATACTTTTCTTTCCATGCTGAGTAAGAATGTCCCAAACTCTATCACATTGAATTGTGTTTGAGTTTACAATTTGTGTTTGACCATCTTTATCTTTATAGGTAAAACTAAAAACTCCCAATTCACTTGTATCTCTTCCAGACATCATAGAATTCCATGCAGTAATGGTTGATGGTGGAATGGTACTATTTAATTTTGCAGATATGCCTGTAGTAATAAGTCGTTTAATTGTTGGCAAATCATCTAACCATTCATCAAATAATAAACGTGGTGCAGCACCATCAATTCCAAACACAAACACTTTTGACATTTTTAATTATATAATTATAATACAAGATTTAATCGAGATATCCTAAACTTTCTAACCGTTTAAGTCGTTCTTGTACTTGCTCTTGCGAGGGAGCTGGATCTTCTTCAGGAACTTTGCTTTCAGGTTGATCTTGTTCTTCAACATTTGAAAGAACTTCTTGAAGAACGTATGAAACATAACTTGATGCATCAAAATCCGTATTTTCTATCCTCTTTTCAATTATCTGTGCTATCTCGTGCGGTATCTTGACCGTAAGTGTATTTTCTTTAACAATATCGTCTGACATCTTCTGTTCCTCCATATACTCTTCAAAATCCCATAACCTTTTATTAAGTTAATGAATTAATGGTCATGAGACACGTACAATTAGCTCTAAATTGGGTCTCTCTTTCAGAACATTTAAAAAAGGGAAAAGAACATGAAGAACGTGAAAAATGGTGAAAACAGATGATAGAAATTAATTCATTTCTTGTTATGAACAATTTTTCCATTAAAGATACAATGCGTATCATTGGAAATAATGGGTTAGGAATAGCATTCGTGACAAATAATGAAGGAACATTATTGGGAACTGTTACTGATGGCGATATACGAAAAGCGTTAGGAAACGGTACAAGTATCAGTACTGATGTTGAACAAATTATGAATACAAATCCGATAACCGTTCAAGAAGAATTTACGTCACACGATTTGAAGAATAACGTTCATCAAAGAATTAAAGGATTCTCACGATATTATACATTAAAAGTTCCAGTCGTAGATAATAACAAAAAAGTTGTCAATATTGTTATGTATAACCTTCACGATAATACGTACGAACTTTTGAAAGAATTTAACTCGCATCAAACAAAAGATGTTAAGAAAGTTCTTGTTGTTGGCGGAGCAGGATATATCGGTTCAACGCTATGTCATCAACTTATTGAGAAGGGATACGATGTTCGTGTGCTTGATAAAATGACGTTTGGCCATGGTTCCATTTCAGAATTACAAAAATTGCCTAACTTTGAATTACTTGAAGGAGATTTACGTAACATTACAACTATAACGTCTGCTTTAGAAAATATTGATGCAGTTATTCTGTTAGCAGGAATTGTTGGCGATCCAGCAAGTTCAAAAATTCCAAAAGAAACTATTGAAACAAATTATTTTGCAACACTTGCATTAGCGAACGCATGTAAATATTATCAAATTAACAGGTTTGTATTTGCGTCAACATGTAGTGTCTATGGATCAAGTTCAGGTATTGTAACGGAAGAAGATGCATTGAACCCATTATCGTTATATGCTCGGTCAAAGATTGATTCTGAACAAAGTATTCTTAATCTTAAAGATACAAACTTTGCACCAACTATGTTACGAATGGCAACAGTGTACGGTCTTTCACGACGAATGAGGTTCGACCTTGTTGTTAACATTTTTGCGTTAAAAGCGGCAACGGGCGATACAATTTCAATTTTTGGTGGCGATCAATGGCGACCATTTGTTCACGTGGAAGATGCAGCATCAGCATACATTAAATGTTTAGAAGCGCCATTAAAAGATATTGCAGGTGAAACGTTTAACATTGGAGCAGAAAATTATACAATTAATCAATTGGGAGAATTTGCGAAAGAATTATTTCCTGAAGCAACAATAGAAAAAACTGATAAGCAAGTTATTAAGGGAGCGTTAGACTCACGAGATTATAAAGTATCGTTTGCAAAAGCAAAACGTATTATTAAGTTTGAACCACAACGTACCGTTAAGAAAGCGATGTTAGACATAAAAAACGCTATCGAACAAGGATCTCTTGACAATTTTAACGATAAAGCGTATTATAATGTTGAAATGGCAGAGAAAAAAAGTGTGCCAGATAATTCAAAGGAGATATAACAATGATAATTTGGATAACTGGCATGTCAGCATCGGGAAAAACTGCAATAGCAAACGAATTATACCCATTACTTAAAAACAAACATAAACATACAATTCTTCTTGACGGCGACGTTTTTAGGGATATGCATAAAAATGATGTTGACCATTCAATGGAAGGACGAAAAAAAAACGGTGACAGAATTTGTCAGATGTGTAAGTTCTTAGACAAACAAGAAATTAACGTTATTTGTGCGTCCCTTGCTCCGTTTCACGAGATTAGAGAATGGAACAAAGCTAATTATAATAAATATTTTGAAGTTTTTTTAGATGTACCACTTAACGTTCTTGTACAACGAGATCCTAAAGGATTGTACAAAATGGCACTTAATGGAGAAATGAAAAATATGGTTGGAATAGATTTACCATTTCCACCACCACGAAATCCAGATTTAGTAATTAATAATATTGGTGATAGGACGCCAAAATCTATTGCAGAAGAAATATTTTCTACTGTCGAACCTAATTTAGAAAACTAACCATAAATATGTTTAATTCTTTTCTCATACTCTTCTACAAGATCTTCCATGATTGAAATACATTCTGGAGATGCTTTTGACCGAATGTCTTGTTCTTTCTTCTCTCTATCTTCAGGTTTGATAATTCGTGGGATTCTCCCCTTTGTCAATGCTTTGCGTAATGATCCTGTTCTTGTTCGTCCAATAAAATTTTCCATTTTAACAACGTCTGGTTCAGGATTCGTTGCAAATGTATCAAATCCAATAAATAACACTTGTTTCTTCTGTTCATCTGAAAGACTCTCATAACCTTCCCACATTCTTTGTAATCGTACAGCACACATTTTAATAACCTTATCAGTTGGAGATTTACATGCCAGGTATTCTTCTTCCCAGCCGTAACAGTACCATGGAACAAGTTTTTTTCCGTGAAGAATGTTTAATGAAAATATTCGTGGATCGTCGGCTTCTCTTTTTCCATATCCTCTTCGACAGTTGCCAAAAATTGAATCGATTGGATGCCGTAACATTTCTATGATACGTAAACTTTTACCGAACGCGTCAAAGTAAATACTATTAATGCCAAGTATGTCATGTGTTTGAACTTGAAATATTGGTTTTTCTTTTAGAATTTTTTCAACAACAACGTCTCCCTCAGGAGCAAATAATCGTTTGAGGTATTTGAAAGGTTTTATTTGGTTAAACACACCAGAGTTGTCACTTTTTCTAAAATTGATACTTCGAGATATCATTGATTCGTACAACTTTGTTTCCATTTCTAAACGAAGGCAGGCAACTGCTGCATCTCGTGTAATTTTTTTTAGTTTGTATAACCGTGGTATTCTATCAAAATTAGTTTCTATCCGGTGTAGTTCAACATTTTCAAGACTTGTTAAAATGGGACTTAACATCGTTTTTCCAGTCCGCGTAATACCATCTATTAACACAACGGGTTGTGTGTAAAAATTCTGTCTGTAGAGTTTTACTCGTTTTGTATCTGGTTCTTTTGATGTTGTTTTCGATATTGTCATGTTATTTATTTATTAGTTTATTAGTTTATTTATTTACCAATTCCCAATTCAGTGGCGTTCCTTTCGTTACGTCTTGTGTAAACGTTTTACCAAGAATTTCTGGAAGATGTTGAGGATGTAATCCCTGGCCAGGCCGAATGGACCGAACATTTTCTTCTGTAATAATTTCTCCCTCAGAAACGTCCTTAACAATGAATAATGAACGTAAGAAAATTCGTTCTGTTTGCATTTTGTCTGTTAATTTGTACGTTCTTTCACCTAACGCTTTCTCTACGTCACGAACAGCATTGACCATAGTTTTAAATTCAGTATAATCTAACGAAAATGCAGAGTCTGGACTTTCCATTTCTTTATTGAGGATGAAATGTTTCTCAACAACCTTCGCGCCAAGAGGAATGGATGCAATGGGAACAGTTGTACCCAAAGAATGATCGGAGACTCCAAGTATAACATCGAACAGTTCTGCTAAATGTTCCATTGACCGTAAATGAACATCTTCAAGAGGTGTCGGATATGCAGACACACATTTTAAAAGAATGATTTGATCATTACCAACCCTCTTGCATGCGTTAAGTGCTTTTTCAATATCGTCTAATGTTGCTGCACCCGTTGCAATAATCATCGGTTTTCCTTTTGATGCCATATATTCAATCAATGGAATGTCGGTTATCTCTAACGATGCAAGTTTGTACGCAGGAACATTCATTTTTTCTAAAAAGTCAACTGCAGTTTTATCAAACGGTGATGAGAAACAAATTAATCCTATACTTTCTGCATACTCCTTAAGTTTAGGTTGCCAGTCCCATGGTGTGTACGCTTTCTGAAACAAACTGTACAATGTTTCTCCATCCCATAACGTCCCATGTTTAATTTTAAAATACCCTTTATCAGAATTCATAGTAAGGGTATCTGCTGTGTACGTCTGAAATTTAATAGCGTCTGCTCCCGCGTCCTTTGCTGCTTTAATTGTCCTCATTGCAAGGTCATAGTCTTGGTTATGATTAGCAGATAATTCAGCAATGATAAATGCTGGCTGTCCTTCACCAATTTCACGTCTTGCAATGGTAACTTTTTTCATGTTCTTATTTTCCTCTCGAGATACGCTCTGCCGCCATATGGTTTACCAAATCATAGAACCTGTTCGTCGAAGCCTCGTTATCAAAGTATCCAGGAAGATGAACATCATTTCCTCGAACTTGAATAGTATCTTCAGTAAAAACTGTTGAACTTGGTGTACAAAGATACCTATTTGAATCTCCAACATCAACTTCTTCAATCCCATATAATCCTTGAAGCTGTCCACCATGCACTGCATTTCTTAATGCTCCAATAAACGCATTACGATCAACTGGGTCTTTCAAGCCGAATCGGAACTTTATAGCCGAGACATTTGTCATTGGGCAAACAACATAATCAACAAGAAATCTATCTGGAGCAAGGAAAGATAACAAGTTTGGTGCTACCACTTCAAGTGTACACTCTTTTCTATACAGAACCTGATTTTTTGGATCTTGTAATTTATATTCAGGCATGTTATGAGCAACACTAACATCTGCATCCTCAACACCAAATGTATCATTCATCCATTTGGCTAATGGAACAAACGCGTTTACAGTACAAGAACCATACGACGTCACCAAATCTGTATCAAGATTAAAGTCTTTATGATTAAATCCAAATACTAATGTTTTATCTGCCTGAGGAGCAGTTGCAGAGATAACTAAGTGTTTAGTTCTTCCTGTAAGAAATTTGTGTCGTGCTTCATCTGAATATTCAGCATGTCCACCTGAACATTCAAACACCATGTCTGGCTGACCAATCCATGGAATTTCATCAAGAGATTTTGCACCAGTTCTTGTAAATAAGATTTGTCTGTTACTTGTTCCATGAGGTGTTGAGATGAGAAGTCTGTCCCCTTCAACTTTAAATTTGTATTGAAAGAAATTAACAGCAGGATCTTTTTTAATCATTCTTGCCGCATCATCAATAGTGAGAACCGGATCATTAATATATTGTATATCAAAAAATGCACTGTCTCGACGGTCAAGCCAATGTTTCAACATGTGTAATCCAAATCGTCCAAAGCCATTCATACCTGCTACTAATTTTCCTTCTAATCCCGTTGTTGGGTTTTCTGTATCTGTCATAATATCTCCTCCAGGGTATAATTATTGATGTACATTACCGATAGGTTCAGTTTCTATCTGTAACGTTTCGTGTACTTTATCTTCAAGTTTGTTAAGTTCGTCAAACGTATCCGCGACGATAATAATATGATTAATTCTACTTGCACAGTTTCTATAATCTTTCACTTCATCACCTATTTTCATTGAATGAAAGATATTTCTCACACCAGGCATATTTTCTATTTCTTCTAACCCTTTTATATTTCTAATGATTCCCGGTTCTGGAAAAACTGATGTTGTCTTTGACCATTTCATCCATCTGGAAACTAAATCTCTAGGGTCCATTTCTTTCCCAGCAGCTATGTCTATTGTTGCTTTAACGATATCTATACCTAATGAATACGGTTTACGATATTGAGAGTCAAAACCGCCAGATGTTCGTGCAGTTACTTCAATAATTCGCGGTTTCCCGTCAACAATGATTAAGTCTCCTTTAAACGCACCATTGTCAACACCTAACGCAGTTGCTGCTTTTTCCATTAATGTGTACATGTCTGCCTGCATTTTCTCAGGTAACAATGATGGTGTTAATGAACCTACTTGTACAGAATATTCTTGCACGGGACGAAATTGTCTGTCTGAAACGCCTGCAGGAAACAGTTTTCCTTTATACATAACAGTATCAACACTATATTCGTCACCTTCAAAGAATTGTTCAATAATTGCTTCTTTCCTCATGAAACAAAATTTCATTGCATCGTCAAACGCAGCAACAATTTCTTGATCAGTTGTTCCGTCCCGTAAAACTTTCACGCCACGACTTGCAGAATTGTCTAACGGTTTAATGATGCACGGATATCCAACTTTCTGTACAGCGTTTAATGCTTCCTCAACAGTTTTTGCGGATCCAAACTTAACATAATCAACATTCTTTTCGTTAAGAACAGTTCTCATCTTAACTTTATCATTACAATTTAATGCAGCTTCAGGATCAATTCCTGGTAAGCCAGCAGCATGAGCAGCCATTGCAACGGTATATTCAACATCGCACCCTTGTGTATAGACAGCAACAATCTTATTTTCAGCTTTCAATCGTTTCGCTAACTCAACATGCGCACCAATATCTTTTGTGCTAATAGCAAATGCTTCGTCCGCTAATTTTGCAGCCTCAGATTCTATGTTCATGTCTGTTATATATACATAATATCCTAATTCTTTTGCTTTTTCGACAGCAACTTTTTGTAAAACTCCTGCCCCAACAATTAAAATTCCTTTTTGTTCCATTATAATCTCCTCTTTATTATTTTTAGTATGAATATCATTATCTGGATGTTGTATAAAGTACTGTTCTATTTCTTTATAGGAACGTACAATACCATCTACAACGTGAGAATGAAGCAAATCTTTATCATTATTAATATTATGAAAGTCTAATAGGATGGTTGAAAACCCAGCATTTTTTGCTCCAAATAAATCAATATCAATATCGTGACTTATGTACACACAATCGTGTGGAAAAACTCCTAATTGTGCAGCACAATCAAGATATGGTTGTTTGTTTGGTTTTGGTGTTTCATACGCACAAACAATGACATCAAAATACGTGTTAATTCCTACATTCTTTATTCTATCAAGTTGAATATCATGTTTTCCGTTCGTTACTATCCCTAATTTATATTTTCCATGTACTGATTGAAGATATTCTAGAACGCCAGGTAACAATTTCTCATCAACTTTCTGTGTAAGAAAATTGTCAACTATTGATTTAACATAACTTTGATCTTGGTTTAACTTTGTCAGGACATCATTAACATGAAATTTGTATTTTGAACCTTTATCAGTATAGACTTGCCAGAAAAATTTTCCAAAGTTAGTTAATCCTAACTCTTCCTCAGCAAAAATGATTGTTTTTTCCCACCGTTTATGAATCCAGGATTCTTCATCAACTAACGCATCATCAAAATCAAATATGATAGCTTTAATGCATTGTATGTCATCTTTTATATTTCTTATTTCTTTTACAATTTCACTTTTTTCCTGAGAATAATATTCTTCTCGCAGTACAGAATGAAGTATCGAATCATGAAATTTGTTCTTCTTGTACACATGATTACGTAATACACCTTCCTTCACAAATCCTACTTTTTCAAGAACCGCAAGATGTTTATCTCTAAAACAATGTGTTTCAGAAACAAGTCTATTATGATGTAATCGTTCAAATCCATACTGAAGTAACATGCGTAGTACATCTTCAAATAGTGTAAGATACTCTTCTGACCCCTCAATTATTTCTGTATCAAGTAAAAATGATAATTCTGCCCGTGCAGAGATAGAGTCAATATTGGTAAAACCACAATATCCAATAAACTTACCATCCACATTTACAATTGAAAATAGTATTTCTTTGTTTGAGTTTGAAATTCGTTTCCAATACTCCTCCTGATTGTGTGAGGTTAACGGCTTAGACTGTCGTAAAACTGCAATCTGTTCGTTACGCCATTTCTTAATCAGTTCCATATCAGAATACTCTAACGAAGAAAGGTAACATGATGATGATGAGATTATCTTTTCTCTCATGGTGTTATTATCTCTCATTGTATACCTCCAACTTTCTTTGCCCATGTCGTTAGATGTTGAGGGAACCCCGTCTTTGTTACATATCCCATTGATAACAAAAGACGTTCAACTCCAATAAATGTTATAGCACCATCAACCTTATGATAAGAAGCAATTGCAACATGAACATTGCTATCTGAAAGGTTACGTGAACATCCTTTAAGTGCTTCAATCTCTGCACCTTCAATATCCATTTTAATAAAATTAACATGTTGAATTTTTAATTCTTTCAACCGACTATCAAGTTTGATAACGGACGTTAGAGGAAGGTGTGGTTCTTCTTCTGGATCAAGAATAAATGATGATTCGCCACCCTGCATCTTGAATCGTAATTGTGTATTGGTACTCCATAATCCCTCAGAAAAAACATCTACGTTTGTAATACAATTCAGTGCAATAAGGTCAAGCAATTCTTCACGACCATTTGTATCTGGTTCAAACGCTAACACTTGGCCAGTATCACCAACAAACTTTGATGCTATCAATGAAAACACACCGCCAGATGCACCAGCATCAATAACAACATCATTTTTTTGTGGCCGATGATATTTCAAGTAACCCTTAAGAACCGTTGCAAGACTTCCACACGGATTTTTTCTAAATTTGAGAGTAAAGTTTGGAAATGTAACATAGTACATATTCTCTTTAAAAGAAATGGTGTACACATTTTTTCCAAAAATATTCTGATACACACATCGTACTTTATGTTTAAAAACTGAGTCTGGAACAAGTTGTCCGTACAATTTAGCAAGCCTGAATTTTGTCATGTTAACCTCTTAAAACCAGAATGGCACACAGGACCTTTGAGATATTTATCAGGATTACCTTCACTGATAGCCTTTGAAATAAAACTAAATGTATCATCAACTGCACGAAGATATTGAGTTATATGGTCTTCTTTATGCGCATAGGATGCGAAGTACGCAGTCGTTGCCAAGAATCCTTTTTCCAACATTAATTGTGTAAACAATGTTTTAAGAACAAGAGGATTATCATACTCAAACGAAAAACTGCTTAATGGATAAATTCCTGAAACTTTAATTTTTATACCATACTTCTCTGCTAACATTGCCCACCCTTCCTGTACTTGTTTTCCATTTTGTTTAAGATGAGACGCAACATTATTTTCTTCTAATTTCTTGATTGTAGCAAGTGCTGCAGTAAACCCTATCCGTTCTGTCCAAAATGAACTGCTAATGAATGACCCTTGTGCAGCTTCCATAACGTTCCTTGTTCCAATGATAGCAGCGATTGGATACCCATTTCCCATGGCCTTTGCAAACACTGCAACGTCAGGATTGATTCCCAAATTTAAATGTGCACCACCTAACGCTAACCTAAACCCAGAAGACACTTCATCAAATACTAACACAATACTTTGTTCTTTGGTAACTGCACGAATTTTTTCCAAAAATCCGGGCGCAGGATAACGGCCACGTAACGGCTCCATAACAACTGCAGCAATATTTCCTTGATGTTTCTGAACTAATTGTAAAAATTCGTCAATATCATTATAATGAAACGGAACGGCTGTTCCCTGTAATGCACGAGGAACTCCCCTGGGTTCTAATCCTGGAAGAAGATGCCCATCTAATGCAGCATCGTCCGCTAAATTTGTTGCAATGTACCAATCATGCCATCCATGATATCCGCAGAAAAGTATAAGGTCCTTGCCCGTTTTTGCACGTGCTATCCGTACCGCAACGGCAACCGCTTCGCCACCCGTTCGTGCAAACCGTACATTGTCTGCCCAAGGGTGAAGTTGTACCATCTTTTCTGCAAGTTCAACTTCTTCTGGACAGTTTAATGTCGTCTTTGTAGAATTGGTAATTGCGTTTGTAACGGCAGTATCAATATCATTATCTGCATATCCTAAAATTGACGTACCAATGCCCATGTAACACAAATCTAAATATTCATTATCATCTAAATCCCAAACGGAACATCCCTTTGCTTTCTTGTAATATGCTGGCCACAAGTCCGGCAAATGTAATTCTGGTCTCTTTGATAATAATTGTGTTCCGCCAGGAATGAGCCGTTTTGCTTTTTCATAGAGTTGTTGTGATTTTCCAAGAGGAATTTTTAGTGAAGGTACTTTTTCTTGCACAACCGTATCTTCCTGTAACGATTTAGCATAGCCTTCATTCATTGATAAGTGTGCATTAATTTTTAGTAAGTCAGGATTATCTTTTACTACACGTACAATATCATGTAATCGTGAATCTTGTGAAGTAATCTTTTTCAACAGTTCATTCAGAAGTTCTACATCTTCTTTCTCATCAACGGTTAATCGAATATGTGATACGTCTTCATGATGTTGAAGATTAGTATGTTTGAAAAGTTCTTTATTTTTCCATATATAGGGTGTTACATGTTCCCTCTCTGATGGTAGGGTTGCTTCATGCCATGCCTTTTCTAACGCAGAAAAAGTAAACATGTCAAAGTCCATCCCATCAGGAAATGATGGTGGATGTGCATTCGACCCATAATCAGCACTATCCCGTATAAACAATTCAATTGTTTTATCAATAATCTCAGGATCAATTAAAGGACAATCGCCCGTAATCCGTACAATGATATCCGCATTAAAACGTTTTGCACACTGATAATACCTATCAAGAACGTCATTTTCATTTCCAACAAAGTAATTGAATCCTTTCTTTTTTACTTCTTCAATAAGAGAAAGGTTATTCAGATGATCGCTCGTAGCAAGAACAACATCGTCAACACGTTGCGCTTTCCTGACACGTTCAAGAACATGATGTACTAACGGTTTGCCTGCAAGTAAACTTAACATTTTTCCAGGAAATCGTGTGGAACCCATCCGAGCTTGAATAATTGCAATTACTTTTTGTTTTGCCATTTTATGTATTTTAATTTATTTTAAATTATTATTTCTGTGGCCAATGTATTGGCAAGATAACTTTTTCATTATCTTCTTTCATTCCCTCTAAAATGCCATAGATGTTTTGTATTCTTTCACTGTACTGTAAAGAACCCACATTTTCTTGAATATTTGCAAGACCATCAATTCCAAGAATAACTTTATCAATATGTTTGTTCAACATCGCAAAATTAATACAGAATGACGATAAAGGAATGTTCGTTTCCTTTGCCAAGTTTTGAAGTTGTCGAACTTTATCCTTAACATGTACAAACTCACCAGTTAATTCGTCAGGGTTCTTAAACAATAATCCCTGTAAGAATACTGATCGAACATAAATCTCAATACCACGTTCTTTAAGTTTTGGTAACAAGTACGAAAACCGTTGATCAAAAATGCTAAATGGAAGTTGGATAATGTCAACATTAATATTATGCTCAAGAATATACTCAGCTTCGTGCGGATGATATAATGACAATCCAATTTTTTGTATTTTCCCTTCACGCTTCAGTTTCTGTAATTCATCCCACATCTCAGGATGTTCTAAAAACTTATTAAAATGATGAATAAGATACCCATACACGTGCGAAGAATTCAATCGTACTAACGATTCAGTAAAATGTCGTTCAATTTCTTCATTGTGAAACTTTGAAATGACTTGTAATCCAGATTGTGGATTATTCTTAATATATTCACCAATGACACCCTCGCTATCTTGATACCCATACGCAGTATCTAATACCGTAATACCCGAATCAAGAGCATACTGTAAAATCTGAAACACTTCTTCTTTGGGAATTTTACCACGTACATTATTAATACCATAATCATACCCAAACTGTGCCGTCCCTAACGCAATATTTGACGTTGTTGGAATTGAAAACGATTGTTCTTTTTGATGCATGTTTGGTACATTTTTTCTATAATGCGTAATAACTTTTGTTACTGCAGTAATAACATCTTCCACATCATTATCATCCATCTTAGGAAATAATGGAATGGTAATAAGACCATTATACACTTTTTCAGTAATGGGAAAATCTCCCGGTTTTAATCCATAATTATGTTGATAATATGAATGAAGATGTATTGGAATATAATGAACATTAACGCCAATATTTTCTGCTTTTAACGCTTTAATTATTTGGTTTCTGTCAACCGTTAATAGAGTTTCATCAACATGAATTGTATACAAATGCCATGCACTTTGAATGTCTGGATGAACAGTTTGTACAGTAATTTCTGGAAATTGTGAAAAAGCTTCATTATATCTAGTAACAATCACTTCCCTTCTTTTCTGAAACAGGGGCAATTTTTTCAGTTGTGCAATGCCAAGTGCAGCTTGAAATTCTGTCATGTTATACCGATGACCAAGACGTTGCATGTCATACATCCAGTCAGCTTTTTTTCCGTACCGTTCCATAGCTTCTTTGGTAATACCATGTGTCCGATGCATCACACACAATTTTGCCAGTTCTTCATTATCCGTTGTAATGATACCACCTTCGGCCGTTGTCATATTTTTAACGGGATGAAAACTAAATATTGACAAATCGCCAATAGACCCAATTTTTTGATCTTTATACTTTGCTGATAAAGCATGTGCTGCATCTTCAATAATTTTAATGTCATAATCCTGTGCAATTTTTTGTATCTCATCCATATTGCATGGATTACCACCATAATGTACAGGAATGATTGCTTTTGTTCTAGGCGTTATTTTTTTTCTGATTTGATCTGGATCAATATTGTACGTTTTCGGATCTATATCTACAAGAACGGGAGTTGCTCCACAATAGACAATACAATTTGCTGTTGCTAAAAATGTTAAGGGTGTTGTAATAACTTCGTCACCAGGACCAATGTCAAGTGCACCGACACAACAGTGAAGGGCAGCAGTTCCAGAATTTACTGCAACTGCATATTTTGCTCCAACAAACGCTGCAATATCTTTTTCAAACTGTGTACATTTAGGGCCGGTCGTAAGCCAATTAGAATCTAATACTGATAAGACTTCCCGTCGTTCTTCCTCACCTATCCACTGTGTTGCGTAGGGTAAAAAGTTTTCTCTGACAGGTTTCCCACCATCAATTGCAAGTTGTATTTTTTGAGTATCTGTAGTCATAATGTTAATCACCTATTTTTTGTATTCCATATTTCTTTTCCAAAGAAATCCCATGCGAACCGAAAGTCGTCACCTTTTGACTCTTCCAGTGAACTTGATGAGAAAAAAATGATTGTTGTATTATCTTCAAGAGCTTTAAAACCGTTAGCATACCCAGCAGGAATTTTAAGAATTGACGGTTTTGCACTGTGTAAAATATATGTTGTGGGAAGGCCAGTAAGCTGTCTGTTGTCCATTTTTGAACAAATTATTTTTACACAGCCCTGTGGAACAAAAACGTACTTTGTTTCTTTTTCATGGCCATGAAATGCTCGAACAACATTATTTGCCACATTTTTTACTTGATAAAACCGTTTTATACCGCTCGATATAAAGTCAAAATCGTTCACAAAAGAAACACTTCCCCTATCATCGTACGCAATGCCACCTTCAAATAATTGTATCTCGTCATGCATCATTGTATTATTTGGTTATGTGAATAAAAGCCATTAACCAACCTCATTTTTTAGTCTTAATTTTTATATGTTTTTGTACTTGTTATATACATTTTCTGGCCATTTGTCAGTATATAAAGTTTCTGAAATAGAGGTAAAGATGAAAGACTTGAAACGGAGCATGAAAAAAAGAATGATTTATAAATTCATTACATTTAAAAAAGAAAAACACTGAATCACATTAAAAATTAAAAAATGGTGAATATATGAGTCAATCAGAAGAATTCTGGAAAACGAGGTCTGAGAAATATAATAATCTTAACTGGGTCACTGACGATTCTTATTTGAACGCTATCATTGAAGCGGGCAATTTTACGAAAGACGATAAAATTCTTGATGTGGGAACGGGAACTGGCGTTATTGCGCATACAGTTGCTCCACTCGCGAAGGAAATTATTGGTGTTGACATCTCACAAGATATGTTACAGCACAGTAATTGGAAAGATAACAAATATTTTTTACGAAGAGATATCAGAGACAGAATCTTTCATGAAGGCGTTTTTGATAAGGTAACGGCACGAATGGTCTTTCATCACATTATTGAAGATACACAAAAAGCAATGGACGAATGTTATCATGTTTTACGGCCAGGAGGTAAGATGATCCTTGCTGAAGGCGTTCCACCAACTAAAGAGTTAAAGGATGCGTACGAAGAAATTTTTAAATTGAAAGAGGAAAGGATAGTTTTCCTTGAAGAAGATCTTGTTCAAATGTTTGAAAAAGCAGGATTTAAAGATGTTAATGTTATTACTCACCTTCAAAAAGGGTTCAGTGTTACAAACTGGATCGAAAATGCTGGCGGTTTGTCTGATGATGTAAAGAAAAAAATTCTTGACCTTCATATTAACGGAACTGACGAATTTAAAAGAATTTATAACCTTCGTATTGTTGATAATGAATGTCTTATTGATACTAAAAGTTTAATTGTGGTAGGAACAAAATAAATCATTTCTTGACAAGTTTTATCAAATTATTTATTTCTTGAATGTTAAACGCTTTTATAATAGAAAGAATTATGAGATATAATATACTACTGATACAAATTGATACAAGTGCACCGAGCCATCCTATAAGAATGGTTGACGAGAGTATAAGCAGTATAGCCGTAAAGACAAATCCTGCTCCCACAATTTTCATCCATATTTTCCATGGCGATGGCATTGCAATAAATTTTGTAACATAGTTAGTTGATAATATCAACATACATCCATAACTTATTGCAGTAGAAAGAGCTGCCCCAACAATGCCAAGTGCAGGAATTAACAGAATGTTAAGAATAATGTTAATAGCCGCAGCAAAAAGTACAATTTTCATAACAATTGCCGGTTTACCAATAGCAGTAATGATTGCATGATTATTTGCAGCAATAACATATCCAAGAACGCCCACCAAAATAATTCTGAATGCAAGAATTCCTGAAAGATATTCAGGTCCGAACAAAGTTTCAATAAACAATGGTGCAAAAACAAATATTGAAATGATTAATGGAAGTGTAATCATAAATGTATATTTGTACAATAACTGTACTCCTGCAAAAAGTCGTTTATGATCTTTACGTGCCCACAATTCAGATACCATTGGTAAAAGAATTTTAGAATTTGCCTTTGCAAAGAAAAGGAATAGAAGTGCTGTTGGAAGAACAACGTTGTACACACCTACCTTCTCTAACGACACAAAATATGTTAAAATTAAAACGTCCAACCACGCAATAACTTTATTTCCGACACCGGTAAAGATAACGGGAGCCGAAAAAGTAAAAAGTTCTTTAATTGCAATTTTGAGATCTGTTATTTTAGCTTTCCAGATGTCTGTAAACTGAACAACTTTAATCATAAGTACAAGAAAAGCTGTCGTACTTCCAATAACGAATGCAATGGCTGCAGATAGAATTCCATATCCTAAACTGTACAGAATGAAAAAACTTACAATTGTCATTCCTAACCTAATCAGTTCTTCTGACCCGTACCATTTAACTTTTTGAAATCCTTGCAATATACTATACGCAACATTACATAATAAAGAAACAAAAACGTAGATGGCAAAGAGTATAAGTAACGTTGCTGCTCGTGGATCTTTGAAATAATTGTCTGCTAAATATGATGAAGATAGTATGAAGAAAACAATAAGGATTGTTGATGATATTAATTGAAACACAAATGATGCTACAATAAGCGTTTTTATCTTAGAATAATTCTTTTCAACTGCATAATGTGCAATAAATTTTACAAGGCCACTTCGTAACCCAAAATCTCTAAATAAGAGAAGAAACATCATAAATGCTAGAACTGCGTAGAACAAACCAAAATCTGTTGGAGAAAGTTTTCGTGCAAGAACTACTCGTAAGATGTATGCCAGTAATGACGTAATGGCCATAAGTATGGCAACAATTCCTACACCCTTGACAGCTTTTCGCGTATAATTCGTATGAGGAAGTTTCATTTATGAATATAAAAATGGAAGAAGTATGTTTTTAAATATGATGAGTTATGGTTCTAGTGATACCGTATTATACTCTTAATCCATAAACTATTTAAACCACTTTTTTTCTTAGTTTCAGATGGACGAAAAGAAAGTGTTAAACTTGTACCGGCCAGATCATTTCGGTAATGAGATTATTCTTGCTGATGGTACAGCAAGAGCAGGAAAGTCTAAACTTCACCAATTATTGTCAGGATTTGAAGGGGTAGAATTACCTTCCCTAGAATTACTGCCTGAGAGATTATCATTCTTTTACTATCACAACCTTATTGATAAGAAAGCTGCAATTGCATTGTTAAAAACAGCATTACAATTCCGTTTGTTTTATAACATGCAAGCACGAAACGTCAATTTTAAACCTGGCGATTATTCGGGCGTCTTCGGAAACGCCAATTGGATAAAATATATCAAACGTCTTTTCCTTAAAGATTCGTCCGTTGCCATGGAAAATCTGCACAAGGAAAGAGCAATACTTCAATTGATGGTACATGATACTCTTGGATATCCAAACTTATTCTTTGATGCGTACGGTGATAAAGTATACTGGTTAGAAATGGTATGTCATCCAATAGATTTAATCAATTCTAAGTATAGAAAGAAACATGATTTAAGGGAAGACAGTTCTTCTTCATACACGTTAACATTGAAAGAGGGAGAGAATATTGTTCCTTGGTGGCACATTTATGATAAAGATGGAGAGTATTTGAAGTTGTCACACATGGACAGAGTTATCTGGTCAACATACCACCGTCTGAAACATATCATGGAAGAATATAATAAATTGTCTGATTCACAAAAGAAACAAATATTATGGATTCCGCTTGAAAAAATGATGATCGATCCTTGGACGTATATTGCAAAGATTGAAAAGTTGATAAAGCGTAAACCTGCAAAATATATGAAAAAGAATCTTAAGAGATATAATTTTCCTGATACGATGGAACGTATTCTAGAAAGTAGGAAGAAAAAAGAAGAGTTGATCAGAAGTAAAGCATCGCCAAAATATATTGCTCTTATGGAAAAAATGGTTACAGAGTACGAAACAACTGATTGGCACGCACTGAATCCATTATAAGTCATTTCTTGAATAACCTGATTATGTATACTAGCGCCCTGACCTCAGTCGAGGCACATGAGGTGAATCGCAGATAAAACTCATAATCGTGCCGTGCCCAAGTATACAAATCTTTTCTATTCAAGAAATTTATTTCTTCATTGTATCTACTTGATATTTAAGATATTCTTTAACACTACGCGCTTCATACATATAATTAATTATCTCGTCAATCTCTTGATCAATCTCTTGAATAAAACCTTCATTATGAGCAATCTCTTCCTGAACAGAAACATCTTCAATATAATGTTGAACATCAACAGGTGCGCCCTTTTCTAACTTGTTTAATGGAAGGTCCATATCATCGATTTTACGGAAGGGAAAGAAATGTCTGGTTGTCCTTGGAGAAAAGATATTGCCCGTTAAACCACGTTCAACAACTTCAGATTTTGAAATGTTCGTTTTATCAATTATTAAATGTCTGTGCATTAATCGTGTTCCTACCCGAATATTTTCATTATTATAATCAACGTACTGAACGGGAACGGTTTTATATCCATGCATTAAAAAGAAAATGTATCGATGACTACCATCTAATACAATTCCAGTATTTTTATCAACAAGAAGTGGTGCTTTAACAAATCCATCTTTTAATAGAAGGTTGTTTAAATTGTTAAGATGGTTCGGAAATACTTTTTCTAACGGTTTAATTGTGTTTATAGAAACAATTTCGTACTTGCTAGATGTTGTTTCTAGTTGTTTAATTGGTTTATCTGTAAATAATTCATTTGCTTTGTGTAAATCGTTATGATCATCAATTTCAAACCATTTCATACCATGAACGGGACATACAAACAACGGTGTTGAACCGTTGATATGTTCTGCAATGACAAGATCGTAGTACACATTTGTGTTTCCTTTCTGTACTTCAATGTCTAACCATTGAGAGAATTGTTTACCAAATTCTGCCGTTATCTTTAAAATTCCTACAGATTTATGATAATTGTCATTATATTCTGTGAGTGGCTCTCTGACAATTTGTATTTTTTGTACATGATGTCCGTCTCCCGTTGTTAACATACACCCTTCTTTAAATAAACTAAACCTGTCACCTGCCCAATACGAAAGGGTATGATTCGTATTCATGATTCGTGTAAGAACGTTTTTGTCAAAGAACGAATCTCCTTCAATTAAGAGTGAACCTTGTTCTAAATGATCTCGTACTAACCATAACGAATACATGTTATTCGTTGTTGCATACTCTTTACTTTCAATATATGTGATGTTCATATTTTTGTATGATGTTCCAATGGTGTTTTGTATTACATTTGCAAGATGACCAACAACAAGGACAACATCTTTGATACCTTCATCTGCTAAGTGATTAAGTGTATTGATAAGAATCGGTGTACCGTTAACTTCAACCAAACATTTTGGGATAGTATCCGTAATTGGTTTTAACCTATTACCAAGTCCCGCAACTAAAAGTATTGCTTTCTGTATCATTGTAATAACTCTTTTAATCTTTCATAATTCTCATTATACGCAACCCTGTAATAAGTTCCGTCCAAGCCCGTTTTATTATCACACGACTTAACATTAAAATGCGTTATTGGTTTGGTTGATTGTACCATGACAAAATTAGCTTTCGTTGGAAAGACTTTGAGGTATGGAATCTGTTTTAGTAAATCAACCATTTTACGTGTTCCTTGTATGATACGTATTCGTGATTGTTCATACTCTTCTTTATGATCTAACAGGAGGTCAATAAGAGCTTCCGTCACAGAATTAATGTTCCAAATAGGAATCTTTTTGACAAAATCGTTTATCAGATCTTCATCTTCAGATGCAATATATCCTAACCTAATACCACAAATCCCATAATTTTTTCCTAAGCTTTTGATAAGTATGACGTTTGTTCCTTTTGGTAGTTCTGGAATAGTTTCCGCGACAAAATCTATAAAACTAATATCAATTGCAAATTTAACATGTGGAAATTCGTTCACTAATTGTTGAATGTCATCTCTGTAAAGTCCAGTAGGATTATTAGGATTACAGAAACAAACAGTATCTACTTCATGCTGTTGTATTGCTTGTCTTATTTCATCTGTTGTTGCATTGTATGGTATAGGAACATGGTTTGATATTTCCCATTCGTTAAAATTAGGAACAGTTACTAACGCTTTTGTTGAATAGTTTTGTAATAGAATTCTAATAGCTTCACAACTACCGTTAACAGTTAGAAGTGGTATGGTAACATTTTCTAATCGTTTTACTTTTTCAGAGATAACTTTTTGGTTAGATGGATAGTATCTTATTAGATGAAGTAAATCATTTTTTAATTGGTTCATAATTTCGTCTGTTGGAAAGTACGGATTAATCATAAAATAGAAATTGTCTGAACTATCTTTCATTCTTGTTACGAGTTGTTTTTGCATAAGATTACCTACCATTGAATCATAATTGTTCGTATATAAAGGTTATTGACTTTGGTTCTATAGAAATATATATAAATCGATTAATCTTACTTAACTCATAAATGAGGTGTTTATTATGAAAAAAGTAATTATTTGTGGAGTTTTACTTGTTGCAGTTCTGTTTGTTATAGGTTGTGGAACAGGTAAGGCTATAGACTTTGGAGAAGATATGAAAGGACCATCTGAAGAAGATGTTATGGAAATGAAGAGTTATTTCCAATGTGGAAGTGTTTGTTCAGAGTTAGATAATAAAGAAATGTTTATAGAATGTGTTGATGTTTGTGAAACTGAATTTGGTCATGATGATGAAATGGAAGGACCAAGAATGGAAGGACCAAGGGAAGAAGATACGTCAACAGATCCAAGTCAATTTTGTGATGAAAAAACACCATATTATGATGCTAAACTTAATGAATGTTACGGAGATCAAGAAACGTGCACAGATAGTGATGGTGGATTAATGAGAGAATTAAAAGGAGTTGTCAATGACGACCCAGCGTTAACTGATGAATGTGAAGGAACAACTGATGTAAGAGAATGGTACTGTGATGAGAATGGTTTGCCCCAAGATATGAGTCTTGCATGTGACAATGGTTGTGTAGATGGTGCGTGTTTAGTAGCAGCTCAATTAGAATGTAACTCTGTTTACCAAGATGAAGATCAATTTTACATAGGAGAAACGTTATGGCAGTACAAAGGAGCAGATAACCGGTTTAAGACTGACGGAATGGTTAAGTTCAAAAATTGGAACACAGGAGAAACTTTAGATCAGAGATTTTGGAGTTATTCTGATTTCAGCAACTTTAGTATAGCTATTTCGCCAGGTGTTTTTCCTTTTGAGGCCTTTATGAACGCCTCACCAACAGATGTAGATGATTGGGCGATCATGTATACAACTTGTAATTAATTTCTTTCTTTTCTTTTTTTCTTTTCATAATCTTTAAATAGCACACATTTCTCAAAACCAGCATGGTTGAGTCTATCAAAGAATTACGCGTCATATGTCAGAAGAAAGCACAATTGTATAACAAGAAAGGAGAAAAGAATACGTCCGAACCAATACAAGAATACATTTATGATAGGTTTCTAAGAGCAGTGTCAATATACATTACAAAAATAGTATTATACACACCCTTAACAAGTAACCAAGTGTCAGTCATATCAATGATCGTTGGATTGTTTGCTGGTTTCTTATTCAGTTTTGCTCATCCATTGTACTGGATAGCAGGTTTTGTAGGATTACAATTCTTTCATTTCTTAGATGCAGTTGATGGTGAAGTTGCACGGTACAGAAAAGTTGCCAGTCCAATTGGCAAATATTTTGATTTGTTAGCACATGGTATTGTCATTGCAGCGTTTTATACGGGGATGACGTTTGGAATATTTAAAGCCACACAACACAAACTAGTTTTCATAATAGGATTCGTTTGTTTAGCATCATTTTTGTTAACGTCATTATCCGTTGCACTCAGAAAGTTTTTATTTTATCAATATGCAATTGTTGAAAAGAAATATGATTTAATGAATAAATCGTCTAAAACTACGAACGTTCATTCTTTAAAGTATTTTGTACGAAGATTGTTTGGCTTTGACGGTTTTGCGTTCATTGTCCTATTCGTTACAATACTTGACATGATACTTACAAACACAATAAGTTTCAGATACCTATTCTTAATAATATCTGCTATAGCAGGACCTTTACTATTTATCAAAAGTATGTGGGACACAAGTAAGATGAAAAAACTATTTCTTTCGTAACAATCCCAGATAATAATATTTTGGTAAGAACACATCTAAAAAGCTAACAAGCCAATAGGGAAGTTTAAACTTAAGTAACATTGGCAGCCTCAACACATTTATCAACTTTTTAGATTCAACAAGTGTAAAGTCTGGAAATATTGTTTTAATAATTCTATCGTCAAACGTTGGCAATTTACGTTTTTTCCGTACACTACCATACACTAACCTATTACAAAAATTGATAAATGGTGAATTATAAAAATCAAAAAATAGTACGTACCCGCCACGTTTAACCTTTGAAGAAATGTTCTGTGCAATTTGTACAACATCATCATGCGGAATAGCATTAAACAAATAGTTGCATAACACAACATCAAAATGGTTATCTTTGAACGGCATGTCGTACACATCTCCCTGGACAAACGTAATGCCAGGATTGTACTGCTTTGCAACGGTAATCGAATCCTGAATAAAGTCCATACCGTACACTTCTAAAGAAGATTTCTTTACATATGCTAAACAGTTAGTAAAAAAGCCGTGATGGCAGCCAACATCTAAAATGGCAGATTTTTGTAATTGAACCTTATGCTTATTTAACAATTGTATAAATTCCTGTGCTCTTCGATAATCCCACCATAAACCGTGATGATTACGTTGTGAGAATTTGTTTGATACTGTTTGATCAAAATTGTCAGCACCAGAATTGTATCCTGTAGGATCATGAATGTACCGTTCTTTTCTCTTCTGACGTACAGAAACCATCATGCGACCCTAAACAAAATAAAACCGTCAAATTGTTGAACAAGGACAAACCTAAACGGTAATGCTGCTGCATCATTAATCCTTTCTGTGATAAGTCCGCTAACCATTTCATTGGTCCACGAATCATCGTCCCTATACGAATCAGCCTTAACGGACTTAATATCGCCGTATGTAAATGCTAAGTACTCGTATTCATGATCTTTTAAGAATTTGTATACTATGTTAATATCCTTTTCTACAATGCCCTGCCTGAACTCACGTTCATCTTCACACCAGACACATGCGTCCATATTAACGCCAAGGACAAACCTGTTTGCTCTTTCACCGTACATGAAAACTTTACTGTTTAACGGTAAATTATCTTTCATCCATACTAAACCTGAAACTTCGCTAGGAATTAACCGTCCGCCTGGTGGCCAGCCAGGATTAGTATTATGAAAATATTTTGCATGGCCAGACGTTGCAAAGATTCCGCCAACGAGTAAAAGTAAAACGACTATCCAAAGAACTTTTTGTTTCTTAAACAAGTTAGCTACTGTTAACATACCAAAGCCGACAAGGATAGAGAACGGAATGGCAAGGAGCATCCACATTCTAAACGCGCCAAAACCTATTGGAAGGTTAAATGTCATTGAATTGACAAACAAAAAAGTAAACAGGAACCATACAAGAACAACCATTAACCAATAATTTTTTGCTTTGAAAACTTTTTTATATTTTGCAAAGATAAATACAAGAACGATAACTAATAAAATTGAGACAACAATTCCCCATCCAATCGGTTGGTTAATCATGTTCGTTTTCTGTGCCGTAAAAAAATCTGCAAACGTGTAAACACGGGTTGCACTTCCACCGTCAGGACTAAACGTTCGCATGAACGCTGAACCAAACTGTGACAGAACAGAGGCGCTACCTGACGCTGCACCTTCAATAGCTGTTCCTGGCCGTGCCTGCATACGTATCATATCTTTATACTTAAATGCCCACCAAAATAATGATAAAATTATTCCGTAGAGTGCAGATAATGCAATATGTTTCTGAAATTTTTTGGTATATATCCATTTGACAATAAAATAAATTGCTGCCATAATGCCCAACTTAATTGCTTGGTACGGATGTGTTAAAAGTATTGCACCTGTCGCAATTCCTGTAATGTACGTCCATTTGGTATCTTTCGAAATCATTTCATAACAATAAATGAGTATAAAGAACAGTCCAGGGATAAGACTATGTGACCAGACAAAATGGCTCAGATAAGCAGGAATCATAGATAAAATGAACGTTGACGCTAATGCCACGTACGAACTTTTTGTTAACACCTTTACCATAAAGAAGAAAAATAAGAAGCCGAGAGCAATGACAAGCGCGTTAAAGAATTTTATTGTCCATTGTGCATCGGGACTTGTTTGATGAAGGACACCCATCATCATTGAATATGCTGGCGGGTACGGGTCAAGATAATTTACTTGCCTAAAATAATCAACATCTAACGTTTTTTCCGTTGCAACATATTTCATCTCTCGGACATATACCCACGGATCGTCATCTTCCATATACGAATATGCTAAACTTCCCGATGCGTACGTGTACAAGTTAAATGCGAAAAGTAATAAGAGTATAACGTATATTATTTGTTTCTTATTAATTTTTGACGGAAGTTTGAAATCTGAAATTATATTTTTTCTCCTTTTGATTACTGTGTAGAGGACTGTTATGATTGACAGTATAAGAAATACCCACCAATACAATGGAACATGTAACGTGTTAAGAATAACGCCAACAACGGTAAATGTACACATTCCAATACCAACATGCATAATGTTCTTTTCAAAATTGTCTCTCGTATCTTTTATCTTTAATATATGAGATACTGAATACCCAAAACCCCACATATACACAAAAAACAGAATAATTGTTACAATGTTCATTAGTGAGCCCATAATTACTAAAATTTATAAATATTGTGATTGCTGAGTCATGTATGGACGATATAAATTATGACCATATTGAAAAGATGGAAGCCCATAATTGGTGGTATAAGGGAAAGAGAGACATATTTGACAATATATTGTCTAAAAAGAAAAAGAAATTTACTTCTGCACTTGATATTGGCTGTGGTGTTGGTTCCCATTTAGGTGTTCTTAAGAAACATGCAGAAAATGTTGAGGGTATTGACTTTTCTGCAAAGGCAGTATCGTACTGTAAAGCAAAAGGATGGAACACTGTTTCTAAAGGCGATGTCTGTAACCTTTCTCGAAATACGAAATATGACGTGGTCTTATGCTCAGAATTGTTGGAACATGTTGATGATGTAAAGGCTGTTACAGAAATTTCGTCAGTGATGACAAAAGGTGGAGTGTTTATCTTTTCCGTTCCTGCCCATTCATATTTATGGAACGATAATGATATATTGAGTCATCATAAAAGAAGGTATGAAAAGAAACGGTTACGGAAGTTGTTAGAAAAAGATTTTACCATTCGCCGATTAAGTTACTGGAATTCTGTACTGTTCCTACCAACATGGCTATTTTATAAATTTAAACGAAAAGGTACGATGACTAACAATCTTAATTTGGTACCAAAAGGGTTAAATGGATTATTGTACAAAATATTAAAGTTTGAGAATATGTTATTTCATAAAATTATGATGCCACAGGGAATAACTCTTATTGGAGTGTGTACAAAAAAATGAACTTTACGCAGAACGTTATGAAACTGATAATAAGGAATATTAAAGGGAAGGCAGTATTAGATATTGGCAGTGCCGGCCAGGGAAATGTTAATTCCGATACGTGGATATTTGGCACATTACAAAAGTATGCGTCGTCACTTAAAGGCATTGATATTGAACCGTGTAATGATCCTAATGTTACGGTTGGAAGTGCAGAAACATTTTCTTTCCGTGAAAAGTTTGACGTGATAACACTATTTGACGTTATTGAACATGTAGATAATGTTGGTATTGCGTTAGAGAACATGAAAAAACATTTGAATGACGGTGGGAAGGTTATTATGACAACACCGAACATGACAAGTATTGGTCCATTTCTTGACGTGTTGTTATTGCGTGGAATTAAAAGTAATAAGACCCATACACTTGGGTATAACGCAAAGATGTTACATTATATGTTACGGAAACACGGATTTAAAGATATTAAGATTAAATTTGATAAGTATCCACTTGCGGGAAACCATACTGGTGTAAAGAAACTATTTTCTGTTTTGAGATGTGTGTGTACATATCCTATAACTAGTATTTGGAAAGAATTTTCTCCCACATTATATGTAAGTGCTAAAGTATAACGTTATCTTGTTCAATAAACTGTTTGTACCACATATGAAAATTTATCAATGTCCACATTTGCCTACTGTAAAATAACGGCGACTTTTTGTAATTTTTTGTTATGGTCTGTATGTACTGTTTGTTAAAGTATGGATTTTTCATGAGTTCTTCTGTAAGAGGTTGCAGTTCTTTCAACCAATGATCGATAGGAACAAAGAACCGTTGTTTCTTTTGCGTGTGCCGTTTATGTGGCAACCTATTTTTCATAGTATTTCTAAGAATGTACTTATCTTTCATTCCCTGCAACTTTTGTTTTTCTGGCAGTTTAGATGCAAACTCAACAACACGGTGGTCCAGGAAGGGTACTCTTGCTTCAATTCCGTGCGCCATGGTATTCTTATCAACTTTCATTAACAAATTTTCTGTTAGCAACTCTTTATTTTCAAACAATAATTGTTGGTTTAATGTATGGTTCTTATATGTTTGATGAATACGTTTTCCCACAGGATTTGTTTGAACTTCTTTCAATAAATCGTTCTTTGTTGCTTTTTGTTTTTCTTTATCCGTAAAGATTGAAATCATGCTTAAGAGAGCTTCCGTATCATTATTGGTTGAGATGAATTCTATCATTCGTTTCTTACCTTCCTCTCCAAGAGATTCCATATACGAAAAGAATGGTTTATAGTATTTGGACGGAATTCTTTGTAGAATTTTTCCTACTGACTTTCTTAATGAGAGAGGTATCTTTTGTATGTACTTCTTATGTAACATCATAAATTTTTCTTGTTCATACCCTGCAAACTGTTCGTCCGCACCCTCTCCCGTTAACACAACTGTAACACTCTTTTTGGCTTCCTTAGATAATAAATATGTTGGGATAGATGTCGGATCTCCCATAGGTTCATCTTGATGATACACAATTTGTGGTAAATGTTTAATAGAATTCATACCAATATGAAGTTCTGTATGGTCAGTATTGAAATGGTTCGCCATAATTTTTGCTCGTGACAGTTCAGATTCAGCATTTTCAAACCCAACAGAAAAAGTTTTGATATTATTTGAGAAATGTGTCATGAGTGAAACTATTGCTGACGAATCAACACCGCCCGATAAATAGACGCCTAACGGCACGTCAGACATTAATCTTTTTCCGACAGAATCTTTCAGTAACGGATAAAGTTGATTATTATGTTTTGGAACGGGATTCATCACAATGTTCCAATATTTTTTAATAGTAATTTTGTTATTTTTTAGGGTTAACGTATGTCCAGGTTGTAATTTAAATATGTTTTTGAACATTGTTTCTGGTAATGGATTGGTATAGAACGAAAGGTAATTGTTAAGTGCTTTTACATTAACAGTTCTTTTTACTTCGTCAGATACTAAGATAGCTTTAATCTCTGACGCAAAATAAAAGTTATTTTTTATTTTTGTATAGTATAATGGTTTAATTCCCATCCTGTCTCGTGCAAGGAATAAAGATTTAGTTTTTGTATTGTAAATGGCAAACGCAAAACAACCGTTAAATTTTGTTACGCATTTCTCACCGTACTCTTCATACGCATGAACAATAACTTCCGTATCAGTTTTAGATTTGAAACGGTGACCTTTCCGTTGTAATTCCGTTTTTAACTCTTTATAATTATATATTTCACCGTTAAAAATGAGTTGTAATGAACCGTCCTCGTTTGACATTGGTTGACGACCATCTTTTGATAAGTCAATAATAGATAGTCTTCTATGTCCTAGACAGATAGTACTATCAGTATAATAATTATGTTGATCAGGACCCCTATGCTGTAATAGGGAAGTCATACGTTTGATAAGTTTTTTATCTTCAAATCCGTAAAAACCTGCAATGCCACACATATGAATATGTGTAAAAAGTCGTTTATTAAAGGTTATGAAACCCTGTAATTCACAATCTTTTTAAAACACTGTAATTCTGAAAGTTTCATGACAAAACACCTTTCGGTCGTCCTTCCAGTACATAATGAAGAGAAAAATATTGAATATTTGTACAATGAGTTAAAGGAAGCGTTGAAAGATATTGAATATGAATTAGTATTTGTTGATGATGGGAGTAGAGACACATCATTTTCAATCATGGAATCGTTTGCTGCTAAAGATAAGAATGTTAAAATTGTAAAATTATTATCAAATTATGGACAAAGTACGGCACTGGCAGCCGGCTGTGAACATGCAACGGGCGAAAATATTGTTACTATGGACTCTGATTTACAGCATGATCCGAAAGACATTATGTCATTAATTGAACCCTTATCAAAGGGGTACCATGTAGTATGTGGATGGAGACAAAAAAGGGGAGATTCGTTTGTTAAGAAGGGTTTACCTTCACGGTTCGCCAATTTTTTAGTTAATAAAATGTTAAAGTTAAACTTGCACGATTCTGTTGGTGGTATGAAAGCGTTCAAGAAAAGGGTTGTTGAAGTTGTTCCCATGTACGGCGATATGCATCGATACCTTCCAGTACTTGCTAAATGGAAGGGCTTTAGAATTACTGAAAGGCCGATAAAAGTTAGAGAGAGAAAAGCGGGTAAGACGCACTATAAAATGAGTCGTTTGTTTCGAGGTTTTTTAGATCTGATGACTGTCAAATTTTTCATTTCGTACTCAACACGACCATTTCACATTTTTGCCAAAATTGGTTTTGTAAGTTTCATTATTGGGTTCGGGATAGGATTTTATTACCTTCTTATGAAAATCTTTTTTGGCGTTTTTTTAATGCAAGAAATTGCGTCATTGATATTATCAGTAATGTTAATAGTATTAGGCATTAACTTTATTTGTTTCGGTTTTATAGCAGACATGATAAGTTTCGATGCCATATCTTCTCGTAAAAGGAAAGTGTATTTGGTTGAAAAGGTAGTGTGATGTAATAATTTTCTAGAACTATATTATCTTTTCCATTCGTTAGTTACATTAAAATAAACCATTTGGTCGTTCAATCAATACTAGATCTCCAATGTCAACAGATTCAGGACGAACAGGAAAAAGTTTTCTTTTCATCCTGTGAGGCTTTTCACCATTAATTGGTTCAGAATGATATGTAGTACAGAATTTCAATTTTCCATTTGGCGCTTCATCACTTACAGGTATTAATCCAACAAAATAAAGTGTTCGTGTGTCAAGGGCGTCCTGTTTATCATCCCTTTTGTATGTTTTAGTTACCTCAACAATTTCAGTAGGTTCTAAACCAAGTCGTAATACATCCTTGTATTCCATAGCTGGAAGCAATAATATAATCATATATAAATTTTATTAAATAATAATATGGTCTCTTGTAACTAATCTCTCTGTAAAGAATATGCAACAGGTTTTATCTCTCTAAGTTTATTCTGAGTTTCTTCATCTATCCTTAGTCCCCGATCACTATCAAGTATTTCACACGTTTCTGGTCGAGGTAAACCTAAATCAGAAAACAAATGAATTATTTGCCTTTGTATCCTTTTTAATATATCATGACCACGTGAACCCCTACTTTTTCCGGTCCAATGTTCATGACTACCAACATACACTTCACCATTTTCAATCAAGTTATCTAACCTTTTTTCAACAAGGTTATTTCCTTTGTGTAAAAAAGGACAACTAACAACCATCTTTCCGTTAAATGCATCTATATAATTTTGTTCTTGTTCCAATTCCTGTTCTTCTTTTTTTGGTGCAAGTTCTGATTTTAATACGTCTAATGATTCAATACTTGAAAATCTGTCTGGTTCTGTTCTTAAACGATCTTGATATTCTCCATTATTACCCAATAAACGTTTAACGTGTAATAAAGATCTCATAAATTTTCCTAACTGTCCTTTTGAATTATATCTAAGGACATCCGGATTACTTTTTACTAAAGCCATAGTATCTTCATTTGATAATTCAGCATGTAGAGCATGATATGTAACATCAATATCTGTAATAGAAACATCTTGCACAGATTGTGCAATAGGAGCAGGTAAGCCAAATTCATTAATTAAATAGTCCGTAGTATGGTTTGTATAATTTTCTTCAGATGGTATTACAACTTCTTCTTTAACTTCTATAACTGTTTGTTTAGTTTTAGACACTTGTTTTGTTTCTTGTGGGAAGAGCATTCTTGAAAGGGTATCACTTGTACCCTTTCTCATATACTTCTTCTTTTCCAAAGTTTCTAAAATGTCTTTAAATGTAGCCTGTGAATCTTCAGACTGTGGTATTACAACTTGATCATTGAATCTTTCAATTTCTGGTGCAACATCTTCAGTTTCTAGTTTAAGGTAATTATTATCTTGTAAATAACAAATCTCGTTTCTAACAAACCTATAAACGCAAGAACGATCATAATCTGTAATTTCTTCTGAGTTCTCTTTTCTAACTAAAAAAGCGACGACGTCTGAAAGATCTTCTGACATTGTTTTACGAAGTTCATAAGTTGCAACAGCACGATAAAATTCACCTACTGGATCCTTACCTTTTGTTTTATGTCCAATCATCCCTATACTAGTTTGCGTAAACTCACGAACACTTTCTAACTCACTACGACTAGGTTTAGTAAAAATTATCTTTCTAATAATAATGTCCCTAATAGAATTCCTTCTACTTTCACGTAATTCTTCTATTTCTGATAATGAAGTAAATCTTCTAGCCATAATAAATTCTTAAAAAAAGCTGTTTATAAATGTTTGCACTTATTGTTACTAAATAGTAAAGAAACTATTCAAGCAACGTATACTCAGAACTTAACGTTACATCGGACGTTTTTGCAAGGCCAATACCTAACTTGGTTAATTGGAACCTTTCAAGAATAACTTCTGATTCGTTCTCTATTGTGTAAATAACAAGTTCTACAGGTAAACCTGAATATGTATCAATAAACATCCGTTCACTATTTTCTTCTTCGTTAATATATTCTACTACAATTGCGTCTCGACCTTCAACTTTTTTCCTATCAACGATCTCTGCATTGTACGGAACACGTTCAAGCAATTTCAGTGGTGTTGATTCTAATTCCGTATAATTAATAGAATATGATTTTAAGTTATAATCGCAACTTAATCCAATTGAACATGAAGCTAACGCAGTTGTTCCATCATAGTACACTTCATTATAATACATATCTTCCGCAAACTTAAGATTATCAACAAACCGTATTTTTGTATTTCCGTCACGTACATAAAACGTGTATGTTGGTAACGGTTCTAACTTACCACGTTCTGATAAGAATCGTCCTACAAAGAAATATTTATAATTTGTTTGATCTTGTGCCTTTTGTATTAATCCTGTTAATTCATTTTCTACTTGTGGTTCTGTAACAGGTTCTTCAACTTTTGGAACGTCCGTTACAACGGGTTCAATAACTTCTGGTTGTTGTTCTTCTTCAACGCATAATGATTCATCCGTTACTATTGAACCATCTGGACATTCAATGTTTTGTGTACAACCTACTATTAATACAGTTAGTATAAGAAGATATAATAATTTCATGTTAGTAAGGATATTGAGGTCGTATATAAATTTAATTGATTCTTTCAAATTTATTATTTGTATGTTAACTTTTATAGCAGTATCACTTTTTAGAACTCTAGAGAGCATAGCAACGCCTTGTTCTGTGAATGCAAATGGTAACTTTCTTCGGCCACCCTATCTTGATGTCACAGATTGTGATTTCAAGATTTTAACTTCTTCATACGTTAACTGAAACATGAAATTCTTTGGAGATCTGTCCTTACTTCGTTTTACAGCCTGATTTAGAACTCGGGTCTCAACTTCATAAAGTTCAGCCAAATCACTATCAATCATTACTTGAACTCCTCGAATGTCATAAATCTTGTCTTTGATAGACTCCCCTGACACTATCAATTCATTTTTCATCCATATAAAATATTCTTACTTATTATATAAAGGCTATCAGCACTTGTCCAGTGGGTAGTGTATGAACAAATAAGAATAAAATAAGTGTCTATTGGGTTAGTTTACTCTTTCAAACTTATTCATCCGAACAATAGTCCGTATGTCGAATCATATCACAATGTCCACCATAATGAGTATAGTCATCATGTTCACTATAATCTGTATGATCTTTTCTTCTAAAGAATACAAAGCTTCCTTCATAATCGACAGTAGTAACTCTTTTTAGAATTCCTGACAAGACAGGGTTAGAAACTCTATCAACATCAATTTCTTCTGCTGTTAAATCACATAATCTTTTAAAATCTTTTGTAGCCATTTTTTTTCCACCTTTATTCATTTATTGCTCTATCTTTATCTAATTGTTGTATTACTTTTCTAGCAATGTGTTCATAAACTCTCTTATTTGAGGCACAACTTGGATCTTTTCCCATGATATCTCCTTCAAGATATGCTCCATGCATACAACCAGAATGACAAAGAAAGTTATAATCACATTGATTACATTCATCGTTCTTTTCATAACGTGAAGCTAATTCTACTCTTAACGGATGTTCTTGGATTTCTTGGAAGTCAGTAATTTTATTAATATTTCCATAAGAAACATCAGGACCTGAGAAACGTGAACAGGGATATAAAGTACCGTCAGTTCCTATTGAAAGAAAACTATCTTGGCAACTTTCTACCATATTACAAGAACTTCCACCTTTAGTAAAAAATGCTGAAACTAAAGAGTCCATATTTCCATAGTGAATTGTATGGCCTTGTTTCTGATCATAAAACCAACGATCAAATAAATGGCAAGTTGCCTGAGCTCTTTCAGTATCACTTAAGCTTAAATCATCAAATTGATCATTTGCATGACCACATTTTATCATTAAGTTAATTTTAAAATTTAATCCTTCTTCTTTAAAAAAGTCATAAATCTCGTCTAAAAATGGAAAGTTCTTTTTAGTAATTACTGCAATTACTCCTGGAGATTTTCCTCTTTCTCTCATCATACCAATTGCTTTCATAGTAGCGTCGAAAGAAGATTTGCCTGAACGATAAGGTCTCGTAAGGTCGTGAAGTCTTTTCGGTCCATCAAGACTAAAACCTAAACCAAACCTTTCTTTGGTAAAAAAATCTGCTGATTCTGGAGTCAATAAAACACCGTTAGTTTGCATTCCATTACTAACTTTTACTGAGGCTCCAAATCTTTTTTGTAATTCAACAGCTTTTCTATAGAATTCTAGTTTTGCTGTTAATGGTTCAGCACCATGCCAAATATAACTTACTTCTTGAGCATCTCCAGTTGTTTGTAAAATCTTAATAGAATTTGTTAAAGTTTCTAAATCCATAACTTGTTTAGACTTATCACCCTCATAACAATAACTACATCTTAAATTACAAGACTCAGAAACTTTCATTAAAACGTTTAATCTTTGCATTGGTTAACTACCTTATGTTAACATCAAACCCTTTAATATAATAACAAAACTGTACTTAATTTAAATAACTTTCTGATTATTCTACTCTTTCAAACCTATCATCTAACACAACATCAGAATCCTTAACAGTATTAACAGTTAACCTATTAAAATTATATTTATGCGTAACAGTTTCACCATCAAAAGTAATTACTTCTACAGGTAAACCATAGAAACTGTCTATAGTCATACGTTTGTTGTTGTATTCAATAATTGTCATTTTACGTCCATCTTGTGTACTTTCTCCAAACTTTTCTGCGTTTGAAGGTATATCTGAAAGTAAACTTAAGGGAGTAAATTCAGGTACATGATCATTATATGGTAAAATGTATGCCTTACCATTATATCCACATCGTCCATCAGCTGGACAGAACCCTATTGTTTCTTCAGAATTATAATATATTTCATTATAGAACGTATCTTCTGTAAGTAATATATTATCATCGTACACAATTTTCATTTGATTATTATTGATATATACGTCGTATGAAGGTACCGGTTCTAATTTTCCCCTATTTGATAATTCTGATCCCACAAAAGAATATTTGTAGTTATCTTGCTGTTGTCCTTTATTGATTAATTCTGTTATTTCTGAGTTTACTTCTGGTTCTTGTACTTGTGTTGGTGGTTGTACTTCTGGTTCTTGTTCCTGTGGACATTGTGTTTCGTCTTGAACTTCTGTACCGTCAGGGCACGTGAATGTTTCTGTTATTGGTTGTGTACATCCTACAAGGAATAATATTGTTATCAAGATAATTGCGAGTTTCATATGATTGTTATGGTAAGGTCGTATATAAATTTTATTAATCAGCCACACCCCACTGGACAACCACGCGTAAGGCTTAAATGTGCTGAATACCGGTACTTTTGATGTCACATGTTCGTTGTCCACAATGTTGGAACTCACAGTTTATAATTAAAAACACGTTAGTTAACATTAAATTTGTTTGTGACAACTGTTTCTTTACAATCATACTTAACCACTGGGACGGTATGTATAGGTACGCGCAAATCTTAGGTAAATTTAAATAAAATTATTCACTAATTATTATCTTCATATAACCTATCGGCAAAAGAAGGATGAATTACTCCTGTCCTTCTTTCAAAAAGTTCAACCAGTTGCTGTTCTGTTAAATTTCCTTTGTAAGGCTTCATCCTTGGATCAATACTAAAACAATCTTCTGAAAAATAAAAATCTCCACAAGACGCACATTTGTACAATAAACTTCCCGTTGATTCATCCCCACAAGCCCAGCCACTATCTATAGTTGTTTTGGCTAACTTTTCTAAAGAATCGCATATACATTCTGCCATGTAAACATCACCAAAAATATTAGTAGTTAGTTATATTATATATAATAATTCAAGATAGAGGATAATAATAAATATAAACATAGACGTCTTTCTACATAGTTCTTTGATGAAGGTTTAAATAAATTTACCCTAAAAATCAAAGTCTAGAAACAATATCCTTATATTCAGTTAATAAACCGTGGTTTCGTGTAGCACATCGCATACCGAACCTGAAACATTCAACTTTATGCATTCTTGAAACAAATCTATCATCTAATTCTCCCGTTTCTTTAATTTGTTTAGAGATTAATCTGTATGCTTTAATTCCTTTTACGTACTGTAATGCTGAAAGGGTATAAATAAAAAAGTTCGTAGCACCCAAATCTATATCAAAAACATATTTTGTTGTAATTGCAGCAGCAGCTAATAAGAATCCATCAGGAGCAATTTCCATTGGTTTCACCAAATTATTAACTATTTGTTTCAGTCCCATTTTTCATACTTCCAAACACCCTTCCTTTTTTCTTATTAACAACAATAAACTTCTCAAGCATACTAACAAATTTCTTACCTGTGTTACGAGTAAACAAGAATGAAACATTATCAGAACTCATTTTAACAAATTCCCATGAATGGAAATATAAAACGGGATCAATTTTCTTCCGTATTAACTTATTTACAGCACGTTGTGTCCACCACATACCAACATTTCTCATAAAGGTCCATACGATAGGAAGACGAGTAAGTGGATATACTGCAACTGGAATTTCTTTAATTTGTAAATGTGGAAAACCATGTGGTCGTAATGAAAAACTTCGATTATTATAATATCCTGGAAGGTACGCTGGATGAAGAGAACTATCATACTCAAAACCAAGTGAATCCAATACTTCTAATAATCGTAAGGAGTATTGTACTTGCGGTGCTCTAAACCCAATAATTTTCTCACCAATAATTGTTTCAATAATCTTTTTACCCTTTCTGATATCTTGCAAAACGTCAAATTTACGATTACGATAATGATGTTCATAGCCGTGACACGCAATTTCATGACCAGCATTAAATATTCTCAAAACGTCTGAAGGATGTCTCTCTGCGTAATAACCAGTGATAAAAAACGTTGCTTTAACATTATGTTTAGAAAACAATTCTAACAAACGCGTATTGCCATCATAACTAAACTGAGTATTAAAATTATCTAAATCTTTTTTACCCCGTAAATACGGCGAGTTCCATTCTTCACAATCAATTGTTATGTGTATCATATGTATAAACCGTTATATCTACAAATTCTTCAACATTACGTAAAGAATACTCTTTATTCATTTCTTTAACAAAGAAATCGCCAGTAGCATAATTATGTGACAGGATTAAATGTACGGTATCTTTTCCTTCAATGAAAGGAGGGATGAGTATTGTATCGGACGTTTCATGTAATCGTAATTGATCCAAACCACCAGTATAATAATAATTGAATGCCCACCACGTATGGCTCGCAGTATGTAACATAATACCGTCAGTATGATCAATGAACGATGCAGTTTCGCGCCACTGTTCTTTAATATCTTCTGTATAATATGTTACCAATACAAATGAAGATATTACCAAATACAGAAACAATAACACGGGAAACAATTTCTTAAGATCAAACATCTTTCTAGAAAAAAATAAATATAGTAATGGTAATGTAAAATGACTATACCTTATCAATGGAGAATTGCTAAACAAGAAATCTCGGAAAAATAATGAAAATAGTAAGAACCCAACAAATATTAACGCGAATGTTAAATTAGAAACTTTAAATGATTCTATCCACTTAACAACTTTCTTTTTGCGTAACATAACAAATACTACCATTACAAATACTAAAGAACAAATAATAGCGAACCATAACAAATATGTAAAACCGTCAAATCCAAATTTGTATTGAAACTTCAACGATAATATTGTTGATAATAACCATGAAACTTGTACATAGACAAACGGTATCCAGGGTAAATATAACATAAACATTCCTAAAATTAATAATAACAGTTTTCTAATAGAAGCTGTACACCCGAACCATTTCAACCCGTGTACCTTATTAACATAATACACTACTAAATACACAAAGATTTCAGCAACAATAACCAAATATCCTAACACGTGCGTGCATAACAATGCAGTATTACCCAATATAAGAAATCCCACATTTCGAAATGATGAATCTTTCAACAACGTAACAAAGAAATACAAACTAAACAAAAAGAAAAACATAAACATTGAATACATTTTTGCTTCTTGTGAATAATAGATAAGGACGGATGATAATGAAAAGAATAATGCTCCCAGAATGCCTTCTTTAAACCCAAACATTTCTCGAACAAAAAAGAACATCATGATAACTGATATTACGCCAAAGAACATTGGAACAAACCGTAAACTAAACTCTGACGTACCAAACACCGACACAAACGAATTTTCTATAATATAAAATCCTGGCGGGTGAACATCATTCGTTATCAGTATATCAAACAGTTCTTCATACGATAATGTAGTATAATGGTATGTAAATGCTTCATCAACCCATATCGATTCAGAACCAAGATCATTTACTCGTAAAAACAATCCAATGACTACAACAAGTATCAATAAAAACATAACTTTTGTGTGAGAAGTTACCACTGGAAAGTATGCTTTCATAATCTTTATAAAGCTTATGAAATCCTAAAATTCGATGAAAGTAGTCATTTCTATACCTGCATATAACGAAGAAAGAACCCTCCCAAGAGTACTTGAAGAAATTAAAGAAATAACAAAAAATAAACATACAATTCTTGTCTTAAATGACGGGTCGGAAGACAAAACGAAAGAGGTAGCTGAAAAGCATGGTGCCATTGTCGTATCAAACAAAAAGAACCGTGGTTTAGCAGAAACGTTCAGGCAAGAAATGAAAGAGTGTATCAAACTGAAGGCAGACATAATCGTCCATACGGACGCTGACGGTCAGTACCATCCTCAACATATTCCACAATTAATTGAAAAGGTACAGGAAGGATACGATTTGGTTCTAGGAAGTAGATTCCGTGGAAAAATTGAAAAAATGCCGTTCATGAAAAGGCTTGGAAACAAAATGTTTTCCCGTGTTATCAGTAAACTAACAAAAACGTACGTCACAGATTCAACCACTGGTTACAGAGCCTTTACAAGAGAAGTTGCAGAAGATATCAATTATATTAACACCTTTACCTATACTCAAGAACAAATAATTAAAGCTGCAAAGCAGGGATTTAAAATAACAGAAATACCAATAGTAGCCAGAAAAACAAGAAATTCGCGTTTATTCAAAAGTCCGTTACAGTACGCAATTAAAGCGTGGATAAATATTTTAAGAATATATAGAGATTATGATCCGTTAAAATTTTTTGGATATGCTGGAGGCGTCCTATTTTTTATGGGAGTATTGATAGGAATATACATCCTTGGACATATACTTGTCACGGGAAGTGCTGGCGGTATTCCACGAGTTATATTAAGTGCAATATTAATGCTAGGTGGAATACAAATAACCATTTTTGGTTTCCTTGCTGACATGTTACGAAAATGAAAATTCTTAAGAATTTTCAATGTTTATTGGAAAAGGCACGGACAAAATAATGGTGAGGCATTCAATCCAACAAACAAATGAAACTTAACATTATTCTAAAGATTCTTGTTAGTATTACACTTTTAGTATATTTAATTCTAAAGATAGACATTATAAACATAATTCATATTCTTCAGAATATTCATCCTGCAATATACATCTTGTTTGCAATCCCTTTCCTTTTAGTAATATTCCTTAATAGTATCAGTGTGTACTTTTTATTATTATCAATCAACATTAAAACCAAATTTAAAGATATTATTAAGTTCAAACTTCTTTCAAGATCATTCAGTTTATTCTTTCCAGGTCAGTTAGGAGAATTAACCCTTGCACCATTATTAAAAACAAAAAAAATTCCAATGGGCAAATCGTTAGCAGTGATAACGTTAGACAAAATCATTTCGTTAACTCTCATTTCACTATTTGCATTTTACGGCTTTTTACTTTATTTTGAAACCAGTACGGGATGGAAATTTATAATTCCTATACTCCTTATCATCATTATCATCCCCATAATTCTCCTTTCACAAAAAAGAAGATTTTTCGTACGAAAATATATATTAAGAAAATATGCAAAATTGTTTACGGGATATAGTAAAAATATTAGATCAATACTGAGGAAACGAAAAGATGCACTGTTCATCGATGTTACAATGACATTATTTTGGTTAGTCTCAACAGCAACCATTATCAAAGTCCTGTTCATGTATTTCGGGTTCCATGTTAACATTATAGAAATTCTTGCGATACAAGCTATAGGCGCATTATCGTCCATGGTTCCCATTTCTTTATCAGGACTGGGCGTCCGAGAATCTATTGCTGTTTATCTGTACTACAAAATTGGTATTGACCCTGCAGTTGTGGGAACAATATTCTTACTTTTTTTGTTCGCATCATACCTTTTCTCCACAATAACTATCATTATTGCGTCAAAAAACTTTTCAGTAAAAAAATTAAAAAGTATTGTTAAAGAAAATTAACGGTTCCATTTCCGTAAAGAAATGAAGTCTACCATCCATTGTGTTAAATCAATCTTGTCAGATAACATTTTTTTCTTACGAACAGCAAACGTTTTATCGGATAACCCCCCCTCAACTAATGATCGAACCTTTGCTAACGCAGGTTTAAACGTTTTAAAATTGAATGCTAACCCATACTTTTGATGATCGTACAAATAACCAAACTGTAAATTGTTTACATACACAGCAGGCGTACCCAAAACGGCAGATTCCGATGCCATTGTTGCTCCCTCACCAACATATAACGATGAATAATACATTACGGAATGGATCTTGTCAGGCGAGACCGCCATTCGATACTTTTCAAATTCCTTAGGAAGTTCATTTTCAGACGTAATAACAACACGACCATACTTTTCTAACGTATGAACAATTGCACGTTTCATCTTTAGGTCAAGACCTTTCTGGTTAATATCGTGCGATGCTTGCCATGAAACGAACCGTACCAAAAAGAACTTCTCACCCTTCCTAAGACCCAAATCTTTCAGAACGGTTTTGTCAGGAACAAAATAATGTGGATGTAAATATGCCAGTTCGTGACAGCCAGGATATGTAAAATGGGTACCATTAACTTTTTTATAATACGAATCGGGCGTACAGACAGCAGATGCAAGTGGATAGACAAACCAGTTCGTCATACCTGCACATTCATTATTATAAATAACAACTGATGGCCTTCCTAACAACTTTCCAACAAGAGAAATTGAGGGACCCATATCTCCTAACAACACGTCAGGTTTGAACCTTTTAGATATCTTGTACAACCTATATGTTCGAGACACAAATTCCCATAACAGGTTAAATTTACCTTTCTTTAAAGAACTGATTTTAACAAACTTAATCTTATATTTTTGTAATAGGTCAATTGCAACATCTTTTGTTCTTGCTGTAACAAGTATTTTGTGACCTTTTTCTTCCATGATACGTATAAAGTTCTTAAACAGATGAACATGTGCTGGATGTAAAATGTCTATAAGTATTTTCATATACTCTTCAGACAGTAAACCATTTTTATGTTTTATGTATTTTAAGACTAATTTAGTATCAGTATACCATAACTTATTTAAGAGGAAAATAATCTTAAAACCTCTATTATGGACCATTTTATACATGATACTGCAAACGTTTCTCCAGAAGCTATCATAGGCAGTAGAACAAAAGTATGGCATTATGCACAGGTACGTGAAAAAGTCATTATTGGTTCTGATTGTGTTCTGGGAAAAAATGTATATATTGATCATAATGTAAAGATTGGCAATAAAGTTAAGGTACAAAATAACGTGTCCATATTTAACGAAGCAGAAATTCAAAACGGCGTTTTTATTGGTCCACATGTATGTTTTACAAACGATAAATGTCCACGTAGTATAACGCCTGAAGGAGAATTGAAATCAACCACGGAATGGACAGCACAAAAAATTACAATTAAACATGGTGCGTCAATTGGCGCAAACGTAACTCTTTTACCAGGCATAACAATTGGCAAATGGGCAATGATAGGTGCAGGATCAGTCATTACGAAAGACGTTCCAGATAATGCGTTAGTAGTTGGCAACCCAGGAAAAGTTATAGGACATGTTAATGAAGAGGGAAATAAAATACAAGAAACGAACACAAGTATTCCCATAGCAAAACCTATTATTGGAAAAGAAGAAAAGCAAGCTGTCCTCGATGTCCTCAATTCTGGCAATATTGTACAGGGAAAGAAAGTACAAGAATTAGAAAATGCGTTTGCACAATTTTGTGGTACCAAATATGCAGTTGCTGTAAGTTCAGGCACGGCAGCGTTACATGCGTCATTGTACGCTATCGGAATTAAAGAAGGCGACGAAGTCATCACAACACCATTTACGTTTGTTGCAACTGCAAACAGTATTTTAATGCAAAATGCAATGCCCGTTTTTGTTGACATCGATCCAGAAACGTATAATATTGATCCACATAAAATTAAAGAAAAAATTACCAGTAAAACGAAAGCTATTATCGCTGTAGATTTATACGGCCAGATACATGATTATACAGAAATTAAAAAAATTGCAAATGAACATAACATAAAAATAATTGAAGATGCGTGTCAATCGGTCGGAGCAGAACTTAACGGTATGAAAGCAGGTAACTTTGGTGACCTTGCAGTTTTTAGTTTGTACGCAACAAAAAATATGATGGCGGGCGAGGGCGGTATCATTACAACTAACAATGAAGAGTATGCTACCCGTATTAAACAATTTAGATTTCATGGAAAGAATGATGAAAATAAGTATGAGTATCAAGATTTGGGATACAATTATCGTATGACTGACATGCAAGCAGCTATTGCTCTTGAACAATTAAAGAAGATTGACCAATTCACAGAAACACGTATCAGAAATGCAACAATCCTTTCAAACGGATTACAAAACATTTCAGGAATTACCGTACCTAAAACTAATGGTAAACACGTTTTTCATCAGTATACCATTAAACTTCACAATTTTCATATAACGAGAGAACAACTTCAAACGCACTTGAAAGAGAATAATATTGGGAGTAACATTTTTTATCCGTACCCGTTACATGTACAACCAAACTTTAAACGGTTCGGGTACCAAGAGGGAGATTTTCCTATTACTGAAAAAGTATGTACACAAGTTTTGAGCCTTCCTGTACATCCTTTAGTAACGGAAGATGATTGTACAAGGATTATTGAGGTTATCAAAAATGCGTAGGGTAGGAGTTATTGGAGTGGGTCTAATGGGACGGAACCATGCACGAGTATATGCAGATTTAGAAAATGTTGAACTGGTTGCAATTTCCGATCCTGATGAAGTAGCCCTTACAAAACAAGCAAACAGGTTTGGATGTACCAAATATACAAATTATCAAGATATGATTGAAAAGGAAAAGTTAGACATTGTATCTATTGCTGTTCCTACAAGCCTTCATAAACAAGTATCATTCAATGTTATTGCAAAAGGGATCAATGTCCTTTTAGAAAAACCTATCGCACCAACAATCCAGGAAGCGAAAGACATCATCGAATTTGCAAGGGAAAAGAACGTCAAGTTAATGATTGGACATATTGAACGGTTCAATCCAGCAATTATTGAATTGAAGAAGCGGTTAGACAATAACGAATTAGGAAAAATTTTTAAAATTGATGTAAGTCGAGTAGGCCCCTATACAAAACGAATGAACGATGTTGGTGTTGTTGTTGATTTAGCAGTCCATGATCTTGACATTATCAGGTATATTACGGGATCGGAAGTAATAACCACACATTCCATAACAAAGAAACATATTCATGCTGTTCATGAAGATTTGGTTAATGCAATATTAACACTCAAGAATGGAACAATATGTACCCTTAACGTAAACAGGTTAACACCGACACGTATACGGAAAATGTACGTTACGGGTGAAAAGGGAATGTTCGTTATTGATTATATTACACAAAACTTTTACTTTTATGAAAATACGCACGGAATTACCTACACAGATTTCATACGTGACGTGAGCGAGGGTAGGATGACAAAATTTTTTATTGAAAAGAAAGAACCCCTTAAAGCAGAGATTGAACATTTTGTTGATGTTGTTAATAATAATAAAATGCCACTTATAACGGGAGATGATGGCTTAAAGGCTATTCAGCTTGCACATCAATTATTATCAAAGGAGGAAGTAAAAATGAAAAACGTATTAATAGTAGGATTTGGAGAAATTGGAAAATCAATGTATAATGTTATTGATGAAACGAAAAAATTTACACTGTTCAAAAAAGATGTAGAACCATTAGAATTGCACCAAGAAATTGACGTCATGCACGTTTGCGTACCCTTCTTTGACAATTTTGTTGATATTGTATCTGAATATATTAATCAATATAAACCAAAACTTACAATCATAAATTCAACTGTACAACCAGGAATAACGAACCAAATATTTGCAAAAACGAACGCACTTATTGTTCACTCGCCCGTTAGGGGAAGACACCCAAACTTGGAGGGTGGTATTAAACGATTCATCAAGTTTATCGGCCCGACAACGGAAGAAGCTGGTAAACGTGCAAAGGAACATTTTGATGAATGTAACGTAACTTCAGAAGTTCTTACTTCTGCCACGAACACTGAGCTTGGAAAATTATTATCAACAACGTATTATGCTGCTAACATTGCGTTTCATCAAGAAATGAACAGAATTTGTGGACATTTTGGTGCAGAGTTTACAGAGTCGGTAACACGGTTCAATGAAACGTGTACAATGGACATTGACCATAAAATTCCACGACCAGTAATGTTTCCTGGCGTCATCGGCGGCCATTGTTTAATGCCTAACATTGAAATATTACGGAAAAATGTTTCTTCAAATTTCTTAAACCAGATAGTTGACAGTAATGATAAACGGAAAGAAGAAGTTGAAAAGGAAAAGAAAGATGATACTAAAACGTACACATGTTCATAACTTTTTCATCTTTGTAAACAAAGCAGTAGGATTATCTACCAATATTTTTTGTTGCATTTCCTGAGATAACTCATTCACGGGCCACATGGTATACTCTTCAGGCGGATAATATCCTAAATCAGAACCAAACAAGATTTTATGCGGTATCGTTGCCAAAGCATCTAAAAATACTGTACGAATTTGTTCTTTACTTTGTTCAACAGGTTTTACACTTCTACTATAAGACGCATTAGACACTTGACGTTTAACTCTGTCAGGATCAAGTGCTGTTGTATTTAAATAGATATTAGGAAACTCTTTCGCAAGTGCAACCGCTTTCTGCATGTATTCAACGTTAAGACCGCCAAAATGTGCCAATACGAGTTTCAGGTTTGGATATTGAGTACAAACTTGCCGAATCATGTGTGCAGAAGAATAGTCTGAACCGCTCGCTGAACAATGTAACAAGACTGGGATATCGTGCCGAATGGCAAGTTCATAATAGGGAAAATATTTTGGATCATTAAGTGGTGTATGCGATAATGACGGGAATGATTTCAGTCCCACAACATGATCGTTTTGTGCCAATTTATCAATGGCCCATGGAGCATCAGAATCTTCACGCCACATGTCCATCGTATTGTTAGGATTAAACAATAAATAACAGCCAAGGAACTTTTCATCTTGTTGAACCATTGCAACCACATCTTTGTTTTGGCTTGAATCAAACGGAATGGTAAAAAATCGTGTATTGGTAAAATGTGACTGAGAAAAATAATCTGATGTATGATCCTTAACACCGAACCGTTCAGACGTACCAAAGAACGTATGTGTATCTATTACTAATGAAGGAACACTGGTAGTTTCAATAGAACTTTTAGTTTCAGAAACATGTTGTAAATCATCTAATGTTATAATGGTATCTTTAGATAAGTCCAATAATGTTTCATGTTGAACAGCAAGTACAGTTATGTCCATAGTATCAAATAACAACGTGTCTTCATAAGGATTACAATATGAACAAAACTCGTTTTCAATCAATTCTTTAGATAAATAGGGGTCGTATGCATACACGTCAATGTTATACTCTTTCAACTCTTGAATAAGATGTTTCACACGACTGTTTCTATAATCTGGAACGTTAGGTTTGAACGTTAACCCCAAAATTAATACTTTTTTTCCACTAGACTTATGTAACCGTTTAATGATTTTTTCTGCATAGAATTTGTGCATATCATCATTGATACGTCTACCAGCAAGGATAACTTGTGGATGATGGCCCATTTCTTCCGCTTTGTATGTTAAGTAATAGGGATCAACACCAATACAATGACCGCCCACCAAACCCGGCTTATATTTATGAAAGTTCCATTTTGTTCCTGCAGCTTCTAATACTGCAGAAACGTTAATATTCATTTTATCAAATATGATAGCTAATTCGTTCATTAATGCAATGTTAAGATCACGTTGAATATTTTCAATAACCTTTGCCGCTTCTGCAACTTTGATTGACGGTGCAACATACGTTTTAGTAATTTTTCCGTACACTTCATTAATCACTTGAGCACTTTCTTTGTCCATACCCGCAACAACTTTAACAATTTTATCTACTGTATGAGTTTTATCGCCAGGGTTCATTCTTTCTGGACTGTACCCAACCTTAAACCCGTCACCACAAACCAACCCTGAACTTTTTTCAATAAGGGGAACACAGACATCTTCCGTTACGCCAGGATATACTGTACTTTCGTACACAACAATTGTTCCTGGAGAAATGTTTTCGCCAACATGTTGCGATGCAGACATAACGTATGATAAGTCCGGCTTTTTATTTTTATCAATAGGTGTTGGAACACATACAATGATAACTTGTGCTTTTTTACAAAATGCTGGTTCTGTTGTAAACTGTATTTTTGCATTGCGTAAATCGTCAGAAGATACTTCGTGCGAAACGTCAGTATTGTTAATAAGTTGATCAACCCTTGTCTGGTTAACATCAAAACCTATAACAGAAAAATGGTTTGAAAGCATTACTCCCAAAGGTAAACCAACATACCCTAAACCCACAATTGCAATAGTATTAATTTTCATACTTTATGCCCATATACTCTTTATACCACATAATAAATTCTTTAATTCCCTGTTCAATACCTACCTTAGGCTCCCAACCAAGAACATCTTGTGTATGTGCAATATCTGCAAAGGTTGTTGGAACATCTCCTTGTTGTAATGGCATCATATTTTTCACGAACGTTTTTCCTAACTCTTTCTCGATACATTCAATAAAATAATTCAGTTCAACAGTTTTAGGACTGCCTAAATTAAACACATCATTTCCCTTAACGTTATCAAGAGACATGATAATACCTGCAACAATGTCTGTTATGTACGTAAAGCTCCGTTTCATCTTACCCTCATTGTACACATCAATAGGTTGATTGTTAAGAAGTGCTTTGGTAAATTTGAAAAGTGCCATGTCTGGCCGTCCCCATGGACCATAAACTGTAAAGAACCGTAACCCGTAACAATTAAATCCGTACAAATGGTGGTATGTATACGCATACAATTCATTAACCCTTTTTGTTGCTGCATACAAACTAATAGGTTTATCAACCGTGTCTTCAACTGCAAACGGCGTCTTTTCATTGCCTCCATATACTGAAGAAGAGGACGCATAGACAATATCTTTCAAACCGAACTCTTTCATAAGTTCAAGAATGTTTAACGTTCCCAAAACATTAACCTTATTGTAAATGAACGGATTTTCAAGTGAATGACGAACACCTGCCTGTGCAGCTAAATGACATATTTTGTCAAATGTATGCATTTGAAACACAGTTTTCATTGCATTATAATCCCAGATAGATATTTTGTAGAACGTCACACGATTTTTAAATTGTTCCACCCTATCTCTTTTCAATTGTGGGTTGTAATAACTGTTCATGTCATCAATGATAACTACTTCATCTCCCCTTTCCAAAAGTGCTTGTACCACATGAGATCCTATAAATCCTGCGCCGCCCGTTACTAAGATTTTCATAGTAAACTCTACAAAAATGGGCGTATTTAAAGGTTATGATGTTATGTTTGTTACTACTATTCATCCGTAAAATTTATAAATAAATCAGACACAAAGCCAAAACAATGGCCAATCTTAACATTGTCGTGACGTACCCCGATCATAACGGAGATGCAACAAGCAGACAGTTCTATAACGAAATATTAAGAAACGCTCCCGATGTTGCAGTAGTTCCTATTCTTAGTGGTTCTGACATTAAACGCTTATTACATATCCAGAACGATACATTAGATAAGGGCCTTCATACAATTGTATCTAACGAAGAAGGAGTATACTGTAAAACAACTGCAGGATACGAATTTTGTCGTATGGCATTTACAGAGAGGATTGTTGTACGTTTAAATCCAATGGAACATGATCCGCGATACGTTCCACAATTAGCAGAAATAGTACAAGAAACGAGAGGAATGGCTCTTGGCGATTTTATATACGAAGTTCCATGTTCTACTGACAGCATTTCAGAATCGTATGAAATGTTAACAATTTCGTCTGCACAGAGACTTAAAGCTATACATCCAGACGTACTTTTACCAGTATATGTTGAAGCTCGAAAGATTGCTGAACAGGTATTTAATGATAATAAAGATGATAAACAGATAGATTTTGATAAAGCAATGATTCTTGCAGCAGTACAACAAAACGTTCCAATAGATGTTTTTCCAATTCCAATACGTGCAGAACTTGGAAGGAAAAAAGTTGCGTGAATAATATTATGATTGATGCACTTCTAGAATACGTTTTATAAGATTACGTTTTTCATTCATTTGTTTCCAAGATTCCATTCTTCTTTCTTTTGAAAAATGATAATGATCAGACCCAACATATTCAACTAAAGATGAACCAAGCTCACCCATATTAAAAGGAAATTGTCTGATGAGCCCCAAATTTTCAGCAAATGTAGCGGAAATATCTTCGTGCATATAATCTGTTGGACAGGGACAAACAACATCATATCCTCCTGTTGCAGATATCTGAAACTGTGTAACTCCTCTCATACATCTGCTTACATTTAAATCGACAGCTCTGGAAAGAGTAACCATTTCGTCAGCAGGAAGAAAACTATAAACTTGAACATCAATTCTTTTATCAGAAATGTATCTCTCAAATTTTGCAGAAACACTTGCATCTAAGAAAACTATGGGAGGTTCTTCTGTTTGTTGAAGAGTTTCTAAAAGATTTATAATAAACTCATGAGCCAGATCATACTCCTGGCGTTTAAGCCATCCACCGTTTGATTCAAAGTTTCTCTCATCAAACAAAGAATATCCAATTTGTATAAATAAAGATTTTCTTCCATTCAAACCAAACTTCCTTCGAACATCATCAACAATATTTGTATCACCAGATTTTAAACTTTTAAAATGTTCTTCTGTTCTCTTATCTAACGGTTGAGAAAGAACTTCGGTTGTAATCCCCCCATACATTTCTTCCACGTCTGTTGGCATTTCCCATGGAAAGTGGCATGTGAGTGCATAAAGAGTAGCTTGAGAATATACGTCTTTTTCATGGTCTGTATTTAACTGACCCAAAAATGGAGGTAAACCGCCATCAACAATAACAACTTTTTTATCATTTTCAACTGCATGCCGAGGACCAAACGTTCTTGGTCCAAATGAAATCATGGTACTATAATCCACACTATCTAAAACTGGTTTCACTCGTCGATGTGAATCTTCTGAAGAAGAACCTTTTTCAATTATTATGTCGGGGATAAGACCAAATCGGTTTAATTTCGGAACATATGAAGATTCTGTTACTAATATGGGATTCTCTCCCTGTTCTTGTAATGCTTTATATGTCCTACTTGCTTTTATTGCTCCACCGTGGCCTCCCACAAAACCAGTAAAAATAAGAATATTATGAGTCATAGTCTTTCCAACATCACCGTCTTCCAATACCAACATATTCAAACCCTTCTTCTTTAACCAATTCAGGTTCATAGATGTTCCTACCGTCAAACACAACTTTATCTTTCATCTTTTCGCCAAGAGACCTAAAATTAACGTTTCTAAATTCGTCCCATTCAGTTATTAAGAATATTGCAGAACTATCAGAAACACATTCAACAACAGAACTACAGTATATAACACTATCACCAAAAACTTTCTGGGCTTCGTCCATTGCAACAGGATCATATACTTTAACAATAGCACCTTCATCCAATAATCCTTTAATCAATACAAGAGATGCGGCTTCACGTACATCACTCGTTTTCGGTTTAAACGAAATGCCTAAAATAGAAAAAACGCGACCAGACAAAGAACCAAACCGTGTTACAACCTTATCTAACAATAACAATTTCTGTTTCGTATTCACTAAATCAACACTTCGCAATAAGGAGGCATCATATCCACAAGAAGTAGCAGTTGCAACTAACGCACGAACATCTTTAGGAAAACAACTACCGCCATATCCAATACCCGCATTTAAGAATTTAGGACTTATACGATAATCCATACCCATTGCTTGTGATACAACTTTCACATCTGCACCGATAGCGTCACAAATGTTTGCAATTTCGTTAATAAAACTTATTTTTGTTGATAAGAACGAATTGTTTGCATACTTAATCATTTCTGCAGTTTCCCAAGACGTTTCCAAGACGGGAATGTATGTTCGCACTCTGCCAGTGTACACCTTACGCAGTAACGCAAATGCCGTATCGGTTTTTGCACCTACAACTATTTTGTCAGGATGTGTAAAGTCGTGCACGGCAGCACCCTCCTTCAAAAATTCTGGGTTTGAGACAACTTCAACCTGAGACAAAGGATTCTTTGTACAAATAATCTCCGAACATTTCTTTGCCGTTCCTGGCGGCACAGTACTTTTGTTGATCAATACTTTATACCCCTGTGCAAATTCAGCAACGGACTCTGCAACACTAAAAACGTATGACAAGTCAGCAGAACCGTCACCATTACTTGGCGTGCCAACACAATTAAATATAACGTCGCCGAAGGAAACTCCTTCTTTAACATCCATTGTAAACCGGATACGACCTTTATCCATATTTCGTACAATCAACTCTTTAAGACCGGGTTCATAGAAATGTATGGCACCTTCTTGTAATTGAGAAATCTTTGCTGAATCGATATCTACACATAAAACTGAATGGCCCAAATTAGCAAGACATGCGCCCGTTACAAGTCCAACGTATCCAGAACCAAATATTGTAATTTTCATTTTTTATATATAATCCCACACGGAATTTTTCCTGTATCACTTTCAAGAGCTTTCAAAAAAGCGGTTGATTTATCCGACCAATCATACTTTTCATCTACAATGTATATTTTATCTTTATAATATTCATGATTTTTTCCAAACGTTATGCACGGTTGAATAATGTCAACGAATGCAAAACCGTTATGTTGGACAGCTTTCTTCATAATGTCCACACAATGAGAAGGGTTTCCTACATAGACACGAGCAATGAACGTCGCACCGGAAGCAAGTGCAACTGCAATAGGATTAAACGAAACTTCTATAGAACCACGTGGACTTGACTTACTTTTTGTACCCATTGTTGAAGTGGAAGAATATTGGCCCGTTGTTAAACCAAACACACCATTATTATGTACAACGTACGTAATGTTAACATTTCTACGACATGCATGAATGAAATGGTTACCACCTTCACTATATCCATCACCATCACCACCAAACGCAATAACTGTTAAATCTTCATTTGCAAGTTTAATTCCTTGTGCAACTGGCAGTGATCTTCCATGCAGTCCAACAAACCCGTTCGTTTTTATCCAATATGGAAGTTTAGCAAAACAACCAACGCCAGATACAAGTACAGCATTGTGCGATTCTATGTTCAATTCAGTTAATGTTTTTTTTATGGTTGTAAGAATGGTATAATCTGCACAACCTGGACACCAGGTAGGTTTTTCTGTACTGTTATATTCTTCTAATGTTACCATTTTTGTATTATTAAATTGTAAAGTTCGTCAACTGTAAATGGCTGACCATCATATTTCAAAATTGTATCGTTTACGTGTATCCCAGTTTTTTCCATAATTAATTTTCCTAATTGACCAGTATAATTATTTTCAATTAATAAAATCTTATTTGATTTTGAAAGTATATCATGCACTGACGATGTATGAAAAGGACACATATATTTCATGTGTACCATATTAACACTTTTTCCTTCAGTACCCAACCTATTAACCACTTCCATAACTGCAGAGGTTGTACTTCCCCAACAAACAAGTGTCATGTCTGCATTTATAGAACCGTACAATTCTGGCACGGGCAATTCTTCTTCAATCTTTTTTAGTTTACCCATCCTATGGCGCATCATACCGTTTCGTATTGTAGGATCTTCAGTTATACTTCCAACGTTGGTATGTTCATCACCTGCACAAGTGTATATACCATTCTTTGTTCCAGGTAAAGTTCTCAGAAAATTGTCTTCTGAATATCTCATAAACAAACCATTTTTCATTTGGTATTGGTTAGCATTATCTATAATATTAAACCTCTGTGAAAAGTCTATATTGAGAGTATTAGATAATTTGATCGTTGAAAAACTTTCTGCTAATAATGTATCAACAAGAACAATAACTGGTAATTGATACTTTTCAGCAAGGTAAAATGCACGTTTAGTTTCTGTGTAACATTCCTGTACATTACCTGGAGCAATAACAACGTGTGGAAAATCTCCCTGGCCAGCAGACAAAACGAACGATAAATCGCCCTGTTCAGTTTTTGTTGGTAAACCCGTTGCAGGACCCGGCCTCTGCCCTTCAATAATTACCAAAGGTAATTCTGCCATACTTGCCAAGCCAACAGACTCTACCATTAACGAAAATCCGCCACCTGACGTTGCCGTCATTGCTCGTGAACCTGCGTACGATGCACCAAGCGCCATATTAATAGCAGCTATTTCATCTTCCGGTTGAATCACTGTAAGATCTTTATTATTGATAGATTCTTTTGCAAGATCGTGTAAAATTGCTGACACGGGCGTCATTGGATATTGTGCATGAAACGTAATACCTGCATCTAATGCTCCCTTTGTGATAGCACCATTTCCGTTATAAAATTCAAGAGAGGATTTTTCTCCAGCCGATAAACCAATACCGACACCTTTTTCCATAGAATCATATCCCGTATGAGCAGCATTTGCCAAAATATCTAACAACTGCAGTTTATGATTAAAAATGTCTGCCATGACAGATTTGAGTACATCATACTCAATATTAAGAGATTTTATTGCTGCACCAACAAAAACAGTATTAGCAATATTCTTTTCATTCAACGTTTGTTGTATTGTTGTTATTGGAAGTGGAACATAGGTAACAGTACTTTTTGTATCTTTTATTTCAATAGAATCATTATAAAGAATCATACCGCCATCGACAACATACGATGTATGTTTTTCTACTGTTACAGAATCTAATGCTAATAACATATCAACCTTGTCAACGTCTGCTCCTAGAGGTTTTGAAGAAATTCGAAGTGTATGATAATTATGCCCACCTTTAATCTGTGACGCATATTCTTTACTTGAAAAAACGTGATACCCTAACTTGATGAAAATGTGTGCAATTAAATTTGCAGCAGTAGCTATTCCCCAACCTGCTTCTCCACCAACCCTGATAACAAACGAATCCATTTTTACATGTTTTTATAGAGTGTGTTTGCTTCTTCTAATGATTCAAAACTGCCAATGTCAAACCAATGTTCGTCAAACACAAAACCGTGAACCTGAGAATTGTTTACAAGAAATTTTACAAAGTCGCCAGAATTATCTGCACTACCACGTTCCATTGCCTGTTCAATAAAAGGCAAATCATTTTTTTTGAATAAGTAACATGCCGTACTTGCAAGTGCACTGCTTGGTTCAAGCGGCTTTTCTTCAAAACCGATAACTTTCTCGCCATCAAGAACGCCAACGCCTAACTTTCGTCGCACTTTTTCAACATTTTTTAAATCGCAAAATGCAACGGACGACGTATTATGCTTATCTGAAAAGTTGATAAAATGTTGCAGTTCAAACCCAAACAAGTTATCGCCTGCAATAACAAGAAGATCGTCGTTAATGTCTTTATCCTGCACAACGTAATGAATGTCTCCTACCGCTCCAAGCCTATCATCGTTACTTGTCGTTCCATCGTTAATAAGCGTGATCTTATCTGCTAAAGGATAATTACAATGCCATGTACGAAACGCATCATAAAATCGTGCATTCGTAACAACATATATATCAGTGATACCTTCAATCTTGTGAACTTTGTCAAGGATATGGTTAAGAATAGAAATGTTATTCACTTCCAATAACGGTTTTGGCTGGTTTTCTGTAAGTGGATATAATCGTGTTGCATACCCTGCTGCTAAGATTATAGCTTTCATATAATAAAATGTCTCAAAAATGATTTAAAAGTGTTGTGGAAGAAGAACCTGCTGTATAGTGTCACTGGTACATAAAGAATGTTTAAAAAAAAGATGGACAGCTTACCAAGTTTCCCGTACAAAAATACAGTACACCAAGATACGGAGGTTTTCTTAATTTCCGTGTTCGAAATGGGAACGGATGAACCAAGCCCCTATGGCCGTCCAGTACACTATTTATGGAGTTCATTTATAAAAGTTACGATTGGTTTTTCATAACTCTTTAAATATCATCCACATTCCTTCTTTGTATGTATCAAGACGATTCTTCAGATAAACTGACTACCGTTGCTGTTTCTGGTTATTTTAATCCCATACATCATGGGCATATAGGACTTTTTAAAGAAGCAAAGAAGCTTGGTGATAAACTTTGTGTTATAATTAACAGTGATATGCAGGTAAGCATTAAGGGATCTCAAAAGTTCATGGATGAAAATGAACGGAAAGCCATTGTTGAATCTATACGGTACGTTGACGAAGCTATTATTTCTATTGATGAAGATGGAACGCAATGTAAAACGTTAGAAATGATTAAACCTGACATCTTTGCTAATGGTGGCGACAGAAAAAATCCGGATGACATTCCAGAATCTACTGTTTGTACACAACATGGTATTGAAATGATATTTGGTATTGGTGGTGGTAAAATGCAAAGTAGTAGTTGGTTACTTAGAAAAGTTAAGAAAGAAAGTTCAGAGACCAATTATCAAAATAAAAAAGTTATTGTTGCAGATGTTGATGAGACTATATGTGAAAGTTGTCAACAGATTTCAGTAGAAATGGCAAAAAAAATCAATAGTTTGATTGAAAGGGGATATCAGTTTGCGTTCATTAGTGGTACAAAATTTGAACATTTACACCAAATGATTTCTTCAAAACTAATCGAAGAACACCATATACTTGCAACTACCGGAACACGGTACGTCCATATTTCTGGTGATGGTTCACACACAACAAGGTATAATTACTCACTTACAGAACAAGAAAAAGTAGAGATAAATAATGCGTTTAACAAACTAATAACACATTTTAACATCACATCTATGACAACAAAAGAAGACCAATTACAAGATAGAGATTCACAAATAACTCTTTCAGCTATTGGAAGACACGCACCATCAGAACTTAAAACAAAATATGATCCGGAAGGTAATAAAAGAAAAGTTTGGATTGAATATCTACAAAGATATTTAGGTAAAGACAAATATAGTTTCAAAATTGGTGGAACAACATCGGTAGACATTACACGAAAAGGTTCAGATAAAAAAGAAGGAATTAGAAAATTTGCTGAATACAACAAAATACCGTTAGATACCATCTTATTCTTTGGAGATAAAATATATCCTGGAGGAAATGATTATCCAGCATCAAAAATTGTTGACTGCATATCTGTTTCGTCGCCCCGGGACACGTTACAGAAGCTTAATGATATTTTTCAATAACTTTAATAAATACATTCATTTATAATTCATTATGGACCTTGAAACAATACAAAAGTATAGTAAAGCTGGAGAAATAGCAGCAACTGCACTTCAATACGGAAAATCATTAATCAAAAATGGTGCTAAAGTAATAGAGATTCTTGACGCTGTTGAAACGAAAATTGAAGATATGGGTGGCAAACCAGCATTTCCTGCACAAATTTCGTTAAATGAATGTGCTGCACATTCTTGTTCATCTATGGACGATGATACTATACTTAGGGACCATGTTGTTAAGTTAGATGTTGGTGTCCATATTGATGGATATATAGCAGATAATGCATTAACTGTAGACCTATCAGGAAAGTATACGGACTTAGTAAACGCGAGTAGAGACGCACTTAATGAAGCATTAAAGATAATTAAGCCAGGGATTACATTAGCAGAAATTGGTAATGTTATCCATAAAACTATTACATCAGCAGGTTTTTCTCCCGTACGAAATTTGTCAGGTCACGGGTTGGGCCACTATAATATCCATACAAAACCGTCTGTACCTAACTTTGATAATGGGAATAAGAACACGCTTGAAGATGGTGACGTTATTGCCATAGAACCATTTGCGTCCATGGGAGCAGGCATTGTACAAGAAAGTGTTCCTGCAACCGTCTTTACATTAATGAAAGATACAGGTGTCAGAGATCCAATAACACGAAAGGTACTGCAAGAAATTAAAAAGTATAATGGTTTGCCTTTTGCTAAGAGATGGTTAGAACGAACATTTGGCACGCCACGAACTAACCTTGCACTGAGAACTTTAGTACGAATGGATTGTATTCAGGAACATAATCCCCTTGTTGATCAATCTCGAGGGATGGTATCACAAGCAGAACATTCAGTTATTGTCCAAGGTAAACCTCTCGTGTACACACGAATTGAATAACTTACTCTTTTCTCATCTTAGGAAGTACTTTATACACAAAAAGTGCACCTGCACCAATTATTATCCAGAATACTTTCCAATGGATAAGACCAAAACCGAACAAGAAAATGTTAAGTACAAGGATGATTAACACACTAATACCAAGTATACGTAATTGTTTTTTATTCATTGTAATTGTGTAATAACTTCAGAAAGAGTTAATAATGTTTCGTTTCCAGAGACCATGTTACGGAGCGTTACTTTACCCTTTTTTACTTCATCTTCACCAATAATGATGGTGTAAGGAATTCTTAACGCATTAGCGTATTGTAAATTCTTACTGACACCTTTCTTGCCAAGAGCAAAATCAGTGTTTATTCCTTTATCACGTAACGTTTGTGCAATCTTTAAAGATTCTTTGACAGTATTTATGGGAATTATGTATACTTTTGCAATAGATTCAGTTTTTGTTTCTTTTTCTTTTAAAACGTCCATGATGGGAGCAATACCAAACGCAATACCTACAGCGGGAACTATTCTGTTACCACCCATAAAATTACCAATCATGTTATCATATCGGCCACCGCCAGCTAATGACGACGTAACTTTTCCTTTCTTTAAGAAGACTTCAAAAACCGTTCCTGTATAATAAGATAAGCCACGTACCATTGACATGTCAAACATTGCATTTTTAACTCCGAGAAGTTTACAGTACGAAAATAACTCTTTTAATTCTTCAATACCTTCCTTTCCTTCTTCATCCGTCATTATTTTTTGTAGTTGTGGAAGCGTTATGTTTTCTTGTATACATGAAAGAACTTTCTTTATTTGTACAGCTGTATATTTTCGTTCTTGTAATTCTTTTTTAACGCCAGGAATGCCAATCTTTTCAAGTTTATCAATAGCAATAAGTGCATTTTCTTTATTCTTAATACCTGCTTGTGTCAGAATACCATTTAACAATTTTCTATTATTAACTTTAATAACAACATTCAGGTTCCAAAAATTGAAAAATGTTTGTGCTAATGAAACTATCTCTGCATCTGCTAGCATTGATGCCGTTCCAATAGTATCAACGTCACATTGCCAAAACTGTCTATATCTACCAAGTTTAATGGGACCGTCACGAAATACGGGGCCCATTTCGTACCGTTTAAACGGTAATTTTAATGTTGGGTTCTGTGTAACGTACCGTGCAAGAGACGTTGTTAGCTCGAACCGTAAACCTAATTTTCGTTTTCCCTGATCTTGAAATGTAAACGTTTCTTTAAGCGCGTCACTTGCCGTTCCCGCACCACCCTTTGCAGCCAAAGTTTCAAAACGTTCAATGATAGGCGTTTCCAATGGTAAAAAGCCGTACCTCTCAAACATTGATTGGAGAGATGTAACTACCTTGTTCTTTACAATTTTTTCTTCTGGTGGAATGTCCCGTACACCACGCGCAGTTTGTAATTTCATTTTGTATACCTCAGAGTAGTTTTTTGAGGTATATAAATCTTGTTTAGAATAGAAGGGCGGCCGGGGGGAATTGAACCCCCGTCCCCGGATCCACAGTCCGGAATAATAACCGTTATACGACGGCCGCCATAATAAATAGAATTACTACTATCTTTTAAAAATCTTATGATAAAGTTATAACTAGAAAAAAGTTTACCGATGATGAATACAACCAACTCTGGTTTGTGCTGTCATAATACTGTAAGAATAATGAGTATATTTAAATCTTTTGAAAAAAAATATTAAAAAAAATTATTTTTTGGTTTTTACAACAAAAACGATCAAGCCAGCGATTATTAATAGGATAAGAAACCCTACTAATCCGTTCCGTACAGGATTCTGTGTAATGAAATCGACAACCGCGCCACCCGTTAATGGTGTACTTGTTGAATCTGCTGTAACTCCATCAGTTGCACTTCCCGAAAATAATGGACCCTGATCTTCTGCATTAAACACGTCCCGTATGATAGGTGCGTTGTTTGATGTTCCAGGTGTACCCGTATTTGTTGTTCCTGAAGTGCTTCCACCAGAGGTTGTTCCGGATTCTGTCGCGTTGAGAAAGCCACTACTATCGCCGCTACCTCCACCACCACCGCTTGAACTAGTTCCGCCGCCGCCTCCACCGGAGCCACCGCCACCACCATTGTCTGCAGGTGCTGCAGTTGTTCCGCATGTACCAGCATCACAAACGCCAGATGTACAGACAGCTGCACTCGTACATGTAACGCCGTCAGCTTGTTTAGTTACTGCAAGATTTAATGTTCTTATACCGTACGCTTCAAATGTATCAGTTTCAGCGGGAACGCCGCCTACTTTGAATGTTACTTCATCGGAAGTACTTCCACCTAACGTCATAGTGTACAAACCGGTTGAATCGACAGTGTACGTTTTTTGTTCTACGTTGTTCACATATCCTTCCACTGTAACGTCCGTTGCAGATGTTCCGTCAATAGTAACACTTCCGTCCCACCGGCATGGTTCATTACTAGGTAAGGGAAATGCTCCCATTACTGAAGAACCAAGTACAAAAACGAAAACAAAAATCAATAAAGTTGTTTTGTTCATTGTGTAACACCTAGTTTACTTTTGTATGTCGTATGTACTTCCCAAATCCTGTTGCAAGGTATTCAAGTTCATAGTATCCAAGAGTAGCCGTAAAGTCAGTAAATGTATTTGCAACATTTCCTGGCTTATAGGAATCCCAACTATCGGTACTTGGATTGTATGACCACAGTACATCAACATCATCACTTTCTAACGTGCTTAAACCGCCCAGTAACACATTCTCAACAGTTACATTTGTTAAGTTCGCTGCGTTAAGTGCGTTTGTTGACATCCAGAACGGATATGGGTTACGTGTTGCTCCTACATATCCAAATCCTCGTTCTGTATCAGGTTCGTTAATTGCGTAGTACATCAAGTAATCGTATGCACTGTACGCACTTTTTGTATAATCAGCTGTTGCACATCGTAATTCGAACGGTGTCGTACCAGCTTCAGGACTTGTTACTACAAATGAATGTGCTAATCCGTCTGCAGTTGTCATTGATCCTAAACTGTTTCCATACTGATCATACGCTGTGCATGTTGCAACTTCACTTGTTGTTCCCGTTACAGTTACTGTGTTAGGATATTCAAAGAGTTCTGCTGTTGTATCCATTACAGTAAAAGCAAGGAACGCATTTAGTTTAGTTTCTAGAGCAGTTAAGTCTGTTTGCATTGTTCCAGACGTTGTTTCTAGAGTCGTTAACCGCGCATCCAAAGCAGCAATGTCTGCAACATTTGCGTCAACATCTGTTCGTAAAACATCTACAAGACCCTGTAATGTGACAATATCCCCAGCATTATTACTAGACTGCAATTGTAATGCAACTATCTCTGTTTGTATTACACCTACTGCATCACTATTATCAGATACATTCTGAGAGAGTGTATCAACCTGTGTTTGTAACCCAGCAACTAACAAAGTGTTTGCATTAATTGATGCATTTAAGTTAGTTATCATTTCATCGATTACTTCAACAGTGTAGTATTCTGCGTTATCGACAGTTATTGATTTGTAACGTTCTTTTGGATTTCCTGCTAAATCATATGCAGTTGCATAAACCCGATAACTTCCATCTACATACTCAGTTGTATCTAAAGTGTACAAGTAATCTCCGTCACCATTTAGTGTTGTTACTCTTTCTAAAAAGATACGTGCTTCACCTGTTGGCATAATCTCAAACTCAACATATGACAATGGTTCGGTAATACTTGTTACTGTATATAATATTGAACCAGATACTCCTGCTCCAGTCTGACTTGCATCTAACGTAAAGTCTGGAACACTCGCATCTGCAGCAGTCACTTTAAAGTTATCAGCAACATCAACACCAGGAACAAACGTTTTTGTGTTACCTGCCAGATCTGTTCCAACAATACTCCATTGATATACATCCTCATCAAGGCTTATTGATAATCTAATAAGAACTTCTTCAGTTGTATCTCCCCAGACACCATCTGCAGGAAGAACCGTTGCATCACTTAAGACTTCAACACCGTTATCCCATACTTTGAAAACTCCACCGTAAACACCAAAGTTGTCTGAAAGTGTAGCCATGAAAAGTACTTCTGTTCCAGATGCAAATTCATCTGCAGGTGTAGATTCAACACTTTGTGTTGTTGGAGCAGTATTATCAACAGTTAAATTGATATTATGTGAATTTTCTGCTAAGTCGTTATCTTGAGCTACAACACGAAGATTATACAATCCGTCAGGAACAGCTGTTGTGTCCCACATGTATGTGTGTTGTTGTCCATTCGCAGTTACATAATCATGATAACCAGATGTTAATGTTGTCCATGTAGCTCCACTATCACCGGAATATCGAAGAATGTTATAAATCGTGTCATTACTAGGATCAGAGATAACCCATGTAACATTAACATTTCCATTTACATTATCACCCTCTGGAGGAACTAAAAGTTCAACAGTTGGCGCAACGTTGTTAACAGTTACGGTTAACGTATCGCTTGAAAAACCACCATCATCATCTGTTACTGTTACCGTTACAATATAAACTCCATTATCAACATATGTGTGGGTATTTGTAATTGGACTTGTTGCTGGATTGACAGATTCTAAAACGCCCAAATCGCCCCAGTCAATAGTTGCTGTATGAGTATCTGCTGTTCCAACATCAGTAAATGTTGATGCTAATGAAATTGCTGTTCCCTCGTTAGTTTCATCATCTGAACCTGCGTCTACAACAGGATCAACATTGTTAACAGTTACATCCATTTCATCAAAATGGGTTAATCCAACATCGTCAGTAACTGTTAATCTCACAGTATACACACCATCATCAGCATACACATGTGTAATTCCTGCTAAACTATCTGTCACTAAAAGAGCTGTTCCATCACCAAAGTTAACAGTAAAGCTGTCTGCTTGATCGTCAAATTGTGACCCTACAACACCGTCAGTTGCACCGAAAGCATATGTAACTACATCACTTTCATCAACTGTTTGGTCAACGTCAGCATCAGCAACAGGATTAGTATTATCTACTAAGAATGCAGCGTCTGACGTGTCAGTTCCAACGTCGTCACCATCATCTGCATCAACCGTGAAAGTAACATCATCACTATCAATTGTACTTGCATCCCAACTGTACGTGTTTGTACCAGGAACACATGCTGCACTTCCAAGAACTGTTGAAACGCCGCCAACAGTTTGTGTAAAGGTACATGTAAATGTAACATCTACAGGGTCAGTTATTGTGTATTGAACTGGAACTGTACCTGTAAGTTCTTCTCCACCATTTGGAGAAACGACTGTAACTGTAGGAACAACATTATCAACTGTTAGAGTTGCTGTTGTTGAAGCATCATTGGTTGCATAATCAATAACTCGTAAGCCAATTGTAAAAGCACCATTATTATCAATACCAAAAGATACTAATTGTGCCCATGTTAATGTGAGTGAAGAAACAGTTGTACTAAAATCTTCTGTTCCATCATTATCGATGTCCCACATATAATATTGAATTCCTGCAGTAGCATCAGTTGACGCTGAAGCATCGAACGTAACTCCGTCCCCTTCATCAATTGTTTCATCATCTAACGCTGGAACAGGAGCAAGTTTATCTAAACACATATCTTCTGTAATTTCGTCAGGAGAGTTGTCAGTTGAAGAAAGACGTATTCTATATGAACAACCGTCTGCGATTGTACTTGTGTTCCATGGATATGTCAAATCTTGTGCACTGGCACTAGAAGTCAGGATGTTCCAAGACAATGGTGCTCCTGAATTATCGCTATATTCAACGATAACAGCATCGGTACCCGCACCAGAGATAAGTGTCCAAACAATGTCAACACTCTCGACATTTAAGAACTCGCCGCCAGTTGGAGACACCAAATTTATATCTGCTGCCATAACACTGCTAACAGAAAATAGTAGAACTAATAACATACTTACAATAATCATTCTTTTTTTCATTCTAAAACCACCCCATATTAAACATAAAAGTTTTCTAAAACTTATTTTACAACATTTCAGGACACTTTTTATATATAAACATTTAGTTACTTGAAAAGAACTATTTAACCTTAAATCTTCAATACATTCTGCTTCCTAACAACCTTCATTTTTAAGAATGTTGTATAGCCTAAGAATTCTCCACCTGCTTGGATAGGAAATGGCACGTCACTTGTAAGAACAATCTTTTTACCCCGAACATACACCAACGGTGGTCGAACTATACCAAGAGATGCTAACACTAAACCCCATGCACGTAATGGTTTGTTTAACCATGCTGAATGTCTATTCACAACACCTAACCCGTACACGTTTCCATCATGTGGTTTTATTGGTCCAATCATGGCACGAATTGCATACCCATAATATGGAACTTTACCGAACGCAAGTGCAACACAATTTTCCCAAAATTGTTTCGTCCCATCAATACTAACACTCAAATCATAATCAGCTTTCGATTTCAATAATGCGTTCCATGACGCACTAATATAATCTAAAAACCCGTTCTGCGTTCTTGTTTTGCCGAGACGTGCAACCTCTGCATCAATACCTAAACCTGCAAATAACGTTACCTGTTTACCTTTCTCCCATTCAATTTCAACAACGTCTAACTTTTCTTCTTTAAATTTAAACCGTGACCGTAAATATTCAAACTTCTTACCACGATAGAAATAGGAATAGAACGCATTGCCCGCACCTAATGGAAAGAAACCTATACTTTTTCCATTGAACGGTTTATAATTAAGTGCACCCTCAAACGATCCGTCACCACCTGCAATGATAATGTGGTCGTACCGCTTTACAACTTTATCAATACCGGCAAACATATCTTTCGAATTTGGTAAATATAAGATACGTGCCTGTCTCCTCTTCGCAAACCGTCGTAACAACCGCCTACGATATCTATCATGATATCCGCGTGATCGCCTATTCGCCAAAATAATCATATTTTCCTTTTCAACTTTTTTTCCAGACGATTTAACTTCTCGCCGTTTGATAATGTACTGATAACAATAATTTGCCATTGAAAATAATGATAAAACAACTGCAAGAACAGTAAATACAATAATAACAATATTCACAATGTCCATCCAAAATGTATTCTGTAAAAGATCATAAATAAGGAAATCTTTTATCATTAACAAATATATCAAGATAAACTGTGCATTAGTTTTCAACTTTCCGTACATGTCTGCCGCAATAACAACGTCGTGCTTTGCTGCCATTGACCGAACGCCGTTAATTGCAAAATCTCTAAAGATAAAAATGGCAATTGGCAATAGCCAAAATGTTCCCCTAACTAAAAACACTAATAACAATCCAATAACAACAATCTTATCAGATAATGGGTCTAAAAAAGAACCAACGTCCGTTACTTCTCCCCGTTTACGTGCAACAAGACCGTCAAAATAATCGCTTAAAACAGTTACTGAAAACAAAACAATTGCAATGAACGAAAATAATAAACTTTCTCTATAAATGAAGTAAATAATTATGGGAAGTAAGGCTATCCTTCCTATAGTGATAAGGTTCGCTATGTTCATACAACACAGATATTACTTCATATTTAAAAATCTTGGGGAATATCTCTTGGCATATCAGAACCCTGCCCGCTCAAAATAACATCGTCAATACGCAATATCATTTCTGCCACTTCAGCAGCACTGTGAAATGCTTGCGTTTTAATTTTTAATGGTTCAACAACTCCTGAATTCCACGCATCAAACACGCCACCGTTAAGTACATTCACACCAGACCACTTTTTTCCCATGTCATGGTCTGAACGCAAATGTGCAATAATATCAATTGGATCCAAACCAGCATTTTCTGCCAGAGTACGAGGAATAATCTCAAGGGCGTCTGCAAATGCGTGAACAGCTAACTGTTCCCTACCGATACATGTTTGTGCAAACTGTCGAAGGCCACGTGCAACTTCAATTTCTATAGAACCTGCACCTGCAACAACAAAACCGTCCATGAGAGATGCAACAACGTCGCCAATTGCGTCCGTTACCGCACGCGATATTTCGCCGGCAACATGTTCCGTGCCACCCTTAACAAGTAATGTAACAGCCCGAGGGTTTTTACATTGTTCAACAAAAATCATATCTTCATCGCCAACCTTTGTTTCTCGAACAATACCAGCAAAACCGAGATCGTCAGATGATAATTCTTTCAGATTGTTTACAATGAGAGCGCCTGATGCAAGAGAAACCGTTTCCATATCACTTTTTCGTACTCGCCGTACAGCTAAAATGCCTGCCTTTGCCAAGAAATGTTGTGCAAGGTCATCAATACCCTTTTGACATAAAACAACTGTTGCACCACTACGTACAACTTTCTGTACCATATCCTGTAATAACCGTTCTTCCTGTTCAAGGAACGCGTTTAATTGTGAAGGGTCAGTAATTTGTATTTTTGCGTCAATGTCAGTATTTTTAATCTCTAAAGAAGAATCAAGAAGGGCAACCTTTGCATCATTAATATAAGTAGGCATTGACGGATGAGCACGTTCTTTCGATATTACGATACCCTCAACAAGCGTACTTGCATCTGAACGTTCACCTATATGAGTTTCAACTTTAATTGCATCTTTGGTAATGATAACTTTCCCATTCTCAAGAGTAGACACTTTTTTAACAGCTTGGACAACAATGTCCGCTAACCGTTCTTTATTGGCTTCTGCGCCCTTACCCGTCATGGCAGTAATGGCAATATTACGAAGAAGAGGATCGTTATCGAACAAGACAGGTTCAGCAAAATTGCGAACAAGTTTTTGAGCTTCCTTCTCTGCTACACGATATCCCCGAGCAAGAACTGTAGGATGAATATTTTGATCAAGTAAATCTTCAGCTTTCTTAAGCAATTCACCAGCAAGAACAACCGCTGTTGTTGTTCCATCACCCACCGCATCTTCCTGCGTTTTAGCAATTTCAACAACCATTTTGGCAGCTGGATGATCAATATGCATTTCACGAAGGATAGTAACTCCATCATTGGTAACAACAACACTACCCTCAGCATCAACAAGCATCTTGTCCATACCTTTAGGACCAAGCGTTGTCCGGACAGTTTGTGCAACAGCTTTAGCAGCAGCTATATTGTTAGATTGTGCATCCTTACCCGTTGTCCGTTTAGTATCATCGGGCATGATAAATATTGGTTGAACGTTTGAATCCATGGTTAACAAATTCTGAGAAAAGTACTCTTTTAAACGTTATGGAAGATTAAATTCAAAAAGTACAATCTTACCCCCAAAATTGTCAAAAATCTATTATTGATTTTTGAGGACAATAATATTTATTAACATACAACACCATTCACAAACATTAATGGCACGTATAATATTTCTGGGAACGGGTGGAGAATCAGCAGTCGTCAGTAAACAGATACGTGCATCTGGCGGAATAGTTCTACAGGTAGAAGATATTCAGTTTCATATTGATCCTGGACCAGGAGCGTTAAATAAAGCGAGGGAAGCAGGAGTTAATGTTCATCATACAAGTGCTGTGCTTGTAACACATAACCATATTAACCATTGTAATGATCTTAACGCTGTTGTTGACGCGATGACCCATTCAGGTATTGAACATCGTGGAGTTATCCTTGCAAGTAAATCAGTTTTACAAAATACTGAAAATAACCATTCATTTTTAACACAACATCACAGAAACCTTGTTGAAAAAATCATTCCACTTGATAAAAATCATAAAGTTGGTATTGAACTTGTTGAGATTCATGCTTTGCCGGTTGAACATACTGATTCTAGCGCTATTGGATTCAAATTCTTTTGTCCTAAATTTACTTTAGCATATACGGGAGACACACTTTTAACAGATGAGTTAACTGAAAGTCTTGCAGGGACAGACATTCTTATTCTTAACGTTCCCTACCCAGAAGATAAGGGGAAAGATATGAATTTAGATAGGGAAAGTGCAATTACACTTATTTCTAAAGTTAGACCACGGTTAACTATTATTACACATTTTGGGTTAGAAATGCTTAAATCTGATCCAATAGTAGAAGCTAGAGAAATTCAACGTATTACGGGCGTGCAAACAATTGCTGCCAAAGATGGATTTGCTATTTCTTTAGAAGGCTACGCAGGACAGTATAAGTCTCCGATTAAAGGGTATTAGAGAATTAGTTGTATTACTGACCTATTCTTGATAATCACAAAACCTAAATCTGTAAAGTTGAGCAGCAGATTCTGCCATCTTTTCTTTTTCATAGTCTGAGAAAAAAGTTCCTGTGTGGTCAACCAACAATGACCATAGCTGATAATGAACTGCCCAAGCACCACCATATTCTAAATTTGTGTCCATGGACTGACTCCCTATATTTATGTCACAATTATGAAAGATATTGGCTTCTGCATGCCTAACCTCGTGCATAAGTGTTGTCACGCTATGAATTAAACCCACTGGAGCTTCAGGATCAACAGCGTGTCTGTAAATTGAATGATTAAGTTGATTTGCTTTCATAAACACAGAGCCACCACTCCCGTGAGAAAATTCGTTTTCTCCCGCCCAGAAATAATTAATTTGTTCCAAATTTCTGCTTTTTGTCCAATTATACAAATTATCATATTCAGGAGACCAAGTGAGATTAATATCAAATGGAATACATTTCATTAACCTAAATGTATTATATACTGAAAGCATGATTGAAGACTCGTCACCACCATTTGTACATTCTTCTAACTCCATAAAACGATTTTCTTCTAACTCGGACTCAAACATAATGTTAAAATCTTTTCTAATTTGCTTAACTTCTTCTATAGAAGGACAAGAAGCCATAAGCTCCGCTGCTGTTGCGAAAGGACAAAACTCTTCTCTAGAAAAATCAGGAAAAATGACATTCTCATATCTTTCAACTAATGATAATGACAATGGTGGTTTTAAAGTATAAATTAATTGTTGAGCATCTGTATTTGATGAATATTCTTTAAACCGAAATAGAGGTTCAATTTTTTTGGCTTTAACTCTATAAGCCGTTTTTAATACGGTTTTAGGTTTATACTTAAAGCTCTTATAGGTGAATTTTTTGTAAGCTTGACCAGCTAAGGCCTTACTTTCTTCACTTTCTCCTTCCTCTATTACAGCATTAAGTTCTTCAGGAGATAATTTTTCTAGCTCAGACTCTAATGTTTGTTGTTCTTCTTCTGTTAATTGCTTTTCTGTACAACCTGCTAAGAACATAACTACAACCAACAAACTCAATATCACAAAAATAATCTTTTTCATATTAAAACTCTTTTTTAATTTAAATAAAGAATAATTTAATCGTTTAAAAAGTTTTGGGTTATGTGGTTTATCAAATCATCATCAACAAATACACAACTCCTAACCCAATGAAACAACCAACGCCAATAAACGGCATTGCAGGATAGAATTTCTTTGGTTTTCCAATATACAATAATACTGCTAAACCGATCGCGGCAAAAATGGGAATGATAAAACTTTGCCATAATCCAAACTCTTTCAATACGACACCTGCAAATATTAAAGGGAAGCCGATATCTCCACCACCTAACATTGCAGTCTTCACTTTAACCTTTTTAGAAGATTTCTTGAGTTTTTTCCCACTTGCATTATATGGTATCAGAAGACCAGCAAACACTTTCGCCTTTGTTTGTGATTTTGCAAGTGTAATCATATGTTTAGATTTCCAGACAGCGTACGCATCATATAACGCAATAAGGACCATTAAGATACTGACCGACCAAATACTAAACAATGGAACAAATATTGCTGCTAATCCACCGTACATAAACATTTCTGTTGTCGTTTGAATGATAAAATTTGGTCGGAATATTTTCCACACCGCTAAAACAGAAGCTAACAAAAGGGCTAGCCACATAGTAACAAAAGGAGTAAATGCCCACCACAATGCAAGAAGTACTGCAAATAAAAACCAGAATTTCCATAACCACGTTATTTGTTTCTTGATGATAAATAACATTAAAAAAGTACCTATAATAATAGCAAGCATAACATAAATGTATGATGTTGTTTCTTCTAACTGTGGTCTTTCTCCATACGGTCCATCTTTTAAAGTTGTTTCTCCAGTTTCTGCTGATTTATCAACGTCTATATATTTGTAAAGAATGCCAATACCAATACATTGTGCTAAAATAAATAGAAGTAAAAGTAATAATGTAACTTTACGTGAATGTTTCATACGGTAAGGAATTTGTTAGGGTTTAAATAAATTACCCCATCCCTATAAAATGCTGCTTCACAGGTTTCTCATTCACTTTTACAAAATCACTAAACAAAGGAATTTGTATAGGAACTGCAAACCGTGTAAATGTACTGGTAACAAGAGCTTCACCTTTATCAAGAGATGCAATGTTACGTCCATCATTACTCAAATCTTGCGGTGACGATTCAATTACTGCTTGTCTCTCAGATCCCATTTCAATACCCAATATTATCTTTGTATTCATATTAGCAAGTATATTCTTAGGAATTTCTGAAGGTAACTGCGTTATGGCTACGATACCAACTTTAAATTTTCTACCTTCACGCGCAAGGGTTTCAAAGATGTTACCTCCCTGCTCAAGAACTTTCTTGCCCAACACACGAGGAGCTTCTTCTAATACAATAGACACGACAGGTTTCTCATCTAACTTACCAATACGTTTGTAATATTTATACTTGTCAAACATTTCAGACGCAATAATACTTCCAACCATAATCTCTAAAGCGCCAGAAAAAAAACTTGTATCAATAATCACCGTTTTTCCCCGTTCAAGATTTGTACAAATTTCTGTAATAGTATTTTCGCCAGCAATTTCGTCAAAGATACCTTGCGACGTTATTCTATCATCATCAAAATCTAATCCTAACAACGTTAACAATTTTCGTTTCACAACAGCAATCGTATCTTCATGAAATCGTACAGGTTCGATTTTTGCTTCTGATAATAATGAATTGATCCATTGTGCACGAAACTTTTTGTAATACACATGTAAACATTGCCGTTGAGGATCTGATAATTGTATAGCGCCCATGAAATGTTCAGGTTTAAGTTTAGATAAGTTAATCTTAAGAGTGTACGCGCCAGGTGGCGGATTTGTTGGCGTATAATAGACAACGTTCTTCTGTGGATGATCCTTTAAGCCAAGACCCGTCCTCCCATAATATTCATCATGTGGATCTAAAACCAAGATACCAGCATAATCCTTTTCTGAAAGGTTCCATAACATGCACGACATTAAATTACTCTTACCTTTCCCAGTTGACGCAGGAATTAACACATGATGTGATAATACATCTTTCCCAGGAAGAAATATGTCAAAGTCCATTGCGGTACTGCCACTCCGCAATTTTCCTAAAAATAATGGATATGGTGGCGTCGTAATAAATGATAAATCTTCTTTTGAGACTGCTCGAACTTTTGTAAAGAATGATGGTAACTTTTTACAGACAGCATTCTTCGTTCCTGCTATCAGAAGAGGTTTACAAAACGCTAATTGGTAATTCCGAAGGGATTCATCCATAATATTAAAATTGCCTTCTTCAAGGTTCATTCCCGCAACCATCTCTAGATTTTGCTGCGATATCTGGCTAGCGTACATTAAATCGTATACTTGTAAGATAAATCGTTCAGTATTGTCTTCTATAACCAAAAGTTCGCCCAACTCAACTTGATGACCTGCTTTTACCCGTACAATTATCTTTGCAAAATCGCCCGCTACTACCTGCCCCTTTATCATAGATTTTCCTAATTATATGGTACTTTTAATGATTTATGTTTTTGATAAACTATGTTTTTTCTCAGTATAACAAAAACCTTTATAAAATACCTAGAGTTTTAGAGTTCATTATGGAAGCAACAGTCATGCATTTTAGACAAGGACGACATCATGTTAACAGTAAACAGATGATTATCAAAGTAGCTGATACTGCTGAAGAAGCTGAAAAGTTTATAGGTAAGACAGTTACATGGACATCTCCATCTGGAAAAGAAATTTCTGGTAAAATATCTGCATTACATGGTAGAAATGGAAATGTTCGTGCTATTTTTGAAGATAAAGGCCTTCCTGGTCAAGCTTTAGGACAGAAAATTCAAGTTAAGTAATTTGTTTCTGAGAAGAAGAAAAGAAAAAGAAAATAAAAAAATAACTAAGCACTATAAATGCCTTTTAACCGAAGTGCTTTACTCTGTACGATTCGTTGGTTTTTGATTGCTTCACGAGCAGCTCTTGACATTGCAGTCCATTCAGAAGTACCGATAGTATCTTTTGCCAATTCAGTTTCAATCTTTCCCAACTCACCACTGATTGCTGTATGAGCAGCTGTAATTTCTGCAATTACTCCATCAGCTGTCGTTTTTGTAGCACCGGTTAATGTGTCTGTCTGACTCTGTGACCATGCAACTAATTTAGCAACCCTATCTTCAAATGTATGCATTCGTCGTAATGCACTTTTTACTTTTCCTTCATCTTTATCTCTGATAGCAGATGCAACTTGATCAAGTGTGTGCGGAATGGTTGTAAATTCTGGCCTGCCACGTGTTCCCCACCACCTTTTAAGAGCCTTTTTAACATTATCAGGCATTTCTTCATCCCTATGTCGAGCTCCTCTTCCACGAACAGCACCCTCACTTTCTCCAGGGAAGATAACTTTGAAGATGTAGTATACCATTAAGATAACGTAGAACACACCTAAAATGTTAAAGAACGTTATCAATCCTACCCAAAACGTGCTTAATGGTGTAACAGAAATTGCGGAAGGAATTGATCCTCCACCAGCACCAAGTGCTCCTGTTGCAGCTCCACGTGCAGTTCTACTCAAGAACATAACTCCAGATAAGAACAATGTGATGTACACAAGTAACATACTAATTAACAATTTAATAAGATAATCAAACCGTGTTTCTCCTTTAAGTACTTTATACAATAACCATGTTCCCCCAACAACAGGAACCAGTACTAAAAATGCATACAGAACACCGCCCCACACAAGGAAAATTTCTTGTACAAGTTGTCGCGGTATTGCAAATGATGCAATGATTGCAAGAATTATTGTAATAACAGCACGAATATTTTTTGCATAATTTTTCAATGCTAATTGTGAAATGCCGAAAAATATTGCAAACACTAAAAACATTAAGAGTATACGTGCACCGACTATTCCTCCATCAGTTCCCATCTGTAACGCTGCAGGAAAGTCAAGAAAAACCATATATGTATATTTCTTAAATGTCGCTAATAATGCAGCAGATGCTGCCTGTGCCATACCAACTATCATAAACAAACTCACAAAGAATAATGTCATAAATCTATTTCGTGCCATAATATTCACCTATTTTTTTTATTTTTTTAACTATGATTCTAGAGGTAAAGAACACAGAGAACTATTTAAAGGTTTTGCTGTTCCAAAATGACGTATTTAAGAGGTATAAGAAAAAAGAAAAAGAAAAAAAATAAGAAAATTTTACAAATCTCGAATTATTTTGTATAACGATACTTCTTTTGCTAATGCAACTTGTTCTTGACGTTTTGCAGTTCGCATTTCACCACGTAATAAACTTCGCGCTTTCGTTTTACTAAGACTCGTTTTTTCAAATTCTGTCCGAATCTTATCAAGTTCCGTATGGATATTGGTATTCGCTGCAGCAATTTCTCTTAACAATTTTTCAATTCTTGTTTTAAGTGGACCAGCAGGAAGGTCTTTAGATTCATGTTCTGTAAATGCTGCAACTTGTTCTTCACGTCCTTTCAACTGTTCAGTTTTGTCAAGAACGTCTAACGCTTCACGTTTTAATCGTGCAACTTTTGCAGAATCAACAGTTGTTGCATATAATTCTGCTTCAATGTCAACCATCTTTGCTTCAAGATTTTCTAAATGTTTTGGAGCCTCACCAAACTTAACTTTACGCCACCATCGACGTGTTCCTCGGCCGAATCGTCTTCCAACCGCTGCAACAGCATCGTCAGCAACACCAGAAATCTTTTCTCCCGTTCCAGGAGAAAGCCATCTGATAGCAAAATAAATTGCTGCAATTGCATATCCAATTGTAAGGAATGTAAAAATGGTAATTATACTTTCGCTAAGCCATGAAAGAAGACCAGTTTTTGGAACAAAATGGCTTGATAATCCAGACGCAATATATGTTAAAATTGCAGCAATTAATGCTCTAATAAAATAATAGAACCGCGTTTTTTCATCTTCTTTCTTAAAGAGAAAATATGTTCCCAGAACTATCGGCACACCAACCATAATGAAATATAATACGCCTCCCCAGAGGAAAAAGATTTCTCTGATCATCTTTTCTGGAATGGCAAACACTGCAATCGCTGCTATTAAACCTGCAATTGCTAATCGAACATTTTGTCCAAATTGGTTAAACAATAATTGTGTTCCGCCAAATAAAATAACAAACACAAGTGCACCTATCAAAATACGTGCAGCAATAGTTCCCATGGGACTACCTGATTCAATCGCTTCAGGAACGTCATAAAAAATCTTTCCAACAAAAGAATTTTCACCAATAATATCATCAACAGTAAACGCATATACTGCTGGAGCAGCAACACTAATAACAAATAAAGAAAGTAATACCAACATAAACAATCTATTTTTCATAATTATAACACCTCTTACTATACAAAGCAGAAAAGAACAGACGTATTTAAAGTTTTCTTTACTTGGAATGTTCTTTTTGAGACATAAACTCATAAATATATTCAATAACTATAGAAAGTGAATCATTACATTGCCTAGTATTAGAAATTATGCCCTATACTACCCATTCTACTACAATCTTTAAAACTATTCAAAAGCTTTATAAATAACTTCCATTCCAACGTATTCTATGACAACAATCATGCGAGTAAACCCAAATATCCTTATTGAAAAGGCTACTGAAGAACTTAAAAAGCAGAAATTGGTACAGCCACTTGAATGGAGCCAGTTTGTGAAGACTGGACATCATAAACAACGTCTTCCAGATAGTGAAGATTGGTGGTATGCACGATCTGCTTCTATACTACGAAGTATAGCAAAATTGGGCCCAGTAGGTACAGAAAAGTTACGAACAAAGTACGGCGGAAAGAAAAATCGTGGCCATAAACCAGATAAACAGTTTAAAGCATCAGGATCAATCATACGGAAAATTTTACAACAATTAGAAAAATCAGAATTGGTAAAGCAAGCTCAAAAGGGTGTTCATAAGGGTAGAATCTTAACTCCAAAGGGCATTTCATTTTTAGATAAGATAGCTGTACAGATAGCAAAAAAGAAGGAATGATACAATGGCAACAAATAAACATCCATCACGGAAAAAGCGGTTAATCAAACTTAACAAACAGACTAAATGGGCACCGTTCTGGACAGTCTTTAAAATTTATGGTAAAGGTAGACGAGTTCATCCGTCACGACACACTGATGTAAAAAGAAGTTGGCGAAGAACAAAAACGAAAGCATAAACAATGGCAGCTAAGAAAGAAGACGCAAAACTTGAACGAGTATATACGGTTCCTCTACGTAAAGAGTACCAAAAGGTACCTAGATGGCGTAGAACAAAGAAAGCAGTTAAAGCTCTTCAACAATTTCTTGAAAAACATATGAAGTCTGATAATGTTAAACTTAGTTCAGAATTAAACGAAGAATTATGGAAGCACGGTATAAAAAATCCACCACATCATGTTAAAGTTACAGTAACTAAAGATAAAGACGGTGTTGTAAAGGCAGATCTTTTTGGTGAAAAGAAAGGAACGAAAACTGAAAAAGTTTCTGAGAAAAAAGAAAAACCTCCAAAGGAAGAAGAAAAAGTTGTGACAGAAAAGGAAGAAGTTAAAGAAGTTTCTCAAGAAACGAAAGCTGAAGAACCAGTAACTAAAGAAAAGAAAGAAAAAGTACCAGTTGAAGAAAAACAAGAGTAAACCTATTTTTTTGATAAAGTTTTTTAAAGAATTCTTTGTACATACCAATTCTTATGGAAAAGAAACACATTTTTGTTAAAAAGGAAGCCAAAGGAACCTATGGTAAGAATCCTGAAGAACGGACAACTGATGAACTTATTCAGTACGGCGTTGTTAATATTGACAAGAATGCGGGACCAACATCACACCAAACATCAGATTATGTGAAAAAAATTCTTCATATATCAAAAGCTGGTCATTCAGGAACTCTTGACCCTGGCGTAACGGGTGTTCAGCCAATTGCATTAGGAAGAGCAACACGCGTAACACAATTCTTACTTACAGCACCAAAGGAATATGTGTGTATTATGCACCTTCACAAAGATATTGATGAAGACACTATTCGTAATGGCACAAAAAAGTTCATTGGGAAGATTAAACAATTACCACCCATAAAAAGTGCAGTTAAACGACAATTAAGAACACGAGAGATATATGAATTTGAAATTTATGAGATTAAAGGACGAGACGTTCTGTTTCGAGTACAATGTCAAGCAGGAACGTATATTAGAAAACTTTGCCATGATATAGGTCAAGAATTGGGTATAGGCGCACATATGGTAGAACTGCGTAGAACACAGGCAGGACCATTCTCAGAGAAAGACAACCTAATTACATTAAACGATTTACAAGACGCGTACCACATGTACAAAGAAGAAAAGAATGAGAAATATGTACGGTATTGTATTCAACCTATTGAACATGCCGTACGAAAATTATCTAAATGTTGGATCTTGGATACGACGTTAGAAAGTGTATCTCATGGGAGAGATATTGCCATTCCTGGCATTAGTAAGTTAGAGAATTTTAAGAAGGGAGAAATAATTGCTGTCATGTCTCTTAAAGATGAATTGGTATGTATAGGTGAAGCGTTAATGTCAGGTGTTGAAGTGAATACTAAAGAAAAGGGAATAGCGATTGAAACCAAGAAAGTATTTATGCTGCCTCTTGAAGGGCCGCTTCCTGCTCAAGAGTAAAATGTTTTGATTCTGAAATAAGAAGTTCTGCATCTTTGTAAAGTGCTGCTTTCTCAGACATCTTCTTGTTAAAAAGTTCAAGAAATGCTGCAAGAGTACTCTCGTTTGATACACTTCGTATAATTTTATCTTGATTGGCAATGAACCACCGTGTAATTTCCTGTACAATATTAACAAAACCTTCCTTTCTATGCGAATGAAGATTATCATGAAAATCATGTACTTCGTCAGAGATTGTATGCACCATTTTTTCATCAGATTCAATCGTTGCACGAATTCTATCTGTTCGTGATAATATGGTACCATTAATTCCTAATATTTTCTGAATAACTTTTAGATGATTCTGTAACGTTGCTTCTCGGTCTCGCTGATCAAGTTTTTCGCCTCGCTTAAATGATTGTCTTAATGCAATAAATTCTTTTATAATAACTCCTCTCTTTTCTTCCAATGCTTTATTCTCTTTCTTAATTTTTTCTTGCATAGTATGTAACAATTCTTTATCTTTATCTAATACTTCTAATTCTGATTTAAACAGTTTTCCGAATGCTTTTAGATATTCAACCAAAACATGAAGTCCATCCTGTATTTTCTGTTTCATATCGGAAGAATGTCGAACATCTTTAAATCGTGAAAAGAATTCTAAAACTTTCTCAAGAAGTGCAATAAATTTTGTAAGACTATTTTTTATATCTTTTCTAAATTCTCTCAGATCATTTTCAGATTGTTTCAGTTTCTTTCCAAGAATCTCTTCACTCAAGAAATCTTTCATTGCTTTCTTTTCTTTACGCTGTTCCTTCTTTTCTAACCGTCTTTGTTTTTTCAATGCACGTTTCTCATCAGTGTCCCCAATACCTTTACCTTTATGTTTTATGATTGAAAAGACAACTACAACAAGAACAACTACTAATCCAATACCGAACAACGTTCCCTGTAATGAAGAAATCCCTATACTTTCAAACAACCCTTCTAACACCATATATATAAATAATAGAACAGAACTTATAAACTTAACTCAGTTCAACGACCATCCCTTCCCACCCAGGATTAATAACTTTTGTTTTACCAATAACGTCCATCTCGCCAGCAGTTTCGTGCATGTGACCACTTATAGCCAATTTAGGTTTTATTCTTTCAATAAACGACCTATAATCTCTATTTCCTACATGGTTCTTATCAAGTTTGTCAAGTTTTGTACCAAATGCAGGACCGTGCGTTATAAGAACAATCTTTTCTCCTTTATACTTCCCGTACCATTCACGAGATACTTTTCTAAACTCTGCATCTTCTAACGCAAAACCGCCACCGCCAAAACCACAGAAAACGTATCCATTTTTTTTAAACACGTTTGTATGAAAATCTATACAATGATCAAAATGTGACATAACGTCTCTAAACTTAGTATCTGGCTCTTCATGATTTCCAGGAATCATATAAAACTTCTTTCCAATTTTACTAAAACGTTCTAACGCGTCAAGAAGACCAGCACCAAAATTAGAAAGGTCACCTGCACAAATAATAAATTCAACATCATCTTCACGTGCTCGTTTAAGTAACGCGTTTAGATATTTTTTATCATTATGTACATCTGCGAAAACAAGAAATTTCATAAGGATAAATCTCCATAATTAATTTATTCAGTTTTGTCTGTTTTTGGTATAGCTTTCGGTTCTTCAACTTTAGCGTCTTCTTTAACTTCAACAGGCTTTTCAACAGGTTTTGGAACAGGTTTTGGAATGTGTACTTTACCTTTAAGAACAACTGACCGCATAGTAACTTCTTTCATTGGACTTACTTTATGCAACTTCTTTTTTAACATACTTTGAAGTTTGTATCCAACAACATTACCGATTAACGTATCAATGTCTCCCTGAGCAACTTCTTTTTCTAATAAATCATGAAGTTGTTTTCTCAATTCTGTCTTTACTGAATGTTGAACTTTATTTCGTGAAACCATTAACGCTTTTATGATAAGTTTTTGACCAGTCTTTGTTGTAAGTATAAAATGATCGTCTACCCGTGCAGTATTTTTTCTTACAAGTCTTTTAATAAATGCAGGTGATAAACCAAAACCAATTGTTGACGTTTCAAATACACTATTTCTAAAAGCGGTAATTACAAATTTCATATATGCATTTTGATCTTTAACATTTCCAGTCATTTCTCTCAAATTAACTTTAAGAACCCTACCAATAGCACTATCGGTTGATGCTAAATATGTTTCTCCAATTTCTCTATTACTAAATAATTTAGGAGCAAGGATTTTGTACCATGTTTTTCGTTTTGTCTTAATTCGACTAACTTTCTTTTTAATAACCTGTTTTGCCATTTTTGTGTATGATTTCCGGATTATGTAGTTTTAGATACCTGAATGAAGTCTTGTTATGGAGGTTATTTAAAAAGGTTATTGAAAAAATTGAAGTTTTTTCTAAAACCTTCAGAAAATAGAGGTTTTCTGTATGGGTTTTTTGTTGATTTTGAATGGAGATTAATAATACAGAATATTTTGAAACAAAGCCAATTATTAACCCCAATCCCTAATTTATATAACACAATAGCTATTTTACACCATTTGTTAAGAGAATATTGACCCCTTCCCGAATAGAAAGATATTTAAATAAGTTATACACTTATTAAAACAACAAAAAGAGTTTTTTGGGTGTCAAAAATGAAAATAGCTATTGTTACGAACAAAGACCATTCCCCACTTGGTTGGGGAACAACACCACAGAGTGTTACAGTAGTAGCAGATGTTCTTCGAGAAAGTGATACAAAAGTTTATGTTCTTGATGTTCCTGATAGAAAGGCACTCGAAGAACAACATGAAACAATAAATGATATGGACTTGGTTTGGCCAAACGCATACCATTATCAAGAAGATGAAAAAGTGGTTTCTTTACCTCGCTCATTAGAATCTATAGGTGCACGATTAATTGGTCCCGGATCAGAATCATTAGAAACTATGTTACTTAAAGAGAGATGCCAAGAAAAATTGAGGGATGGAGGCGCATCAACACCAAAGTTTGTTTCTGTAAATGGAGAATCTCCCGATGAAATTGAACGCATGATTAATAACGTAAATTTACAATATCCAGTCATCGTGAAATCAGCAGAGGGATCAATTAGCAGAGGAATACTTCCAGATTCGGTCAAAGAAACGAAAGATGAAATTCCACAGTATATTGAGAGATTAAGGAGTAAACTGGGCGCAGGAAACATTTTAGTTGAAGAATACGTTGATGGGCCAGAATTTACAGTCGCGATATTGGGAAATGGTGACACTCAAAAGATATACGCCGTTTACACAGTCATAAGTGATCCACGTGTTACTTCAAGAAAATATAAATTTATGGACGGAGAAACAAGACCAGGAGGTATAATTCGAGGAGACATAACATTAGAACCAGTAACAAAACAAGAAGAAGTAGAAAAGTTAAAGGGAGTGGCAGAAAAAGTTTATTCTTCATTAGGATTATCAGACTGGACACGATTTGATGGACGTTTTGATAAATATGGAGTTCCAAAAGTGTTTGATGTTAATGGGATGCCAGGATTATCGTTCGACAGAAGTATAACACCCCAACAGTTTTCTGTTCTTTATCCAGGAAAAAATAAAGAAGAGGTGTTCCAAGGAATTGTTTATTCAATAGTACATTCTGCTGCAACTCGACATGGAATACATCCACCACCAAAATTAACAAAGAACGCATTATATTTGCATTATTAAAAAAATGGACAATAGACCAATAGGAGTTTTTGATTCAGGAGTTGGAGGGTTAACAGTAGTTAAAGAACTTATGCGAGAACTCCCAAATGAAAATATTATCTATTTTGGTGATACTGCAAGGGTTCCCTATGGTTCAAAGTCCATTAAAACCATTGAAAGATTTTCTTTAGAAATTCTTAATTTCTTACTAAAACAAAATGTAAAAGCCGTTGTTATTGCGTGTAACTCTGCATCGGCAGCTGCACTAAAACTTTTACAAGATATATCGCCAGTTCCAGTTTATGGAGTTGTTGATGCAGGAGTTTATGCAGCATTAGAAGTAACAAGAAATAACAAAATAGGAATTGTTGGTACAAAAGCCACTATTAGAACGAATGCGCATAGAAACCTCTTTATGGAACACAAAACAGGTTTGAAACTTTTCACACAAGCATGCCCCCTTTTTGTTCCATTGATTGAAGAGGGAATGCTTCAATCTCAAATAACAGAAAATGTAATTCAAGAGTATCTTAAAGAACTAAAAAACGAAAAAATAGATACATTAATTTTAGGATGTACACATTATCCATTACTTAAAGAGAGAATAGAATCTTTTCTTGGACCAACAATAAAAACAATTGATCCAGCAATAATGTTAGCAAAACAAATAAAAGAAAACCCATTACTTAATAATGCAAAGAATAAAACTGTTAGTTACAAATTTTTTGTAAGTGACGTTCCAGAAGATTTCCTTAGTATAAGTGCCCGGTTCCTTGAAATGGAAAGAATAAATGTTGAGAAGATAGTGTTAGACGAGATTCAAATAGAAAAAGTTATGGAAACGTTAGTTCCAGTAAAAACAATTCAAAATGCAAACTAATAATAATAATAAGATAGTTCTGGTTGATTGTGGTAGCAAGTACATTCAAAGACTTGTAGAGGTACTCAAAACAGATAATAGTAGTGTTGTAAGAATAAAAATTGAAGAACTAGAAAGTCGAGACTTTGATGAAGCACACGGAATTGTAATTAGCGGTTCGCCAACATTATTAACACAAGTTGATTATAGTCATCTTGTAAAAAAAACACAATTATGTGTTGAATCGAAACTCCCAATTTTAGGCATCTGTTTTGGACATCAACTTTTAGGATTATATTTTGGAGCAGAAATTACTTTAGGAGAATTAAGAAAAGGAGATGAAGAAATTACTTTGAATGAATCTGATTTGTTTAAGAATATTGACAGACAAGTAATTTTGCAAGAAATGCACCGAGAAGATATCACTGTTCCAGACAACTTTGTTCTCATTGGTACGTCTAATAACACCAAAAATGAAGCGATGAAACATAAAGATCAACCAATTTACGGAACACAATTCCATCCAGAAATATCGGGAGATGTAGGTTCAGTAATAATTAATAATTTTATAAAGATTAGTGAAAAACAATAATAACACCATACAATGATACCATATATCCAATCAACACCGTACACAACTGCTGCATCATCACTCCTAACAATATTACATCATTTGAAAGGCATCCCATTAACGAAAGAGCAAGAATTCAACATTTGGAAAAAGACAGTAAACCTTCCAACAAGGGCCTCGTCAATCTACGCATTAGCGTCATATGCACATAAAGAAGGATTAACACCAAAAGTAGTTGTTGAAAAGAAAGAGTACGATTTTCCAGATTATAGATTCTATAAATATACAAAGGAAGATATTGACCATGCATCTTTTATAGCAGATTTACACTTAAGAAATGCAAAGAATAATAATATTCAAATTGAGGAACAAGAAATTACAATAAACCATATAAAAAATGAATTAGAAAACGATAAAATACTTATACTAAGACTAAACACGAAGCCTATTCGGAATGAAAAAAGAAACACGTCAAATTATGTTGTTGTTCATGGATATTCAAACCAATATTATCATATAGTTGACCCATTGGTTGGTGGTATATCCGTACCCGAACATGTATTTCATGAATCATTCCAATCGCTTGAAACGAAAAAATATCGAGATCATCGAATGATTGTTTTCTCAAATTAAAAAATGTGTCGAATGTTAATTGCCGTTGGAAAAGTACAGATAGGTCCGCTATTAGATGGAATTACACAAATGGCACTTGATCAGAATTCTACGCATGAATTAAATAAAGATGTTGGACGAGGAAATTTTAAACATCCTGACGGGTGGGGCATCGCATACATGAAAGACAAAGAATGGGTTATGTACAAATCTACACAAGCAATTTTTGAAGATCCAAAAACGTCAGAGTTACGAGATATTGAAACAGCATGCGTTATCATTCATGTACGGCAGGGAACAAAGGGAGAAATTGTGAAGGAAAACACGCATCCGTTCAGGTTTCAGAGTGATGAATTGGGAGATTTTATATTTTGTCATAATGGAACCATCCATAGAGAAATTTCGCATAGTGACCTTTTCAATCCAAAGGGAACAACAGATTCTGAACAACTATTTTATTCAATCCTTACAAAGACAAAAAAAAGTTCAATAAAATATGCAATTATAAAAACGTTTGAACAATTTTCTGACCCATTTAGTTCAAACATAATATTTGCATCAAAGAAAAAGTCTTTCATACATATGAGAGGTACAAAATATCCAACATACTTACAAATGCATATGGGGAAGAAACGAGGACTAAAGATCATCAGTTCTGAACAGTTTCACCATATTAAGAATATGAAATGGAAAGCATTACAAAACAAAGATTTAATCATAATTAACAATAAAACAGGGAGATGTAAGATCATAAAAATGCGTGAAACCGTCCTCACCAAGCACTAAAGTGCCTGGTCTGAACTGAGACGGTTTCTAAACCACGCATTTTTAGGACGCCAAAAAGATGGAAAACCATTTATTCACAGACTAAAATTAGTGGCTTTCTGTCTTTTTGTCTGTAAATAAACACAAAAATATAAAAACAAAGGAGATAATTCAATAAAAAATGGAAGTTACAATATATACAATACCTTCATGTCCATGGTGTAAAAAGCTTATTACATGGTTAAAACGGAAAAGGATACCTTTCACTGAATGTGATACGTATGAAGAAAATTCTTGTAGAGAAAGTTTACTAAACAAAACTGGCCAGTTAGCGGTACCAACAGTAGACATTGATGGAACGGTAATCATAGGATTCCAAGAGAAACAGTTGAGTAACGCCATTGAAAAGGCAAAGAAAGCTAAAGTTCCCGAAGTACCTGTTCAGGATTCTTCTGAGTGAAAAGGATATCGTACAAACCTTGAAGTAATGGAATGTTAACGTTAAACCGTTTTACCAATTCTGGAACACATTGTGCTGTTGTAACACCTTCAGCCACCATTGCCATTCCCTTCAAAACGTCATCTAACAAATTTCCTTTCCCAACTTCTTGACCAGCAAACCTATTTCGTGAATGTTGACTTGTACACGTCACAATAACATCGCCCATACCCGCTAAACCTAGAAATGTTTCGGGGAGGGCACCCCATTCAATTCCAACTTGTTGAATTTCTTGAAGACCTTTCGTCATGACAAACGCCTTTGCATTATCGCCAAGGCCCATACCATCAAGCACACCAATAAATACTGCAAGAATGTTTTTCAGTGCTGCACAAACTTGCACACCAACAAGATCATCACTTAAATCAACTTTGAAAGTATCAGTTTCAAAAATGTCTTTAATCTTTTCTTTTCCTTCACTACCTGCTAACACAATGCCGCTAAATAATCCTTTACACACTTCTTCTGCATGCGTTGGCCCATATAAACAATACACTTCTGAAGAATATTGTTTCATAACATCGCTTAACAATTGCGTATTGTTTGCAAACCCTTTTGAACAGACGATTATTGGTTGATTCTTGAGGAACGGTTTTGCTTTTTCCATGGTACTTTCTACTTTATCAGATGGAACAACAACTAAAATTAATTCGCTGTCTGAAAGAACGGGTTCCATGTTTGAATAAACGGAAATGTTTTCGGGCAATTTTGCGTCTGGAAGCAACGGACAGAATCGATCCTGATGCATCTTTTGTGCTTGCTCTTGAAAGAATTCCCACATAGTAATTGTATGATTTTTTTTTGCTAAATGGACAGCTAATGCCGTCCCCCAACTGCCACCACCAAGAATAGATATTTTCATAACGTGAAAGAATAGATATGCATTTAAATTACTTATGAATTTATTGTACAACAATCGTCCCAATCGTCCCGATAACAACTGCATCTACGTACGTATATTCTCCCGATTCAGTAAATGTCCATGTGAATGTATCGGAACTTTCTAAAAAACCGCTGTTCATTGAAGATATTTCTCGTACGCCGACAACAAGTGCAGACAATGAAGTCCTATCATTTCTCCAAAGAATTTCTTGCCCTTTATCAACAACAATCTTTTTTGGATGAAACCCGTCTTGTGAAATGGTAACTTCCATAATATTGTTAGCATCTTGCTGATTACCACTAATACTATTAAATGAATCAAAAAAAGAATCAAACAAACTTATCGGCCTAACAGCTTCATGATTCTGAGAAAAAATAAGGGGAGCAGTAAATATGGTGCCATCATACAATGTAAAGAACATGCTTGATGCAGTAACACCATACATCAAAATACAGAGTAATCCAAGAATTGACAAGAATTTTTTCATTTCTATTTCACCAATGTTAAGCTATGTTGTTTTGTCCATTCATACGTAAAAGTAAAGTCTGCACTTAACGTTGTCATATACGAATCAAGATTTTCAAGTATTGACTTTTTACATATTAACACGGCTTCACGTTCAATTTCTGTACCTATAATCTTTCGTTTATCTTCCGAACCCTGAAATTGACATTCAAGACGTTTCCCACCAAGTTCAGCGTTCATGAACGTAATGTCTTTTATGTCTCCCTGTCCACCATTACTAAGGAAAAGTCTAAATTCAACTTCTGGAAAGTCTCCAGGAGTGATTATTTCTTCAACGTGGTTAACCATTAACGGCGAACCCTGCCCAGAATAAGACATTGTTTCTTCAACTGCACAACCGGCATCATAGACGTCATACAAGTTAGGGTTAATACATACAGTATCAACAAATTCCATTGTTGACGTATATTCTGCTTTCAAAATAAAGTTAGTCGAATATTGTTCTGAACCCTGAAACAAATCGTTCGATTTACCATCAAAAATGTCAACAAAGGTTCTTTCACCTGAAGGATTAGTAAGACTTCTTCCTAAAAGCGGATCAAAAACCTGTTCATTAGGAGAAACAGTAAAGTATGTAGTGTCAAGACCAATAATTGATACCTTTCCGTCTGTAACGTCGTACGCTGCCTGATTATCAAGTTCAACAATAAATTTGAATGATGATTGAGGATATATTGTGTCAGGTGGCGCATTATCAAAAAGTTGTATGTTCAATTCAGGAGTTCCCTGTTTGAAATTGAACTGGGTAGCTTTTTCAACATCAGAACCGCCACAGCCAATAAGAAAAAGTGTAATTAAGACTATACAGATACGTAACCCAATCGATTTATTCATGGACAGTCACACCCATCTTATCATTTTCAACTACATAATCATACACTAAATCTGCCCAGTATGTCCGTTTTTCGTATGTATCCGTATCCTTTAAATCGGAAGGAAAATTGCTTAATGTACAACTTGCTAATCCAAACTGTCGTACAGCAGTTTTGTTTAGAGGAAATGTTGTTCTTTTTGTACTTTGTAAACAATTACCGTTAAAACCTTCCATTGCAATTTTGTATGAATTAATAGCAGCAAGTTTACCGGTACCTAAGTTTTTAACAGAAACTCCAACTTCAATTGACCTAGAACCGTATATAACTGCTTCTTCAGGAGGGTTACCATATCCAAAAATTAATTGTGCAGGGTCTGATGGTGATTGTGAAGATTTATATTTAGATTTAAAGTTAGAACCTTCAGCTTCTGTAATAAGTTCAAGAACTTCTAATTCTTCTTCGTATGTTTTATCACCTATAAAAAATCGTACTGCGTACGCAGACGTTTTGACATTTTTTAATGTTGCAGTGTACACAACTTTATACTTTCCAACAGGAAATTCGCCACTAGGTTCACATGTAACAGATTCTGACCGCTTTTCAGCTGTTAAAGAAATCGTTGAGGGGCTAACTTTTCCATCAACTTTTTTAAGAGTTCCCTGATTAAAATGGCATGTAAGTTCTGCCGTAATGTCTTGTTTTAACGGATTTTCATAATCAAAATTTATTCTGTACCGAGGCGTGCCTAAACTAAGATATGTATCTGAAAAGGTTCCAGGAGGAATAACAAACGCAAATTTTGTAGGGTTCAGTTCCCTATCAACAGCACCACTAACTTGAAATGCTGCTTCCGATTTCTTTTTCTGTTCATTTTCTATGCACGTGTTAAATTCTTCTTTATCTTTTGGATCAATATTTTCAACATGTTCACAGAAAATTTTCAATTCTGATAACTCTTGCCGTTCATTAACACATTCAGTAACGTCTGCATACCTTCCACCAAATATACATCGAAGGTTTGACCATGCAGGATTTTCTCCCTCTGGAAGTTGTTCACGAAGTCTTGCTTGTGCAGCTTCAAACTCTTCCGTTCCAGGAAGAAGAGATGTTGCATCGTCATAGCCAACACCTGGAATGGCTGGAATGACTAAGATCGATACAATGTATAAAAGGCCTGCAATTCGTGATATGCTAATAAGTGCATTTGTTCCTTTATTCTCGCCAAACGGCAATGTCATCAATCCAAGGAATGCCCACCATGGCATATAGAGTGCCAAGCTTTCTACAAGTGGTGTTAAAGGGAGGTGTAATTGTTCTCGTAGAAGAGGTATTAAACCAACATCAAGAAATAAGAATATAATTGGAATAAAACCATATAATAATGGTTGAACACCTTCTCCTTTTGTGATAGCACCAATTAAAATAAGAACAAAGACACTAATCCCAGCAAAATAGTAAATAAATGGGGTGGCTATTGATGTTTGAAATGCGTAAAGCCAAATAGCAAAAATAATCATAGGAACTAATATTACTGCTTTATCTTTCTCAACTTTTGCAGCTAATGCATACCCTGCAATAAAAAAAAGAATCAGTGATGTTATTTTGATAATAACAATATCAAAATTAAATATACGTAACAAATAATGTCCTGCACCAAGTAATAGTAATAAGAAACTTGACGCTTTAAGTGCACCTGCAGCTTGGCTTAACCCTTCCTTAACAGCCGCACCAGCAGAAATCGCTTTTGTTAATCCCACTTTAGACATGTACCCTCTTTTTTATAAATCATAAAATAAAAAAAATTATTTTACTAAATCAATATTTAATTTTCGTACTTCTAACGTTTTTCGCGGTTTAATTTTAACTGCATTACTACCACGTTCAATATCATCACTAATGTCCATTGCGTACGAAACTTCTTGTGTATCAAAATGTCCAATGTGACCATTAACAATTACATCGCCACGTTTTCGTGTGATGACATCAACAAAGTCCAAATTTAAACGAACTTTTCTGTCTTCGTCTACAACTTCTTCGTATTCTTCATTAGACAGTTCAAAGTAATATGTTGGAAAATCTACTTCTTTTAAATCTGATTCAAGTACAATATGTGATAAGATATACCTACCACGTTCTGTATGGAACGTTATCCTGTTTTCGCCAAGATACACATGGTCTAAAGAAAATTCTAGTGGAATCATTGCAATATCACAGTCAGGAACACCATTATAAATTTCATTACCGTTAATATCAATCGTTAATTTACCAACAGTTTCATACACACATTGTGGTTGAAATTTTAATGTAATACGTTCAAGGTTTTTCTTTTCAGTTTCTGAAAGAAGGAAAACGTGTCGTGATGATTGTGCTTCAATACTTGTCACGTCAGCAACAACTTTAACATTTCGTAGAGATACTTCGTTTGTTTGCCAGAACACAATGCCTGGTGACGTTACTGTAAATTCTATCACATTATCAGCTGACAAATAACTTTTTGATAAAATAATTGGAGGTTGTGATCCCGCAACGACAACAGCATTATAAATTTCTTCACCATTTAACGAGATAATAAGTCTTCCGCCCGTAATTTCTTCTACCATAAAACTTAAAATGATATTTTGTGTATTCTCAACGTCAGGTACAGCAAAGGGAAATGTACTTACTTCTTCAGAGAAAACACCTTCTTTTGCATATGCACGAATCTTTTCTGCGAGAACACGCGATTCTGTTTGAGTATAAATCGTAACAACGGGAAGGGGATGTTCAATTTCATTTTGAGCAAGATAATCTATTCGTCCAGGACTTTCTTCAAGTAACGATTTTTCAAGTATAAGATCTTCAAGATCGGTATCATCTGATGATACGTCTGTATCGGTGGTTGTTCCTTCACCAAGAAGTTCTGCACGATCTGCTGGTGGTAATAAAATGACGAAACCTATTAATACGACAGCAATGATTGCAATCAATACTGCTGCACTCGCTGCCTGACCTCTTTTTGTTGCTCGTTTCATAGAGAATATGGAATATATTAGTATATATAAAGGTATTGTGTTTTTGAAATGTAAATTCTACTCCCAATAGACAAGAGAAAACAACATTTTTATAACTGAACAGATTCTAAACATTCTATGAACATCATTACATCAAATTTCAAGAAAGGACAAGTACATCTTAGAGTTACAGATAGTGACGACCTTTGGTACCTGAGCCATATAATTGAACCTGGTGACTTGGTTAAGGGAAAAACTACCAGAAAAATGAAAATTGGTGATTCAGACAATGCAAAAGTCACTAAGAAAACTATCACGCTTAAGATTGAAGCAGAGACTATTGATACTGGGGCAGGAGCAACAACTCTTCGTATTAACGGCAAAATTAAGGAAGGGCCCGAAGACATTCCAAAAGATAGTTACCATTCAATTTCTCTTGAAGATGGAAGTGATGTTTGGATTGAAAAACCGCAATGGTTATCATACCAAAAACAAAAGTTGAAAGAAGCGTCTGAAAAGAAATTTACATATTTAATGTGTATATTTGACAGAGAAGAGGCAATATTTGCGTTAACACAAAAGCAAGGGTATGAAATACTTGTTAAGATCACTGGTGACGTACCAAAGAAAAGTAAAACAAATACCATTACAAAAGATTTTCATCAAGAAATAATTAAAGCGCTTGAAACATATGCTGGACGGTACCAACCAGAATCCATCATTGTTGCCTCAACAGCATTTTATAAAGATGATTTGTATAAAAAGATAACAAATAAAGACCTAAAGAAAAAAATTGTATTAGCAATATGTTCTTCCGTAAGCGAGAGAGCACTTGACGAAGTATTTAGACGGCCAGAACTCGCGAAAACACTTGAACATAGCAGAGCACGTGAAGAACAACTTATTGTTGAAGAATTATTAGCAGAAATTGATAAAGAAAATCTTGCAGTGTACGGATGGGACGATGTTTTTAAGGCAGGAAATGCAGGTGCTATTAAATCATTAATTGTTACGGACAATTTCATTCAACAAAAAAAAGAAGATAAAAAATATACTGAATTGGACACACAAATGAAACATGTAGACACACTTAAAGGAACTATCCACATCATTTCATCCAATTTAGAAAGTGGAAAAAAGGTTGACGGGATTGGTGGAATTGCTGCAATTCTACGATATAAAATATAATAAAGTAGTTCCATTATACACGATAAAAACTTCTCAGAAAGGTATATATTGTAAAACCACAACCTTTTAATAGTAGTGTGATTTACTGATAACGTAGTAACAAAAACATATACGTTTACAAAAAAGGGGGGGTTTTGAAAAAATGATTGTAAAAGAAGAATTATTAAGCAAGCTTCGGCGATATTTCGATCTGAACTTGTACGAAGTAAAATTATGGACAGCCCTTCTTAGCCGAGGTGTTTCAACAGCAGGTGAACTTTCAGATATCGCTGACGTTCCACGGTCAAGAAGTTATGATGTTCTTGAATCCTTAGAAAAGAAAGGATTCGTTATAATGAAATTGGGTAAACCAATTAAGTATATCGCAATTCCACCATTGGAAGTTGTTGATAGAGTAAAGAAAAATATGCATTCTAATGCACAGGATAAAATCAAACGATTAGATGGTATTAGAGAATCGCCATTAATGGGCGAGTTAGATTCATTACATACAAACGGAATTAGTTTGGTTGAACCGTCAGAAATGAGTGGATGTTTACGTGGACGAAGTAATTTGTATAATCATCTTGATCTTTTAATCAAGAATGCAAAGAAAAGTGTTAATATCGTAACGTCAGATCAGGGTTTCATGCGTAAAGCGGAAGGATTACGGCCAAGTCTTGAACGTGCAAAAAAGCGTGGTGTTAAAATTCGTATTTCTGCTCCCCTTACAAAAGAAAACAAAAAGGTTGCTGACAGTCTTAAAGCTATTGCAGAAATTAAACATAATGACAAAATCAAGTCACGGTTTGTAACAGTTGATAGTAATGACATGGTCTTTATGACAATGGACGATAAAGAAGTTCATCCTTCATATGATTTAGGTGTTTGGGTTAAAACACCATACTTTACATCAGCAATGGACCAAATGTTTAACACCGCTTGGGGCCAGAAGTGAATTTATAGTTATTTTTTTTAACTTTTTTTTATTTGTTTCTTTTTCTCAAATAAACTGTTTAGTGTTTAATAATGTTTAAAAAGTAGTAAAAATCAGTATATTGTATGCAAAAAGTACCATTAGAGAAGCTAGTTCATAATGAACTTTGTACATTAGCTGAACAAGTAAAAGATATGGAAATAGACCAAATTAGTTTCTGGAACCCTACAACATCACGCCAAATAAGTGTTAATCGAAATAATGATGGTAGGGACATTACAGTTAAGGTTGAAGATGGATTTTCTCATTTATATACGGTGCGAGTAATGACTGGTGCACATCTTGAACAAGCATATGAAGAATTTATTACAAAAATATTTGGAAAAACAAAAGTAGAAAATAATGGATATAGAATTAAAGCGCCAAAAATTGTTCGTGTAGGAAAAAATGTAGTGTACACGAAAGAGGGACTTACAGTCTATGCGGGAAATAGTCAACGAATAAACCGATTTTGTAAGAATAAAAAAGAAGTGTACATTGCTCTTGGAAGTAAAGGTACAGAAAGATTATCTGATAAAGAAATGACATACCTCAAACTGCAACCATGGTTAAAAACGGAAGGGACTCATGAGAATAGAAGAACAATTGTGGAACATTTAACACTACTTCCAGAGTTAGTATATGATAAAATTAAACCTAAACAAGCAACACCTTCTTAGATTTAATTGTAATGTATTCATAAATACCCTATAATTTTATAAATATCTCATAATTCTTGTATATCTTATGGATTTACAAAAACTCTCGTTAAAACTACATCCACTTGAACGTAAAGTACTTCCTGTTCTTAAGAAAGAAACTGAATTTAATGCCATAACAAAAAAGTCTGGATTGCAAGAAATTGAAGTCATGCGTGCATTACAATGGCTAGAAAATAAAGAAATTATTGGTATCCATACAGAAAAGAAAAAAATTGTTCTTCTTGACAAGAACGGTATGAAGTATAGGAAGGAAGGTCTTCCAGAAAAAGCGTTCCTAACAGCATTATCTGATGAGTTTAAAGGATTAAATGTTATTACAAAGAAATCAAAGTTAAGTAGGGAAGAAGTTAATGCGTGTATAGGATTATTAAAAAGGAAAGTTGCTATTGATGTGAAGAAAGAAGATATTCTTAACGTTAAGATAACTGAGCAAGGAAAAAAGTTACGTACAGAACCAAGTTTTGAAGAACAGTTCCTTGCGAAAGAGTTTCCAATAGACCTCCTTTCCATTCAGGATCTTGACAAACTTGCATTTGACGAATTAAAAAAACGGAAAGATTTTTTAAAAATTGAGGAACAAAAAACTGTTACTGTAACTCTTACAGAAATTGGTCAGAAATTACTTACAACAAATTTAACGAGAGATGTTATCAATAGATTAACACCAGCAATGCTAAAAACTGGTTCGTGGCGAAACAAAGAATTTCGAGCGTACGATATTGAAATTAATGTTCCTACAACGCATCAGGGGAAAAAACATTTCGTGACAGAAGCTGTTGAATACATTACACAAATTTGGTTAGATATGGGTTTTAAGGAAATGTCAGGCCAGTATGTTCAGTCAGCATTTTGGGATTTAGATGCTTTATTTGTTCCACAAGATCATCCTGCACGAGAAATGCAAGATACATTTTATGTTGAAGGAGAAGCATCTCTTCCACCAGTATGGAAAAAAGTTAAGGCAGTTCATGAAAACGGTGGTGATACTGGAAGTACTGGATGGAAATACACCTTTTCAGAAGACGAAACTAAAAAAATATTATTAAGAACGCACACTACTGTTTTGTCAGCACAAACAATTGCAAACCTTACAAAAGACGATTTACCAGCAAAATTCTTTTCAGTAGGAAAAGTTTTTCGAAATGAAGCATTAGATTGGAAACATTTATTTGAATTTTATCAGGTGGAAGGCATTGTCATTGATCCAAACGCTAACCTGAAACATCTGAAAGGGTACTTGACACAATTTTATAAAAAAATGGGTTTTGATAAAGTACGTATGCGACCCGCACATTTTCCGTATACTGAACCAAGTTTAGAAGTTGACGTGTTTCATCCGGTAAAAAAAGAATGGGTAGAATTAGGTGGAGCAGGAATATTTCGACCGGAAGTTGTCAAACCTTTGTTAGGGTTTGATTGTCCCGTTTTAGCATGGGGACAGGGTATGGGCCGTATAATTTCAGAATATTGGAACATAACGGACATCCGAGATTTGTATAGGAACGATCTTAAACAAATACGTGAAATGAAGAGTTGGTTGAAATGAAAATAACAATATGTGGAAGTTTACACTTTATCAAAGAAATGCGACATGTAGAATCTCAACTTAAAGAATTAGAACATGATGTGTTAATGCCTGAATCTGCAAAGGAAGGGATGGAAAAAATTAATTGGAACAATCTTAAAAAAGATAATGTTAATGAGTTTTCAAGATTAAGGGGAGAAAAAATATTATTACATTTAAATAAAATTGATTCATCTGACGCAGTATTGATACTTAATTATGATAAACATGGAAAGACAAATTATATTGGGCCAAACACGTTTCTAGAGATGGGATATGCGTTTGGTATGAAAAAGAAAATATTTACACTTAATCCTCTTCCTGAAGATTCACATAATGACGAGTTAGTATCAATGAATCCAATAAACATTAATAACGAGTTACATAATATACAATAATAAAATGGCATCATCAATAGACATTGCACAGTTCCTTAACAAAGAACTCCAGATATATAATGGTATGGAAGATAGCTCGTGTAACGGTCTTCAGGTACAAAATACTGGTAACGTTACTAAAGTTGGTTTTGCAGTTGATGCGTGCATGGAAACGTTTCAGAAAGCAGCAGAAAGTGGATGTCATATGCTAATTACGCATCATGGACTTATCTGGTACGGTATTAAATCTGTAACGAGAAAAAATTATACAAATATTAAGTTTCTTTTTGATAATAATCTTGCGTTGTACGGTGTTCATCTTCCTTTAGATATGCATCCGCTATATGGAAACAATATCCAGCTTGCAAAAATGCTTGGATTAAAGGATGTACGACCATTTGGCAGATACAAAAAAGAGTATGGGTATGTAGGAAAAACAAACACGACGTTAAAGAAGGTTCAATCAATATTACAAAAAAATGGTATGAAAACTGATACTCTTGCGTTTGGTAAGGAAAGAATACGGTCAGTTGCCATTGTGTCGGGTGGAGCAGCAAGTGATACTGATGAAGCAATTAAACGAAACGTTGATTTGTTCGTTACGGGCGAACCGTTACATTATGTGTACCACCTTGCAAAAGAAGCAAAGATAAACGTTATCTTTGGTGGTCATTACGAAACTGAAGTATGGGGAGTTAAAGCACTCATGTCGGTTATTAAAAGGAAGTTTAAGGTTAACGTCGAATTTATCGACGTCCCAACATCAATATAAAATGCCAACAGTAACATTAAACAAAACAGTATTTGAAGAATTGGTAGGAAAAAAACTACCACTTGATGAGTTAAAAGATCGTATCAGTATGTTAGGAACGGACTTAGAACGTATTGAAGGAGACGAGATAGAAGTAGAAATATTTCCTAATAGGCCAGACATGTTATCTGAACAGGGTTTTGCACGAGCATTTTCAAGTTTTATTGGTGTTAAGAAAGGTTTACGAGAATATGTTGTTAAGGAAAGTGATTATAACGTTATAATTGAAAATTCTGTTAGTAATGTTCGTCCATACACTGCATGTGCAATAATTAAGGGCATACAATTTGACGATGAAAAAATTAAAGAGATTATTCAAATTCAAGAAAAAATGCACGTTACGTTTGGAAGAAACAGAAAAAAAGCGGCAATTGGGTTATATCCTCTTAACAAGATAACATTTCCCGTAACATATAAAGCAGAAGATCCAACAAAATTCAAATTTATACCACTTGAATCAAACAATGAAATGACTGGCCTTCAGATTTTATCACAGCACAAAACAGGCCAAGAATTTGGTCATTTGTTAGAGGGAAAAGAAAAATATCCTTATTTTATTGACGCAAATAAACAAATATTAAGTATGCCCCCAATAATTAATAGTGATACTGTTGGTAAGATAACGCGAGACACAAAAGATGTGTTTATTGAATGTTCTGGTTTTCAGTATGACGTTTTGCACAAATGTCTCAGCATTATTGTTACGGCACTTGCCGACATGGGTGGAGAGATTTATTCTGTTACATTATCATATGGAAAGGAAACAAAAACGTCACCAGACCTTACACCTCAAAAGATGACGTTTGATCTAAAATATATTAACAAACGGCTTGGTTTAGATTTACAAGAGAAAGATGCAATTGAATTATTATCAAAAATGGGCTTTGGCTACGATAATGGAAATGTATTAATTCCAATGTATAGAAATGATATTTTGCACCAGGTTGATTTGGCTGAAGATATTGCCATTGCGTACGGGTATGAAAATTTTAAAGAAGAAATACCAAACGTTGCAACGATTGGTGAAGAACTACCAATTAAAAAGTTTGCACGTAAAGTACGTGAGATTCTTACAGGATTAAAAATGGTTGAAGTTAAGAATTATCATTTAATGACAGTTGACGATTTAAATACAAAAATGAATTTAGAAAACCCACTTATTCCGTTACAGAATGCGTTAGGTGAACATAACCATTTACGGAATGCCATCTTACCAAGTTTGATAAAAAACATTCGAGAGAATCAACATAACGAATTTCCTCAAAACATTTTTGAAATTGGAAGGGTCTTTACAAAAGATCCAAATACAGAAACCACTATTAGTGAAAAAGATCATCTTGCGATGGTTTTATGTCATGAAAAAACAGACTTTACAGAAAGTAAACAAGTATTAGATGCGTTATTAACATCGCTTGGCATGAAATATTCTATTCAAGAAACGCAGCACACGAGTTATATTCCTGGGAGAGTGGGAAACATAATTGTTAATGAGAAATCAATTGGTATTATTGGAGAATTATCTCCAGACGTCATAACACGATGGGGTATTCAAGTTCCTATTGTTGTGTTTGAACTTGATTTGGAGAAATTGATATGATCCGACATTATAAAGACAAAATACATCTTCTTTCAGACATTATAAAAAATAGAGAAAATATAAAAAATGAACAAGAACAAACAATTCTTATTACTGGTTGTTTTGATATTCTTCATCCTGGCCACATTGGTATGTTTCAAGAAGCAAAAGAGTTAGGTGGAAAAGTTTTTGTAGGAATAAAATCGAACGACGCAATTCATATATCTGAAAAGGGAATAACAGGAAGACCTTTCAATGATGAAAATGAGAGGGCTTTAGTAGTGTCCGGTATTGAAAGTGTTGATTATGTATTTGTGTATGATGATTCATTGTCCCTCATTGAAGAAATGAAACCCACTATTGTTGTAAAGGGTCCAGATCATAACGAAACAGTTCAGGGAAAGAAAGAAAAAGAACGTGTTGAATCGCTGGGTGGTAAATTTCTTACTCTAGGCCCTACAAAAACGTCTGGAACAACGGGAATAATTCAAAAAATAATTGCGTTTGAAGATAATAATAATAAAAAAGTAAAATAATAAGTTAAAAAAAATAAAATTTATTCTTTTGGTTTAACAGGATTTTCGTCTGCTTTTTCAACTACTTCAGGTGCAGTTTCTTTAGAAACGTCAACTGGTTTCTCCTCAACAGGTTTCTTTACTTCTTTAACAACTTTCGTAGAATCCTTCTTTGTAGGTTTTTTAGTTGATTTTTCTTCAGCAGCACGCGCTTTCTTTACTCGGCGTGGCCTAGCAGCAGGTTTTTTAGACTTCTTATCCCATACAGCTTCTCCCATCTTTTCAAAAGCAGTTGCAACATCGCTGTGAGATGCTTTGTTTTTAATATCAATAGTTTCCGCTAAAGGTTCAAGATGTCGCGTGTTAACTTTCTTACGTCGAACATTACCATCAACAACAACAAACCGATCATCAACAGCTTCAACAACAACACATTTACGTCCTGCGTCACGTCCTGCAAGCTTTACACATATCCGTCCAATACTGAATAACGTCATTTTTGTGACCTCGCTTCCTGTTGTACACGTTTTCGTGTACATGGTGAACATAATATTCCACCATATGGTCTTTCAGGCCTTTTAAGAGTTTTAGGCATGTTTGCCATTTTTGCTGGCAATTCTCTAGGTACGCCTAAAAGTGGTTTTTTACATGTACTACAAACTGCAGCAGATGGCTTACGCTGTCGATATTGAACAGTCGTTTTTCCTCCAGGAGTCTTTACAAAGATTTTTCGTAATCGTCCTGACTTATACATTCCTCGTGGCATTTTGATATTAACCTCTATATTATTTTTAAGCGATACAAGAAACACGATACGTGATCCGAGTCGCCTCATAGATCTATCCTAATAGGACATAATAATACTATAATTAAGCTCATTTATAAAGATTTAGTACAGTTTTAACAATTTTCTTAAACCCATACTAAAGACTATAGAGAAGATAATGTAAAGGCCTAACCAACCAGGTTGCCAACCAAAAATTGATACTGTTCCTAACGGTTTTAACTTATTTTGATTTATTTGAATTTTTTCAATATCAGAATGGTCAAAAACTTCAAGTGGTTCAGCATACTTGACCTCTGTTGTAATAAGAACTTTCTTTGATTGTTCAATATTTTTTGTCTTAACAGTGAGAAGGTGTTCACCCTCATCACTTTTAACGTTCCACGTGACACCACTATTAATTTGCTGAATAGACTCTGAAATTATTTCTGTTCCGTCGCTTACGATAAGTTCCGCATCTCCCGTGACACCCTCAGCAAAGAGTGCTGTAACGCTATACGTTTCTCCAGGATAAATTGGTTCATACGTTAAATGGCCAGCCATCCAGCCAAAGATAATAAGGATTGGAATCATAGTAATGAGAGTTGGTTTGAATGATTGTTTCATGTACTGCATGTTAAGTTTCATTGCTTCCTTTTGAACTTTCATCATTTCTTCTGGTTTACTTCTCAACTCTTTCATTTCTTTCTGATAATCTTTTTGTTTCGTTTTCAGTTCTTTCATAAGTTCCTGGTTCGTAACCCATTTGTACACAAACGTTATAATGACAGAAAGTGCAAGTGCTAACACAAGAATAGCAATAAACGGACTTGAGTTTAAGAGTGGTTGAAGTACAGGACTTAATGCTGAATCTAAAAATACCATTATATGTCTCTTAATTTGTTTCTATTTTATAAACGTTATGGATTAATTCAATCCTATACAAATAGACTTTGATTAGATTCTATAACGGTGTCTACATGCCCATGAAATTTATATGGAAGTCCCGATTTTAGTTGATATCCATAATCATCATCAAGTGGAACTTTATGTAATCGTAAGTACACAATTCGCCGTATTAACGGATGATATAATGATTGATTATGTTGTATTCCAGGAACTGTAAGATTAGTAGTATTTTCTTGTTCAGGTAGTAATGAATTCTCAAACGGTCGAACAATTCCATCATCAGGTAAACAAATGTTAAAATATTCTGGAGTGTTATATCCCTGTGGTAAAGTATCAAGACCCAATTTGGCAACTTCCTCGGGCCGTAAGTCATACAATGATTTACAGACAGGTTTAAACCATCGTGCACCCTGCGCACCTTTAACGGGAGTAGCAATGGAAATAATTAAGTCAAATAATGTTGGCCATACTTTTGACGCACCTAATAATGTTAAGCCACCCAAACTGTGACCAATCCCGATAAGGTTATCTTGATCTTTCTCTTCCGACATTTCGTCAACTTTTTCTGCAAGGCGTGAAACTCGTTTTTTCCATGGTGCAAGAAAGTTGTACTGGCGTAAATTAATACCAAATCCTGGAAAAACATCTTTCACCCAAGATTTTCCAACAGATGCAGGAATACCAAAACCGCATCGGAAAAAGATTGTAGGATCTCCTTCTCTATTATAATTCATAGCATCACCATTAAGAAAATTAAAAGATATTGGAGAAAGATCTTTCAGATTTAACCGTACAAACTCTGCAGAATCTTTAGGACTTAATAACCATGGTGCAACGACACGGGCAGATTTTGGCCCTTCTTTTGCGAGATGCGTAATATCATCCAAGAATTGTAGCGCTTCTCCAGATGCATGTCTCACAAGATCCAGTAGGCCCATAATAAGATAAGATTAAGCGAAGTTTATAAATGTTCTCAGAATTAACTATCTTAGAGTAGTTTCAATAATAAACATTAAACTTATTCCATAAATTTACGCATTGCAGGATGCATGTCCATCATATGTTGCTTTGCAATTTCTTCGTATAACTTATAGACAATCATAACTGCTAACAAAATACCCGTTCCATTTGACAATGCTCCAGTAAGATCAGCAACTGCTGCAAGTAATCCGACAGCTGCACCACCAACAATTGTTAATGGCCAAATGTATCTTTTAAGGATCTTTTCTAATACTCTTTCATCTCGTCGGAAACCAGGTATTTGTAATCCAGATGACATAATTTGTTTTGCTTGACTTGCTGCATCCATACCTGCAGTTTGCATCCAAAAGATACTAAAAATGACGGAACCAATAATAAATACTAAAATGTATGTTAATGCTTGAAGAACCATATTAAACGAAAAACTTCCCTGAATAATACTTTGAACAATATTTGGTGAAGATACCCAGTACACAATTCCACTAATAGGAGTATTACCTGAAAAAGTTCCCAGAAGTGGTAAACCCCAATTTTCTAATAATCGTGCAAATAGTTGAATATTCGCCATTAACGCTGCGATAAGAATAACGGGAATGTTAGACGTATAAAAGAAATTTAATGGCCATCGCATACCGTACCCACGAACCTTCCCAAACGATAATGGAATCTCAACTTTCATTGCCTGACCAAATACACAAATGGCAAACACTAATACGGTTGAAGTTATTGCAGCAATTTGTAAAGCTGCCGTTGTGACGTCGCCAATGGCAAGTGATTGAAACAATGCGGGAATTGCTCCTGCGGCAATCTCTGGATTGGTAGGAGATGGAAGAAAATTAAACGTTCGAATAAATATTTGTTGTGCAACTCCTGCCGCAATGAAAAGACTAATACCTGAACCGAAGCCCCATTTTGAAACAACTTCATCCATGAACATAATAACAAGACCACCCAAGATAAGCTGAAATATAAGTAAGATTTGTAACTGACCATATAACGGCGTTCCTGTAAGTGCAGCTGAAGGTGCTAAACCACCCATAAGAACATAAATACCACCTTCTAAGACGATAAAAAAGATAGATAAGAGTTTCTGTAATCCTTGAAATCGCTGACGACCTTCAGTCGTCGTTGTATCCATATTAAGAATGCCCGTTCCTGATAAAAGTTGTAGTACAATGGATGATGTAACAATAGGTCCAATACCTAAAGATATAATGCTACCAAACGATGCACCAAGAATAATGGAAAGGAATTCAAATTGTTGTAACGCATTTTCTCCTAACCCAAATAGGGGAATAAGACCCATTACAAAGAATAGTACAAGAATAATTAATGTCCATTTAAGTTTTTCTTTAAACGGAAGTCTTTTCTGCTGAGGACCTTTAACCTCTGGCAGGTACGTTATAAACTTATCAAGTAACCCCATTTTGTATGTTTTTATTCGGATTCAGATGTTGGATCTGATTCAGATGAAGCAGCAGGTTTAGATGAAGTCGTCTCAGACTTTCCAGATTTTCCAGACTTTGCGGATTTTCCAGGTTTCTGTAACGATTCAACACGTCCACCAGCAGCTTTAATTTTTTCTTCAGCGCGAGAACTGTACTGTGAAACACTAAGGTTTAACTTTACCGTTGGATTTCCCGCACCTAACAATTTTGTATATCCTAATAATGATAAATCAATTGAATATGAATCGCCGTCTTTAACAGCTTTGCCTTTTGCAACAAGTTTTTCTACAGTTTGAAGAGTAAAGTGTCCTACGTTAACCGGAACAACGGGAGCAACATCACGTCGCGGTCTGAAACCTCGCTTACCAGTAATCACAAATATACCACCTGCTTTCTTTTGCCCTGCACGTTTACCTGAACCTGCTCGGCCTCTACCACCACGACTACCTGCACCACGCCTTTTCTTACGATGTCCACCGCCATGCGTAGTATGAGCACGGTACTTGACAACTTTTTTTCGTTTTGTGATAACCATAGTAGTATAACCTAATTTGTCATTATAACATTCGTTTAATTAAATCGTTAATTTTTTCTTTTCTATCGCCCAGAGCGCCACCAACTTTGAACGCCACTTTGATACCTTTTCGTCCAAATCCTTTCTGTGGAGGGTTCAGTCTGAAATATGGTTTATACTTTTTACCATCAACATCAAATGTTTTATAAGAATATTTTTGTTTTGAATCTGTTGTTCGACCCCTATATTCATGACCACGTTTCTCGACAAGATCCTTGAATGTTGTATCGTCCAATGTACCCCATGTGACATAATCTTTTACTTTTATGAGCATACCTTTATTTTCTGGAGTATCATTAATAATAACACAATTATTTTTTCGAAGTAAGCGAAGCATAGCTAACGTGTTCTTAACATCCGCAGAGACATTAACTAAACCACGAACTAATATTACAGCAATTCTTGTACCTGTAACTTTTTTGTCCTGTTTTGTAGGTGTAGGTTGTTCACTCATTTCTTTTCTTCTCCCGATTTTGATAATGATTCTTTTTGTTTTTCAGTAGATTCAACTGGTTCAACAGGTTTTGTTGATTCATCAGATGATTCTGTAACAGATGATTCTGTAACAGAGGGTTCTGTAACAGATGGTTCAACGGATTCAACGGATTCAACGGGCTCTACTATTTCAACTGGTTCAATAACGTCAGCAGCTTTAATTTTTCCTTCAACAACGCCCAGTTTTGAAACGTCACCTGGTTGAATTTTAACTTCAGACAATTTTCTTAAAGCGTCAAGAAGTGCTTTTATTAAATTAAGTTTTGTTTTTGTTTGACCTTTAGTTTTACTCCAAATGTCAGTTATTCCTGCCATTTCAAGAATCTTTGCACATTCCTTTTCAATACATAATCCCTTTCCTTTAGGAGCAGGCATAAGTGTTATTCTAACAGATCCACATTTTCCTTCGACAGCGAACGGAATTGAATTTGCGTCACGTGTATCAGTTTCCCAACTTCCACATCCTCGCCGTATACGCATAAGATTTAATCGTGCTTTTCGTTTTGCTTTATCACGTGCAGGAACGGTTTCTTTACTTTTTCCCGTTGCAACGCCAACAAACCCGTTTTTGTTACCGACAACTGCACATGTCATGAAATGAATTTTGTTTCCTTCACACGTCTTTTTTTGTGTCTGACGAAAAATACGTCTCTGGCCACCGCCAAACTTACCCTTAGCTTGACCAATAAGAAGTAAATCTTCTTCTAAGCCAGGCATTAAACGATTTACAATTTCTGGTTCAAGGATTGGAAGTCCCCTATCAAATATTTCGTTAATATCAGTAATTTCTTCACTCTTTACCATTTTTCCAAGAACAGTTGTTGGATTCCACTCTACTTCTGGTACTGGAACGTCATCTCGAGGAGTTCTCCGCTGTTGTCTTTTATCGTAAGGTTTTCTTTTGTCTACCATTATTGTGCCTTTGAAATTAATTTTTGTTTTATTTTTTCAAATTCTGCCGTAATATTCTCAGGCAGAACCTTGTTTTTTAAATATTGCGTAAATTGGAATGAAGAACCTTCCTTTTCTGCAACAACTTTGCCATAATTTTGAATGTGCGCACCTGAAAGTCTTGCATCATCAGGGAAAATAGAATCATCGCCGTGAGGAACATTAAGTCCCGCATCACATAATCCTTTCAAGAATGCGTATGCTTTTCCTCGCCGATGTGGTGTTTTAAATCCAGTATCAAAAACAGCGTCTGTGATTTTGTGTTCAAGAGCAGATTTTCCTAAAGATAATCCCGTTAAATATGCTGCAGGAATGTTCTTGTAAGAATATTTCCACCCATGTTTTGCAAGGAATGTTGAATCGACACCTACTAAGACTTTATCTCCTTTAGGTTCAAAACTTACAATTTGTCCAATAATTTTGTTGTTTGTACTACGGAATACAACACGAGGTTTTTGTGAAAGTAATAATGTACGTCGTTTTTTGTAATCGGTCTTCCGTTCTCTTCGACGCCGGTACAATACTGATTTAGGTTTATTTCTTGCCATTGTAATCTACTTTTTCTCCCATAAATTATGTTCTGTGACGTACAATTTAATGTGACGTCTGTTTCTAAAATATCCACCCTTACTTTTTGCATACAGGGACCTATAATTGGTAGGTGTTAATAACTTTCTTTCACGTAAATCTTTAAGGAAAACACGTTGAGCACGAACTTTTTTCATCCATAACTCTTTCTTACTTACTGTTGAATACTTACTTCCCTTTCTGCTTCCTTTTCCTTTCTGTCGACCTTTCTTTTTCTGAGCAGCTATTTTACGTGCTCCTGATCGTGATTGAAGATTTTTTGTACTTTTAACAACTTTTTTAGTTGCAATAAATCCGCGAATGTCTGAACGTGTAATTGCTTTTTTAATATCTTCAAGAGCGTCAGCTACAAAACGTACCTTACTTGGAGATACTTTCAAAATCTTTGCCGCCATTCGTTTTTTTGATTTCATTTTATATGTGTATGATAATATTGTTTATTATTGTCTTTTCGTTATTGTCTTTTCAGCATTTTTCTTATCTTCTGTATCTTTAATAGTATCTTCGACGGAACTAGCTTCACTTTCTTTATCGCTTTCTTTACTTTCTTTTTCTTTTTCTTTTTGCGCTTTTTCTTCAGCTTTTTTCTTCCGTGCTTCTTCTTTTTTACTTTTTACTGTTAGTTTTACTTCTTTTAATTTTTTTCGTTCTGTAATTTTTTTTGTAATGTCCTCAACATATGCTGAAGGATCTTTCATGTTTAGTAACGTAATGTTTTTTTCTTGAGCCAATTTGATTAATGCAACTTTTTTCTTTTGACCCGTAACGGATCGAATAACGGCACCTTCAGTTTTTGGATCAATAGTATTCATGTCACGAATTCCTGATACAATAATTGGTTTCAGACCAGATGAATGAAGACCACGAACAGATGCGGGCGAGCCATATCCTGGCTGAGGAAGAGCTGGCCGTCCTTTTTCATGCTGACGTACCGCTGAGTGTTTACCTCGTGGGAAACGCCATCGTTTTTTTACGCCAGACGTAAACTTAGATTCTTTAACAACAAAGTTAGGTTTCCGTTTCTTTGCGCTTTTCCGTAATTGTAATGCTTTTTCGTTTACCATTTTTATTATACAATATCTTTTCCTGCTTTATGAATAATGTAACATCCATCTTGAAAAATTCGTCGATCCCTATTGGTTATTCGACACATAGTTTCAATGCTTCCTGCTGTTTGACCAGCAACTTCTTTATCGACGCTCGTCACAACAATTTCGCTACCATCAATTTTAACATTTGCTTCTTTGTTGAATGTGATTTTTCGTGGAACTGCTTCGCCCAAAAAGTTTTTAATGATAAAGTCATTACCTGAAACTGAAACGTTCATAGGAAAATGACCTGAACAAATTTTGAGTTTGTATATGAACGGTTCCTGGACACCTTTCACCATGTTTTGAATATGAATTCTGAATGAACTGATAATTTTTTTCTCACGTTTTGTTGATTTAGGTGATTGTAATGTTATCTTTCCTGAATCTACAGATAATGCAATTTTAGGGTGATTGAAAACACGTTGAACGGAACCTTTTGGTCCTTGTATTGTTAAGAGACCAGTATCTAACACTGCTGTAACCCCTGCGTCAAGTACAACTTCCTGTGTAATGTCTTCTTTCATATTCTTAATAACAGTATACTAACAGTTTTCCTCCCGTGTTCTTATCTTTTGCTTCTGTATGAGTCATAATACCATTTGGAGTTGAAATTAAAATCAAACCGAAATCTTTTGCAGGAAGGTATCGCTTTTCCCACTTTTCAAATTCACTTTTCTTTACTGAAAATCGTGGTTTGATAACGCCACACTTGTTAATGTTTCCAAGTAAATTAACTTTAAGGACACCATTTAATCCCTCAGGAAGTTCTTCAAAAGTTCCAAGATAATTATTTTCGTTCATAATACGAAGTACTGCTTTTATCATTTTTGAGGTAGGTCTAATGACTACTTCACGCTTACCAACACGTTCTGCGTTGATTATTTTCGTCAGGGCCGCTGCAAGTGGATCGTTTAACATTTTGTATTCACCATTAAATTATCATTAATTATATTTTTTGAAGCCGAGCTCCGTTGCCATTTCTCTGAAACATTGCCTGCATAAGTGGAGACCATATTTGTTAATATGTCCACGCATTCTGCCACAATTTTTACATTTTCGTAACGCAATGCCGCATGATCGTTCTTTTGGAGCATTAAATCTGAGGTACTTTATTTTCTTGATAGGTTTCGCATTAAGTTGCGTAAACATTTTTGTATGATTGCTCGTTGTCATTTTACTCAGTAACCTCCACTCCTAAACTACGGACAAAATTGATTGCATCATTTTTTGTAAGACTATGATATTTTCCAACTTTTGATGTTTGTAATCGTCTTTGCTTAACTCTATACCCTGGTCTTTGTAATGTAACAGCAACTTCAAGTCCCATTATTTTCAAATCAGGATCATATTCAAGACCTTGGATATCAATATATTCAGGAATGCCAAACGAAAAGTTTCCATGTACATCAAAGTTTTTTTCTAACAATGTATTCATTTTTGCCACTAATAACCTTTTAAGGAGTTCCTCAGTACCCTTTCGTATGGTAACTTTACATCCGATAGCTAAACCTGGCCGTAAACCCCATCCGGGAATTCGTCTTCGAGTTACTGTCTTCACAGGTGATAATGGTGATAATTTTTTTAATAATAAAAGTCCTTTCTTTAGCATAGACTCATCTTTTCCAACGCCAATGTTAAGAGTCATTTTTTCAATATGAACACGTTTCATTGGGTTCTGTACAGTTTGTTTAGTTTCGTCAGTCATTTTTGATGTAATATTATTATTGTAAATTCATTATTCTTTTCTGAGAGTTATCTGTGTTTTTCCTTTTAACCCAACAACAAAAAGGTATCCTTTTGCCGTTTCAACGTCAACATTATCTTTGGTGTACAATGCATTATTATCTTTAAATTCTTTAAGGACGCCAACGTCTCCTGAATGTTTACCTTGAATAAGGAAAATTGTTGCGCCCGGATTAAGACTTAATACACTTTCAACTTCTTTTGTGGGAAGGGTAACAACAAAACTATCGCCAACACGAGCATCTTTATCACTTATGATGTTCTTTCCATCATGTAAATTGAACTGTATTTTACCTTTCTTCAATATTGTTTTACCAACAATTTTACATATTTTATGTGTACTCTCTTTAGCGTCAATTTCAATCAATTCTAATCGACCTTTTATATCTAATACTATCCTATATTGTTTTTCTATGTCTGGAAGTGAAATAACGTCAAACAAACCAACAATACGGCGATGATCTTTTACTCGTGAACCGTCAACAAGGACATTTTTTGAATTTAATATTTTTTTTGCTTCACTCATTGTTGATGCGACATGTAACATATCTCGTAAAATAACGCCTAATGAAATACCATGTTCAAATGAATGTGCTCCTGGTTTAGGTCGTGTTATGAACGTATTACTCTTTCTATTGATAAGCCATGTACGTGGCGATGCAATTCTTTTCAAATGATTTTTCATTGTGTTTCTCCCTGTGATTTTGTATCTTGTGTAGGCGCACTTTGTTTTGGTACGTCTTGTGCTTGTGGAACATTTTTAGGTGTTGTTTTTGGTGAAGATTGAGCAGTGGCATTATTTTCAAGCTTCTGCTTTCTCTTCTTATCGCCCAAATCAACAGCAATAATCATAATATTTGATGGTGTGAATGCAACAGGAATTTTTGTACCGTCCTTTTTAATAAATTCAACTCCCGTAATGAAAAGTTTTCCCTGTTTAAGGTTAACCCTTTCAACCTTTCCTTCTTTCTTTTTGTACTGGCCACGTAATATCTTAACTTTATCACCTTTCTTTACTTGTACTCTACGTGTTCCATACTTTTTCTTTAATTCGGATGAAAGGTGAACATGAACCATTGTTTGTTTTGTATGAAGTGGCGCATTATATACATATTTACGCTGCTTTCGCGGTTGCGTGCTACTTTTCCATCCTGTTGAAAATGTGTTTTTTACCATTTTTATACGTGTAATTTGTGTGTATTTGAATATCTTTTTTAGACAACAATATTTGCTACTTTAGCAACTGCAGGCCATCGTTCAGCAACTTCTTTTGCTATTGGCCCTTTGAATATTGTCCCCTTTGGATTTCCTTTCATATCTTTTAATACGACTGCAGCATTATCTTCAAACTTAACTCGCGTACCGTCTGGCCGTCTGAATTCTTTTTTCTGACGCACAATAATGGCTGGGACTACAGTTTTTCTCATCTCAAGCTTACCCTTCTTAACTGATGCAAGTACTAAATCGCCAACTCCCGCTGCAGGAATTCTTCCCTTAACTGTCTTGTGACCTTTTACAGAAACAATTTTAAGCATTTTTGCTCCTGAATTGTCACATGTTGGTACAAATGCTTGCACTGGCAAAGCACGGGTAATACTACTCTTGATTGGTTTCATTGTTGTTAATTATTTCTTCAGGTTTATCTTCATTAGTTTCTTCCTGAGAAACTTGTTCCTCGCTCTGAAGTGTTGTTTCCTTTTTTGGTTTACTTTTAGTTTTTGTAGTTTCTTTTGACTTTTTGTCAGAAACTTGAGCAACATTCGTAATACTTTCAGACGATTCTAAAATCTGAATAATAACATGATTTTTTGTTTTACTGATAGGTCGTGTTCGTGCAACTAATACTGTCTGACCAATTTCAACTTCAAGACATGGTGGATTATGAACTCTCATTCGTGATCGTCGCACTTCAAACCGTTCATATTTTGGAACAGAATGTGATCGAAGCCATTCAATGGTCGCAGATCTATTCATGTCCTTCTTGACAACTTTTCCTTTAAACAACTCGTCTTTAACTGCAAGTTGTCCGTGGAAAGGACAGTTTTTATCAGTACATTCCTTCTTTGGTGCGTTTATGTGTAAAACTTTTTGTTTCATTTTGTATTTTTACCCTTTTAACCTGTCTTCAGGTCGTTTTGATACGTCTCTCCCAGTAATTTCCTTACCAGTTTCAGTGAGAGCGATGGTAACATTATTTTTGAGTATGGTTTTCATTCCTTTATCAGTTTCTATGACAAAGGTATTCTTTGTTTCATCAACAAGCGTTCCAGTTATTCCCAGGTTTGCACTGTTTAATGAAGCAACAACCCGTACATTCTTCCCGATAAGTTCGTGTGGATATGTCGTAGTTCGTGCCATCTCATGTTCCTCCATCAAAATCATCATTGGTTTTGATGGTGTTATCAGTTACTTGATTTCTATGGTTTCTTCAGGAAAACCAAGTTCAACAAGAATTGCTTTAATTCTTGCTTTGTGATCGCCTTGAAGTTCAATTTTACCATCTTTCGCGGTACCGCCACATGCAAACTTTGACTTCAATTTTTTGACAATTTCGCCAACGTTTGCTTCCTTCTTTATTCCGCGAATAACCGTATATTTCTTTCCGAACTTCCTTTTCTCGATCATGACAGTGATTTTTTGTTGTTCACGCGCAATTGTTTCACAGACACAAAGGTCTTGCGGTAAACCACATTGATTACATACGCCAACCATGGTGTTATGCTTTTGCCTCCTTTTCTTTCCGTAACGTTAATATCCGGGCAATATTTTTTTTTGTTTGTTTTAACTTTCCAGGATTTGACGTTTGTGCTCCGGTTGATGCTTGAACATTTAGTTTAAGGAGTTCTTTTTTAAACTCTTGCAATCTGTTCTGTAATTCCTCTGCAGACAAATTCCGTAATTCTTTTGTAACTTTCATTGTTGTGTTTTGTCAACTGCTTTTTCGTCGGTTGGCTTTTCAGTAGTTTCAGGAGTTTCATTAACTTCTTTTGGTTCTTCTGTTGAAGTAGGTTCTATAGCTGGTGCTTCTTCTTTCACTTCAATTTTAGCTTTTTCTTCTTCTTTTGGAACTTCTTTTTTCTCTTCAACAGGTTCAGCAACAGGAACTTCTTTTGATTCTTCCTTTTTAGGAGTTGCTTTCTTTGTTGATTTTGTCGTTTTCCTTTTTGTTGTTTTCTTCTTTGCAGGTTTCTTTTCTGCCTTTTCAGGAAGTTCTTCAACAATTTGTATTGGTTCGTCAAGGATAACAACATGATCAGGAAGGACAATGTCAGGTGGCATGATGGAAACTTTAATACCAATAACTCCACTCTTTAAAAGAGCTGTCCGTTTAGCTTTTTTTACGCCACTTACCGCAACATCACCACATTTTTTAAGATAACCCTGATAAAATCGCCAATTCTTTGCACGTGCACCAGGAATCTTACCTGAAAAGATTAATTCAACACCTAACGCACCTGAATTAATAACATTTCCCATAACTTTATGGCCAACACCTTTAAATCGTGCAGAGCCAAAACGTTCAAGTGAACCTACGATACGTTCCGCAACAACATTTGCGTCAAGGAAAAGATTTTTCACTTCAATAATTTCAATTTGTGGATTTTCAAGTTTAAATTCTATCTTCAAATGTTTTGTAAGATCTTTAATATTTGCACCTTTTGAACCAACGATTAAACTTGGTCGGCTAGTATGAATGATGATTTTTTCTCCTAAAGGAATCTTTTTTAATCTTATTTGTGAAATACCTACGCCACGAAGTTTTTTTTCAATATACTTCTTAATGTAAAATTCCTTAGTTTTCTGTGATATGAATTCTCGCTCAATCATTGTGCATCACCTTTTCTTTCTGCAGCATCGCGAAGGGTACCCTTCTTTTTTAATGCGTCATATAAATTTTCTACTTCTTGAACATTTTCATCTTTCACTTCTTTCTTTTTAAGTTCGGCAGCTTTTGATTGTGCCTGTTTTAATAAATCTGAAGATGAAACTTCTTTAAGGAGGATATCTTGAACGGGTGCAGGTTCTGCAACTGCTTCTTGTGGTTTCTCAGGAACTGCTTCAGGTTGCGGTTTTTCTTTAGGTTCTTCCGGTTTCTCTTGAGGAGGAACTTCTGGAGTAGGCTCTTGAACAGGCGTTTTTTCGATAACCGGTTCTTCTTTAGGTTCCTCAATAGGTTCGGGAACGTCTTGAATAGGTTCATCAATTGACTTTTCTTCTACAACTGGAACTGGTTTAACCACAGGTATTTCAGTAGGAACGTCAACTTTTTTCTCTTCAACATGAGGAACTTCTTTCTTTACCTTTTTCTCTTGAACTTTCTTTTTACTTCCTGGAAGTTCACGAACAACAATTTCTATATGTGCCCGTTTTGTACTTCGACGCATTCTTCCACCCGTTACAGGCGTTGATGCTTTATTTGCAAGTATTGTAATAATTTTAAGTTCTGACGTGTTCAACCCTTTTACTTGTGCATTTGCCTCAACAGACTTTATAAGTTTAAGGAATTCTTTTGCAGCTTTCTGTGGAAAACGACCAGCAGCCATACCCTTCTTATGGCCCATATCACTATTAAATTTCTTAAATGGAACTGCCCTTTTTAACCCGATAACTTCTTCCAAAAACATTTTTGCAAATGACGTTCTTTTATACCTCAGACTATTACTGATTTCAACGCATTGTTTTGTTGAAACCGGAATATTGAGTGCTTTCGCAAACGCACAATGTTCAGGTTTTATGTCGTTTTGTGTTATTTTCATTGTTTTTGTTTTTTTTAGGTTTATCGTGCAGAGACAGACTTACTTGACCGTGTTGCGCCTACTCCTGCAGAACTGTGCGATACAGATTTCCGTGTATGAGCAAACTCTCCAAGGTAATGTCCAACCATTTCTGCTGTTATTGTAATAGGGAAAAAATCTTTTCCATTATATATTCTAAGTAATTTATCGATCATTGATGGAAGAATGATCATGTTCCGACAATGTGTTTTAATATTATTTTCGCCAGCGTCAATACGTTTCAGAAGACTTTTCTGTGAATCAGTAAAACCACGTTTTAACGATCTTCTTTGACGAGCAGGAACGAGTTCAATGAACGTATCCATGTCCATCTGCTTTAATTCATCTTCCGTTTTTCCGTTCCATTTAAATTCTTTTATTGCCATTGTAAATTATGATTTTTCCTCTTTATTTTTTTCTTCCTGTCCGCCGTGGTGCAATTTTTCCAACTTTTCGACCAGGAGGAGCACTTCGCGGTGCAAGGGTTGGTCTTCCTTTAATGTGTGAACAACCACTTCCGAAAGGATGGTCAACAGCATTCATTGAAATTCCACATACTTTTGGATACAATTTATTTCGTGCACGCATTTTAAACATTCTTGTACCTGCTTTCATGAACGGTTTGTCCGTTCTTCCAGAACCAGCAATTACGCCGATTGCTGCTCGACAGTTTGGAATAAACTTCTTTTCTTTTTTTGAAGGAAGCACAACACGAACAACTTTATCAGTTTTTGCAACAACTTTTGCAAAGGTACCAGATGATCTTACTAATTTTCCACCGTCACCAGGACGAAGTTCAATATTATGAATAAGTGTTCCCTCAGGAATATCTTTTAATGGTAAAACATTTCCACGTGTAACTTCACTCCCACTACCAATCGTAACACTGTCACCAACTTTTGTTCCGTACGGAGCAGCAACAAGTGCAGTATCACCAGTAACAAACGAAACTCTCATAAGGGGCGCTGAATGACCAGCACAATGAAGAATTTCTGTAATCGTTCCAATAGAATCTTTTGATGGATGCCGTATTGCTCCTTTAAAGCGATGGCTAGGTGAACGATACGTGTTTGTTCCTCGTCCTCTTCGCTGTGAAATGATTCGTTTTCCCATTTTGTAATTATTATATTTATATTAATCCTAAATCTGCACTTACGTCAGATGCAATACTTTCAGGCCCTAACTTTACAAATGCTCGTTTTTGACCCTGAAATGCATTATGAATATTAACACGTGAAACTTTAACCTTAAACAACATTTCAACTGCTTTCTTAACATCTTTCTTGGTTGCCCGTGGATGAACAGCAAATACTAACTTATTATCAAATTCTATCTGTCTGATACTTTTTTCTGTTGAAAGTGGAAATTTAATTATTTGATATGGATCAAACTCGTGTGAAAGTTCAGGTTGTGCTTCCGGTTCCATTTTCTTTTGTGGTTTATTGTTTGCCATTTTTACATGAATAATTTTTTCTCTGTAAGTACATCAACAGCTTTCTCTGTCATAAGTGTAACACGACCAGGCATTGCGCCAGGTGCAAGGACTTCTGCGTTAAGTGAAGATACTGGAACAATATCAATACCTGCAAGGTTAGATGCAGATTTTTGAAGTGAACATGTATCACTGACAACAAGTAAGATACCCTTTTTACGTTGGTATCGTCGTCCACGCATTGTTCCTAAACCAGCACGAACTTTCTTTAATAATGATCGTTTCAATTCATCTTTAAATCCTAACGTTTGTAAAACTGTTTTAACTTCTTTTGTTTTTGTAAGATTCTCAAAATCTGATGTGATAATAAATGGGTACGTTTCTGGAACTGAATGGCCTCGTTCAAGAACCATAGTTCTGTTAAGTGTTGCTGTTAAAGCAGAACAAATAGCTTTACGATTTTCTTTCTTATTAATTTTTTGATCGAACTGTTTAGACGCTTTTGGTGGATGTGATCGTCTTCCGCCCCTTGTCTGAGGAGATGTTGCTCCAACCCAATAAAAACGTGTTCCTCGACGTGAAAGAATTTTTCTATCAACACGGCTAATACCGAAACCGTAACAACCACGATATTTTCGTCGTCGCTTACTTATATTTGAAGAATGACGTTTTCCGGCTTCAGGATGTGCGCCGTACGCTTGACGAGCAGAACTTTGTAATGCGTGTACTGCCCTTTTGATAATGTTTGGTCTATATGCTTCACGACACTGCAAAGGCAATTCTTTATCGCCAGACTGTACATTTTCCAAATTTATAATATGTAATTTCATTGTTGTGTTGAGATTGATTCCATTGTAAATGCTTCTTTATGTACTTTTCGAGGTCTGATAGCAGCTGTAAGAACAACTGCACGATTCACGGGACCAGTAACTGAACCATGAATTAAAAGATAATTATTTTTGACAACACCATATCGTCCAAATCCACTTTTTGGCGTAATTTCTTTTCCATCAGTACCAATTTTAAGTATTTGACTATTATATTTAGTTCTCATATGATATCCCATTTTTCCTGGCTGAGGTACAGTATATTGTACACGTTTAGGCGTCCATGCTCCCAAGTTTCCAATACTACGTTTAGCTTTCTCACTTTTATGTTGTAATATTGGAACGCCATACCGCTTAACTGTTCCCTGAAATCCTTTTCCTTTTGTAATACCATGAACATCAATTAATGTTCCTTCTTCAAAAATGTCAGATAATGAAAGTTCTTTACCGAGAATGTCTTTTGCATATGTTTTCTTTTCGTCTAATGAACCGCCAAGTGCAATTTCAATAAGAACAGGTTTTTTTGATCCTGTTGACGTTTGTTTAGGATTTGAATGAACCAATAAACAAAGGTCGATACATTCTGTAACATCATCAAACTTCTTTAATGCCTTTTTTGGAAGTGAAGTCTTCCTCTTAAGATCTTTTGATAATTTTTCAGCGAGAATTGTTGAACATTTTTCTCTTCCTAATAATCCTTTTCTATAGAAACAGACGCCAGCAACAGTCATCCCAGGACAGTCGATAACAGTAACGGGAAGTGAAAGAGTTTCATCTTTTGTAAGAGACTTAGGACGATTATCAGTTACCATTGCATGTGCCATACCAGCTTTATATCCAACAAATCCTAATGGTTTAACTTTAGATTCTGTAGCCCACGACCTAATTCGTGCTCGTGACTGTTTTGACCTTTTCCGTGGCCAGAACTGCATACTTCCTCGTCGTGGATTGCTTTTTGATGACATTGGTATGTACCTTTTGTTTGTAACAACCTATACGGGATCCCATCGAAGAAAATCCTCGATGATGGTCACCTTCTCAGGCCACTATACTATGGTTATTTAATCAGTCATGCTGATCAGTGTAATCATAGCATTTTCATCACTTTTAATGAAAGTATCAACTATTTATGGAGTTTATTTATAAAGATATCGGTAGAAGAAAAAGAAACATGTAATAGTTGTAAGGACTATATAATTAATAAAAAACCTAAAACTCTTGAACTTTCTTGACAATAGAATCTATAGAATCACATTTACATTCAACAGCATCGTCATGACCAGAACCGTCAAAATCTAATTTAATAAGATTTTTTTTGCCACATTTTGAACATAGTGCATTTTTGTAATGTCTTTCCGCATGTTCACACCATTCAGAAGTCCAATCATTTTTCTCAATAAGATGACCACAATAACATTTGTCCCCTTTAAGCTGATTCGTAATATGTTCCATATTCCCTATTTAAAAAAAATGTTTGGATAAGGTTTATATAACTTACGAATTTTAAGAATAGAATGAAATATCTCTTCAAACACATGCTTGGAAATGTCATTATTGATGATACTGGAAATGTCATTGGTACTGCTAAGTCAGATACAAAACTTGAAGAGTTACCATACGACCTTGTTCAAACAGTGTTAGAAAATTTTAAACAAACAAAATATTATTCTCAACTATATACAAAAAACGTTGCAATAACCAAAAAGGCGATTAAAGAATCTGTCAATGAAGATAATGTAATAGTACAAACGATAAGTACTATGACAGAAGTAGACAGAACAATTAACTTATTTACAAAAAGATTACGTGAATGGTATAGTGTATATTACCCAGAATTGTCTCAAGAAGTTTCTAACCATCAAAAATTTGTTGATATGGTTTTAACGCAAAAACGTCCTAAAGAAACTATGGGTGCCGATTTATCTAACAAAGATGTTACAGAAATGAAAAGGTTGGCAAAACATATTCAATCACTGTTTCAGTTACGATATGAACATGAAACATATTTAGAGAGTATAATGAAAACATATTGTCCTAACATTACGGAATTGGCAGGTGTAACAATAGGTGCTAAACTGATTGAGTTAGGTAAAAGTTTGAAACATTTAGCAATGTTACCTGCATCAACTATTCAACTGTTTGGTGCTGAGAAAGCATTATTTCGCCATCTGAAAACGGGAGCCAGATCTCCTAAGTATGGTATAATATATGAACATCAACTAATTCAGAAAGCAAAGAAAAGTTTACGCGGTAAGATTGCTCGTGTTCTTGCTGATAAGTTATCATTATGTGCTCGGTTAGATTATTTTAAGGGCGAATTTAAAGCTAAAGAGTACAAGAAAGATTTAGAGAGGAAGTTCGGATGAGCAAACCACAACCACACAAAATATTTGGAATTTTTGGAGATCGGCGACGTATTTATACAAAGAACATCATTAAAGGCATGACACATTTTGAAGAAAAAACTGTAAAAGATGGAAATGTTGAGTATAGAGAATTCGATCCACGACGAAGTAAATTAGCAGCAATGATTACGAAGGGTTGTACAAATATAGGTATTCGAAAAGATGACATTGTTTTGTATTTAGGAAGTTCGCATGGGTACACCCCATCTTTTGTAAGCGACATGGTTGAAAAAGAGGGTTTGATTTTTGGCATTGATCCTGCACCACGAGTTATGCGAGATTTTGTGTTTTTAGCTGAAAAGAGAAAGAATCTAATCCCCATTTTAGGAGATGCGTTCCATCCAGAGAGGTATATGGATAAAGTTTGTGCAGTTGATATAGTATATCAGGACGTAGCTCAAAGAAACCAAACAGCAATATTCATTAAAAATTGTAATATGTTCCTTAAGAAAGGTGGATATGGATTACTTGCAGTAAAGGCACGTAGTATTGACATTACAAGGAAACCGAAACAAATCTTTGTTGAAGTTCGTACAGAATTAGAGAAAGTGTTTACAGTAATTGATTATAAGATACTTGAACCATTTGAAAAAGACCATTGTATGATAATTGTAAAAAAATAGTAATTGACACTAGAAATGATTAAATAGTTCAGTACAGTTCTTTATTTTTATGCCTGAAAAACATTTAACGGTTGAAAATGTTATAGAGAAAGTTCAAAGAGCAGCAGCACGTAGTGGCATTGATGATGTTGTTTTTGTTCCAGGTAATTTAACTAATTGTTGTTTGCCAACTTCTGGTGCTATGAGACAAAGTCAGTATGTTCCAGATGGAGAAGTTCGTGGTGATAGAAATTTTGATTTGGGATATATTGTTGCTCCGAATGGAAATGTTGATAGAGAATCTTTTAGACATAACATAGTGGCATTTGCTCCAGAAAGATTAAGTCGGTTTGTCAAAGCTTTAAATGAAGAAGGACTTCAACCAACACGATATGAACCTATGAGAGGGGAACACTTTTATTTTCTTACAGATGAAGATTTTAGAGTACAAGACCAAATAGATGCTGGAAACGTTTTGTATAAATAATCAAATTTATATATTCTACAAATATACTGAAGATATGACATTATCTAATGAAGCTGCATACTTGTACATTTATTCTAAAGAATTGGCAAAAGTCAACAAAAAATTGCATAAGTTAAGTAAAGATGCTGAAAAGGAAGTAAAGAAACATCAAAAGGCAAAAACTGTTGAGCAGAAACTTAAACATAAAATTGAACATACAAAAATCACTGGCAAAATTAAAGAACTGACAACTGAACATAATAAATTTGTGACAACGTTAAAACATCATTCTATAGCATTTTCACATTCCCTACGGAAAGAACATACACTTTAATTTTCTTTTTCTTTAACACTAATAATATCAACTGGACATACATCAGCAGCTTCTTGGTTAATAACACGTGCTTCTTCAGTATCAATACCTAATGTCCACAAATCATTAGATTCAATTGACTTTTTCAAATGTGCCATTCCTTCATCATCCATTTCCCAATAATCTGGAGCAACAGCAGCGCATGCGCCACAACTTATACATTCTTTCTTTTTATGAATAACAACATATTTTGCCATTGTTCACTACCTGAAAAGGTTTTGATATATAATATTTTCTACACAAACCACCAAAAAGCTTATATACGATTTTTAATTACTTTCTAAACATGAAAAAAGGTTTGCTGGTGATGTTTATACTATCTGTTTCTATACTCTTACTTACAGCATGTGGCCCTCAGGTTCCAGCAGGTGAACAACCTATTGAAACAGAAGCCGCATTACGGTTGGTACAAACGGGAACCGAAGGAGTGGTAGCGCAACCGCTTGCAAACTATCCTCCAGACATTTTGTACGATCAAAATGAATTAATTGCTATTGTTGAAGTTCATAATAAAGGAAATTATGATGTTGATCAACAAAATTGTTTTGTGCAAGTAACAGGTTTTGATGAAAACATATTAGGGACGGGTTTGAGTACACCACGATCATGCGCAGAAAATTTTGGCGTCCTTGAAGGAAAGAACGTGTATAATACCTTAGGAACAATGAACCAGATAGAGTTTAGGTCACCAAACGTTATCCTTCCAAATAGGGTTTTTGAATATAATCCAACACTAAATTTTGTAACATGTTACAATTATCATACTGTTGCTAATCCAGAAGTGTGTGTAGACCCATTATTTTATCAAGTAACCTCTGAACAAAAAACGTGCGTTCCAACAAACGTTGGAATGGGTGGTGGACAAGGAGCACCAGTAGGCGTAAGTTATGTTGGCGTTGATATGGTTGGTAGCAAAGCCATTTTTGAAATTAATGTTGTTAATAATGCTGGCGGCCGAGTGTTAAGTCCATACTCAGACATTAGAAGTTGTGGCCAAGCATCTTTAGATTATACTGATCTTGACAAAGTATATTATACAGTTGATATGTTAGGTGGTAGTATAATTGATTGTAAACCGCGAGACGGTTTTGTACGGCTGAATAATGGAAATGGAAAAATTGTATGTAGTTTTAACATTCACGGATCTGCAGCATTTACAACACCTCTCCTTATAGACTTAGATTACAATTATGTGAATTCTTTCACAAAACCCATTAAGATTATTAAAACTCCAGAGTAAGGTTTAAATACCATAAGACTTTAATTCTTTTCATATAAGCAAAAGAGGTATATATGATGAAATCCACAACAGTTATTATGTTTATTCTTGTAGCACTATCTTTAGTATTAACAGCATGTGATACAGAAGATACCACCGTCCAAATTGCGGGAGCGTTCATTGGAGGCACGCAAGGCATTGTTGCAGAATTTGAACCGTTCGGAGTTGAGGAAGACGGAGTGTCAGCAATTTTTGATACGGAAACGTTCCTTGTTGAAGTTACTCTACGTAATAAGGGTGAGTACGAAATTCAACCTGGAGATGTTATAGTAAAGTTATTAGGACCTTCACAAAGTGAGTTTGGTGGCATCGCTGATTGGGAATTACAAAATTCTGGCGTTGTCGAAAAGATCTCTGAATTGGTTGAATCTGGTGGAGAAGAAACAATTTCATTTGCAGATAATGCAGCTTATGAAGGAGAAGTTAACGGTTTACTAGACAGGGAATGGTTTGCAAATGTTGAGTACAAATATAACACGTTCTTAGTTGTTCCAGAAGTATGTTTAAAGGAAGATCTTACTGATGATAGAGTGTGTGATGTAAAAGAATCTAAACCACATTCAGCATCAGGCGGTCCTATAACTGTTACAAGTGTTATAGAAGATACTGCTGGTAAAGGAATCATTGCATTAAAAATAGGTATTAAGAATAGTGGTGTAGGAAGAGTTACAATGCCAGATGCAGAGTTCAGTTCACGTAAAAACACTTTATCTTTCTCTTTAGATGATGATGCATGGGAATGTAAGTCTAGCGGTAAAGTTAACGAAGCACGACTAATTGACGGTGAAGCAGAAATCTTATGTAAATTATTAGTACCACTTACAGAAGATACGCTTGAAACCAAAAAAGTTAAGTTAACAATGGATTATAAGTATCGAGACATTATTCAGGAAACGCTTAGAATCAAAGAAAGTGCTGAATAAACTTTTTTTATTTTATTATTTCTTTTTTTATTAAGAATTCTTTGATTTTTTCATATATGAGTTCATATCCTTCAGAATTTGGATGTAATCCATCTTCAAATAATGATGAAGTATTATTATCATTAAAAGAACCAAGAATATCTAAAAACAAAACTTTATTTTCTTCACAAGCTTCTTTAATTGTGTTGTTAAATAATTCTACTCTTTCATTAGTAAAATGATATTCTCCTTCAAATGGAGAGGTTAACTTTTCATCAACTGGTGGAATCCCAACAAAAACAATCTCTGCTGGATTCTTTTTAGCTTTTTCAATTATAGAGTTAATATTCTTCCTAAAGTCTTCAATAGAAATCTTTGGCACTTTATTTTCAAAATCTTCCCAACGACAATCATTTGTCCCGATAGACAAAATAATTACAAATTTATCTGTTGGTCTTTTAATTCTGGATCTAGTTTTAGTTTCAGCCTCTATCCTTTCTAATAAATCAAACGAATTGTGACCAGGAAATCCTAAATTAACAACATAATTAAATTGGTCTTTTGTTTCGTGATGTTCTTTTAATCTTCCTACCCACCCCGAAGTTGGTCTTTCTCCTACTCCAAAAGTGATACTGTCTCCGAAACATAATATACCAAACATCTTACCTATTCCCAACCAATACCGCATATGCTAAAAAGCTTTCTAATTGAATGTATTCATCAGAACCTTCAACCATTCTAAATTCAACTTCGCCACACTTATCTACTAATTCAACTTTCTTGCGATCATCCAATTCAACTTTCCAAATCTCTCGTTGAATTTGTTTGATTACATCTAACCCAGACAAACCATAATTAAGCATTAAATCTAACAATTTCTTTCGAGACGTTTGAAAATCTCCCGTAACAGCAACCGATAAAATGTCATTAACTTCCTTTGGTTTAGCAACAGATGCCATTGAATAGACAAGTTCAGCATCAATATCATTTTTTATCACTGCACAACTTTGCATAATATTTTCTAACCTTCGACAATCGCCACCACATACAACAAATAATGCTTTCTTTGCATCTTCCGATACAGTAAGTGATTCTTTCGCAGTAATTGTATCAATCATTTGAAAGATCTCTTCTTCAGATAACGGTTTAAATCTAAATACTGCACATCTAGATTGAATAGGATCAATTATTTTAGAACTATAATTACATGATAAGATAAACCTACACGTCTTTGTGTAATTCTCCATAGTACGTCTAAGAGCCTGCTGTGCATCTTTCGTAAGAGCATCACACTCGTCAAGATATATCACTTTAAATGGTACATCGCCTATAGCTCTTGTACGAGCAAAGTCCTTAACCTTAACACGAACAACATCAATACCACGTTCATCTGATGCATTCAATTCTAGAACGTTTTGATGCCAGCTATCGCCAAACAATTGTTTTGCTATTACCAAAGCAAGGGTAGTCTTCCCAACACCGGCAGGACCGCTAAACATCAAATGAGGCATACTTCCTGAACTCACAAACGCTTTTATTTTAGCAACTATTGCTGTTTGACCTTTCATTTCATCAAACGTTTGCGGTCTGTACTTTTCTGTCCATATTGTTGACGTCATAGTAAAATTAAGATTGTAGGTTCTTTATAAGTTTTATCACACTCAAACTACCCATAACACAATATTCATTGCCCAATCAAATATTTGGTCAAATGTATAGCCAAAGAAGAACATCATAATAAGAAGAAATACTATTGCAAATAATGCAAACTTAAGAACGTAGGATAATACTCGACTTAATAATACGGCAAGTAACACTGCCAAAATTATTCCAATTACTGTAATAATATCCATATAAGCATAAAAGAAACACGTTTATTTAATTATTTCCATCCTTCTTAAGATATATTGTCTGTGTTGGAAATGGAATACCTATATTTTCTTTACGTAAAGCTTCATAAATTTTCTGAGTAGCCTCTAACTTTTTACCGTACGCTTCGTCCCATCTCTCAACCCAAAATAATGCTTTAAACTGTAACGCAGAATCTCCCATTGAAAGAAATTGGACATCTGGAGCGGGATCAGATAACACACCTAACTTTTTAATAACAGTAAGAACAACTTTCTTCACAGTATCAACATTACTTCCATACTCAACACCAAACTCAACTTTCGCTCTAACTATAGGTGTTGGTCGTGTATAATTCTGTATACTGGAATTTGCTAAATATCCGTTTGGAATATAAATAACTTCGTTATCATACGTTTGCATTTTTGTACTTCGTAAGCCGATATCTAATACTGTTCCAACGTTACCACTTTCAAGCTTGATTTTATCACCTACCTGATACGTTTTGTCAAGTAATAATGTTACACCACCAAGGATGTTCTTTAACGAATCTTGAAGAGCTAACCCAAGTACAATTCCGGAAATACCTACACCTGCTAAGTACGGTGCAATGTTAACTTCCCAAATGTCAAGTATCCACATAAGTGCAATAAGAACAAACACAACACGTGTAGCTTTATGAAATAATGGTAACAAAATATCGTCCAATTTTGTTTGTGTCTTTTTTGCAAATGTCATTCCCCATGCATCAATAATAATATCAATTGCACGAATAATAATCAAAACAAACACTAAAGCCATGACTGTATTAACAGTTTTTGAAACAACACCGTTAAAACCAAGATTTAATATTGCTAACTTAAACCCGTATGCAAGGATCAAATAAAATAACGGTTTTTTAGTTCTGTCAAAAATAAGGTCATCAACTTTAGTTTTTGTATTCTTTGCAAATTTCTCAAGAAATCTACTAAATATAAAGAGAAGTAACCACGCAGCAAGAATAGATATTACAATAATGATACCAGAAAGAACGTATTGGTTCTGAAGATACGTGCCATATGGTAATGTCCCTAATAAATCTACAATATATTGTTTCATCTTGCTCTTGCCTTAGGCTTAACTTTTGTTTTAATCTCTTCCACAGTTTCAGGCATCATTCTTTTTGTAATGAATACCCTTACTGAACTCAAAATAATTGTTCCCGTGATAGTAACATAAACAATCTTTACAAGGAACCCAGCAATAGGAATACCTGCCTCAAGTGCAAGGTGTGCAACTGCAGCAGCAGCTAATCCTCGTGCAAAAACTGAATTAACAACTGACCTATTATGCGGTTCCATTTTTGTAGTAAGGACAAGAGAACCCATTCTTGACAACATTATAACTAATGAAAGTACCCCGCCGATAGCCAACGCTTTCCAATCAGAAAGGTCAATAAGTACACCAATATACACAAAAAAGAACGTTTTTAAAAAGAACGAAATTTGATGATAAAAAAATTGTTCGGATGGCGTTGTAATGCTAACACCCAATTCTCCTTTTAACGCTTTCTTTTTCTCTCTTTCTTTTGTTGTTGTTATTCCATGAATAATGGACGAAAGTTGTTTAGAATTTTTAAGGATTAACCCGAAAAAGAGTGCAGCAATAGCACCATTTCCGTTAAGAAATTCTGTCAGAACATAAATTAAAAGGAGGTATGCAATCGCAATCATATAATTATGTTCTTTGAAAACTCGAAGGACAAGAATTATCCAAACTACTCCTCCAATAAGTCCTACCAACCCTGCAACGGCAAAGAGTGATGAAATTTGAATAAGTGTTCCCTGAATTCCAAATGCTCCCAACCTCATAATTTCTAGTACTGTAAGAGAAAATACGATACAGAAAACGTCCGTAAGTGCAGATTCAAGAGTAAGAAGAGAATATAGTTTCTCTCCAACCCTCATTCCTTTAAGAACAGGAATCGCAAATGATGATGAAACACCGCCAAGGATTAATCCAGTCAATAACGCAATAAGAAATGTAATCCCTTCTATCCACATACCTATAACAAGCATAATACCGGTAACAATAATTGTTGATACAAAAAAGTTAAACAATGTTAACACAAAACTTTGAGAAAATTCGCGAATTAATGATGCAAGGTTAATGTTAAACGCACCGTCAAACAATAAGAATAATAATGTAAATGTTGTAAATACTGGAGCAATCGTTATTAAACTATCCGGATGAACAATATCTAACACGTGCGGACCTAAAACAAATCCAAGAATGATAAGGAATAATACGTCAGGAATACTAATTTTTCTAAAAATGAATTCTGCAAAGAATCCAAAAAATAAGATTAAACTTACCGCCAATAAAACAAGTACGACATCCATCTTTTTGTATAAGAAAATAAAAGTTTAAATAAGTTTCGTTATGCTGCAATCGTTATGTACTCATCAAACTCCTCACTAATGCCCTGAACGAACTGATAGTGAAGCAAATCCTGTACATATTTTTGATATCGCATTGTTTATTCTTCCTTTTCTTCCATTGGTCCAGAACTTGGAACAGCACTACGAGAAATGATAAGGATGTCACCTACCGCTTTAACAAGCTGATGAGGAACAATAACGCCCTTTGCACTGCCGAGAACCCTACTTAGGAAGGAATTCTTTGTTGCTTTAATTTTCCAGCCAGAAATTTTATTACTTGCAACAATACTATCTTCAATATCGCCGAAGTAATCACCGGAATCAGTAAAAACCTTTAAATCATATGTATCCGAAACTTTTTTCATCTTGAGCATGTAAACCACCTCATGCAACTAAGTTGGCGTAGGTTTAAATACTTTTCTGTTGTATAGTATTGTATGCCCCTACAGATTATAGGAACGTCCCATATTGCGGCACAAAGTGTCCAAGAGATTGAAAGGGCAATAGAACAACAAAAACCAGACATCATCTGTGTTGAATTAGATATACAACGAGCATCAGCACTTCTTGATGAAAGAAAAAGAAAAATAACTGTTGCCCAAATTCTTCAAATAGGTGTCAAAGGATACGTGTTTGCAAAGGTTGGTCAGTACGTTCAGCAGAAACTGGGAAAAGTTGTTGGTGTTGCTCCAGGATCTGACATGAAGACAGCGTTAGAGATTGCACGAAAAACAAAAATTGATGTCGCGTTCATTGACCAACCAATACAAATTACACTTAAAAAGTTCTCAAAAGCACTTACCTGGAAAGAAAAAATGCGTTTTGTGATAGATTTTTTTAAAGGTATTTTCTCACCAAAGAAACAAATGAAAAAGTTAGGGTTACAAAATCTAGATTTACGAAAAGTGCCTAAAGATGAACTTATTCTCAAAATGATGGGCCAAGTACAAGAACGGTACCCATCTATTTACAAAGTTCTTGTTGAAGACAGAAATAAGTATATGGTAAAAAAGCTAGTTATATTGTTACGTAAACATCCTGATAAAAAAATTCTTGCAGTTGTTGGAGCAGGACATGTTTCTGGTATGAAAAAGTTATTGTTAAAAATTGATATTCTGAAATAAAAAGATTCTACAATTATATTCTCAAATAGCAATATTCTTAATAAGCACCATATTTCTTTAGGAGTAAAAATGGGAAAAATAATAACAGATCTGAGTTTGAAAGATGTTTTGAAATATGGAAGTGGACCTACAAATCATGGTTCGGACACAGTTTATTTTAACTTAAAAGGAGTAGACCATGTTGGTCTCTTACGTATTACAATTTCTGATATAAACAAAGGTGCTTTTGATGAGTATGAACAAGGACACCTTCAGTTTGCTGGAGACTATAGTTTTGATTCTCTTAAAAGTACGGGTGATCAAGAAGAATGGTTACGGGATATAAACAGAAATCGAGCCAGATTTCTTGAAAAAACTCGGGAAAGAGAAAGAAGAGAAGGAGAATCCCTAAGTCCAGAACAATTCTTTTTCAGAATTCTTGAAAGGAAAACAGATCCAGGTGAAAGAAACCTTTTTGTATTTTATCATAATAAAGATTTACGATATAAAACTCCTCTTATCCACATAGTTCCTCAAGAAGTAAGACTACGTGGACTTAAATATGATTCAGAAGTGGTACGAAAAATTCTTACACCATTTGTAAAAGAAGATGGTCTTGACGAGTTAATGGCAACATTAGAAAAATCCTGGCATTTTGATAAATAATTAAAAAAAAGAAAAAGAAAAAAATATTATTTCTTCTGTCTCACGAAGTACACAATTCCGCCACCAATCACTATTGCTGCTATGATTAACAGTATCCAAAGCCAGAGAAGACTTGATTCTGAAACGTCTTCGCCCTCAGCTTCTTCTTCACCAACAACTGGCTCTTCTGCAACTACTTCTTCAACAACAGCTTCTTCTGTAACAGGAACAGCACCATTCTCTCCAATAAGGAAATAACTGAATCCTGGCGTCGTTGCTGTGTAATGGATATACGTGCCGTCGTCTTCACCCATAGTTGTTGGAAGTTTATTCCATTCGCCGTCAGCGTACCGGAACAGAGCCATAGCATTGTTTGCAAGACCATTTTCTGCAAGCCACGTTTTTGCAACAGTAAATTCAATTGTTGGATTGGTCATAACATCGTCGGTTAACGTTGAACTTCGTGTTATTTGAATGTTTTTGTACACACTTTTTTCAAACGTTGCAACATTTCCAGGTAATTCATCAACTTTAGCAACTCTTAACCATGCGCCGTACGTTTTTTTGTTAACACCAAACGTAACAGCTGAAATGCCTACCTCACCATTGTTAACATCAACAGTTGATTCAGTACCTTCATCAATGGAATTCCAGATTACTTTTGAAAATTCTCCAGTTATTTGACTTGATGCAGTTCCGCCACTACCACCACTACTGCTACTTGAACTTGACGATGTACTTGCAGCTGCAGCGTCTGATGCTTTTGTTGTTCCTGAAAGTGTTGTACTAGTACCGGAGAAGTGTGGTAATCGTACCCACATCCGATCATTTTCAAGATCTACTGCGCATGGACTTGATGCGTTAATCTGAACAGAAGAACTCACAGTTGCTTTTGTACAATTAACACCACCCATTAACGTGTCCCAACTATCATTGTACGTTGCAAAGTGTGAATAATTTGCTGCAAAGTTTGTCATGTTCGTTCCGTTATCACTAACGTTCCATACAATGTTCCAATCTTCATCATAAAATGTAGGAAGGGAAACATTCATGTCCGCTGATTCGTCAACTCCTGTTCCAGCATCTGAAGAGTATGGAACTGAAATCAAAATGTAATCGTAGATTGTTGGTCCTGATGAACCGAATCGTAACGCTTGATCAAATGTTGCAGCTTCACTAGTTACACCACTATTATCTTCAAATAACGCATCTGGTGGTCCTGAAGCTAACAAATCTACGTTAACATAATGTACATTAACACCGTTAACGCCCATCCTGAAACTCATTGCGCCACCACCAATTATTGAAGATAATGGACTAAATGTTTCCATCGTAGCCGTATCTTCTAAATTACAATTTGATGGAGGATTTGGAACATCGCACGTTTCATTAGATCTATAAAGAGTAATATCTACATTTGAAGATGCGATTTCTGCTTGTCCAGGCATTCCACTTCCACCAGGTCTGAACGCTTTAAGAGTAATATTAGTATCTGATATTAACTCATCAGCGTCCCTTTTTGACATTCCTGAAGGTGCATATGAAGTTGAGTAAACGTCAATGTCATCTATTCCTGTTACGTTTAACAAAGGCATGTTAAATGAACCAGTTGTTGTTGTAAGATCTTCGATAAACGTAAATTTTATCGCACTAAAATTGGAATAATCAACATCAACTTCAATATGTGCAGTGATATTTTCCAATGTAGCATTTGATGCATTAATCAAATAAAACGTTTCTACTTTGGTACTAACATTAGCAGCATCTCCACTTCCTGGACTTGATAATGAAAGGTTAGTTTCATTTCCAAGTAAGCCGTATAGAGTAAAGTTAAATCCCTGTAAATCAGCGGAAACAGTAATGTTTCTATACCCACCAAGATATTCAGAACCGTTTCGTACGCCTGCAAATAAAAGATATTGAACAGTTTCAGAATCAATGTATGGCAGTGTTATGTTAAACCAGCCCGTCGTTGCATCATATGTATCAGACTTACTAGTTCCACTACGCCATGAACTAGTATTGAATGGTAGAGTTCCTGCTGACCTATACACGATAGATCCTGCTTCTAATGCATAGACAGCAATTTTGAATTCGTCCCAACTAGCATATGGAACGCCATCTGAGTTGTTAGTATAATTTATCCATCCAGAAATCCATGCATATTGTTCAGTAACGTTAAACTGTTTATGTAACGTAAATGTTTCATTATTATACCATGAAAGGTTTGTTGTTGATAGATTGTATGAACTTGCTTCAGAAAAATTATTCCATGTATAACTTGAAGGAACAAAATTGTTTGGATCATTATCATCCGGATAAATCATGATTGAATAGTTTCTATTTCTTGGAACATTAATTACAATCCCCGTTTGAATATTATTCTCGCCAGATGCAACTTCATAACCTAACAAAACATCTTTAACAACGTACGAGAAATTAATCCAATCATTAGTACTATTGATTACAGTAATGTTAATTGTTGCCCCAGGTTGCATAAAAAAATTTACGTTTGAAATGCTAGAAAATTCAGAATGTGGAAGTGTTGGAAGAGATTGGCCAACATAATCAATAGACGTGCTAGACGTATTTGCACTAAGAACTGGTTTATACATGTATCCTGCATCTTCTGAAACAGAAAGGTTGAACCATCCTGATGCGTTTGAATATGTTGCATTTGCACCAACGAATGTCGGACCCGACGCAGTAAATTGATACACAGTTAGGTTTACAAGAACATTTCCTAATACAGATCCTGTCGAATTATATGTTGTTCCGTTAAATTCTAACGCTGAAACGGAACTCATTAAAAACACTAAAGTCAATAGACTTATAATAATCACACTACTTTTTTTCATCACAACCACCTTCACTTTTTTTTAATAATAATAATGGTGTTAATCTCGGAATGTTTATAAATATTTTGCTGTTTCATAAACTTTAAAAAGGGACAAAAAGGTTTATAAAACAGGTTAATTCTAAAGTATATAGGTAGTAGTGGCAGTTGGCGAAGGGTCTTTATGACTCAGGAAAGTCCGCCCACCATGAAACGTTGCCCTTGTTTAAGGGATGGAGAAATCCATGGCTCTGGCTCAGAAACGACACGTCCATAACCGAGAATGATTTTATGTAAGGATTGAAGTTAAACTCTTCATTCTTGCTGGCGAAGTGTTCAGTAATGAACATCAGTTAACCCAATGACGTTGGTTATGGGAACGATGAAACGGCGAATCCCAATGGGTGCAAGTCAGTATGACGCATAGTAGAATGCCAATATGAACCATCGTTGTTCATTCATGAACAATTTGGGTTCAACAGAAGGCGGCTTATGTCACTCTACCCAACTTTTTAAAAAAAAGTTGGATCAAAAACCTCGCTGAATTTATATTTAAAAAATTTTTAAATTCCAAAAACCTTATAAATTCTTAATCAAAAACAATAATTAAATGGCAAAAGATAATAAGATTCGTATGCCTTCCGGTCAGGGAGGATTGACACGATACTTTGACGAATTTAAGTCAAAGATAGAATTTTCACCGGGCGCAGTCATTATTTTCTGTGTTATAATTATGGTAATTATTATTGTTCTTCACGTATGGAGTCCGTTGATATAAGATGTTTCCCGGAATGAATCCCAGAAAAGTACAGCAAATGATGAAGCAGATGGGAGTTCAGCAAGTTGATATTCCTGCAACTGAAGTTATTATAAAAACTGATGAGAAGGAAATTATCATTACAAGTCCGTCCGTTGCGAAAGTAAACATGATGGGACAGGAAACATTTCAAATTTCTGGAACGATTGAAGAACGAGCATTACTTACAACCCCTGACATTTCTGAAGATGATGTTAATACAGTCATGGAACAAGCACATGTTGATAAAGACACTGCACAGAAAGCCATTGAAGACCATAACGGCGATTTAGCAGAAGCAATCATGAGTTTACAGAAATCAGACGAATAAAATATTTAAAACATATCTTTCTAATGATTATTATTGAGGAGGTAAATACTTTTATAGTTATTTTATATTTATTGTTATAAATGGGAAATCATAAATTTAGAATAGCACCAACTTTTGTTAAAAAAGAAGGAGAAGATCAAGGTCAGCTTGAAAAAGCAGTCGAACTTGTACGCGGACATGTTGAGTTCAGTAGAACTAACTTTACCTATAATCTTCCAGTTAAAGTTGAATATTTGCGACCAGAAGCAATAATAATTTCTCCAATAGGAGAAGATGTCCCTACCGATCTTTGTTTTGTTATGTCTTGTACTGAATCAGAAACAACACTTGATAAAGTTGGAGTAGAAAGAGAAGGAACGTATCGACTCAAAGGCGAAGGATTAGATATTTATTTATTGTCACATCCAAAATAGTTCAACAAAACCAACGAATAATTTTTATAATTCACGTCCTTTCTTATTCTATGGCAGCAGATTATGAAGAATCACTACATAATGCCAGAATTCAATACGATGCAGCATTTCATCTTCTCAATGTCACGTATCCTCTTATTAACGATCCGAAATTATTACCTGGAATATTAACAAACATCTTCCTTTCTCTTGAAGCAAGTATGGACGCCATTTTACAATTTGAACGGCAATTGAAACTCGTCCCCATATATAACAACAATTTTCAAAGTAAATTTAACATGTTTAGGTACAAACCTGTACGAAGACACAAAATTTCGCAGACATATATCGATTTAATTCAGAACCTTAAAGAAATGCTTGATCTTCACAAAAAAAGTCCAATGGAATTTCAACGAGGTAATAAGTTTGTCATGTGTGATAAAAATTATCGAATACAATCTATATCAACAAAGGATATTAGAGAGTATTGTACCCTAACAAAAGAGTTTATTGATACCATAAATACAATCATTAATAGAAAAGCATAAAAAGGGAAGCACATTTCTTTATCTACTTACAGGGAGTGGTATGGAAGACTATTTATTAGAAGCGCGGGAAGAACTTAAACGGTTAGAACACATAATCTATGTTAGTTTGAAATACACGCGAACCGTAGACGTGATTATCAATGCAATTCAACGTATGGTAAACAATTTTGATTTGATCATTGAAGCATTTCTTGAAAAAGCGCGTGAAGAGGAAAAGATTGAAACCCTTCCAAAAAGTCCCGCATTACGAGCAACCCGTGTGGCCACATTATACCCAGACGATATGGAACTTGCTAAAAATCTTACATTCTATGCATTCCTTAAAAACATTTTAAATTCTAAACATGGCCGCCGAGAAGAATTTCGACGACATGTAACACTTATCGTAGAATTAGAAAACTCTACTGTTGAAATGACCATTGATAATCTTATGAACTGTGAAAGGTTTATGCACAGGTTCTTTACATATGCATGGGAAACTCTCATAGGAAAACTTGAAGAAGATGAAGACGTTATATAGGTTCTTAGAACAAAAAGATTAAATACCACACCTAATTCATGTATAGTAAAAGGGGAGAAAGATTATGACAAAATTTATTGCGGTTGTGTCAGGAAAAGGCGGTGTTGGAAAAACAACGAGTGTTCTTAACATTGCGCATGCTATTGTACAGAAAGGAAAAAAGGTTATTGTTGTTGACGCAAATCTTGCCACGCCAAACATTTCTATTCAACTTGGATTAATAGACCCACAGGGTACATTGAACAAATTTCTGAGAAAGGAAAAAGGGTTGAAAGACATAACATATCTTCATGAAAGTGGAATATCTATAATTCCTGCATCTCCTTCCTATAGCGAATTTCAAAAAACCAATTCACAGAATTTGCATGAAATATTTGATCATCTTGATGAAGGTGCAGATTTTGTTCTTATTGATTCACCAAGTGGATTGGGATATGATATTAACCAAATATTAAAACATAGTGATGAATCTGTTATTGTAACAAATCCTAACCTTAGTTCTGTCATGGACGCCCTGAAAACTGTCCAAGCGGCACGTGCAAACAACAATACTGTTGTGGGAGTTATATTAAACATGACGCATAGAGGCAAACATGAATTGTCACCAGAGGAAGTCAAAAATATTCTTCATTATCCAATCCTGGCAAATGTACGAAGGGACAGAAAAGTGCACAAGTCAGTGTACCGTCATGCGCCACTCCATTATTTATATCCACGATCACATTCTGCAAAACAGTTTAGAAACGTTGCAGAATATCTATGTTTAGATAAGCCAGTAGAATGAAACCAAAACGAAAAGACGAATTGAAAGAGAAAGGGTGGGACACAAGCGATATCAAAAACGCTGAAGAAATTTTAGAAAGGTCAACACGCCATGACGTATTTCTTTCTACTCTTGTGTTCTGGAGTGCACTTGTTGTCATTATTTTTGCAAACGTTGTTGTTTCTTTTGTTTTAGTTCCTTTTTTAGTTGTGTTTGATATGTGGGTATTGTACACAATAATAATCTTGTTAGCTGGAGTTGTAGGATTTTTGTACCATTTTCTTATTTCGGACATTGGCCATCTTGAAACTAAACATCATATATTAGCGAGTATTATCGTTCCCGTTCTTGCCCTTGCAAATATGATTGTTGTTGTGGTAGTATCAAACAGGTTTATTGAAGGCGTAGAAATAAAAAACATACCTCATAACCCTTATATTATTGCGATTGTATTTGCGGTTGCGTTTATTCTTCCAACAATAGTGTTACAAATAAAAAATAAGATTACGGGATAAGATATCTAACTTCCCACGCCAATCAATATTACACCACAGATTATACCAATAAGGCCAAACACTTTCCATTTGTTTAACTTTTCTCCCAGAAACTTCATAGAAAGAAGCGTTATCCAAATATATGTTGTTGAAACTAAAGGATAGACAACACTTAGTTCTTCCCGTCGAAGAGCAAACACATAAAAAAATACTGACGCACCGTATAATACAAGGCCTGTCCAGAGAGAGAAACTTTTCCACAATTTAAAAAATGAAAATTTGTCTGCACCACGTTTTAGTTCTAATGCACCGAATGCGCCAATAATTGATCCAAAAAGTACAAGGACGAATGCAACCATATCAACCATGGTGCGCCACCTTCTTATGAGAATTTCCTAAACCAAGCACACTCACTGAAATGAGAATGATAATAACGCCGGCCCATTTCAAAGGATTCATAAAATCTGTTGGAAAAAGGAGTGGAGAAAGGATACTTACCCACACATAACTTGTCGCAACAATGGGGTAGAGAACACTTAATTCTCCTTCTTTAAATGCTATTAAAAGAAACATGGCACCTAAACCGTATGCAACAAAACCAAGAATGAATGGTATGTTAAGGAGTGTAATTAAATGATCAAAGTCAATTCTAATAACTCCATACTTCCATAATATCTGTCCTACTGACGTAAATATTGTACATAGTATTGTTAAGATAATAGCTTTTTGAGTTGTCTGCATGTAATGAAAGTAAAAAAAGAAGGTATTTAAAGATAATGGAACAGAAAAAAAATGTTGTAATCTTTATTTCAACAACTTTTCAATAATGGCTGCGTACGCAGGCCGTGCAATAAGAACTCCAAATGAAATACCTGCAATTGTAGTTAATGCAAAACCTTTCAATAATCCTGCACCTGCCCATAATAATGGTAACATACCCGCAAACGTGGTAAAGTATGCACCCATAACAATAAACATTGCGTTTTTAATACGTTTCTTCCAATCAGATATTTCTTCTCCACGAAGAGTTTCATCAGTAATAACAATTAAATGGTCAACACCAGTTCCCGCAACAACAATAATACCTGCAATTGATGCTAAATCTAAATTCCACCGTACAAGTGACGCAAAACCAAGTATCAAGACTAATTCAGATATTAATGTAAATACCATTGGTAAGACAACTTTAAGATTTCTATATCTAATAAGTACAACAGTAACAACTGCAATAATAACAAGTAAACCAACAAGCAAAATGTTGTTAAGAAACTCTTCTCCTAAAGAAGGAGAAATGGTATCCATTTTAACAACATCTAATTTAACGGGAAGACTTCCCGTGATAAGAATAGTTTGTAACCGCTTCATATTTTGCAGAGTGTTCGTTACTGCTTCCTGTTGTGTAATTCCTGCACCAGAACCAGAAATTTGAATGTTCGTTGTTGCCCGTCCTTTTAATTCTGAACCTATACGTAACCTATCAACTTCTGAATCGTCTAAAAATAATACTAAATCATCGCTAAGATAATTACCATCTTCTTCAGAAAGTACAGTTAATGGCGTTGTTAATTCTGCTTGCCGTTCTGCCGCTTCAGGACTTAATGTAATGGAAAAGAAAAATCTGCATGCATGGCCATCACCTGACGGAGAACATCCAACTCTTGGATCAATTCCTGAACAATCAGCACTACGACATACGTACGTAACATCTTTTTTACCACCAAAGAAAACAGTTTCATTTCCAATCATAGCTTCAAACTTTCCTTGTCTTGCAAGTAAATCTTTTACTTCTTGTTCTGTAACACCTGCAATTTCTATTAATATAAAATGGTCACCTGACAAATCTGATGCTGCACGAACAACAATATCGCCTAAACCGTACACGTTCAATCGTTCTTTAAGATTATCAATAGTAATTTCTAAATCTTCCTCAGAAACAGCTTCTGCTGGTTTAAGAAGAACACGTGTTCCGCCTTCTAAATCTAATCCCTTTTGAATGTTCGATCCTGGCGCTTCTGAAACTTTAACACCAAAATCGACAATACCATCGTGGCCCGTTCGTGTTTGTAATGTATAAAAACCATCACTGGTTTCTACACGAACAGTTTGATTATCCCTCAATTCTGTAAGGGTTGCATAATATTCTTCAATGGACGAAACTGGCTTATTATTAATTGAAAGTATTCGTTCACGCGATAAAGGATGCAAATTTGATCCTGGATTTGCAATACCTGCATCTGCAGCAGACGAATTTTGAAGAACGTTTCGTATCGTAACACCTTCAGAACCAAACAATTGTGGTTGAATCGTAATGAACGCCATAACAAGAAATGCTAATAACAAGATCACTTTCCAATTAGTAAATATTTCTTTTAATCGTTGTTTCATTTTTTTCTCTCAAGATATAAACGAAGGACACCAACGTTCTGTATCCATGTCATTACTAAATCAACAAGTAAACCTATGAACAAAATTATCATGATTTGTTTAACAACTTCACTTTGAACAAAAATAAGTGCCACTAATACTGCTGAAATTGTCGTTGAACTCATTGTTAAACCGGTCTTCATTGCACCGTACACACGGTCCATAACCGTTCCCTCTTTTCGTTTCAGGACACGGGTACTTAACAAGATATCGGTATCAACTGAATATCCTATAAGCATAAGGAATGCTGCAATTCCTGCCGTACTTAATTTAATACCTGTAAGATTGAATATGGCAAGGGTAACAACAATATCAGAAAATGCTGCCAGGATAACTGCTAAGCTAGGAGCTAATGTTCTGAAGTAAATAAAGACAACAATTCCCATTAATAAAAATGCAATAAAAAGTGCGATAACTGTTTGTTTGAAAAAGCTACTTCCTAGCGAGGAACCCATTACTTCTACACTATATTGATTATCATTAAGATTAAGTTCCGTTTTTACAAAATTTACTAACACATCAATTTCTTGTGTTTCCTGTGCATCAGAATCTATTGCAACAGCAGTAGTTATCCCCGCCGAACTTAACATCCGTATAGAAACTTCTGCTAATGGAAATTTTTGATTAAGTGTAGATTCAATTGCAGAAATGTCTATAGAAGAATCGTAATCAATAGTAATTGTTGAACCGCCTTTAAGACTGATACCTTTATTTACAAAGTCACCAGTAACAGCTGTCTGGACGCCAATTTGTATAATGGCAAGGACAATAAGAATGAATGGAATTAAGAGTAATATTTTGTACTTTTTCTCATAGATCGTTTTAAAACTCATGCTGATACACAAAATTAGGGATTTCTATATAAAGATTGTGATTAACTCAACACAGCTTTCAAGAATCCCATATATAACGGATGTGGCGTAAGAGGTTTTGAACAATATTCTGGATGAAATTGTGTTCCAACAAAAAACTTCTTCTCAGGCAATTCTAAAATTTGCATAATCTCGCGGCCAGGAGCTTTACCACTAAACACTAACCCGTTTTCTTCAAGTATTTGAATATAGGAAGGATTACATTCCCATCTATGCCTGAACCGTTCACGAACTAATGTTGAACCGTACAACTCTGCCGCTTTAGAACTGGGTTTAATTTCAACATCATGACCACCTAACCGCATGTTTCCCCCCAACTCTTCAATACATTGCTGTTCAGGTAATAAATCAATAACAGGTTGTGAACAATCTTTAACAATTTCAGTCGTATTTGCTGATGATAAGCTACATACGTTTCGTGCAAATTCGATAACTGCCATTTGAAATCCAAAACATAATCCTAAATAGGGCAAGTTATTTTCTCGTGCATGTTTGATACACATAATTTTTCCTTCTGCGCCCCTACTACCAAATGCACCTGGGACTATAATCCCTTTTACATCATGTAACGTTTCTTTAACAGATTCTTCTGTTAAATCAGTTGTATCAATCCATTTAATATTAACATGAACACCACAATGTGTACCTGCATGTTCAAGAGCTTTAATTATTGACGCGTACGAATCTCTTAAAGAAGTATATTTTCCCGTTACGCCAATCGTAATTTCTTTATCCAAATTTGTAATCTTACGAACATACTCTTCCCACTTATCACGCCCTTCATAATCGTTCTTTACTTTAGACCGTAACCCTAACAAATCTATTGTTTGATCATCAATACGAGACTGTTCTAACAATCCAGGAATAAGATAAATACTGTCAACGTCATGTGTACTGATAACTCTACCAAGTGGAACATTTGCTGCAACACTAATCTTTTCACGAACTTTTTCAACTACTGGATGTTCACACCTACATGCAACAATGTCTGGTTGAATTCCTGACGCCATTAATGATCGTAACCCAAGTTGTGCAGCTTTACTTTTTTGTTCTCCTAAAAATCCTGGATTGAGAACTAATGTTAATGCAACATGACACACATTTTCTTTTCCTTCTTCATACTGTAATTCACGCATTGCTTCAATATAATGACTGTTTTCTAAATCTCCAACTGTACCACCAATCTCTACAAATATAATGTCTGCCTGAGTACGTACCGCGAGATTTCGTAACCGTAACTTCACTTCCCCAGTAATATGTGGTATGAACTGAACATCCCTTCCAAGATATCCCCCCTGCCTTTCTCTTGTAAGTATTGACGTAAATATTTGACCATTTGTAATAAAATTATCTTTTGAAAGGTTCAATCCTAAAAATCGTTCGTATGTTCCAAGGTCCATGTCCGTTTCCGTACCATCATCTAAAACAAAAACTTCACCATGTCTAAACGGATTTAACGTCCCAGAATCAACGTTGAGGTACCCCTCAACTTTTATTGATGCAACGTTCATTCCACGTAATTGTAACAATTTTGCAAGGGACGATGCAAATATTCCTTTTCCCAACCCAGACATAACCGTTCCATAAACAATAACATACTTTGTCTTCCCAATATGATATCCTTCAGGCATAGGATTATAAAATTCGTGTTCATCAGACGTCGCTGATACATTATCTAATATTTCGCTCATCAAAACCACCCGCGTTTTTTACTTTCAGGGATTTTTATCATTTAAGTACTTTCAGCACAACCAATGGGTAAGAAAATGTATAAGTTCGCACACAAATTTACCCATAAGATTTATAAACATAAAACATTTCTTTTTTTGTGATGTTGTTAAAGTTAAAAGGGGTGACGAAAGAGTACCGTAAGAAAACTATTCTAGAAGATGTTAACCTTAAGATTGAAGAGGGAGACATTCTCGGCGTTATCGGCCAATCAGGAAGTGGAAAGACAACATTATTAAATCTTATTGCAGGGTTTATTGAACCGACCGATGGAGAAGTAACATACTTATCAAAAGTAACGAACGAAGAACGAAGTTTAACAAAAAATTTACACAAAATTAAACGACACATTGGTTTCACACCTCAACATAATTCTTTTTATCCAAAATTAACAGTAAAAGAAAATTTGTGGCATTTTGGTAAGTTGTATAAAGTTCCGTCAGCAGTATTAAAAAATAATATTAGAAACCTTCTCAACTTTACAAAACTTATTGATCATCAGAACGCACTAGCTGAACATCTTTCAGGTGGTATGCAGAAAAGATTAGATTTATCATGTAGCCTTATCCATAAACCAAGATTGCTTCTTTTGGACGAACCGACAGCCGATCTTGATCCAATACTTCAAAAGGAGATTCTTCATCTTCTTCAAGAAGTTAACAAACAGGGCGTAACGATTGTTATTGCGTCACATCAACTTGATAGTATAGAAATGTTATGTAACAAAATTGCTATTGTTCACAAGGGAAAAGTTCATTCACATGGTTTACTTGAAGACATACAAAAACCGTACCTTAAAGAACATTTTACAATTAAAATGAAACAGGGCCAAGATAAAGAACGATTACTTGCTCGGTTAAAAGTGTTACCAATACAAAAAATTGTTGACAATGGACATAGTCTTGAAATATATCCTAAAGACATTCAAAAAACAATGAATAGTATATTAGAAATTATTCGAGAAGAAAATTTGTACCTTCACGATTTAGACATGCGAAAGCCGTCATTGAATGAAATATTTGAAAAAATTGCAACGGGGAAATAAATAATGCGCTCAATTTGGTTAATTACAAAAAAGAACGTTAGGTTATTATTACGTGCAAAAGGATCTGCATTAATTGTTATCTTTGCACCATTACTTATAGTTCTTATCTTAGGTCTTTCATATAATACAACGTCGCAATTTGGCCTTTCTATTGGTGTATACGCACCATCATTTACCGAAGATGTTAATTCTTTTATTACAACACTTGAAGAAGAAGAGTTTACGATAGAACGATACGAATCATCGATTGACGAGTGTGTTGAAGAAATAAAAATGGGAAAGGTCCACACATGTATTTCTCTTCCAGAAAGTTTGTCTGTTGAAGATAATACGCCACGAGAAGTCAAGTTTTATGTTGATCCAAGTAGGCTCAATTTAGTGTGGATGGTACAGGAAACTGTTCAGGGAAAATTTGATATTAAAGCGCAAGAAATCTCAGAGGGATTAACGCAAAATATTCTTACAAAAGTTGCTCAGACACAAACAACCATTACTGAAACAAGTGGAACACTCAGTTCTGTTCAAAGTGAAGCTGCTGCCGTATCTGGCATAACTGCGTCGGTAAAATCGGATTTATCAATATTAGATTTACAACCAACAACGTCAGATTTTGGAAGTGAAGTGTTGAAAAATCTTACTGGTGAACTAAAAAATGCTGAAGAAAATATTCAAAAATCTCTAGAACGGCTTGAAACTGCCAACATGAGTACGTCTGACAAAAATGTTATTAAACGATATTTAGAATCTGCTGCAGAAAGTCTTTCATCAACTGACGATATTGACGATAATGGTACGTCAACAAGTGCAAAGTCCGTCTTTACAAATATTATTGACGAACTTAATGCAACACGAACAAAATTGTCAAAAGCGAGTTTAGCAGTATCCGATGCAACGCCCGCACTTGCATCGTCAGGTAATACGTTACAACAAATTCAATCATCGCTTGATTCTGTATTAGCATCATTAAACGATATATCTGCAACGCTTAGCGCTCAAAAAGTGACGGAAGCTGGAACAATTGTATCGCCGTTAACAACAGTGATTGAACCTGTCCGTGAAGAAAGTACATACCTAAACTATCTTTTCCCTGCAATCCTTGTATTGGTTGTTATGTTTAGTTCTTTATTGTTAGGAACAACGCTTGTTATGATGGAAAAGAATAGCCCAGCGTATCTACGAAACTTTTTCCTTCCTATTAGAAAAACGACATTTATTATTTCAACGTACATGACAAATGTTATACTTATTGTTATTCAACTGATTGTCATCCTTGGCATTTCACTCTTTTTCTTAACTGATACCCTTCCACAATTTCCAAGCCTTGCATTAATGTTATTTATTGCAGCATCCGTCTTTACATTTTTGGGAATGGCAGTGGGATACTTTTTTGTGTCTGAAGAAACTGGCATTCTTGCATCAATTTCGTTAGGAAACATTTTCCTTTTCTTTTCAGGTTTAATCCTTCCTCTTGAAGGCCTTTCACCATTATTACGAAGCATTACACAGTACAGTCCGTTTGTTATAGCAGAGAAGTTAGTACGAGAAGTCTTCTTATTTAGCACACCATTAGAAGCTGTGTGGTTAGATGCAGTCATTTTTGTTGGATATGCTGTTGCATTATTTGTTCTGATCATAATATTAGAATCATTCATGCACAAACATCTTGTACATAAATTCTTACGACATCACCATAAAGCACACAGACAGAAAGATAAAAGGAATAAAGGTCGGGCATAGATTTATATTCTTATAATTGTTTTCTTATAGTATGATTATTGTTATCACGGGAACGCCCGGTGTTGGAAAAACAACGTTAGCGAAGGTTCTTGAAACTAAATTAAAGTGGAAACGGTTAAACTTATCGTATTATTATAAGAAACTATCAACAAAATATAATAGAAAGAAACAGTGTTACGATATTGATATGAAAAAGTTTGAAAAATTGATTGTTGATAAATCTAAAGATAATTTGATTATTGATTCACATATTGCCCATTTACTTCCAACAAAAATGGTTGATTTATGTATTGTTCTTACATGTTCCAATCTTAAGAAGTTGGAGAAACGGTTAGTTGATAGGAAATATTCTACAAAGAAAGTTCGGGAAAATCTTGATGCAGAGATCTTTCAAGTATGTTTATTAGAATCTCGTGAAATGGGACATAAAGTTATTATTGTTGATACGAGTACAAAGTATGTGTTAAAACCAATTTTGAACGAAATCAAAAACATAACTACAATAAACAATCACTAAACTTTTATAAACCAAGTTTATTCTTATTACTATTATGGCAATTACTGCACATGAGAAACTACAACTAAAAAAGTTCATGAAAGAGTTACGTAGCCATAAGGCTCCCCATACAGAGTTTGTTACGGTTTATGTGCCTGCAGGGTATGATCTAACAAAGATTATTCAACATCTTGCTGAAGAGCAGGGAACAGCATCAAACATTAAGTCTGCATCTACAAGGAAAAATGTTCAGGGTGCACTTGAAAAGATGATACAGCACCTAAGAACAATGGGAAAGACGCCAGTTAATGGATTAGCAATATTTTCTGGAAACGTTGCAGCTGGAGAAGGAAAGCAAGACATGCGTGTATGGAGTTTTGAACCGCCTGTACCACTTAATATTAGAATTTATAGGTGTGATAAGAATTTCGTCGTTGACATTATTGAAGAAATGTTAGTTGAACATAATGTGTATGGTTTAGTTGTTCTTGATAGAAGAGATGCAAACATTGCATTACTGAAAGGAAAAACTATTGTTCCTCTTAAAAAAACACATTCTGAAGTTCCCGGCAAATTTAAAGCTGGTGGACAATCAGCACAGAGATTCGCGAGATTACGTGAAGGTGCTATTAAGGACCATTTTAAAAAAATTGCAGAATATATGAAAGAACAATTATTACCTCTTGGAAATAATCTTAAGGGTATAATTCTTGGTGGACCAGGAACTACGGTTAATGATTTTATTAACAAAGATTATCTTACAGGAGATATTAAGAAGAAACTTATTGGTACGAAAGATTTGTCATATACGGGCGATTTTGGATTACAAGAATTGTTAGACAAATCACAAGATTTGCTTGCTGATGAAGAAATTGCGCAAGAGAAAGAAATTGTACAGAAATTTCTTAAACAGATGCTTGACAACATGAAAAAAACTACGTACGGTGAAAAAGAAACCCTACGAGCATTAGAGATGAACGCTGTTGATATGTTACTATTATCTGAATCTCTTTCTGAAGATTTAATATTTGATCTTGAAGAGAAAGCGCAGGTAGGTGGTTCTAAAGTACATATTATTTCTACTGAGACGAGAGAGGGTGTTCAACTACGTGACTTAGGTGGTATTGCAGCAGTTCTACGGTTTGAGATTGAGTAAAGATGAACCTTATCCAAGAATCATATACACGATTATTTCCAGAGAAAGATATTCCATACGTTACAGCAATGGAATATAATAGACGACTATCAGATTTTAACGCGAACATTTCTCTCAGAGGAAATCTATTACGAATTCATCTAAATTTGCAATGGAAAGATATTGACGATGAAATAAAAATTGGGTTAATACAACATCTTCTTCTTAAGTTGCTTAAAAAGAAAGTTCACACACCAAATATTGATTTGTATAACAATTTTGTCAAAAAAATTCCTATATTAACACCGAAAACAAAAACGCATCCAGTACTAGAAGAATCATTTCTAAGAGTAAACCAAGAGTTCTTTGATAACAATATCGAACTACCAAATTTACAATGGGGAACAAATTCGCGGAGAAAATTAGCAAGTTACAATTTTCATAATGATACCATTACTGTATCTACATTATTCAAAGAAGTAAATCAAAACATACTTGATTATCTTATGTATCATGAGATGTTACATAAACACCACAAATTTAACCATAAGAATGGGAGAAGTGCATACCATACAAAAGAGTTTAAGCATGATGAGAAACAATATCCTGGTTGGAAGACAATAGAGCAAGATATTCATAAAATTATACGAAAACGTCGTTGGTCATTCTTTTAACAAGCTCGTTATAGCGATACATTTAAAAACAGGGCATATTATTAGCTTTACATGACCAAAAAGAGGTTTCTGTCTCATAACGCGATGGACAAAATAATGCGTGAAGCTGGTGCTGTACGTGTTTCAGATGATGCAAAAGCGGCCCTAGCGGAATTGTTAGAACAGAAAGCGATAGAAATTTCCGCAGAAGCAAAACGGTTTGCTGAACATGCAGGAAGAAAAACAGTAACGGAAAAGGATATACGTCTTTCCAACAAATAGAATGGTGGTTTTGAAATGGATGAAACAAGGTTAGTAAGTGTAGGAAGTCTCAAGAAAGGCGATACAATCATTATTGATGGTGCAGCGTGTAAAATAACTGACACATCAACATCACGTCCAGGAAAACATGGACATGCAAAAGTTAACTTGATGGCTGTTGGTTTATTAGATGGAAAGAAAAGACAACTGATGATGCCAGGGCATGATAAAGTTGAAACGCCAATAATTGAGAAAAAAAGTGCACAAGTATTATCCGTTTCGGGCAATACGGCAAATGTTATGGACATGATAACGTACGAAACATTTGATATGGATATTCCAGAGGAGATGAAAGAACAGGTAAAAGATGGTGTTGAAATCTTATACTGGGCTTTGATGGGTGTTAAGGTCATGAAACAGGTGAAATAAACATGGTTAAGTTCGAAGAAGCAAACGCACGGTTAATGAAAAACATTTTTGTATGTCGAAGATGCAAATCGAAAGTTAGAACACCTAGTCTTAAAGTTAGTTTAGGCAAGTCTAAATGTCGTAAATGTAGTTCTCAAAAGCTTCGGCCAAAACGAAAGAAATAAATAGCTTTTACATTTCTTTTTATTTTATGATTGAATCTATCCTTTCTTTTATTATTAAATATAAGATCATATTCTTATTTTACTTAGCAATAATTGTTATTTTATTTATTAAAAGAAAGAAAATTGAAACACAAGCAAAAATCATCATTTTGTACCGTATGAAATGGGGCCTCAAATGGATGGACAAATATTCTAAAAAATTTAGAGAATGGATTATTTTGTTAGGATATATTGGTGTTGGTGCAGGATTTGTTGGTTTAGTATTTATTTCATACATCCTTATAAAAAATTTGTATGACCTTATTGTAAGTCCTACAGCTGTGTCCGGCGTTTCATTAGTTCTTCCAGGTATTAACGTACCAGGCCTTGGCGTTCTTCCATTTTGGTACTGGTTAATTGCTATTTTTATCATAGCTATTGTTCATGAGTTTTCACATGGTATTGTTGCTCGAGCGCATGATATTAAAGTGAAGAATACAGGAATTGTTTTTTTTGGTCCCATAATTGGTGCGTTTGTTGAACCGGATGAAAAGAATTTACAAAAACGAGAAGATATTAAACAATATTCTGTCCTTGCAGCTGGATCATTTTCAAACATACTTCTTGCAATTGGTGCGTTTATCTTATTAATGGTAGTATTTACACCATTACAAAATTCTATGGTAGAACCAGCAGGATTTACGTTTGACGCATATTTTGGAGAACCGTCACCGTTCGAACAAGCAGGTATTGTAACGGGAACTGTCATAACGGGCATTAACGGCATTCCAACAATGGGTTTTGAAGAATTTAGTGATGAATTAATAACCCATAAACCGGGCGACACCATTACTGTTAATACTGCTGAAAAGGATTATACAGTAGCGTTAACAGAAAATCCTGACAACATTAAAAAACCGCTAATTGGCATCCAATCTATCAAAAACGATGTTGATGTTAAACCACGATATGAAGCTGGTTTCTTAAGCACGGTTTATTATGGTATTGATTGGATAACAGGATTTTTACGATGGTTATTCTTACTAAGTTTAGGAATTGGTTTGTTCAATTTGTTGCCTTTACCTATTGTTGACGGTGGACGAATGGCACAAGTATTTCTGCATAAGTTACGTGGTCAAGAGAAGGGTGAAAAGTCGTACAGAAAGATTAGTATGTTCTTCTTGTTTATTTTATTATTGAACTTGTTCTTTCCATTAATTGTGAAGTTGTTTTAAACTTTCTTAAAATGTAACAACCTTGCAATGGTATATTTCTTATCCAACATTAAAACGCCCGTAGGAACACGCAATTTCCATTTGCTAACAACATAATCTAAAACACTATTAAACACAACGTATGATCCTGCAATACCCATTCCGAACAAGAAACGTTCGTATGCTACCACTGGAATTAAACCTACCCATTGGCCCGCAGTCATAGGAACTGTATAAATCCATAATACACTGCCAATAGCATGTGCTGTGAAGGTTGCACCAAAACTTTTGAAAAGTAATTGTCCTGGAACTTTTTTAGGTAATACTACTGCAAAGAATGGAATTAACCAATATAATGTATACATCCATGCCTCTCCACCAATAGGATGAATAATAAATAAAAACATACAAACTAATGAGATTATAGCACTTACTGCTCTTTTCTTACTACTAAAATAATAAACCGCAAATAACATGGGTAATAATCGTAATACATTGATAATCGTAAATTCTTTTCCAACTATCAATAGATCAGCAAACTGTGAAAATAAGACTGTAATTATTCCAAAGACGGGTCCAAGGAATGTTCCTGCAGTAGGACCAAAGAATTGAAAAAGTGTAAAGAACTGACTTTCAGCGCCAACAAGAGATGAAAAGTTAATGTTCTTTCCAATTAAAACAAGTGCAAAGAATAGGAGTAAGAATATGATTCGTTTTGGTGTAAAGATATTTTTTATGTTCATCTCTCAGATCAGAAGATTGTTTATTTAAATACATTATGGAAAAGTGTCTTATGCGTCAGAACATCACCAACAAGATATAATGATCCGGCTATAACGATCATATCATCTTTCTTTACAAGAGAAATGGCTTTCTGAATTGCGTCTTGAACCTTAGGAAATTTTAGTACTTTATTTCCATATGGAATACAAAACTGTTCAATATCATCAACAGACGCAGGTTTGTGATTGCTTTCCGTTAGAATAATCGTATCTGCTAATGGTGCAAGAATGGAAACCATTTTTTCAATTTCTTTATCTTTTGAAAAGCCAAGTATCATGATCTTTTTCTGTGGTAATTTATGGAGAAACTGTGATAACTTTTCACAACATGAAACATTATGGGCACCATCAACAAGAACTAATGGGTTTGATTGAATTATGTCTAAACGACCAGGCCACTGTGCTTCTTGTAATCCTTCTTTGAGCGCTTCATTAGAAACACGCAGCCCAACACTATCAAGAATTGAACACGTTTCAATCGCAGTACACGCATTATTAATTTGGTGTTCTCCTAACAAATTTATTGTATAATTCTCATTCTTATATGAAAATGATTGTGATTCTAATGGATCATTTGGAGAAGTAACATGCGGAATTGTAACAAGAGATAATGGAGAATTCTTTTCTGTACAAACACTTTCAATCACATCAATAACATTTGAATCATTCTTTCCAAGAACAACAGGAACGTTGCTTTTGATAATACCAGCTTTCTCTCCGGCAATCTTTTCGTTTGTTTCTCCCAAAATTCGTGTATGGTCCTTACTGATACTTGTTATAACAGAAACTAAGGGGGTGATAACATTTGTAGCGTCTAACCTACCGCCAAGACCAACTTCAATACTAGCAATATCAACATTATTTTGAACAAAATGTTCAAACGCGACTGCTGTTGTAAATTCAAAGAATGTAGTTTCTGCATCGCCAAGTGTGTTTTTAATCTTAGCAACCAAAGTAGCCAACTCTTCATCAGTAATGTGTTTTCCATTAATTTGAATACGTTCATTGAAACTAACCAAATGTGGGCTTGTATATAACCCCACTTTGTACCCTGCTTTTTGAAAAATTGTTGCTAAAAATGAGCACACACTTCCTTTTCCGTTCGTTCCTGCAACATGAATTGATTTGAATTTGGTGTATGGTTTATCAATTTTATTCATAAGATCTTGGACTCTTTCTAAACCTAGCTTACTACCAAATGAGTGTAGGCTATACAGGTATTCTAATGGATATAGTATCATTAACAGTTCAGAACAGAAGTACTTTAAAAATGTTCAGAACTTATCTTCCTGACTCATAAAATATTTCTGGATTTTCTACTCTTAGTTTAGCAATTGGTACTGTTCCATCATATTTGAATTGTAAATGAGGGAATTCTGTATACACAGCATTTTCTAGATCTACAAGAGCACCACCATCTCTAGGAAAACCAACAAGGGTTGGAAGAATTCCTACCAAACCCATCCCAACATCGAATTCTTCAAGCATTTCAAACACTGGCTTAAATTCATCGGCCTGATCAGCAAAGTTATCACACGATAAATAAATTGCTCGAAATGGGAGCATTCTTGTTACCCGAATGTTTCGATCAAAAATAATAACAGATTTCTTTCCGAAACGGCTCGCAATTTGACTTTCTACCCCTATGCCATCCGAAGGAAGTAGTCGATGACCTGTAAAGTATTCGCCAGCAATAACACGTGCAGCATCAAATGAATATACTTCTGGAGGAGGAGAAGATAAATCTAAATCTGGAGAATAATCTTTTGATGAACCTGGATCGTATGCAGCAATTCCAACAGACCCTAACATTTTCATAAGAATTTGTTGTCTTTCTTTCAGCCATGGTTTTTGATCTTGAGGTACAGATGTTAATGATATTGGACAATATGCCGTTCCGACCTCTTCTCTAACATGAGATAAACAATCAAGAGCAAGAACACGTGTCATATGTTCAATCCTTTGTTCAGGATCAAGTAAAACTGTTAAATTCCTCATTCCCATTATATAAAATCCAATATTAATAACTATTATTGTTATTAAAACTCCATAATCCAAGGAAAATTCTTGAGTACCACAATATATTTAAACCACTTTTATTCCTAGATATGTGGGTGGTTATAATCAAAGAAGCAGAATATCTTTCAAAAACGGGAACGTGTGCACAAACACTTGAACAACGAGAATATACGGATGATGAAAGGGTTGTCCTTCTTCATTTCTTTACTAATATTGACAAGAACATTTATGCAGCAACAGATGCAATGCCAAACTGTCTTTGGGCACTATTGGAGGGAGGGTATAGCAGGTCACAATTATCTATGAGAATGAGATTTCTTCAAATATTTGAAGAGATGGAACAAGAGTGTGAAAAAGGAATCTTATCAAAAGAAGATTTAGTAACAATTAAAGATATGGCTGAACAAATTCGTCAAAAGTCTGGTATTAATCTTTCGTTCTTTTTAGAAAAAGCTGAAAAGTTTATGCGTAAATGGGCAGTACAGTACGGCCATGATTCGCTTAAAGATTCTGACATTCTACGATTTGCAATTGAAAACGTTTCTCAAGCAATCATCCCATTTATTGAAGAAGCAAGACTTGGGGCATACCAAGAGAAATCTACCAGATATGTAGAATTTTCGCGCGAACATTTAATCGTTCCTCCTGATCTCAAAAAATTTGAAAAGGAAATTAAAAAATGGAACGATTTTTTAATGACACAGTATGAAGAGTCAATGCCAATCGTGAATGCATTTATTCAAAAACGGTTAGATCCAAAATCTTTCAAATCTGAAGCGGCACTCAAAAGAACAGTTGACGCAAAAACGTTTGACGTTGTGAGATATTTCCTTCCTGCAACAATGTTAACCTCTCTGGGAGTTGTCTGGCCAACACGTGAAGCTGAGAGGCACATATCACGGTTAATGAGTTTTCCTCAAGAAGAAGTACAATCTGTTGGCAGATTATTATTAGAAGAAGGAATGAAAGTATCACCAGGATTGTTACGCCATGTTGCAATTAATGAGTATCACGTTTTGCAACAAGACGCCATTACAAAAATTCAAAAGAAACTCAAACTAAAAAAAACGGAATGTAGTGCAGGAAGAAACAACGATGCAGTAAAACTTGTTTCCATATCATCACATATGGACGCACGAATTGCAGCATCAATATTATTCAGGAACGATTCAGGAACAAATGAGTATAAAGAATATGTAAAATGTTGTATTGATGATCCTACGCTTGTTACAAAAACGTTTGACGCATTCATACAAAATCGTGGGAAGTTTGATTCATTTCCAATGGCATCAGAAACTGGCAATATGTTATTTGAAATTTGCGTAGATTTTGGTGCGTACAGGGATATTAAAAGACATCGACGAAATTTGTTTCTTCATGCACCCTTTACCGCATTACAGGGATATGAATTTCCTGAGTATGTTAACGAAGAGCCAGAGTTAATTGATGTGAAAAATAAAATGGCATTGTGTAATGAAAAAACTATTGCGTTACATACAAAAATTGTAAAGAAAAAGAAACATTGTAGCATGTACATTATTATGTTTGCACATAAGCAACGAATGTTATGGCAAATGGATCCACGGCAGTTTGCGTACGTTGTTGAGTTAAGAACAACGCCAGCGGGACATCATTCTTATAGAACAATTTGTCAGCAAATGTTTAGGGTGGCAGAACCGCACATGCCAGAATTTTGTAAACATATTCGTGTTGATATGTCATCTGGAGAAGAGGGTAGAAAAAAACAAGAAGAAAAAACGGTTGAAAAGATTAAAGCTCTTGGTGGTAATGTTGAGAGAGTGTCATAAAAATGATTACTATTGTTGCTGCCATCTCTAAGAACAACGTTATTGGAAATAATGGGATGCTTCCATGGGACATCCCTGAAGAGTTTAATTTGTTTCTATCAATCATTGATGGTGGAACTATTATTGTTGGAAGAAAAACGTGGAATTCGATTAAGAGCCCAGATTTTACACGAAAGAAGTATATCGTTGTTAGTAAAAGTTTGGATAAGATAGAAAATGTATCAATATGTAAGACTTTTAATGAAGCAATTACTCTAGCTCAATCGTTTAACAGAGACATTCATGTTTGTGGAGGAGTAGATATATACAAAGAAGCGTTCAAAGTTGCCGATACATTAATTATTTCTTATATAAAAAAGTCGTATGATGGAGACACATACTTTCCTAAATTTAATAAGGATGATTGGAAAATTGAAAAAACAAAAGAATATGATGAGTTTAACTTTGTAATATATAAAAAGAAATAAAAGGAAATAAACAAAAATGACATTACACCATACAGATCCTGAAGTTCACACTATTATCGCACAAGAACAGCAACGGCAACAATTAAAATTATCATTAATTCCTTCAGAAAACTTTTTCTCAGCATCTGTACGTGAAGCTGTTGGTTCAGTCTTCATGCACAAGTATGCTGAAGGTAATATTAAAAAACGGTATTATGAAGGAAATGTTTTTGTTGATAAATTAGAATCTTTAACGATCAGGAGAGCAAAGAAAGCGTTCAAACTTCCAGATGAGTGGAGTGTTAATGTTCAAGCACTTGCGGGAAGTAATGCGAACCTTGCTGTTTATTTGGCACTGTTAGACATTGGCGATACGATGATGGGCATGTTTCTTCCTGACGGCGGACATTTATCCCACGGATGGAGTTATGAACCAAAAACTGTGCAGGATCCTCACAGTTACATTTATTTTGGTGGAAGTAGAAAAGTTAACATCACATCACGGATTTTTAAAACCATACAGTATAAAACATCTCCATTAACACAACAGTTTGATTATGATGAAGTTGAACAAATTGCCATGGAACATAAACCAAAACTTATCATTACGGGTGGAACGGCATACCCTAGAGAAATTGATTATCATCGTATGAAATCCATTGCACAGAAAGTAGGCGCTTATTACATGGCAGATATTGCACATGAAGCTGGCCTTATTGCTGCAGGTGCAATGAAATCTCCTATAGGTATTGCGGACGTTGTTACCATGACAACTCATAAAACTCTTCGTTCTGGTAGAGGAGCGTTAATCTTTGCACATAACGATATTATAAAAAAAATTAATAGGGCAGTTCTTCCAGGGTTACAGGGTGGCCCTTTTAATCACAGTATTGCTGGTATCTGTGTAGGTCTTGGCGAAGTATTAAAACCGGAATTTAAAGAGTATGCATTTCAAACTGTACGAAATGCACAATTTCTTGTAGAAGAATTGAAACGTTACAATTTTACTATTGTTTCTGGAGGAACGGACAAACATTTAATATTGCTTAATTTAACAAACAAACCAATTTTGGGTAAAAAATTTGCACGGGCACTTGATTATGCAGGTATCGTTGCAAACATGAACACTATGCCACAAGAAATTAGGTCACCGGCAGACCCATCTGCGCTTCGTATTGGAACACCATGGATTACCACACGCGGAATGAAAGAACAAGAAATGGTACAGATTGCATCATGGATAAATCGTGTGATGGAAATATGTTCACCATGGAAAGAGTATGAATTTGATGAGTTTGAAAAAAGTGTTAAAGAAAGTGTTGAAATTCAAACGATTTCTGATGAAGTGAAAGAACTGTGTTTAAAGTTTCCGTTAAAGATATGAATTTTATTCTTTCTCAGCCAAATACTTCTCTGCTTCCATACCTGCCATACAGCCAGAACCTGCTGCAGTAATTGCTTGTTTGAACCGCGTATCTTGAACATCGCCAGCCGCAAAGATGCCAGAAACAGACGTTTTCATTAATGTATCGGCTTTAACATATCCTAACTTATCCAAATCAACTTTTCCTGTTAGAAATTTGGTATTAGGAATATGACCAATCGCTAAAAAGACACCGTCACATTTGAATTCTGTAATATCATTCGTCTTAACATTCTTCAGTTTAACTCCTGTAACAACTTTACCATCGCCAAGAATTTCTTCAACAACCGAATCCCATATAACTTCAGTATTCTCATTTTTTTGAAATTTATCTTGCATAATTTTTGATGCCCTAAATTCATCACGCCTATGAATCACAGTAACTTTAGTTGCAAATTTTGTTAAGAACAATGATTCTTCCATAGCAGAATCGCCACCGCCAACAACAATGATTTCTTTACCTTTGTAAAATGCACCGTCGCACGTTGCACATGTACTCACTCCACGACCTTTATACTTTTCTTCTGATGGAATGCCTAACCATCGGGCAGATGCACCAGTTGCAATTATAATTGTTTTCGTTTGAATTTTATCTCCTCCCATTAAAGAGATTTCGAAACCGCCATCAATTGGATTAAAGTCTTCTGCAATGTCGGTTTTAAACTTTGCACCAAACTTTTCAGCTTGTTTCTTTGAATTGGCAACAAGATCCTGACCATTAATACCATCAGGAAATCCTGGAAAGTTTTCGACTTCTGTAGTTAACATTAATTGACCACCATCTTCCTGACCAGAAATAAGAAGTGGAGATAAATTTGCACGGGCTATATAAATTGCTGCTGTTAAACCAGCTATTCCAGTTCCTAAAATAATAACATTTTCCATTGTAGTATAATCCTCTCATAACCCCTTAATGTATTTTTCTATGCTTCAAAAAATGCTTTGTACAATAGGTATGCGGAGTAGACATCAGCTTTTGACGTGACTTCACACGGCGAATGCATTGCAAGTACGCAAGGACCAGCATCTACACAGTTCATACCGTACCGTGATAAGAACATTGCAATTGTTCCGCCACCGCCCAAATCAATCTTACCATTTTCGCCAGTTTGCCACACAATTTTGTTCTTAATAAAAATAGAACGTATATAAGACATGTATTCAGCACCAGAATCGTGCGTGGAGTACTTTCCGCCACCACCGCCATACTTTTCTATAGATACGCCGTATCCTAAATATGATGCATTTCTTGGATCATGAACATCTTTATAATTAGGATTCATTCCCGATGTTACGTCAGCAGAAATTGCGTTTGACATTTCTAACAATCTTGAACATGGAACTTTTGAATTTACAAGTTCTACATAATCGTGTGCAAAATTTTTAAGGATAAAACTTGCTGCACCTGTATCACCCATTGAACCTATTTCTTCTTTATCAACGAAGAAACCAACAGCAGTATGTTTTGGAGTTTTAATTTTCAGTAATGCCATTAACGACGTGTATACACACACTTTATCGTCCTGGCCATATGCAGCAATCATTGACGCGTCAAAACCAATATCCATAGGATTGCTTGCAGGTACAAGTTCTAGTTCTGCACAGGTAAAATCTTCTTCAACAATACCATATTCTGTGTTAAGATGTTTTAAAATAGCAAATTTTACTTGTTCTTTAATTTCTTTATCGTCAATGGGAATGTTTCCTACAAGAATGTTAAGTTCTTCGCCCTCAACAATCTTAGGCGCCTTTCGTTCCATTTGATTTTTTGCTAAATGTGGAAGTAAATCAGGGATGATAAACTTAGGTTCATTATCATTTTCGCCAATATGAATGTTAACTTTTTTTCCCGTTTTTGTAAAAACAACACCGTGCAGAGCAAGAGGTGTATTTACCCATTGATATTTTTTTACCCCACCATAATAATGCGTTTTCATTAAACCAAGACCACCATCTTCATATACTGGATGTGGTTTAAAATCTAACCGGGGTGAATCAACATGACTTCCTATCAATTGCCAATGACCAGAATCTGTACCTACAACTGCTGCTAAAACGGTTTTATCTTTAACATTTTTATAGAGTTTATCACCAGCTTTTGTTTTTGTAATGGTATTAATATCTTTAAATCCGTTCTTTTTCAAAATGGTAATAACATTTTCGATGCAGAGGCGTTCAGTTTTACTTTCGGCTAAGAATTTCTTATATCCATCAGTGAACGTAAAAATATCTTTTTTTTCTTTATCACTAAACCTAAGCCATGAACTTTTTGGTTCAAGAACAAGTTTATCATGTAATAATTTATTTTTCGATTTTGCTGCTTTCCCCGTATCTGCCATAATAATCACCTTTTTTTAGTTTGTTATATTCCGCTTAATTATTCAATTATATCGTTCAAACTTAATATTCTTTTGGTCAACCCCTTTCTGAAGAAGGAGTTCTTTTACATCTTCTACAAGAGAGTTTAATCCACAAATATAAAAAGTTTTGTTTTTCACGTCATCGGGAAGATGAGTTTGAACCCTTCCCGTTTTTCCTGTCCACTCTTCCCTCGTTAATGTTGGAATATACGTAAAATGAGGGTTATCTTGTTCGATTTTCAGAAACAAATCGTGTAATAAAAGATCTTTTTGAGTTTTTACACTGATAATAAGCGTAAATTGTGAATTTGGATACTGTGAAAGGTGTGTAACAACAATACTATGAAGGGGCGCTATTCCACAACCACAACCAATCAACCAATGGTTTGAAGAACTTTCATCCAATAATAAATGGCCAAACGGTCCTTTAAGTTCAAACGTATCTTTCTCTTTTGTTGTTCTAAACGTTTCAGACGCAAAACCACCGTCTATAAGTTTAATAACAAATTCCAGTTTATTTTTTTGTACAGGTGAGTTTAATATTGAATATGCGCGAGATTTACTTTCACCATCCTTGACTATTGTAAACGTAACAAACTGGCCCGCATTAAATGTAAATGTGTCTGGAGCGTCTAATGATAACAGAATAGTATCTTCTGTAAGGTTCTTTTTTGAAAGTACAGTACTCGTAAATGTTTCTATTGCCATAAAAATAACCTATAATGAGTATTTAAATAACTTTCTGTGAAGTGCTATTTTTACTTACTTTTACGGAACTTCCCAACAAGTCGTGTTAACCTGTTACCTGAGCGATTAAATTGTTTACAAAACACTTCAACACGTTTTTCGCCGCGCGGTTGTGCATTTTCTCCAATTGAATAATATATTTTTTCAACAATTGTTCCCCACGAAAAGTTTCCTTCTTCTTGTTCAATAGTATGAACAACTATCTCTTTAAGTTGAACGCCCTTTCTAAGATGATAATAAATGCTTCTTTGTGTTACTGTAGGAAAAATTTCGTTGTATATCTTTGCAATTTGATACCCATATCCTTTCTTTAAATAGAATAAGATTTCTATAATGTTCTGCCGTATTGGACTGTGTGTTGGTCTACCACGTTTCATACGATGTTAGAAGAATAACTCACTTATATTTCTTTTTGTTCTTTATTCATTCTTCACTTACCTCTAAAAAAGTTTATTAAGTACAACTTGTTCTTTTCGTGTATGCCAAAACCACGAATTGATAAGAAGAAACAGAAAGAAATTGCGAAGGAACGTATTTCTGTACTATTTAAACAAGCAGCGGAACGTTTTCCTACAAATAAATCTCTTGCAAATAGGTATGTTACCCTTGCACGTAAGATTGCAATGAAAGTTAAAGTACGTATTCCACAACAATATAAACGGCAATTCTGTAAACATTGTTACAAATATTTACAGCCTGGAGTTAACGCACGTGTACGAACAAGGGACGGCAAAGTCATCATTTCTTGTTTTGAATGTAAAAAGTTTATGAGGATCCTTGTAAAGAAGAAATAGAAAGATATTTAAAAAAGGAAATTACAAAAGAAAAATAGGTAGATGTTCTGAGAGTATTAAAATGAATAAAGAGTCAAAAATCACATTATTAGATTTAGAACGTCGCTTGCAAGATTTTGCTGGTTTCTTAGAAGATCTCAGAATAGATGATGGTCGACAGGAAGAAGGTTGGAGAGATAAACAAATAACTGATGCGTTTGATGCTGCCTACATTCATGTAGCAGAAGCGTTTTATCGAAGATTTCCAGAATATAGAACAGAGCATAGAAAAAAGAATTATTAGTTACAAATTTCTTGTGTCAACCTAAGTAAAGTATTTAAAAGTAGTAACAAAAATAGGAAGTATGGAGTTACTAACACTGGACGATGTTCGGCATTCAATAGCGCAGGCGAGAGTAGATTATGGTGCTACAATTTTTGAGAACCATAGAATTTCGATTGAAGAACTACTAATTATTCCTAAGAGGAATAAAATTTCGCTTGAAAAACAAGTCGCGAGATTATTCCCTAAAATCCAACCAGAAGGATTTGATGTTAAAACAGAAGTTATGAAAGACTTAATATATTTTGAAGAAAGTAAAGACAGAAGCGACGATTGGCAACGAACAAAGTTTCCATATCGTAAACATACAAAAATAATTGAAGGTATAGAAATTGACGGAGAATTTCTTGCATATTGTGGAGCCCTTCCAAAAGAGTGGGTTATTGAAGATTCAAAAGAAGTATTTGGTACTTACAGTATTGAAAGATTTGCAAAACTAACAGGAATAAATTTATTTGTTCTTAAAGCTGGAGTAAATAAGAAAAATGGAACGTTTTTTGGACATAATTTACGATTGTCTCCAAAAGGATATGTTATTTCGCAACATTTGGTTAAAGACGTATTAAAAGATGCCCAGGGAAAGGTACTTCTTTCTGAAATAGCTGATTATTATACTAAAGTTCTTGGAGTTGAAATTTCAAATGATGAAGTAATGAGTGTCATAAGCCAAACTAATGGAACCACTCCTAATGAAAATCCTCTTGAATCTCACAACTTCCAAATCTGTGAAGTCTTTAGTTATAAAGCGATACATCTTTCAGAATTAAATATATTGGCCAATATTCTTAGAAGAAAAGGAAAGTTTTCAGATGATCGTACTTCTGCACAAGAAGTTAGAAAAGTTCTTTCAAAGTCTGGCGTTACCTCTCACCACACTTTTGTGTATGATTATTTAGAAGCTGAAGGGCTAATACAGGAAAGGATTGCGAGACAACAAAAAGGAATAAAACGTGTATGGATCCCATCTATCGTACAAGATTTTAGAGAAAAAAAACGATTTTCACATGATTATTTAACGTACTGTCGAGGGAAAGGCGTTCAACCAGAAGATAATTTTGCTAACTTTGAAAATGATTATGAAACGTTCATGAGATCTAAAAGAATTCTTACTACTGTAAACAAAACATTAGATTTGAATCTTGATGGAAATAGGTTCTGTGACGTTGATATAGGAAAAGAAAATGTAAAATCATTCAGAACAAGATTACGAGAAAAAAATAAAACTAGAATTGAGAAATTAATTGAGGAATATGGGGGCGACATACAAGATCTTGTTAGTGATGAATCGTTGTATGTTCCTCTTATTGCTAACCTTCCTGGCCGACCTAATCAAAACCATCACATTGTAAAAAAACTTAAAGAATTAGAGATTTCGCGAGTCTTTGGACATCATGAATATATAGAAATTTGTGATCTCATAGAAGTTTTTGCAAATCTACAAAAATATCATGAAGTGAGAGAAAATACTCTTAGTCGTCAAGACGTAGTTTTAAGAACGGGTATTTCAAAATCTAACCTTACATTATTGTTTCGAAGGAACGTTTGTAATCCTATTAAGTTAACATTCCCTTATTCCGATAAGAAAGATTATGATTTACGATTTTCTGAGCAAGATGTAGATAAATTGATTTCTTACAAGGACCGAACCAAAATTAATTAAAATACTATTTTAATTCTTTTCCAACAATAATTTCTTTTCCATCTGCGCAACGGTATGTCTGATCTCATCAACAACATCAACATTTGAAGAAATTGAATCAACGCCTAACCTAACCAAAAATTCTGCCATTTCTGGTCGTGAACCTGCCTGGCCACATATAGAAGTTTTAACATTATGTCTTTTACACGTTTCAATAACTTTAGTAATCTCGCCCAAAACTGCAGGATGCATTTCATCAAAAAGTTTTGCAATACGTTGATTATTTCTGTCAAGGCCAAGAGTTAACTGTGTTAAATCGTTAGTGCCAAAACTTACAAAACTTATACCTTCCTTACACAACTCATCAATTATCCAGCATGATGCTGGAGTTTCTATCATAACACCAAAATCAATGTCTTTACATGGTTCCAGTCCAATACTACGCATAATATCTTTCGCTTTTGTAAGTTCATCAACATTAATAACAAATGGAAGCATAATACCAACATTATCATGTCCGTCATCATGCAATTCTTTTACTGCTTGAAATTCTGCCTTTAACAATTCGGGTTCATCTAATAAACGACGAATAGCGTGCCAGCCAATCATTGGATCGGTTTCCTTCGGTTCTTGATCACCGCCCTGAAGGTTTCTATACTCATCAGTTCTCATGTCAGAACATCGTACCCAGACAGGTTTGTGAGCAAATGCAGTTGCAATTTTTCCAATACCTTCTTTTAATAAATCAATATAACTTTGTACCTTTCCCTGCCTAAGATATTCCGCTGGATGTATACCACCATTCGCAATCATGATTTCTATTCGAACTAACCCAACACCGTCCGCCCCGGTTGCAGCTGCATGTTCTGCTAAGTCAGGAAGGTCAAGAATAACTTTAATTTCTGTTGCAGTAATAATGTCTGTATCGTAATGTTCTTCATGTTTAACAGTTTCCTCTTTAGGCACTTCCATAATTCCACGAAATACAACTCCCTGCGTTGCGTTAACAGTAACTTCTTGGCCGTCTTTCAAAACGTCAGTTGCATTTTCCGTTCCAACAATACACGGCGTACCCATTTCCCTACTAACAATTGCTGCATGGCACGTCATCCCACCTTCGTTTGTTACGATTGCGCCTGCTTTTTGCATAGCAGGAACCATGTCAGGAGTTGTCATTGTTGTAACAAGAATATCACCATTTTCAATTTTGTTAAGTTCGGATGCGTTTTTAATAACTTTAACCTTTCCTGCATATACGCCCTTAGATGCCGTTTCTCCCTTAAGAATTATTTCGCCATGTCCTTCATTAACAGGTTTTACTTCTCCGGTTGTTTCAACTTTTTTTGGTTTGAATGTTGTAACTGCACGTGATTGAACAATAAAGATATTATTATTTTCAATTGCCCATTCAATATCTTGCGGCATACCATAATGTTCTTCAATCTTTTTACCAATCCTTGCAAGGTCTTTTATTTGTGCATCAGTAACAACTTGTGTTGTTTGGTCTTCTTTTGGAATGTCTTGTTTTTCGTTCTCTCCCTGTTCATTTCTAAACAAACCCACTTCTTGCTTTTTAACTTCAATCTTTTTAATTTCACGAGTTTTTTTATCAATGATGTACAAGTTAGGATTAACTTGACCACTAACAATCATCTCACCTAAACCATAAACAGCTTCAATAACAATTTCATTCTCAACATTTGTTGCTGGATTAACAGTAAACATAATTCCTGACCTATCAGAATTAACCATCTTTTGTACAATAGCAGAAATAAGAACTTTTGAATGGTCAAACTTATTTTTTTCACGATAATATATTGCTCGTGCAGTAAACAATGATGCCCAGCATGCTAACACTGCAACTACAACATTATCTTTTCCTTTGATATTAAGGTATGTTGCCTGTTGACCAGCAAAACTTGCTTCTGGTAAATCTTCTGCCGTTGCAGAACTTCGTACAGCAACAAATACTTCTGTCCCTTCGACAAGTTCATGCGCTTGATCTTTATCAGCCCCTAAAAGTTCATAATTATCTTCAATTTCTTCTACAATATTCTCAGGGATGGGAGTAGAAATTATTAGTTGTTGAATTTGTTGTGCCGTATGTTGAAGTTGTTCAGTATTATCAATGTCAATACCCTGAAGAAACTGTTCAATTTGACTTTTAATTTGTGTCGTTTCAATATATTCAGCATAGGCCTGTGCTGTAACAGAAAAACCGTTTGGAACGTTAATTCCTTTATTGAACATCTCTCCTAAATTTGAACCTTTACCACCAGCTATAGCAATAGAATCTTTTGATAAATCTTTAAACCATGCAACGTATGACATACTTAAACACCTCTTTATTAAAAGAAGTACATAGTACTTTTAACCTTTTTGGTACTTGCTGATATCTTACAACACAAGAAACTTAAACAATTCGTATACAAGTATCGCTGGCCATACCAATGCTTTTAATAATCCAAGAACTCCTACCCAAAAACCAGTCGCGGTAGAGAAAAAATATATTACTGCACCGATAAATCCTAAACCGTACACTGCACCTGAAGGACTACATGGACTACTCATACATTTCTTAGTTTTTGGTTGTGTTGATTTCTTAACTGCTTTCTTTTTAATTTTCAATCACCCCTATTGTTCTTCAATGTCTGCACCGAAATCGTCCGTATCTTCATACTGACTTTCAGGTTCATACTCTTCTTCCTGTGCCATTTGATTCGTAGAGACAGTTTCGAACCGTCTTTCACGTTTTGGCCTATCAGGTTTTGTAAGTTTTTCAGCAACTTCTGCAAACCCAACATTTTGCAAAACTTTAGTTATTTTAATCTTAACATAATCGCCTTTCTTAACATTGGGAACGAATAAAACAAATCCCTTCACACGAGCAATACCGTCACCTTTGCCCCCAATCGATTGTATTTCTACTTCATATGTTTCTCCTGCACGTACAGGAGCATCTTGGCTTTCATTCATAGATACATACCTCCATGTAGTTCTATAGTTAATATAAGAGAATTAGACATTTGTTATTATTTTATTGTTCATAAATTATAGAGTATGATGAGTTGTGAATATATAAATGTTTTGGCAAACTATTCATTATTAATTCCAAAAGATGTTTTTTCTCCTTCCCAAGGAAATAAATCAAGTGTTTTTTGTATATATGATTCTGCTTGGTCAAGTGTAATTGAGGTAAAGTATTTACACTGCAATCGAACCAATTCTCGATAATCAAAGAAATCATCTTTATCTAAATCTCCTTGATACTCTCTTCTAACATTTTCATTTCCTCGTAAATTTTCAAAGAGTTGTGTTCCAGGAAGAGGAAGAGCAAGACTAACAACTGCTTTCATTTGTTCGGTTCTAGCAGCTGATTTTTCTGCAAATTTATAATTTTCTTGCATGATTTCCTCTGTCTCGCCAGGTAAACCATACAGAAATGGAATGTGTAATTTAAGTCCACGCCCTGAAATTAGATCAATTGCTCGCTCAATATCTTTTCTTCTGTAACTTTTCCCCGCCCTAGCTAAGACTTCATCATTAACACTCTCAACACCAACAAAAATTTCATGACAATTTAATGCAACCAATGTATCAACAACTTCTTCATTAATTTGGTCAGGAGATGTATACACTCTCCAAGTAACATGTGATAAATGTTTAGGACGAGCTTGTAACAATTTTTGCGGATAATTACCAACAATAAAACTATCTCCAGTTTCCCAAAATCGTGTTGCCCCATATTTATTGAGCAAATTTACTTGCTTCCAAACTAATGTTGGGTCCATAACTTTTAATGTATGATCTATTGAACAGAATGAACAACGATCATCTAGTTGAGCTTTTATACAACCTTTTATTGCTGCAATAGGCATAACATTCTTTGGATCAAATGTATCAAAATCAACCAACGCTTCCAAATCAAAAATTGTCTCAGGACGTAAATCCTGACGTGAATTTCTTTTGATTTGTTTACGATAAACTAAATTAGGAATCTCTGTCAGAGGTTTTCCTTGAACAAGTGCACGTAATGCTTCTTCACCATCACCAACAACTGCATAATCAACAAAAGAATGGTTCGCAAGAATTCTTTCCGCTAAGTAATTAACATTAGGTCCTCCGATGATTGTTGTCGCTCCTTTCCTTTTTGCTTCTGCCAAAATAGCTAAACTATTATGATGAGTTGAGTAAAGATCAGTAACTCCAACAAAATCTCCAGAAATTTTATTTAATGTTTCTTCTAATGGTGTAAACATACCATCGTCAACCCTCACTTTAATTCCAGAATTTCTTAAAACAGTTGCTAAAGAACAAAGACCAACTGAAACAGAAAATAATTCTGTCAACTGTTTGGTTGTATACCAATCATCCAACGATGGACGAATTAATTGTACTCGAGACATTATAAAAAATTAAAATAAAAAAATTAAAATGGTTTCATAACAAATCCACCATACCTAGGTGTAAGATCACCAGATCCAGTTACATTTAGATCTGCAGCAAAACCTATGTGGTATCCGTCAATATCTACACCAGCACGTAATCTTGGCTCAGCAAATGTTATCCCACTTTTATCAAATCCTGCAGGAATTTCTGCGCCAAAAACTAGGCGCACTGTATCTGACACTGCTGGAGAATATCGCACATTGAGTAATGCAGATCCATCAGGAGTTTCTTTCAGACCAACTGATGCTAGGCCGAACAATGATACATCTCCAAGCTTTGTAAAGTATTGTACTCCTGCTCGAGGATCAAGTTCAACACCTGGAATGGCATCAAGTTCACCGAAGACTTCTATTCCTTTGAAGACATCATATGCTAATGATGCAATGTGGAATGATCCAACTTTACCAGTTTCATAGTCAGGCGTTATTCGGCTTCTTGTGAATAATGTTGTATCAGGTGCTACAGGTACAAACAGTTTTGTATCAAGTGTTGCCGATTCATGTCCTGCCATAAGTTCAACGCATCCAGACGCTGGTTTTGCTTGTGCCGTTGCAACAGTTTGTGTTCCAACAAGAGCATCTAGCGCAGCAGATGCAGGATCAACAAAAGTTACCCCTGCTATAGCTTTACTTACAGCCCGTGCAGTTTTATGCGTACTATACCAGTCACGCATCGTTGTTAGTAATCCATGTTTTTTTGTTTCTTCCATAGTTTGTACCTCCGTTATCATTCATAAGTGATTAATGGTTGTCAAACTATATAAACATCGCCCACCCCCAAAGGGGGAGTTAAAGCAAAAAGTATAAAAAGAAAGACTAACAACATCAAAATATGCGTTCAACAATAGGGTTGTTAGAAGACATTGGCTTAATCAAGTCAGAAATTAAAGTATATTTGGCTCTTTTAGAGTTAGGATCTTCAACTACAGGACCAATTGTTGAAAAGTCGGGTGCATCTTCTTCAAAAATTTATGAAATTCTTGAAAAACTCATGCAAAAGGGGTTAGCAAGTTTTGTTATCAAGTCAGGAACAAAATATTTTGAAGCAGCAGAACCAAAAAGACTTGTTGACTATCTTAAGGAAAAGAAAAGTAAGCTTAAACTACAAGAAGAAGAACTTAAACAACTCATCCCAGAATTAGAACTTAAGAAAAATCTTTCTAAACACAAATCAGAAGCGACAATTTACAAAGGAATGAAAGGATTAGAAACAGCATTTTATGAAGCATTAGACACCCTCAAACCAAAGGACGAGTTTTTAGTTATTGGTGTTCCTTCACGTTCAGATAAAGTAAATAGATTTTTTGTAAAGTGGAACAAGGAAAGAGGCAAAAGAAGAATTCAATCCCGACAACTGTTTGATGAAAGCGCAAAAGGTGAATTACAAACTCTACCAGAAAACAACCCAGCATCTGATATCAGATTCCATCCTACAGGAGTCACGACTCCTGCGGCCGTTAATGTTCTTAAAGATAGAGTAATAATATTTCCTTCTGAAACCGGTAAAGACCCATTATTAATTTCTATTAATAATAAAGAAGTAGCAGAATCTTTTAGAGCACAGTTTGAACAATTATGGGACCAAGATGTAAAGATATATCGAGGGTTTGAATCTGTAACAAATAGATTTGCATCCATGCGAGATGAACTTAAGAAAGGTGAAGAATATTACACCCTAGGAGCAACATATGGTAAGAGAGGAGAAAGATTAAAAAAATGGTTTGTCGAATATCACAAAATAAGAGTTAAAAGAGGAGTTATTGCTAAACTTCTTACAGTTTCTAATGATCATGACGAAGTTAAAAAAACATTAAGTCCGCCAAGTGATCCAGGAATGAAGTTTGCAGAGATTAAACGTTTACCTCCAAACTTTTCAAGTCCAATGCAAATAACAATGTATAAAGGAAACAAAGCCCTTATGCTTCTTTTCAGCAAAGATATGGTCTGTTTTGAAATTGAATCGAAACAATTACACGATAACTTCAAAAACTATTTTGATTCTTTATGGAATCAAGAAACAAGAGTTGTTAAAGGTCTCGATGCAATTCAAGATATATTTGAGGACATGTTACAATATAACCATGTTGATCTTATTGGTGCAAGGGGATATTTCATGGATTATCGTCCAGAGTACATTAACGCATGGGAAAAGAGAGCAATAAAGAAAGGATTTACAATGAGAAACATTGTTGATGTTGAAACTAAAGGACACCGAGTAACAATATTACCATTTATGAAAACACAATATACCATCCCAAAGGAGTTTAGTGCATCAAGCGTTTTCTGGATTTATGGAAATAAAGTAGTTATCAGTAATTGGGTAGAAAAAGAACCAACAGCAGTGATAATTGAAAATAAAAATTTACATGATGTTTACAAGAAACAATTTGAACAATTATGGAATCAAGAAACGGTACGATACGAAGGAATTGAAGGGATGAAAATAGCATATTTTGATGCACTTGACGCAACACCAGAAGGATCAGTAACCTTTGTATACGGAGCATCGATAACATCAAAAGAAACTGACGAAATCTTATTTGAGTATAACAAAGAAAGAGCAAAGAAGAATGTTAAACTTAAAATCATATTTAATTTGGACGCTAAATCTTCTGCAACAACAAGATCGGCAAAAAAAGAGTTTAATCCGCTAGCAGAAATAAAGTTTATTCCATATTCAGCTACACCAACAAACTTTGAAATATTTCCAGACAGAGTAATTATGAGTACTGCGACGAAGAAAGATCCAACAACAATTGTTATTAAAAATAAAGAAGTTGTTGAATCATTTAAAGCGAATTTTGAAGAATTATGGAAGAAAAAAATAAAATAAAAAATTAATTAATATCTCTCAACCCCTGCTCCTGTACTTCAAAGCAACATTCTGCATCAGGTAAGTTAGGAGCATCAATAAGCTTCGCAACACGTGAACCTTTCCGCCCTTTACGTAAGTAAATTCTAAACGTTGATGCATGAGCAACAATATGTCCACCAATAGATGTTGTTGGATCACCAAAGAATTGGTCAGGCTTTGCCATAACTTGGTTCGTTACATACACACAAAGATTATGTGTATTACCAACTTTTGCAAGCGTATGCATATGCCTATTAAGCTTCTGCTGTCGTTCTGCAAGAGTTCCACGACCAATATATTCTGCTCGGAAATGAGACGTTAACGAATCAATCACAAGGAGTTTGATTTTCTTTCCTTGTTCAACAATCAAACCATCAACTTTTTCAACAAGTAACATTTGATGATCAGAATTGTACGCTTTCGCCACCATTATTCTTTGAAGTGCTTCTGTTGGATCAAGTCCGATACCTTCCGCTAATTGTGTAATTCTTTCTGGTCGGAACGTATTTTCAGTATCAATATACACAACTTCTGCAGTAGGATCTTCTTTAAGTGTGTTTACTGCAAGGATATGGCCAATTTGTGTCTTGCCACTTCCAAACTCGCCGAAGCATTCAGTTATAGCACCAGTTTCAAAACCGCCACCCATAAGGGTATCAAAGTTTTCTGATCCCGTTGTTATCTTAAAAACTAATTCTCGTTTTTTAAGAATGTCCATACCAGTTTCAAAACCCATTTTCATACTGTCACGTGCAGCGTTAATCATTTTACGTGCAACAGCTTCTGAAACGCCAGTAGTTTCTATTAACTCACCAAGGGTTGCAACTGCTACTGCCATAAGATCTCTATATCCAGCAGATTCTAACTTTTCTGCTGTTGCAGCCCCAACACCGGGCAAATCTTGTATTGTCAATTTTTCCATTTTCATCTCACTTTTAGATTTTTTTTCTTTAACTTCAGGTTCAACGACCAATTCCATTTCTGGATTTCCATTCAATTGTTCTTCTGACATTATAAATCACCTCATTTTATAATTATTCTTGTAATACACAATGTTCGTACGCTTTTTGTAATACAACACGTGCTTTTGGCATGTCATTCACACGCAAAGAATTTGTTGACTGCCACTTTCCATCTTTGTCCGTATAATTACGTTCAATGGAAATGGATTTATATTCAGACAATTCCCCATTCTGTTTCTGGCCCCTATTAAGCCAGACAGTAGCAGAAATAGCTCCTGCTCGATATTTTTTTTCTGGTACATTATTCTGTACCTGTTCCACAACTACTTTTTTTTGCATTTTTTAATACCTCTTGCTTTCGCGTTTTGTTTCAACTGACATTTGCCAGTGAGGCGTAACCAATTTTGATTACAAGAACTACAATTGCAAAACTCATTTATATAGGCTATCCGTGGTTGTCCAGTGGGTTGTGGGTCCTACATTTAAGCACAAATAAGAGTAAGAAAATTGTGTCCAGTGGGACAAAAATTATACAACAAGAAATTCTATTCCTTTATACATAACTCGTGCGTTAACTGCAACTTTGTCCAATATTTCTTTAGGAGCACGAGGAATATTTTCTCCAATTCCAGAAAAACCACGATAATATACTCGACCAGAAAGAGTAACAACATTAATTGAATCGGAAGAATCGTTAAGAACTTCACCAATAACATTCAACAAATCATCAACACTATCGCCAAGGGCGCCTCTACCGCTTATTTTTTTTGCTGTATATGCGCCTTCAAACACTTTACCATCATACGCTAAACTAATATTCAACTGATTGTTAGATTCATTTTTGTCCATGAAAATGAAAGAGAGATATGTATATATAAATATTATCAAAACGAACCAATCAAATACTTAGCAATTAACAAGATCAATAAAATCAAAATAATATTTTCAACCAAGCCACCTACTTTGATAGGCCCGCGCACTTTCCACTTTGAAAATGGATAAAGTGGAGATACGCCCATCGGCGTAATAACATCGCCAATAAGGTGTGCAAGATATCCAGCAAATAATGCAAATGCATAATACACGCCAAAAAACGTGTACATAATCCAGAAAATAATTGCATAGAATATAATGGAATGAAACAATCCTCTATGCGTTGAAAAGAACGCAATTATCTTACCAACGAAACCTGCCCATTGGTTAACCTTACTCCATTTTGTATCTATGTCAGGAATAACACTTCCCACCAATACTAATAGAAAAAATAGTATTTCGTTTCCACCAGGAAAAACATTTCTAGTTACAAAATACATTACCACGCCAAAAAGTATATGAGTATGAAATAGCATTTAAAGAAGAACATAAAAAATCTATTTAAACTTACTCTTTTTCAAGTTTTGCCAATTCTTCTTCAGCACTTGCCTTTTCAACTATCTGTGCATGAAATTCTAACCGTGCAAACATTTCGTTTTTCTGAACACGGCCGAGAAGTTTAAACTGTTCGCCAAGAAGTTCAGTTTTTACATCTTCAAACGATGCAGCATTATCTTTATATTCAACAATTTGTTCGTCATTCTTTTCTAACAAATGATTAGTTTGATTTTTCCAAAAGACAACACGAATATTTCCTGAACCGTCATCGATAACTGCATTCATAACGTACGAAAATGAAGGTTCAACCTTTCCATGAGTAGCACATTGATCTTCCATAACACGTTTGTTACATTGTGGACATACAGTAAAAAAACGTGGATCAAATACTTGGACAACCGTTCCCATAATTTCTGTATTATCTTCGCCGCCCTCAAGATCTTTAATTGATTTACGTTCATACGACGTTGTTTTTCGTACAGATTCAACAGTTTCTCCCTCAGGATTGATTTCAACGGATGCCCTATCACCCATATGAATCTCTTTATTACCATTATTTTCTTTTACATACGCATCTTTAATAACAAGAACATCATCTTCTTTAACATCTTTAATTTCGTTAACTTTATCATTCCAGAAAACTATACGAAGTGTTCCCGTTTCATCTCCCAAAACAATTGATTGAACTTTACCCGTACTTTCTCCCTTAGAAAATTCGCGCATTTCAAACAGCCTAGTAACTTTGCCCACAGTAGAAACGTTACGCATACCCGCATAAATCTCTTTAATTTTAAGTTTTGCGTCGCTTGGTGGAACTAATGATATTCCTAATTCATTCGCAATAATATGTGCTGCACCTTCCTCACTTATTAACCCAGAAAGTTCATTAATCTTCGCTTTGATACGACCGTCAAACTCTGTATCAGTAATCTTACCAGTCGCAATAATTTTTTCTTTTAATTCAGATAAAGGAATCTTGTACATTATACACCACCCACCCTAACAATAGACAAAAATATGTTTATAAGGATTTATATCGTAGAGGATATAGGTGTTTTATCTATCTGCATATTCTTCTCGAATACGTCGCATATCTTCAAGTTTTATGCCACCATCATCATACACTTTTTCTAATAACGTAATGGTTTGATATGCATATTTGTTGTTTGAAAATAAATCGTCCCAACTATACTCTTCATTAGCTGCATATTCAACAAGAGAAGCGTAATGTTCGTATTGGTCTGAACAAGCATATGCTCGAGGACAACTATATTGTGGTGTTGAAGGTGTAGGAATATCTTTTTCATTTGAATATTGGCTACCTTTCCAAACAGTATATCCATGAGGATCTACAGTAGTTGTAGTATACATTCCGTATTCTATTGTCCTATACCAATCTTGCCAAAAAATAGGTTGTACTTCTAATACTGTATCAATTTCCTGAGCTCGAAGGAAACGTTCATTTTCTATAAGGAACGGAGCTTCTTCAAGAAGGTCAGAGATTGTTCTCTCAATAGGTTTGCCAGAAACAACACGTTCAGGTTCTCTTTCTAAACCATATTCCTTTCTTAATTCTAAAAGTAATCGTCTTTTTTCCTGTTCTAATTCTTCTCTTTCTTTGGCATATTCATATTCTAGTTCAAAATTTAGTGTATGGCCAGATTCATGTTCAAGAACGTATCCATCAAGGTATGAAGGGTTAACCCATATATCGCCCATCACATTAGCGCAACCAATAACTAAACCTGAAGAACTACCACATTCTATTTGAATACCATCCCATTTTCTTAAATTAATGGAGGTTATACTTTCTCGCAGTTTAACTGGTAAGTCTTCTAATTTTCGTTCTAAATCAATTACGCTTTGAATTGAAAGGTCTGCACTTGTAACAGGTATCCCATACTTTCGTTGTATGCGGTCAACTACTTTCTGAGTTGCAAATATTTGTGACACTTCAAAATTCATATCATAAACGCATGTTAAACATTCGGTTTTTGATGAATCTACAGATTGTGGAACAACTGCCCACCCTTGATCTTTCACAAAAAGTACTTTGTAATCGCTTATTATGTCATCGCCTGATGAACCAGAAAAATGAAGAACGAAAGATTCTGGTGGTGAAACGGGTATTGGACCGTCAACGCCAATAGTTTTTCTAAAATTATTATACAAAATTTTTTGACTATATTCTTCTGAACTCATTGAAACACTAGCAAAACCGTAAACTTCATCAAATTCCATTAATAAACGAGGAATTAATCCTTCATCTTCCCTTGTCTTATACTGCATTTCGCCATTTGCAATTAGTGCTACAACTCCTGATGGCAAAATTATTCCAAGGCTTTCTAGATTAACATCTATATCAACAAAATCTCCCTCTCTTGGAACGGTTGAACGTGCAACAATATCAGTTTCACCAATAGCAACATAATTATCGTCATCATGCGGTTTATCATCATTGTACACAAACGTTTTTATTTTTGTGTTAATATTAATGCCTTTTTTTGTTATTAAAAAAGGACTATTCTCATCGACAAAAACACGACCATCAGAGTCTATTCCTAATCTTCCTTCAAACATCTGAATACCGTTAACTATAAGATTTCCTTTCGTATCAACTGTCTTAATAAAAAGAGCGTCGCCAGTTTTTCGTGTATCAATTGTACGTACTTTATCAGTTCCAACGGGTATGGAAATGTCTACTTCAATTCCTTTATCAGTTACTGTATATTTTGAATAATCTGGATAATTTGAAAGAGTGGCAGACGTTTTTGTCTCTGGATGAGAAAAGCCAGTTTGTGTAAAAATTATTCCTCTTTCAAGACCAGAATCAACGTATAAACTATTACCAAGAAATCTTTTATCTTCAAAATACTTATCAGCATCAATTAAATCATGATCTGGAACTAATTTGTAATTTACCAAATTATAATCAAGCTCTTTAAATTTACTATCTGGCAAATTTTCATAAAGTCCTTTATTAGCATAAATGTCTGTTCGTGAAAAATCAACATATTGCCAATCAACATAGGCCCAGTTCCATTCTGACGGAGAAACTGTTGTATAGAAATCTACCGAGGCATACGAATCTACATTTAATGGATTAAAATCTTCTCCCGTAAAAACGCTTTGTTCTGGATCAGGCAATGTTAATTCCGCAACAACAAGACTACTTAAAACTAATAATATTACAAAAAAAATATATTTACTTTTCATTCTTTCTTTTTATTACTATAACAATAACCAGTATTACGATTAATAACACAACCACAATAAGTATTGGCCATAATATTGTACGTATTATTTCGCCATCATCTTGTTGTATACCGCCTACGGTCGTGACATCTTCTGCTTCATCTTCCACTACAGATGTAGGAACGTCTTTACTGAACCGAGTAACATCGATAGTTTCTAATAACTTTAAATCAGGATTGTACAAGTTAATCTCTTGCGCATTTTCATAATACGGAACAAAAATGGTTAAATCCGTTTCATTCAATATAATCTGTCCACCCCGATCAATCTCTCCTTCTTCATTAACGCCGTCCCAAAAGATTTCTAACGGAACAGTAAAGAAATTAATGGAAAGAATCTCGTTGTCAAAAGACACAATTTCTGCTGCATACAGATCTCTATCAACAATCTCTTCTTCAGCAGGAACAATAGTAATACTTTCCATTACCAAATCGCCAAAAGAATAATGTAGATCAATTTTGTACTGTTTCTCTACTTCTCCTACTGCCAGAGGTACAAGTAATAAAAGTAAAAGTAACATAATTTTAAATTTCATTGGTATCACCTTCTTGTAATGGATATTTGTTAAGAAACTGTAACGTTACAATTTCGTTAGAATCGTCATTAATTATTTCAAAAAGGACAGTTTCATTATCAACTTTATACATACCAACCCTAAGATCTCTTTCTAATGACCAGTTTAAAAGACAACTTAAGCATATTGAATCGGGAAATGTTACTTGTTCTTCCATAAACAATTCTGTTAATTCGTGCATGACTTTTAAATCTGTAGAGACATCACTTTCAAATAATGCTAGTTCCTTTCCAATAGTTCCCTTACTAAAGTACAACGGTAATTTTACAAAGAATCGAACTTTTCCTTTCTGTAAATCAACATCTGTTTCTATATCTTCCATGTCTATCTCATAGCCCTGTTCAGTAAATGTGTTAAAATTTTGTAAACAAAAGAAAAGCATATCATCCATATATTTGCCAAGTTCTTTATTGACAGTTTCCTCGTCTGGAACAAGATCTTGTTCTTCATAAAAGTAATATGGTAATGTAAATAATGGATCAAACGGTGTTGGAACGTCATAATATCCGCCATGATTTCCTATATAGATAACTGCCTCTTTACCAGTTTTAGCAATACAATTTTCTACATAACTTTGGATATTGTCACCCAATTGAATACCAGAAAGAGTCACTAACTCTTGTTCTTCAACATTTTCACTTACAACATCTTGAAAATATATGAATAGGGCCGCTGCTACCAAAATTAATATTCCAACAACCATAAAGATAGTTATTTGACCTCTTTTATTCATAAAAAGAATGATTGATTTCAACTATTTAAGTGTTTTGTGACGTCAAGAATGTCAGATTCCTTATTATTAAACGTTGTATTATATTATGTAATTTAAATTTCTTGAGAATTCCTTAAGCTACACTCTCTTCAACAGAAGTTATTCCTAAATTTCGCATAGCATATCCAATAATGGCTGGAGCTGGCATTATATTGGTTGCTCTTTCTTGTCTGCAATTAAGTCTATCATAAGCACCCTTTACTTCCGTTTCTAATCTATTTAAATAACTAACACCAAAATTATCAAAACCGAAATCAAATGCAATAATCTTACCACTATCATCAAAATATGCTGGTTTATGTTGACCTTCAAATCGTTCTTTAATCTTTTCAGGAATCTGTTCATCTAAAACACCAACATTACAAAATATCATTGTTGGTTGTTTAACATTTCCATTATATGGCCTAACAGTAGCAATAACTTCTCTTTCCCCACGAATTGCTAATTCCATTTCAGCAGTATTCCACAATTCAAAAGTATATGGATTCTTTTGTGAATGACCAATAGACACATGTTTGTAAACTTCAACTGCTCTTTTAAATTCAGATGATTCTCTTAATCTTTGAAGATCATCTTCTGTTTTTCCAACAGGTGAATAATCTTCATCAACAAAACCATTAGCATCATTCATTGCTATAACTTGATTCAAATACCCTTGATGAGCATCAGGATATCTTGCAGTGGAATTTCTATTGTTATTTGTTACTAAGTTGTATGTTCCATCAACTATTAACATAACTGGTTGTTTATCAACAATTCCCGTTCTATGGCCCTTAAACAATCTACTGTTCATAACTTCTTTATCACTATGACTTTCAGTTGAACCAATTTTCACACCAATAATTGTATCAATTCCAGCCTCCAAGAATTCCTCAACAAGAGGAGACACAGGCAAATAACCATAACTTAAGTTTGGAACTACCACAACTTCTTTACCTAATTCGTCAGCCATTTCTTTAACAGTAAGAATATAATCTCTCAACAACATTGTTTCATATGCAACACAATCAATTTCAAATCTATCTCGATCACTAAACGGATTAATACATCCAAAGTCATTTTGCTCAAAAATTTTTAAATAATCTATAAACGTGAAATGGTTTTTAATATGCTTGCGTAATTTTTCATGTTCAATAACTTTTCTAAATCTTGTGTATTCTAGATTTCTGTGAAGTGTATTTGTAAAATCAAAATTTCCTGTACCAAATGAATCAATTGTCTTAATCCATGATGTAAGAGTTCCTTGTCTGTCGGTTGATGAAGAAAGCTCAGAGACCAAATATTCTGTTGGTTCAATACCCATGCTTTTCAAATCTCTTAAATTAGAAGTTAAATCTTCAAAAAGTAATTCACCATCCTCAACTTTAGTTAATATTTTGTCTAAACCATGTCCATAAACTTCTGGAAGTGTTCTTAAAGCAAGTCCTGGTTCTTTTCTGGCTACACTTTTCAATTGGTCAATTACATTACAATATCCTGACTCTCTTAACCTTTCCAGGGATTTAACATACACAGAGAGTCCATCCTTTGGAGGATCTAATACAGCCTCTCTCACTAATGGAAATAATAGCTCATCATCTAAAGAATTTGTAATTGAAGAAAACTTATACAACACTTCGTCTCGTTTTTTTAACATATCTTTTATTTCGGAATCAGAAACAACATCTCGTAGAGGGGCAACAATGAAGTAAGTTCTTTCCAACTCCCTTAATAAACCATCTTTATTATACCAAGATCGATTACTCACACTTTGATCAAACAATACATCTCTATAAGAATTAAAATCTGATTTGATGTCACAAGCAATTTCTTGCTTAACACCAATTGCTTTACAAATCCTTTCTAATGTTTCACCTTTTCTTTGTGGGTCAGGCAATCTTGCTAAAAAACGATCAGTTGGCGTAAAATTACATGATTCAATAGAAAAAGAATTCTCTCCGAAATTGTGCATCAGTCCGACAAGAACACGTAAAGATTTTAAACCGAGTTTTAATCTATTCTCGTCACATTTATTTCTTTCAAGATAACTTAACCTAAAATTTAGAGACGAAAGTTCTATTTCTTGCCATCCTGAAATATACTCACCTTGCCATTTGCTAAAATCTGGTTGTTGGAGTTCTTTTTTATGCTCAAATACATCCCTCATATTCTCCATTGCTGAAAGAACTTCCTCCAAATCAGTAACGTCGTAACCATCTCTTTCTAATTGCCCAAATAATTCTCTTCTTGGTCTTGAGTCAAATAAACTTAAAACTTCTTTAGCACATAAAATACCATAATTTTTAATCATTATATCAGGAATAAAATGAAGTTGGTGATATGGGTGTAATGATGCAACATTAAGCAAATCTTCTTTTTGGTTTGATGGACAAGTTCCAGTTATTTTACTATTAATCTTATGTATAGTATCGCTAACTCTAACACGTGACATTTCGCGCCAAAATTCTTTCAAATCATCATAAAAATAAAGATTCACTTCATCTGATTTCATTGTACTTCCTCTTGGAGTAATTTATTCGCAGCTAATTCAAAAAAGTGAGATTTATTCCTAAAAGTCTTCGATCTAAGTGAATCTTGTATTCTTTCTAATGTGTCTTCACCTATCGTAATACTTACTCGATGTCGCATAATATAAGATAAAGTATTACTCATTTATAAATATTTCTGAACAAGTGTTACTATTTAGTGACTACTTGCCCGAGACCGCAGAATTTGTACGCAAGAAGCGTTCGTTCGCTTTTCATTAGGCAAATATTTTGCGAAATCATTTTCCCAAATTTTGGCTCAACTCTCAAGAGCAACTCATTGCTCCTATTTGGAGCAGGTTAATACTAGAATAGAGGAAGAGATATATAAAAGCATCCTTTGTTTTGTAAGAAATTGCGCTAAGTTTCATATGGAAATACTTATTAAGATTCAAATATTACTTGTACTCATAAAGATGGTGAAGAGAAAATCATATTTTTTTTGTTTAGTTGTATTGTCATTACTCTTGTTTGGATGTAATTCTCCTATTGATCATACAAATGAGCAGCAAGTAGGTGATAACTTTGTGGGTCAAGCATATAAATTTGTACGACCCACGATATCTTCAAAAAATACATTGAAAGAATCTAATTGTTTTGATGGAAAAGATGATGATCTCGATGGTAAGATTGATTGCCAAGATAAAAATTGTAATGGTAAACAAAACCCAAAAAGTGGTGGATTGTGCGAATATAAAAAAGAGTTAACTTGTAATGATGCGTTCGATAATGACAGGGACGGAAAAACTCAAACGAATTCTCTACTTAAGAATAAAGCAGTTGAACTACTTAACAAACAGAATCCTAAGACTACTTTGCGAATAACAGAAAAGAATATTATTTCAATTCAAAAAACATTAATTCCAAAAGGAACTGACATCTCTCTCAAAGATTGTGTGGGAGGAGGTTGCTTTATTGTATATATGGATAAAACTACTGCTTTACTCTCAACTCCAAAGGAATCAACATCATTTGGATATTCGTCCCAAAAGAGTTTCATAACAGATGCAGGACTTCAATCACAAAAAGCTCTAAATCGAGAAATAGAGTCTCGTGGTGATATATCATATCAAGTAGGTAATGGCATTGCAAATCAAAATACATTTAATCAAGAGATGCAGGGGAAAAGTAGCTTTGGGAATGTCCAACAGAAAAATACTCTTCCAAATGTGGGAAATGCCATTGCAACTGACATAAGCAGAGAAAATTTTTTATTAAGTTCTTGGTTTAGTAAGGTCAGAGACTTTTTGGTTGGTAGAAGAAATCCTGTTGGTGGTGACGCGATAAAAACTATGTCTGGGGGGATAGATTGTGCTGATTCTGATTGTATTGGTAAGAAGAATGCTGATGGAAATATTTGTTGTCAAAGTGATTCTCATTGTTCAAATAATAAGATTTGTGTGGCAAATCAATGTATTCTTACGGAACTAAATTGTGAGGATAATAGAGATAACGATGGTGATGGTAACTTAGATTGTAGTGATTCCGATTGCTCAGGAACATCAAAGTGTCTTGTTCCAACGCTAACTGGCGAGATACATAATGATTATATCAAGTATGATACAAATTTTCCTCCATTACGTTGCTATCCGGAAACATTAGGCAAGGTAGTCAATGTTCAATATGGTTCCCTACAATTTAATGCTGTTTGTTTGGACATAAATGGTTATGAGTGGGTAGAATGTGATGTTGATGGGAAGCGTGAACAGAGAGGGGAAGGAACATCTATTGGAAACGCAAAAGAGGAACACTATATCTGTTCAACTGATCCCTCTGATGAGAGTGAACTCTGGTATTATTGTGGAAATGGTGATGTTTTTTCACTTATGCAATCAGAGAATGATGAATTGAGAGATGAACCTATTGTAGTTAAAGGACAAGACTTTTACTGTCGCAATGGGAAATGGAAAACGTATTCTGCAAAAATATTTTTCCCCAACACAATTTCTAATCCTCAGAGAACAGAGGTGATATTGTCTAATTTGGTTGAACCATCTAAGCTTAAAGGAAAAAATGTGCAGATACAATTCGTCTCTCCTGATGGAACGCAGTTACTTGAACCAGACATAGATGTTGAAATGCTCATTGACAGCAATCTTGATCTTTCACGTCACACGAATTTTGAGGCTGACCCTTACACAATATCCGTATTTGATTTAGTATCCAGCTATTATTACAACGATGTTGGTGTTGAATTTCTTAGAAAGCTTGGGTTAGAAACAAATGGAGATACATTCGTTCCGATAATTGTGTATTATTTTAATATGGATATACGAGAACATGCTGGTTCAACTAATGTAGATCAGAATGTATGGAATCAGATAGTAAGTCACGACTATCCGCTAGGTAGATGGTCTAGTGAGGTTCTTGATGACTTTGATAATTACATTTGGAATTTGCAGCCAACGTTTCATGAAATGGTTCACACAATCCATTATTATTTAGGTGGCGGGGTACAGAATCAACAAATGATGGCACAAAATATTGGTGATTCAGACTTTGATTTGTATGCTGAAGTCATGCAAGAATCATATGCAATGTTTTTTGAGATGGCTATCATTGATTCACCCCATCGCAAGCCAGGTGGCTTTAGCTATGATAATACCTATGATCTTGAGAGGTATAGTTCTTTTGCAGAGTGTCATGAATCGCAAGCTCATTCATGTGATCATAGAGCAACAATATTAGTTTCTGCTCTATGGAGAATGAGAGAACGTTTTGGAGAAACTAATTTTCGCGGTAACATAGTCAACAAAGGTGATCGCCTCATTTTTGAGACTATGAAATATCGCTTTCATGATTCTCCAGACCATTTTGATTATGGACCAGCGGGAGGAATTCATTTCCATTGCAGTGGACCTATGGAAACGATGCTTGAGATGCTCATTAGAGCTGACGAGGTTTATTATAATGGAGAGGATGTTGACGAGATAGTTGAATCTTTTGCTATTCACGGTATTGAGAGAGATACTGGGTGTGTAATTAGGAGTTAAAATAATAAAAAATGTCTAATAAAATCATTCCAAAAATGTTTCTTGTAGTATTTATCACAATTTTATTTATAGCTGGATGTTCTGAGGAAGCGAATACTGATAAAGAACTAGCTAATGAACTGAAAAATTTATCAGATGAAGAACTACATTCTTTGATTCAAGATGGCGAATCAGAAGAAAATAAAGCCCTAGCAGGGGAGGCAAGTAAGTGGCAAAATTCAATAAAAGTTGGCAAAAAGAAATATCCCTTACAAAAAGTTACAAAAACTGCGAAGGAAACTTTTCAAGTTAGACAAAAAGAGTTTCTCAAAACTATAACCAACCCTGTAGAAAAGTATCAATTAGAGAGTTTGCTCTATTCTAAATCGAAACAAAAAAAAGATGATAAAGGCAATATTCTTATGAAACTCAAATCTGGTAAAACTGTTGCTCTTTCAGGCTATCTTGAAGAAAAACGTAATCTTATTAGTATCAAGAAATCTCCAGTAGTATGGAAAGAGATTGAAAGATTAAATTCACTTTCTTCCGAAGAGATTGAAAAATCGTTAGAACCAGTTTCTCAATTCATCATGAACTTGAAAGAGATAGGTGAAACATGTGAAACCCATTTAGAATGCATTAGTAAGAGTTGTCAGATGGAGAGTATAAACATTGCTCACACTCAAGTTGAAGGGATTAGTAGATGTGTTAGAGCGACTTGTGAAGATGGTGTTCAAAATCAAAATGAAGAAGGAATAGATTGTGGCGGGGTATGTCAAAGAGAAGAGAACAAATATTGTTTTACTCCTTCTAGATCAAATATGGGAGGTGGTTCTTCATGCGAATTTCATTATGAGTGTTTTAGTATGCGTTGCGAAGAAGTAGGAAATGGAGAAAAGGAATGCACTCAAGCAACTTGTAGCGATGGAATCATAAATCAAAGGGAGTCAGATATTGACTGTGGTGGACCTTGTGGAAATTGTATTTTGAACCAACGATGCCTTAGAAGTGATGATTGTCAGTCTGGAATTTGTTATGAAGAAGTTTGTGTTTTAGATAACTTAAATACTGTGAACTCACATTTTTATAGAAATGACTATAATCCGCAAGGATTTATGTTTTGGGGAAATAGTTTTTATGAACAAGGGAGCTTTCCATTCTTTCCCTATCTTACTACAATAAAAGATCAGGGAGATAGACCTAGCTGTCAGTCTTTTTCGGCAGTAGGAGCTACCGAAATATTGCTTATGGATAAACATGATTTATCTGAACAAAACCACAGGTATAATTTAGTGTACAACCAAGCTTATCCCAACCAAGTAGGTATTAACATTGGCTCAGAAACACAATGGCCTTATAATGCTTATTGTAACCCAAAGTTCAAAACGTACTATAGTGAATTATTAAATAAACGAATTCCTTGTTCTGATACAGAACATCAAGGGATTGCTAATGGAAATAATTTTGACCCTTATTATCAAATCCAAAGCACTACTGAAGGCAAATGTGTTGTAGTAAGTACGCTTCTTCTCTATCAAATTCCACAAGAATCTATCACTCTTAGTTTAGCTCATGTACTAAACAATCTAAAATATCCAATTAGCTTCGTAATAAATATTGTAAATCCAAATGAAGAAGAAGATGGCTTTGTTCAGGAAGGGTTCTTCAGTTCTAACCCTTGGAACTATCAATTCACGACTCGTTCTTGTGATTGGGATAATCCTTGTCCTGAAGAAGAATCTTGTTTTGGAGACGTTAGTATGTGTGTTCCACGACTTCCAGATGGGGGGCTTCATTCTATGCTATTAGTTGGTTTTATACATAAGAATCTAATACCTTCACAAATAAGAGAAAATCCCAATTATATGGATGAAAATTATTTCATTGTAAAGAATTCTTGGGGGGTAGAATTTGGAGATGGTGGTTTTCTTTACATTCCAGAGTCTATGTTACAATCAAGTATTTTGGGTGCAACCTCTTATAAGTATGATTTTGAAGGATTAGCTTATGCTGGTTGTCCGTACAGAGAAACAAAAGGAGTGATATGAAATGAAGAAAAAAACATTATTACAAAATTCAAAAGAGGTATTAAAATGGTTACAAAACAAAAAATAGGTAAAGTACAATTTTATCTTGGGATAATATTGCTTATTATCACAATTATTGGTTCTATCGTTCTTTTTAAGAGTATGTTGTCATCATATGTAGATGGAGTTTCAAGTGAGACGACGACGTGGACTGATGCAAGCAAAATACTTGGTGAAGGAAGTCCTGAAAATGAAATGATTGTAGGAATACTTCTTAGTGATGTGATAACACAAGGATTAATTGTAAGATCGTTTGGATATATTTTCGGTGCAAGCGCGTTAATATTATTGATTATGTCTGTAATGTTAATACTGCAGGGGTTAGCAAATCAATCAAAGAGGTAAAAGAATGAAATATCACAATATTATGGTCGCTGTGTGTGTCTTAGGTTTCTTATTGTTGGTTGTTGGTTGTTCAAACGAAGCAGAATTGCCTGCTGAAATTACAAATGAAATTGAAGCAAAATGTAGTGATCCAAACATCGATAAAGATCTTTGTACTTATGATTATGCTATTAACAATCAAGATGAAAAATTCTGTTTAGTGTTAAGTGGAGAAGATGATAAAAATGCATGCATTGCTGAAATAAAAGACGATTCTTCTTTTTGTGATAACATTGATGATGAGACTGAAAACTATTATTGCATCCTAAATTCAGAACCAGACAAAGTCGACATTTCATTTTGTGATACTTTAGATGAATTTAGCAGAGACAGCTGTCTTGGTATGGCTGCAAGTAAGACAAAAAATTCTCTATTATGTGAAAAAATTAATGACCAGATGTATATTAGTCTCTGCTTAAGTGATGTTGCTAAAGAAAGCAGAGACATTGAGCCTTGTGAGAGAATATCAGATACTCTTGTTAAGGGTTCTTGTATGGTTGAGGTTGCTAAAGTTAGTGGAAATAAAGAGATTTGTAATCTTTTAAACGAAGAATATGATCAGAATCAGTGTTTTAAAGGCGTTGCAACAGCTATAATGGATGCATCGGTTTGTGATGAAATAACAACAGGATCAACTTTTGAAAAATTGCGCAGTACAAAAGATGAATGCTTTAGAGAAATTGCCATTGTAAAAGAAGATAAAGTTCTTTGTGAACAAGTAAAGAATGCAGATGTTAAGAATTGGTGCCTAGCTTCATTTGATGATTCTGGAGAGCTATGTAAGAAAATAGAAGATGCTACTTTTAGATTAGACTGTCAAGTGGGAATTGCAATTAAAACACAAGATCTCTCAATATGTGAGAGTATTGTTAGTTTATCAAAGAAAGATGAATGTTTTGAGGGAGTTGCTATTGCAATGAAAGACAAAGAAATTTGTGAAGAAATTTTGGATGAGTATTCAAAAGATTCTTGTACTTTTGAGATTGAATATGGAAATATGGGTTAATCCTGTTTTTCTCTTTTTTTTCTGTATTTTTGTTTTGTAGTTTATCTATTTGATATTGCTAATTCTCTATCTTAGTATACATACGACATACATTCTCCGATATCTCATTAAAAACGATAGCAAACTCTATTTTTTGTGTATACTTGTGGCAAAATGCCGTACAAACCTAATAAGCAAGTTCCACCACATGATTTTGTGTGGACACTTTGCAAAAAGCGTGTTACAGCGCTAATAAATGAGGAATGCTCCATACTAAACTTGTCTTGACATCTCTTCCAAAACATCAGTACAAGACTATTAAACAAACTACACTCAATAGAAAATTAGGAAATTTGTGTATGCAATCGATATACAAGGCTAATAAAGGTTTTGTGCACCGGATGCAAATTAGACTAATAAGAGTCCTACAAATGTCCTACAAAGTATAAAAACAACACGGAGGTAAAAACTATCATGACCCAACACTACAAACGTGAACCTTTGGAAGAAGATGAAATGTTCTTGCTCAAACAAGCATGTAAAACATTTGAAGAATCGTTAATCATCAACGTCTTGTTAGAAACTGGAATGAGAGTTAGTGAACTTGCCAAACTAACCAAGGATCAAATCTCATGGCAACGAGATTGTATCACAACCTATGGCAAGGGTAACAAGAGAAGAGTAATTCCTGTGAGTAGCACCACGAGATTTTACTTGAGTGAATACTTCAAAGAACAAGCGAAGATAAAATACGGTGAGAGATGGATTCAAAAGACGGTCAAACGAGTAGCTGAGAGAGCAAAGCTGATGAAGAAAGTAAGTCCGCATGTTCTTAGGCACACTTTTGCTGTGTGCTATTTGCACAAAGGGGGGAATGTGAGAGCATTGCAGGGTATATTGGGGCACTCTCATATTCAAACAACGGACATGTATCTCAACTATTCTGGGATTCGTGTGATAGATGATTTTAAGAGGGTATGGGAGCAATGAAAGCAAGATATTATGTTATGGGAATTGTGCTCATTGCAGTGAGTTTTCCAGTAGAACTTTTGGCAGGAAAACTCTCGTTTTTGAGCACTTGGCTTGCTCAAAACCTATTTTGGTTTGGGTTAGGTATTGTATCTGTGTTAATCGTGCTTGAAATCGTAACACAGATTTACAATGAATACAATGACAATTTTCGAACACCTCGCACGTTGCTCTTTGAATCGAAAGAGCGTATTGACAAAGAGCGAGAAATGATAAAAAAACTCTTGGAGTTTGATGCTGAGAATTGTTCACATCAAAAGCTCAGCGATCATTTCAATGAGCTTATGGATTCTAACTTTTCACGAGAGGCACTTGCACCACTTGCGTTCAAGTGGTTTGAGCATGTTGAATTAACTGTACATGAATTCAATACATATTACAATGATAAAGAAATTGAAGCATTAGATCAACAAATCTCTGAGAAGAAAAAGAAGTTAAAGCAAACGAAAGCAGATGTTCATTACCAAAAAACGTTAGAAGAGGAACATCTCACTTCACGCAAAGAAGAATTCTTGGAAGAGAACAAAAACAGAAAGTTTGTGCATGCTGAGTATTTAGATGAAGAACAAAAAACATGGCTTGAAGAAGCAGGATTCGTGCGAGATCATCAATGGTGCATCCAACACAAAGAAACAGAAGAGTTCATGATACGAACTGCAAAGAAGGAGAGTACATCGCATGCGTATTTAATGGGAGCGATCTATGAGTACGTTGATGAGCACGCAACTGTTGAGATGCTTGACACCAAATCGCCCGATGTTGTTTTTGAGTATGCAGGTAACTCTTGGGCGATTGAAGTTGAGACAGGTTCAGTTCTCAAGAAGAGTAAGAAACAGTTGCTAGAGAAAGTCAAACGTTTGGAGAGTAAATATCCTGAGACATGGTTCTTTGTTGTGACCAACAAGAACTTGATTTCAAAATACAAAAAGTATGGTCAAGCATTTGATCGAAGTGCAATTGTTGATCATCTGGATTCAATTTTTTATCCAGATGGTTATTCTAACACCCCTCAATGAATGGGTGTTTGGAGTATATAAAGAAAGATAGTTTTTTCCTCCATGCCATATTTGGGGTGGTGGAGGGGGTGTTTTGTGTTTAAAATTTGCAAAATTGCCCCTTTTCCGCCACCCATATATTACTATGTATTAGTAAGGTGGTTTGTTACGCGGGAGATTGGAGGAAGTTTAGTTTTTCATGATACTCTTCTCTGCTCAGATCTCCGTTGGCAAATCTGAGTTGCAAAAGTTGCACTGGATCTGTGATATTATGATTGAGTTTGTGTTTTTTGTTTTTTCCAAATGCTCCATTAATTTTGTTCTGTAAATCTTTATTGCTAATATAGGCATAGATTTGCGTTGTGTGAATATCTGAGTGCCCCAAAGCTCGTTGCACATAATAGAGATCAACTCCTTTTTCCAAGAGAAAGGTGGCATACGTATGTCTGAGAGTGTGGAATGAGTATGCATGACGTTGCTGACCATGTTTGGTTTTCTCAGTTGGGATAAGTAACTCTGCTTTTTTCAGATACGCTCTGAACTTCTGTGAGAGTTGCCCAGTTGCCATTGTCTTATTATACATTCCAGGAATCACAAATTCTGAATCCGAGATGCGAAACCATTTTTGCAAAATGGGTTTCATTTTCTCTGGCAGCATCACGTAGCGATCTTTACTTCCCTTTCCTTGCACGATTTTTATTTTCTCTGCTTCGAAATCAATGTCTAACTTTTTCAAATTGCACACTTCTGAAATCCTAAGTCCGCAACATAATCCTAACAGTGCTGCAATGAAGACATCTGTTTGTTCAATCACTGAGAATAGTTCAGTGAGTTGCTTTTTGTTGAGAACGTTTGGCAACTTTCTTCCTTTTTCTTTGATTCTTCTAACGTTTACCATTTTACATCTCCCTCACAATTCTCAAGCCGTGTTGTCTGATGTCAATTTGCAAACTGGTGTGCGTTTCATGTTTTCGTTGAAAGGCTACACTTGCTGCTTTCTTTTGACTAAGGTAATGATTCTTAAGCTGGAAGCGAATTTCATCAGGTACTCGCTCTAAAAGCGCCCAGCGATAGACTGTGTAGGGATTGTAGCTATTTTCTATTAAGTGGTTGTAGACTTGTCTCTCTTTTCCCAATAGCATCACTTTTCGTTTCTTGTAATGGTAGATTGCTAATTTGCTCAGAAATGAACACCAATTACGAACTTCTATCTCGGGAAACCGAACTAGAATTAGTTTTTTTACTTTGTCTAACTCTTCATAGACATTTTTACGAACTCTTGCCATTTTTTGTGTACCTCCATGTTTAGAGTTCTCTCAAATGCCAAAATTTTGGGGATACGTAAGGCAAGCGCAACAATTCGCAGTCTATAAATGTTTGTTGTTTTTACTACTCCAAAGTAATGTTTATAATAAACTTGTCATTATCCGTCCAAAAGATAAAAATTTGGACGAAATCTTTCTGCAATAAATGTGTGAAGAAAATAATAAGAACAAATATTGTAATTGTCGAATTGGCACTATGTTTGTCCTGCAACAGTACCTGTTGAAAGTTTATATATTTCATCTATTTTTTCTTTTGTTTTTCCTCTTCCTCTAAACTTCCACCGATATATTGAAAAGATATCTTCTGTTTCACGTAATTCATCAATGCTAATAACATGATCTAAAATATGGGCATCAATTGCTGGTTGAGACCCTTCAAAGATTCTTACGTAGGGTCTACCATCAATTTCTAATACTTCTTTTATAGCTTGAGCATGTCCTCCTCTCAAAATCACATCTCCTGGTTGAACACCATCATATCTTTCTGGAGGTATTATTTCAATATCTTGTTCCCATGACCTACCTTTTTCGATTCCTTCAACCAACGCTTCATACGTTCTTGTGGACTTACTCATCCAATCACTAATAAACACCCTGCCCCTACCAGGATAATCACTTAAACATGTTGCACCTTTATCATAACAGATATCTCTTCCTGTTACGCGCGCATACTCATACGCTAACCGAAACTGAGTATCTATACATTCTTGTTTTTTGCTTATTATACCTAACGCAAGTTTGTCCTGATTAAAATATACTATTTCAGGAACTTCTAAAAGTTGACCGCCAACAGTAACATGTGATTCGCGGTCAAACCATTCTCTTGTATATTGATAAATGTCAGACTTTTTCATTACTGGAAAACCTTCAAGGTACTCAGAATAGCTTAATCTTGCATTTCCATCTTCAGAACTGATAACTTGGCCGAAAACGCCCGTCTTTCTTTCTCCAATATCAACAGTTAAGTCCGATTCAATTCTTTTAAGATGGTAGGATTTACTATTAAGTTCACGACTAAGCCCTATGTATTCCAAGAAACGAGGGTCGGATTCGATTTTGTTTAATTCTAAATATACTGCTTTAATTTTTTCTTGAACTTCTTGATATTCCTTTTTAATTTGTTCAGCTTCTTCAGGCGTTCCACGTTGCTCTGCCCTTCGTAAATCTCCTAATAAAATACGACTTTGAGTTCGTAGTCCCATTGCTACCTGTTTAGTACCACCATATAAAAGATCAGTATATTCTGATCTTTTACTTCTAAGAGATAAAGCATCTTCCTCAATAGGTTTGATTAATGTAGTTAACTTTTCTATTTCTGTTGTTAATCTTTTTTTTTCTTGTAGAAGATCCTCCCTCTCTTCAAAAGTAAGAGCAGGGTAATAAGACGTGTCCACACCAAGATCGTACGTTTTTTCTTCTCCAGAATCTGTAGTATACAAAATACGCAAATCAGAGGCCACTAAAGCTGTATCCTTACTTTCACTTGCTTTACCAATAATATCCTCACCGTCTGTCTTTAGATGCCACTTACCATCAAGGATTTCAACATTTCCTGATGCCTTAGCACTTAATGCCAAAGGTCGATTAGTTTCTGACTCTCTTTGAAGAATTATTTCTCCACCATCCATTGTAAATTCAAAACGCCCTTCCCTTTTCTGAGTTTTCCAATCCTCATAAACAAGTTGAAATTCTGGGAATACTGGATTATCATCTTCTAATTTGGTTGTAAAACCATTTCCACTTGCCAGAACATAATCCTTCCCAGAAATAAAATGGTTACCCTCTGGCCTCATTGAAGGAACAAGCTTTTCATATAATTTTTCTCTTTTCTGACGGTACCGCAAATTAATATCTTCTCGTTCAATGATAAAAGGGAGAGATTCTTGTGTTAATTCTCTTAAAGCACGTCCCGCAGAATTAACTTCTGAAATAACTGAGAACAGTTCAGTTTCAACAGCAGAAATTTCTGTGTAACCTGCTCTACGTTCGTTAAGATGCTTTAACTTTATTTCTAACTCTTTCTGTTTCTTTTTGCTTGATGCAAATTTTGCACTTGTTTCACCAAACACTTTATCAAATTCGTCTAATTGAGAAAATTTGGCAAGATCTTTCTTTTCTCTTTCGTTAAGTTTGTCTAATTCAACATTTTCAATATACAACAATTGTAACGTTGTATCTTTCTTTGTGACATGAGTAAAACCGTCGACGGAAACGTCAGAAGAGGACCCCACTAAAACTGGTTTACCATCTTTAAAAGTGAGTGATCCTTTTCTAATCATATCTTTATTTGGAAGATTAATGTCTTTACCTTTAATAGTTAAAGAAAGATCTTCATCCATACCAGCAATTGTAGATTTTGATAATGTAAGTTCTTCTAATTCCTGATCAAATTGGAAAATAGTTTGTCGATCAAAACGCACTCCTGCAAAACCCATGGCTTCGCCCCGAATCGTACCTTCTTTAAATGAAAATGTTGCTAACTGAACCTTTTTACCAGCAATCTCACCTTCTTCCAAACTAAAATCTGTAAATCCATAGGGCATGACTTTTGCGCTTAATGTCCCTTTGAAGTCCCATTCTTTCTCGGCCGTATCAATTATGAAAATGTTACCTGATGAATCTATTTTTATTTTTTCGTCAGCATCAGAAAAATCATAAACGTTAATCTCTTGACCAGCAGTTCCTCTCAGTACCCCCTCTTGTTCATAATTAAAAAGTTGAGAAGAAACTCCTGGATCAATTGTTATGCTAATACCTTTATATTCCATATAATTCTCAAAAACAACTGGAGCAGTAACAATATTAGAAGAATCCATAAAGTAATCATACGCAATCTGAACATTTTCGTCAGTAAATACGACTATTTGTTTAATGTACGTTATTTGATCTGATGAACTTAAGAAACTAAAATCGTCAGGATTACCGTCAAACTCTTCTAATGTAATTTCTCCTTCTGCCACGACAAAGTTAATTGCCAGTACAAGCACTATAGTTAAGATTAATTTTTTCATTTTATATAATTTTTAGTTGTAACAATTCAATAACTTCATTTCCAATGGTATCTGTAACTTTTATATCAACAAAATATATGCCCTGTTGACCATCCTGGGGAGTGAAAGAGATTATACCATTTTGATCAATATCAAATATGTTTGTGTTATCAGTATACATAACGTCATCTTTGTTAGTTTTAACTTCTAAATAAAACTTTTCACCGATAAATGTTTCATGATTCTTTAATTCTTCAACATTCAAAGTTTCATCATCATCAGAGATCATTTCTATTATAAATTCAAAAGTAAAGTATTCATTATCAAAACTTACAAAACCGTCCTGTAATCGATATAAAATAATGTTGTTCTCAAATGGAGATGAGTCATAAATGGGGTATGCGTCAATATGTAAATTCTCATCATCTGCCCATCCATCTAAACAAGTTAAGCATATGAACCCTACATTTTCTTTATAATGTTCAACTATCTTTCGCGCAGTTGTTAAGAATTTGTTGAGTTTGATCGGAGTAGAATAAATGAACTGGCTGACTTCTGTAACTGACTGTCCTTTACTTATTCTTAGAGGATATGTTAATTCAATTATTGTTTGTGTAGCATATGTAACCTGAACGACCGGATTTTCAGCATAAATGTTGTACCCCTGTTCTTTATGAAGAACAAAATCGTTAACACATTCTACCATTTTTTCTTCAACATACTTTTTAAGTTCTTCTTCAGCTTTATCTTTTTCAATGACCATTGACGTATCGTCAAAATAATAATATGGAAGTAAATCGTCAAAGAACACTATTGAATAATCAACTGGTGGGTTATAATAACCTCCCTGGTGGCCAGTTCGTAATAAACCTTTTTCAGACACTTCATTTAAACATGATTGAACATAATTCTCTACAGAAGAAGAATAGGGAACTTTAATCAAATCGTAATTCACTAACAATTCCTCTTTCTGAGTTTCTCCACGAAATATGAAAAAACCTACAGTTAGAATAATTAATATTCCAACAACTATAAAGATAGTTATTTGACCTCTTTTATTCATAAAAAGAATGATTGATTTCAACTATTTAAGTGTTTTGTGACGTCAAGAATGTCAGATTCCTTATTATTAAACGTTGTTGTAACACTAACAACAATTCCTTCGTCTTCAGCAGGATTCTCAAGACGAACATCAGCAATGAAATATAGTATTGTATCGCCGCACAAGTACGCTTTATTATCATCTCCCAAAACATAATCATTACACACATTATCATTATCAATAAAGTTACTTTTTTGTATTTCATTAGATTCATAGAAGTAGCCGAACTCAGATAAAACAGAATTAAATATGTCTGATGGTTTTCCCGAACGTCCTTCCAGGTACGTTGCATCACTATAATACACAGTATATTTCTCTGCAAAATTGTCTTGTGCAAAACTAACAACGTATCTGTCTAAAGAGGAGTCGTACGTTACATCAGTAAGACTTACAGGTAATGCGGTTGTTGGTGTAAATTCTAATGCAAATTTGTATTTAATATCTATTATTGACGGGCTGATCACACAAAATTGTAGAACTCTTGTATTTGCAGTTAAAAAACCGTTATTTGTTATACATGTTCTGTCACGCCATTGATCGCCCATGTTTTGTTTTACACATTCAACTATATTGGAAGCAGTACCACAGGCAGTAACAAGTGTCTGCGCTTCTTGATATATAGTATTATATTCAGAAAGATCATATCCTGTCTTAATAGTAAATGCGTAGGGAGTAATGTACTGTTGTGTATACATTTTATTTGCAGTAGTATGAAATAATGTATTATCCAATTGTAATACATGTCCATCTCCTTTAACAACTTCTTTATCAACAATTACATTTTCTGCTTCATGTGCAAACTTTACTTTGAACGCATTCTTAAACAATGAAACGAAATTAGTTTTTGAATCTGGAACACACCAATCATCATCTTTGTTCCATTTGTAAACATCGTCCAATATGCCACACGAAGGTTCAGTACTAAACCCACCTTTACCTGCTAAAGAAACTGCAGAATCTCGTGCAAGAACTCTCGTAGTTGAATCTCGTTCCAAGAATTGTAATTCTGAAGTATAAAACCCATCATATAACAAATCAAAACTCCATTCGCCAGGAACTTCTTGTGAAAGAGTTACAGCATCACTCATAATAAAGAACGTTGCAATAGCTCCAATAACTCCTAACAAAACCCAATGGAAAAAAGCACCTTTTTTATTCATTATATTTATTTACCATGTACGGGTACGATAGGTACTGGCTCTCCTCCCCTTATTTGTGTAATATATCTATTTATATCATCACTATCAATAGAATCGTCATTTTCATACCGTTCTATTTGATCAACAACATAATTACTTGCTTCGTTAGCTTTCCTAACATTGCTATTAACAACCCTATCTCTATCATTCAATCCACCAATAAGTAAACCGTTGATAAGTAATAACGCAAGAACTGCAATAAAAACTGTAAAGACTAAATCAAAAAAGTCGTCCAGCATAGCTTTTTTATTCATTATTTTATGTATCCTCATAATTTCTAAAGTGTGGTATTTTAACTTGTGTATGTATTAACAACTCATCTTTTGATAATATTCCGTTTGCATCCCTCACAAAGACATTTCGTTTTAACGTAAACGTTGCTGCATTAAAATAATTGTTCGTTTTAATGGTGGTACCCTTATCACGAAGTTCAAGTTCAAAATTGAACGTTCCGTGACCTTTTTCAGGATTAGTTTTGTAACATAATAATTCCATTCGTTCAGTTGTAAATTTGTCTAAATCAATAACTCCTGGATAGACACGTTTAGTATCGACGTCTTGATATGCAAAACATTCAGGAATGTTTGTAAAGCGCAGAGAAATAAATTCTGCGTTAATTTCTGGTGGAAATTCTGTTAAGGCATTACGATAATTAACAATTATTAACACAAATCCAATAACAACTAACGTAATGATAAATCCTGCAATCATCCAATATATTGACTTTCGTGCAACGTCAAACTGCGCTTTTTTGTTTATTGACATGGTTTAATTGTAACTATTTTATTTTGTTTTTTTATACATAACGTTCCCGTATCTTTTACTGATCCTGATGCAGAATGTTCAAATGGAAGGGACATGTATCGTCGTACAGGAAATGGATCTGTTCCTTCATCTTGATCTTCAAGAACAACAATCTCGTCCGAGGTAAGAAGGAACGTATATCCAGTAATATCTTTTGGATATTCAATTGACGCATCGCCAGGAGTTCCAACAAGCGTATTTATCATCATACGCATATCTTCTGCATAGAACGTTTTCTGCGTATTTGTTGACCCTGCAAATTCTGTCGCAACTGAAAATGTTATAAGAATGACAAGTATGACGGCAAGAATTTCAAAAATGGCCATAAGAATGCTTGAGCCTTTTTTATTCAAACGTAACATACACCATTCCTCCTTCATTCTTCAGTTTGGTGACTGTTCTACGAGGATCGTCTCCTGATCTAAATTTGTAAAATTGTTGGACGTTAACATCATCTTCAAGTTGAATGACGACTGATTGTTTACAGAATAGTTCTCTGTTGAATATTTGTAAAACTCCAGTAACTGTTTGAGAACGAGGTAATGGTTCTTCACGCACGAACGTATCAATAAATTCAACTTGTTGACATAACATCATACAATCTTTCTTAATACCTTCTTTTGTACATTTATTATCGGGATAATCATAAAAAACATAGTATTGTTTACAATCATCGCCTGAGCATTGACGCATGTATTCTTTTGTTGGTGATCCACCAAAATTTGGAACATTTTTTCCAAATCCAGACCGAGCATCAAAATCGAAAGCAGGAACTGAAGGATATTTCAACCAAACTTTTTCACCATCCTCATTAAACTTCACAATTGACGTATCATCATCTAATATTAACAAAAAACTTGACTGGCTCCCATCACCACTATTAGAAACCGTTCCAATAACATTAACAAAATCGTTAAAGTTTGTTGCAGCTTGATTACTTAACCTAAACAATTTAGATGTAAAGTAACATGCAGGAGTAAAAATAAGTAATGCTAAGACTACTGTTACAAGAAACTTTATCATGATAGCTTTTTTGTTCATTGTTATGTTAGTGTGTTTACACAATCTGTTGCTTTATTAAACGGATCAGAACATGGTTTACTACATATTTCATCATTCCCTAACTGATCTTTTCCTAATTCTTGCTTTTCTGGATCGCAGGGACAATCATCAAACGCATCAGCAGCATTATCTTTATCACAGTCTGCTAATCCAGCAATTCTTGTATCGATAGTATCAAACGCTTTACTACTTCCTCCACGGAAATATACTAATATTAACAAAACAACTACTAACACTAATAATGCAGTTCCTATAATCCACCACATTTGTGACATTCCTTTTTTATCCATAATTAAAACACCTCTTTTTACGTTCCTGCAATGCCTGCAACAAGGTTACAGTTCTTAAAAAATTCCTTTTGAATTCCTCGTTCAAGATCTACTAATATAATACCATCTGTAGTAACTTTTTTAGTCATTAAATCAGAAACTGTAGTGCTTATCCCAGCAGCGCCAATAGCTAATAAACCTAACCCACCCGTACCAATTCCAAATATTGCAATAGATGTTATTCCAATTGCAGCTGCAGCCGTACCGCCAGCAGTAAGTTCTGGAACCAGTACGCCACTTGTTGACTTTGCTTTAAATGCAATACCGTACGCCCTGTCAGGTTTAATACCTTCATTGGTAAGAACGCCTATAACATATCCTGGGCCGCCACCACCATATTGAAAATAATCTAAATATTTTATATTCTTTTTTGGATAATCTGTTGTTCGTAAAAAATCTTTAAATTCTTGTGCAGAAACTCCATCGCCAACAAAATCATTATCTTCTTCAACAAGTATTGTTGAACAGACAAAACATTTTGAACCGCCACTAAACGCGTTTGTATTTTCAAACACGCTTGTTTTGTACCGGCCCTCACCAAAAATGTCCCAACAACGTGCCATTTTGTCTGCAATAATTTGTTGAACCTCTTCTTTACTACCAGATATCTTTTTATCAATAGTTTGACATAGTAATGGCGCAATTTTTTGTTCCGTCCCTAACACTTTGAAAGATGCGACTGAACGGAGAGCAACACTATCTTTACATAACGCTTCCGCCTGTTTTTCTTCAGCATCAGACATGAACCTAAATACGACACCTGCAATAAGCATAAAACTAAGTATGACTATTATTAACGCTACAAGAAATCCCATACTAAGACCTTTTTTATTTACCATTTTTAACTACATGAATTAATTTTCCCTGTTTTCAATTGTTGTGGAATAGAAAATTCGTCGCCGTTGTTAGAGAAATAATCTTCGTCAAGACCATCTTCATCATTATCACCAGTTGGAAAAAAACAAATATGTTCATTGTCTGGTTTGTACAAGAACCCATTGTCATTGAAATTTTCATATTCATTAATTATGTTTGATGGAAGTACAGGGATACGAATAATATTACCTTCCATCATTCCTTGAAAAGAATCAAACGTAATCATAATTTGTTTTACAGGCATAAAATATTGACCAAGTGCTGGATTTTCAAGATATACTTTTTTTCTTTCCAAGGGTCGTACAACACCATAATTCCACTCTCCAAAAAAGACATCATAAAATTTGTCAACAACATCCTCACTTCCAGCAATAACGCAGGGTTTAACACCTTCAATTTCTTTATAGAACACTTCTTGTACACCACCAACGCCACGTAACACTTCTATTGCAGTTGATTTTTTTTGTTCATTGTATGTAAGGGTAATCGTTGTTCCACCTAACGATGAAAATCCACCATAATTATCAAAACAAAATTTTGTAGTACTACTTTTCATACGTTCCATCGTTGATATTAATTTATCAACTTCTGCTTGTTGAGCTGGAGGGAGTGTAGGTCTACTTGCAGTAACTTCTTCTGCACCTATTAAATCGTCAATACTTGCGTTAACATCTGACACAACATCTTTCACACTTTCAAACGCGCCAGTAGGATTATAATAAAACAATAAAAATAGAACAAGAACAACGAGAGGTATTATGTACGATAAAAGTTTTTTTATTGCAACCATTACAACAACTCCTTCAATTTATCAAATAGTCCGACCAATTGTGTACGTAAACCACCATACCATGCAATAACAAACAAAAGAAGGATAAGTGAAAGAATAATAATTACTAATTGCCACATCTCCATACCCTTCTTATCTTTAAACATATTCATGGTAATAACCGTCCTTTTAGTTTAATAAAATAAAAAATTAAAAAAAAGCCAAGCAATGCGCCAATGATAACGATAACCAGTGTTGTTGGACTTGTCCAGTCAACCCCTTTCTTGTTAAATTTCATTTATGTACATTTTTTGTCAGTTCCACAAGTACCTGAAATACATTCTATACCTGAAGTACATGTTTTCCCTTGACTTTTCTTTGAACCAAAGCAACATTCTTTTGCTGTATCCTTACAACTAAATGCACTAGAAACAGATCCACCAACGTTCTCGCAATCTGCTACAGTAGAATGTGTACAATCTCCACCTTTACTCTCACAATCTAACAAACCGCCTTCAAGTGTACCTGTCTTGCTTGTAAACATGACCATCAATATGATCATAACTACAAGCGCTATAACAGCACCAATAATTATCCACCACATGTTTGCGGAAGCTTTCCGACCATGAGGAAGGAAAGTAAAAAAATTGCTAAACCAATTTTTATTTACTTTCTTCATTTCTAGCTCCACTTACAGCCAGCAATTAAACAACTGGTTTGATCATTAGCTTTACAATCAGCAACTCTCGTTTCAAGATCTGTAATTGCTTCCTGTTGTTCTTCAGGTGTTTCTGCAGAACCGTATGCACGAAGGAAATTTTGTTCTGATAAGCCAGTTGGTTGACAATCACCATACGAAATTCGTATTTTTGCTATTTCTGTTTGGCCTTCTTTACTGACACCTCGTTCAAAATCTGCAGATTTTGCAGTAAAAATAACTACAAGAACTACGAGAACTATTAACGCTATAGCAGCAACAATTATTACATTTAACGAAAGACCTTGCCCTTTTTTGGAAAACATTCTTCTTTCACCTCATTTTTTATCTATCTATGACTATTCTATCCTTCTATTTGAGAAAGAAAAATGGTATATAAACCTTGCTATAATTTCACGTCTATTCACACACATACAGCACACTTCTGACAAGACCGTTACCTGATGGCAAATAGAAATCTCCTGACGTATCACGTACACGATCTTGACAATGTCCACCTGTACCGGTTACCGCATTATATCCATCAATGTACAAAAACTCTTCATTGTTTGAAACCATTTCAGATACAAAATGGTATTTCTTTCCCCACACGCCAAGAGTTTGGTCTAAAAGTTCTTCAATTTTAAATTGTAAAAATTCACAACTTGGTTTTCCTTCACAAATATAGTTACTATGTACATCGCCAAATACTGCACAATCGTCAAGTAAATCACCTTCAATTTGTGGAAATTGTGCTGTTCCTTCGGTACAACCAGTTACTGTCATTTTCATAACTGCTGCCATTGTACTTGCAGCAAGTTCCTTCCGAGTAAATATGTTCTTATCAGGTTCATCTTTAAGCGCAAATTGTGCCATGAAAAGAATGCCAAGAGTAATAAGTATAACTATAACAACCAACCCTGCCATTTCCATCTGTGCACGTCGTCTCATGAATATACCTCTACCGTAACAACGCCAAAACCGTACGTTGGTTCACCGTTTGATTGTTGCGATTCATCTTTCAATGTCACGATAAAATATGTTGGTTTTGTTTTAGTAGTATCAGGTTTTTGATTATCATATATTGTCCACGTATCTGTACCACCATCCGGAACTTCAGGATAATATTGTTTCACAGTTATCTTCGCATACGAAAACATGTTAAAATAATAATTTTTATTATCAGCAAACACTGACTCGGCAGACTTTAATTTCATCATGTCAAAACAAAACTGTTCAGCTTCTGCGTCTCCCTTACTACATAACAGTTCAGGTAAGAATAACGTTTTTGTGGTTGTATCAATGGCCCTTCTAGCAAACAATTCGTCCTGTTGTTGATTAAATGATACTTCAGAATATTTATAATAAAAAATTGAACCAAAAAGTACTAATATAAAAAATATGAAAAGGACGGCAATAGTTTCGGACATGTGAACTTGTCCACGTTTTGTTCGTTTCATTGTATATTTAGTATAATGCGATACAATTTGTATCGCGCATATCTTTGTTCAGTGTCATAAGGTTAACAGCAGAAACTATTAATGAAGTACATGAATCAAATTCTGACAGCGTAATAGCAACATTACATGTATTAACAGCAGATAGATACACATTAAACTCTTGTTGAATATTATTCGTTCCAATAGACGTAAATGTTGAATAACAAATATTATCCGTTTGTCCATCATAAAAATCAATAATATCTGCCGTTTTTGATGTATAAATTTCTGATAAATATGTAAGTCGTGTAAAGGCTTTCTGCATACCGCACTTGTATATGTCATCATCTCCTGCAAAAATTGCTGCGTACTTAGCAGCTTGCCTCTCACCAGGAACCATTATTAATGGAACTGGCGAACCATCTTGTACAAAAGAATTTGCACTTTTACGATAGTATTGAACAGTATTTCCACTAAAAACAACTGCGCTTACTTTATCGTCAGGAAGTGTTGACAATTTGGAGCTAGAAGGAATGTCTGGCGGCTGATTATCATTAACAACAATTAACCGTACGTGCGAACTTGCACCAGGATCAATTTGTAAAATTTCTTTATATTCAACATCTATCTTTAACAATTCTTCACGCGGCGTTAATTCCGGCGTTTCACCATTCTCATCAGTTTCTTTCTTTGTAGATGCTGCACGTTCAAACTCGTCAGAAAAATCGTCCTCGCCAATAAGAACATACTTTGCGTTTGACGGAATGACAAACAAAAAATCGATAACTTTATACGGAAGTTTGTACGGAAGGCTCCATAAGACAAGTCGTGGAGCTTGAATAGTTTTCATTGAAAACATGGGATTGATACTGTTCTGTACCCTTGTACCCTGTTCTTGAATTCCAAAATTGCTTACACCATCTTCACAATTAAAAAAGAATTCTGTGTCTGCTAAACCGCTAATATCAATAGAATTTTTTGTACTTTCAGACACTTCAGCAGCAGTAAATATCGATTCCATGATTTGAACAACTTCAAAACTTAATTGTTCTTCAGATACCGCTTTCTGTTTCACTACAAGACCGACAAAGAATAAGAGAATTATCGCACCTGCTATAACTATATATATCCAATGAAATGTTATTTGTATCTGTCCCTGTTTCGTTTTTTCCATAATACTTTTCCACGTTATTAATTAACAAGGATACGTGTCTTGTCACCCCTACCCATATATTTAAGTTCAAAAGAGCCACCATTGATTGGAACGCAATGGAAACCTACTAATTCGTCGTCATCTTCATCATCAGTATTTTGTCTATCAAAAATCTCTATCCGACTTACTTTAATCTTTTCAGATGATAATGGTGTTAAGAACACGTTCGCTTCAACGTCATCAAATACAGTGTTTGTATATCCCTCCCATGCATCGCATGCAATGGGATCTTTGGTACATAAGCGAGCCATTTCAGAATTTAGATCATCTTCATCATATTCCATATTCACAAAACATATCTGTGTATATTGTAATGGTGTATGAAACGTATCAATACGTATTGCACCATATTCGGTATAAATACGTTTAATTGACTGTTCCAAATCAGTTTTAAACTGTACAAATTCTACCCTTTCGCCCGTATCTAAAAAGTCAGTAACTGCTTTATATCCAAATATCATGATAAGTGCAAACGTGATTGCAGCAACAATAAAAATAAACACTTGGCCGATAGCCATTCCTCTCTTTGAACAAACCATTATGATTCACCCTTTCGCTTTTTACTAATTTTTTTAAGTTTTGTAAAGATATCTTTCGCTTCATCTTTACTTACAACTTCATGAATCTTTTTCGTCTTAGTCTTTTTTGCAATAGATTCAAGTTTTGCAAAGATACCCTTTTCGTGCGACTTTAATCCTGGTTGAATCTCGTCCTTATGAGCAACGTACCTATTTGCAAGCGATTGAACTTTTGATAAGTGTGGCGCTTTTTTCTGTATAAACTCGTCAACGTGTGGTATTGACGGAGAACTTGTACTAAATGATCCAAACAATGACTTCCGTGACCGTTCTTTTGTACGACCCTCCCTTTTCCGTCGAAGGAACGATAAACGATCTTTCCACGTAATATCTTCTTGAACAGGCTTTTCCATAACTGCCCGTGGCTTTTCTGCAGTGGAAGGTTTCTTCGTTCCTGGTGCTCCGGAAAATTTGTAATAATATAGTAAATAACCAACACCGCCAAGCAATAATGCAAGTCCAATGAAAAGGAATGCGAATGCAAGAGTATTATCATCAGGAGTTATTGATGGACCAGCAGTACTAGGCGGTAAATCTCTTGGTTCGTCAATATCAGAACCTGTACCTGCAGAAAAGTTAAAATCGTCCTCATCAGTATCGTACGGCGGATATGAAGGGTACACGTCATTATCATCATCGTCAACGTCTGACGCATCGCACGGATCTGTATCAGCTTTATACTCTTGATAATTCGTTTTTCCATCATCGTCATAATCTTCGTCAGGGTCTAACACACCGTTACTATCAGAATCGTTCCGTGCAGAATTAAATTCGCAATTGAACGCATTATACTGTTTTTCCCATGCGTCTGGAAGTGTATCATTATCAAAATCTCGCGTCTTTTCCAATTCTGAAAGTTGGTCAGATGAACAACCTTCACCGTCAACAACTTTACCTGAACCAGTATCGTCACAAATGTCGCACCTTCCTACAATACCATCACCGTCAGCATCGTCAAATTCAACAGTGTCAACTGACCGAATACTATTACCAAGAGGATCAGATACTGAATAACATACCCAGCCCGTCCTATTAAATAATATGTTCTGGCCAGCATACGACCTATTTTCTGTACATTCGTCAGACGAATAACTTTGACTAAACTCAAACGAACTGCATGAAGTTTCGTCAGTACAATCTAATGATACGCCAACACGTGTACATGATATTGTATTTAACGAAATCATTGTAACGGACGGAGCTGTCGTGTCCATGAAACAAATTGAATGATTTTCATTAATGATAGTAACGCCATCACTTTCAGATATCTGGGCAGTATTTCCTGCTTCGTCCCACGTATATAATTTAACACTATACGTATGATTTTCAATAAGTGTTTCTGTTGAAATGTTAATTGGCATGCCGGGACCAACAGTTGCTTCTAACACTTTTCCTCCGGGACCTACAGCCGTTGCGTTAATATTGTGTGCAATAACACCATCATCGTACAATTCGTATGAATATCCCGTGATAACTTCTTCATCAGTTGTGACAAAAATTGAAATAACATCACTTCCACACGTATAATTACCGTCAGAAATTTGGGTAATAGTAGGCGGTGTTTGATCTATCGTAAACATAATTGTTGATTCTGCAGTATGTTCGCCAATAACACATTTAACAGGAATAATGTACTCGCCCTCGCCAAGTTCAGTTAATGTTGACGTGTGTACTTTACCACCAGTTTCTGTAAATGGATAAATGATAGTGTCAAGTTCATATTCGCATAATGCATTCTTATTAGTTTCAATATATAATGTCATGTCAGACGCTGAAAAATAACCATTCTGGGGAGATAATGTAAGAATATTTCCAATAATAGAATAATCAACATCAAACTCTATAGTTTCAACTTCAGAAATGTCGCCGGCACCGTTCATGCACTGTGTCAGTAACGAATACTTTTTCGTTGTTCCAAGGAAATTGATTGAAAATTCGTCATCGTGATCAGTAAACAATTCCTTTTCAGTAGTTCCAGGAAATGAATATTCCATTGCAAAATAATCTTTCGTTCCCGCATCATCAGAATTGTCACTGTACTTACATAACGTTTTATCATCAGTTTCAACAAAAATGTTTGTCGATATTCCTTCAACGACATTATCGGGATCAGCGTACGCATCTTTTATATCGGGCTTACTAGGATCGTATTCTAAGTTCATAACATGTTCTGGACCTACCTCTCCCACTTCATTTTCACACTGTATGTATACAGTTTTTGCACTGCCACTATCAGAAAATGCAGAAATTGTATCGCCAGGAAATTTTTCAAACGTATATTTACCGTCAATTATTGATAAAGTTTTAAACTGTTCAATTTCTTCATATAGTGTCCCTGACCTAAAATCAAATTTGCACACACGTGTAGGAACTTTAGTATAAAATGTCCAGTCAAATACTTGCGTGTTACTTATTCCCCACGTTTCTCCATCATACGTGTAGGGTTCAGGTGTAACAAGTGTTATACCATACCCGTCAATAGTAATGGTCCCACACATAATTTCTGGAAATGGATTGTCTACAGTATCGGTTGAATAATAACATATTTCTGTTGATTCTTCTAAAATAAACGGTTCAGTATATTCAATATAATTTGGATTGTTAATATAATCGCAACCAGTGCCTAAACAAAACGATGTTGTTGCACAATCAAATCCACCGTCAGTTTCGCAAGTAAGGGTAACGTCAACAGTTTCTATAAACACTTCTTCCCAGCCGAAAGATGTTGGAGATGATGTCCTACCACCCTCTTGTAACGTAATAGAAGTTTTTGGCGGTGTGAAATCTATTGCAAAGTCAAAGTACGCTTCTGCAACGTCATTCGTTAACAATTCTGTACACTTTGCTTTATACACTGCAGCGTACTGGCCGTCAGAAAAGCCTGAAACAGGTTCAGTTATATGAGTTTTCTCATCAGACGTTGAAAAAGGTGAGGGAACTAATTGATTCGTTGCAGTATTAAACAATTCGCACGTTGCGCCGACACCCGTACGAACTTCAAACACAACGGATGTTGTTGCAAGATTTTCTTTCAGTGCCGGTCTTACAACAGTTATACGTTGATCATGGTTAAGGACATATTGTTCAGTTTTTTCATTAACATTTCCATAATCGTCGGTACAGGTAACAGTAACATCGTACCTAATACCTGGAAGGGTAGAAAAAGTTGCATCTTTTACATTATCTTCTCTGGAAGCAGAAGCTGTTAGGGCTTCACCAGATGGAAATATTGGCTGTAACACAAATTCGCAACTCATCGGTTCGTTTGTATCTTCTAAATATACGGTAAGGTCAACCAAGTCTATATTAACAATTTGTTCGTCATGAATAGTGAATGGTGGAATGGTTGTATCAACATAAATAAACTCTTCATTAACAGACTCCTGGTTATGATAAATGTCTGTTGAAAAGAATTTTATTTTGTACACGTCACCGTCAATGCTTGCATCTAAGAAACCTGAATCGAGAACGTTCGTGATTAACGTATCCTGATCTACATTAGGTGCATACGCTACGTCAATGTACTTGTCCAAGGTACACGTATCAACATCAATGTTTGTTATACAGTACGAAAGGGTTTCAACGACAGATCCCTGACCAGGCGTACCATATGCATCACTTCCAAAAAATGTAATCTCTGGCGTTGCAGTTGATACGACATGAACGTCCTGTGAAAGAATTGTTCGTGGTGGTGTAATGTCCCGTGCACAAACTTGCTGTGAAAGAGCTGCACCAAATTCGTTGGGTGTAAATACACAATCGTCAACGTGATCACCGTCACCATCTTTTATACATTGACCGTTACCTCCAGGATTTGTCCATGAACATCTGCCCCATGTACAACTATCTTGAGAAAGGGTAATCGTACCTTCAATGTTTGTAAGGGGCTGACCATTAGTACATTCCTGTTCCGTAATAAAATCGTAACAGGTAGAGTCATCATCGGGAACGTCAGGACACTCATTACATTTGTTTAAATTTTCTTGTGAGAAACATGAACCTAACCCTGAACAAACGTTCGCTGTACAATAATAATTTTCAAACAACGGTGAATCTGGCCCGCATAACGTACATTGAGTATTTTCATCATAATTTTCTTCAACACAATATCCTGCACCCGTTTCTGCCGTAACAAATTTTGCATCTTGATTATAATTTCCGTAAACAATTGTATAATCAAGTAACGGTTCTTCCGGTTGTGATGCACCATCGACCCATTCACACGGAGTGCCGAAACATCTATTTTGTGTACATGCACCCTCACTTTGATAATCGAAACAAGTATCTACATCTTCACAATTATTACATACATCAACAGTTGTTATTTTTCCTGTATCTTTTAATCTATTATCATAATAACAATAATTGGGATTATCTTGCGGTCCGTAACATATATCTTCTGAATAATACAAGCCGAAAGGGTTACCAAACATAGGATCGGTTGTACACATAGCATTATCGCTACATCTTGCACTGTGCCGCGATGTTTGTGTACAGAATTTATTTTCAACTGAACAATCAGCACTTAGAATTGGTTCAATAGTATTACTGTTTGTACATCTAAATACTTGTTGTCTTTTTCCTATATCTGATTGACAGAACGTGTCCCAGCCAGCACTTTCAGTGTACCGGTCTTCACATGCTGCCATACCCATTGTTATTGGATCGAACCCTAATTCTGAAGAAGAACATTGGCCACCTTCATAATTTGCAGTTATAGTATACGAATACGTTTTTTCCCATTCAACATCAACGTCAACATGTTCTACAACAGCGCCAGAAACGGAAATTGGATCAGTAATATCGTCTTCTCCAGTCCTTTGAATTGTATAACTGGTAACTTCCGCACACGGTTTTGTCCATGTTAGTTTTAACTGTTCTTTTCCAAGGACGGGAGATACAAGAAATTCTGTAACTGGTTTTTTGTTTTCATCAGCTTCACAATTACATTCAGTTTCTGGAAGGATAAGATTAACCTCAATCGTTATTGATGCATCAGTAGGACCGAATGAAAAAATGACTGGATTTGAACCATACTCTTGAAATGTTGCAAACACTTCATAATCCTGACCACCTTCCTGAGGAGTAAGTGAAATAATGTTAGTTTCACCTTCAGGATATTGTGTTATTCCTCTAAATGTACCGTTAATGTACACTTTTGCACCTGGTTGTCCTTCAGCATTATTAACAACTTTAATTGTGACACCATTTTCTACCTGTTCTATTAATGTAAAATCGATACCTGTTACGTCAGTATCTTCAGGTACAGTAACTTGTTTCGATTGTGTTGAATATTCTTCTTTTGAAGCAGTAACCGTATAAACTCCTGATGGAATGTTTTCAATTTTATATGTTCCATCGTCAATTGTAATTGCTGGTTCGGTAGATTCTTGAATAGAAACTTTTGCTCCTTCTAATACTTCTCCAGTTTCGTCTTTAACAGTTCCAGAAATACTTCGTGTACCGACTGACGACGTAAGTATAAATTGGTGAGAAACACTTTCACCTTCAACAGATATTGATGCAACTGCACTTTTATAGGTATCTTTGCTAACTTTAACAACGTACGTTGATGGTTGAAGAGTTGGGAAAGTATATTCTCCAGATGCTAAAGTTTGTCCTTCTTCCTCAGTGCCTAAAATTTTTACTGTTACTCCAGATAATTCAGTACCATCTTCAGATAGAACTGTTATAATAAGATCTGAACCTACAATTTCTGTACTACATTCTAATTGACATTGAGAATATGACATTCCAGATGGATTTCTAAAATCTGAATTGAAACCACGCCGTGCAGCAAGATCACTACATTCCCTTTTAAATAAAGGAAATTGGCACTGATTTTCTCCAACTGAAGGGTCTAGTATACAACATCCAGGAGTACAAAGTTCATTATACCTTTCGAGAGGAACTTCTCCACCAGCAACACCAGTATCAGCAATTCCTTCCTGTCTACATTCACCTAAAGTCTTTTCTGTACAATCTAAATCGCATACAACCAATTGACAAACATCGACACCAGAACAATCTTGTAAAGGAACATAATGTTGATCTAAAGAACAATCGCCATATTCTGCACAGTCAGTTTCTGCATCAGATTGTGAAACTGTTTGACAATATGATCCACTTTCTGGATACACATAACATCCATCAGTATCTACTGATGATACGAATAGAAAACTAAGTAAGAATATACCTAAAACTACAATAAACAAACCCCTTTTGTTACCTATCATTCTCTAGTTTAGAGGAAACAGTTATCGTTTATAAATGTTGTCAGGGAAGAAAGGTGTCTATATGACTAAAAAACGTTCATTTTTTATGTACAATTTTGTGCAATTCAGAAAAAGTGTCTTTATGAATGGATTCTTGTTGTTTTTTTTTCCTATGTGAAACGCGTGAATGTTGTCTCAGTTTGGTAAAGGTATCTTTTGTATCTTGTTTTTTTGGATTAAAATGTGTATGCACAACTTTTTGTAATTTTTCAACATCATTTTTAGGTTTAGGCACTGCCAAACCATGTTCAGTAAAGAAATCTTCTTGATGTTGATGATGTACTTTATGTTTCCGTTTTTGTTTTATCCTTTGTAAATATGGTGATAATATTGGAATGAAAAAAACTGACGGTTTTTTTTGTTCAGGAATGTCAAACATTTTTTCTTCTGGTTTTTCTATAACTTCTTTATTTCGTTCAGGAAATGGTTGCCATTCAGTATCTTCAACAGTATCTTTTTTTAATTTACGTGAAACGTAATATAGTATTAGAAGAAAAACACTTACCGAGATTATTATAAGTAATGTTATGTCCATTAATAAATGAATATGTTTTCAGTATATAAACATTTTTCCTCATAACATTTAAATATAATCACCTCTAATAAGTAAGTAATGAAACAATTATTATCTAAAATATTACTTGGAAGTGTTTTGGTAACACCCGCGGTTGCATGTGAAAGTGATACAGGTTTTGGAACAGAACAACAACCACAATCAGACGTACGTTCTCAGCCAGATGTACAACAACCTCCACTTGAACATATTATAACTGGAGTAACAAATAATAATGGTATTGTGTTTACTGGAGAAAAAGAAGTTAGGGTTCAAGATCAAGCAGGCAGCCCTATTGTAAATGCTACTGTAAAGTTGGTTAATGAACCTTCTTTCAATTTATATCTTGTTGATACTGGAAATTCAACTGGTGGTGGATTATTTCAAGAAACTGTTCAAAGAGAAGGTATGTTAATGTCTTCACTTGAAGATAGAACGATTACTATTAGAACAGATCAACCAGTAACTGTTTTTTCTGGCGGAACACAAGCTGTGTACGATTTATCTGTGTGGATGGCTGACGATTCTACGTACATTTGTAATGGCACATATACAACTGAACAACTTATTGAAGGTCGTGACATGACTGTACAATTAATATCGTATTTTGATCCTACTGGTAAAGTAAAGTTTGTCTATGATCGTATTGAAGATTTAATTGATGCTGGAATTCTTTCTGATTTAGAAGCTGATAAGAAATGGTACGTTCTTACACCTGAAAATCCTGTGTCTCCTCCCGTGGTGATGATGCGTGAAGTTGCACAGAAGTTGTTTGATGAAACAACGTACGATAGGTTGAATAGTGTTTGTCCAGATATGACTTCTGGTGAAGGGCAACCGTGTGATGATGGGTTATTTTGCACTAAGAATGATATGGTTGTTAATGGTGTGTGTGAAGGAACTCCAAGAACATGTGATGATGGTTTACCTGGAAGACATTATTGTGATGAAGAAAGAAAAGTTTGTGTTTCTGAACCTTATTAAAAATCATATTTCGATAGAACATTCTCCAATTGAATCGCATTTTCTATCAAAAGTGCCATCAAAATCGTGGTCACACCATGCTCCTTCACCAACAGATTCACAACGACAACTAAAAGAACTTGCATCAGTAGGATTAACTAATCTACCAGACCAATCAAAGGGTGCACCATCATCTTCTGGTTGAAGAAATGAAACAATTTCATCATCCGCATTAACACCACAAAAACTTCCGCAACCCCACTCGCCAGTACACCAACCAACATCTTCTTCTAGAGTATAAGGATCTTTTCCTTCACAACCAGTTGCAACTCTATTACATTCTCCACCAAACGGAATCGTGTCTGGTTCTAAACCAAGAGACCAACCACACGTTATCTTAGAAGTATAAACTTTTTCGGCATTTGGATCAGTCCCACAATCACTTGTTAAACCATTACATGTTCCAGCACCAGTTCTTTCTTCTAATAAATAACCTTTTGATGCTAATTCGTCTAAACCACCAAAACAACCTTCTTCAACAGCACTATCTGAACATATTGTACCAGCACTTGCAACTTTACCACCTTGAATATTAGTATCGTCAACAACACAACATTGTGAGTTAGCAACAACTTTCACACGAACATCCTGAAAATCTTCTGCAAGAGTATCAGAAACAGAAGCTTTTAAATTGTAAATATTATTTTCATTTAATATACTTGAAGGGTTTAATTCAAACAATTTTTCTTCTGTACCATCAATAAATGTTTGAGATGAAGTACCTAACCCATAAATAATATTCAAATCTTCGTCTGGGTCATTTGCTTTCATATTAATCTTTACATTATCCAAACCACCAACAGTTGAAACAACCAGATAATCATACCCATCACCAGGACATCTATTAATATAATCTAATGCAGGTGGCCGATTCTCACGTGCAATCCTAAAAACATAATTTTCCAATGGTGGCACATCGTCAGGATCTGATTGAATGATAGCTTCTAAAGGATATGTAAATGTAAATATGTCAGTTCCATCATCTAACGATTCTGTATCCATTTCAATGTCCATCTCAGGATATAATGATAAAGAAATGTCGGCACCATTAAGAATAAAACTATTATCAGCTAAAGCTTGTTCATACTCAAACTCAGTAGATGTCCAATCCCACCTGATAGGATTCAACACTGCTTTGGTAATAAACTTTGTAAATTCGCTTGTATAAAAAAAGTCAAATTCTGATAATGTAAAGAAATCGTTACTTCCTGAGGAAACGTATAATGGATATTCAACAGAAACGGCAATACCATCGTTAAGTAATTGAACGTCAATAACAACGTCACCCTCACTAATTTCTGAAGATGGAGAAACTGTACTTTGTATAAACTCTTCAACCTTTAACGTTACTGCTGATAATAAATACGATTCAATATCATTTTCAACAGTACGTTTGGTTAACGCATTACGCCGTGAACCAAACTCGCCAGTCATTGGAAAAGCATATTCACAGAACGGAGATGCGTCCTTATCAATACCGCAAGGATACGATTCCGGAAATTCAGTAGGTTCAGGTTCTTTAATAGCAAGAAAGACACGACCGCCAAAATTTGGATCTCCAAAAACTATACTATTATCTAGATGACTAATGATTCCGCCCTGATCTTTCCAAATTCTACCTTGCTGACCCATTAACAATAATGCAGACGATAGTTCATCTGTCAGTACATCTTCCATAAATAATCGTAGGCCTTCCTTATAGAACGCTGCCGTAAAAACTTTTTCTTGTTGTTCCTTAAGTTGTTCTTTCTGTAATGATGTTGTTAACATAATGAATGTAACAACAATGAATAACAATACAACGCCAAGTATCATGAATATTGTAATCTGAGCTCTATTACTAGCGAAACCTCTTTTTTTCATCATACCATGTATAATAAATTAGTTTATGCTTATAAAAGTTGTTGAGAGACTTACAAAATTAATGTAACGTATAACCAAACTTCAATATCTTTACTGCCAGACTTAATCTTTTCAAACGGTTCTTCATTTAATACCGTATTATTTAAACCCTTTTTTAACGTCTCTTTCTTTCCATCCGGCTCGGAGCAATGCTGATTTAATAGTACCATCAGAAATTCCCCTTGCTTTATTTTTTTTAATATACATTTTTATTTCAGAGGGTACGTTTCCTTTTTTAAAGAAAAAGAAGTATAATATAATTCCAAGAATTAAAATGAAAGTTCCAATAACAGCTACAACCAAAATAATAATAGTATTACTTTCATTTTTAGGTATTACTGGAGGAGATACTTCTTGTGGTCTTTCCATTGGAAGGGGTTCCGGGACAACTTCTTGAGTACACAATTGTTCTTCAGAAGGTATTTGAGTAAGAGTTCCACAATTATTACTATCTTGACACGTTCTTGTTTGTGTTTCCCCATAACATGTTGACCAAGAACTGCATGACCACGATTCTGTACACGTTTCAGGAAAAGAATTGGAAGATGAACCAATTGTACAATCTTGTTTTTCTGTTCTGTCGGGAGAACATTCATTTCTATCAATACATGACCTTATCCTCTCATCAGTAACGGGATTGCACGGTGACCATGTATTTGAACATAACCAATCTTCTGTACAATTAGTTGATTCATTATCTTGATCGATAACCAAAGAAGTGTTTGTATACAACACTTTAATTTCTTTAATTAAATATGTAGCATTATCTTCAATCATTTCTGAATTATTTAATTCAACCAAATTGTTTTGTCTATCAAGTTCTAATATGTGAATAAATTCTCTTAAGTTTGACCGGAATTGTTTAATGTCTGAACGTAAATCTTTAAGTTCATTTTTATACATATCGTACTCATCATCATCACTTTCATTAATAGATATTAAGAAATATTCTTTCGTGTCAATGTACTTATCATAATATTCATTAAATGTAATATTAAACCACGTAAAATTTGTAATATCAGGAACAGTGTCTACTGGTTGGACTTCTTCGTCAGTTAAACAAGTTGGGGAATTAACACAAAATAGTTTTGTTTGAGAAGTTCCGTCAGCACAATTAGTACGTAACGAATATTTTCCAACGGAAGAATCTGAATAGGTGTTATATTCTGTCTGCCAATTGCCTGTTCCCTGTTGAATATATACTAATTGGTTCAATGGGTTAGAAACTAAAATTAATGACGTTTTTGGACATGAAGAAATGGCAATAGTAACCTTTTCTCCAAAAGAATAATCAGTTTTATCGATTGAAACGTCGATAGCGCTAACAGTAAAAAGTAAAAAAATGCTTATTATTATTGGGATCAAAATTTTCATTTTTATTCAGAATTGTCATATTCTGCAACAAACGTTTCGTTTAAGTACACTTTCCAGACACTTGGATCGGGGACGTCATATACAGTAACAGACTTTTGTTTAACAGTATCTATCGTATCGTAAGTAACTGTCATTTGTATAACGTCATCTTTTTGTGCTGAAGGATATAATACTTTATTGAAAACTATTACAGTTCCATTTTCATCGTACAATTGAGTTATCACAGAGAATGGAACAGTTATATTTTCATCAATATACAATTCTGTTACTGATTTACTAATGTCTGATATGGATACTACTGGAATTATGTCAATACATGCGCCCTCACTACAGAACGTTTTTGGTGGACATTGTACTGTTTCTGAAACAATATAATCATTTTCTCCACACGTTTGTTCAACCACATGAGTTTCGTTAAAACATCCGTCAGATTTTAACACCCTTTTTTCTTGGTACGTGCCCATAGATGTTTGTTCAAGTTCAATTCCTATCGTATCGCCTCGCACAGAAACGTTTTCGTTGTCAGGATCTAAACATATATCATCATACAAATCGTAGTATGATAAACCCGTTTGGCTTTCTTCACCTTCAAGAAGCAAATCTAAGAATGTTCCGCTACAATTACTTTCTAAAAGAAGTTGTGGTCCTAAAAAAGAAACTAAAATAAGATTAGACATTAAATTCATGACTGTATGTCCTGGAGAATTTGATAAATCAAATTCGTTACATACTTCTGTAGTAAACGGAAATGAACAATTGTTAGCCCTAATATCTTCAATTAAAAGTGGACATTCCATATACGTTTTTGAAAAGTCAGGAATTGGAACATTTGAAGAATATTCAGAAGAAATTTCGTCAAATTCAATTTTAAAATTGCAAAATTCGTCAACCAAACCTTTAGTTTCAAGATTTATTGTTCCCACTTCACTTTGAATGGAAAATTTTGCTTTTTGACAGTTGTTAATAAGTGCATCGCCAAAACAAACCAATTCTTCAAATTCGTCATATAGCCAAATGGTATACATTCCACCATCTTCAGATTGATATGTTACATTAGAAGCACCAGCTAAATCTGAAAAGCCACAATTTATAATGTCTGTTTCGCCGGCTTTACCAACCAAATTTATAGTAGTAACTATAAGCGAAATAGTAGCAATAAGAATGATTGTTATAATAATGATAATGAACGAATTACGCCGTTGTTGACGTTTCGTTTTTTTAGATTTTTTAGTTACCACTATATTTCGCACCATCTTTCATATACATTAACCAAAAGTAAACAAAAAGAGTATAAAAATGTATTGAATGTTGTTATTAAATTAATTTTATATGTATACCAACAACACCGTTTTTCTTTTGTCATCAAAAAGGCGAACTTCAATATCTTTACTACCATCTTTAATCTTTTCAAAACGGTTCTTCAAATAACTTCATTTCATGTTTCATCTTGTTCTTCAATACGTAACTTAGACGTTAACTGTGGCCAGAAGAAATCTAATACTCCCGTTCCGGACTGTTCAACAATAGCTTCAAATCGTTGCGTACCAGTACTATCTTTTTCACAGGCCCACTTTTCTGGTAATATTGGCGGTGAAACAGCTTCTAAAGGAATGTTCCATCTTACAGGAGTATCTTCTTCAACATAATCGCATAACGGTGACGTAAACCCGTCAAATTCTGCAACAAGACGTTGTTTTTTCCGTTGATTGTCTGTAGGCGATCCCTCTTGTTTTTCTAAATTACGTATTTCACGAATTGCTTTCACTTCAAACGCATCGTTCTTTAACACATACAAATGGTTAAAGTTCTTAGCTTCGTCAATAAATCCATCTAAACTTTCAAATTCATTATTTGTAAAAAAATCTGTAAAAAAGTTTTTCACGTTGTCCCACGTTGACGGAACAAGGTTAAACTGTTCTTTACCATACACAAGTGCGTCAAGATCCTTTGAGTACCATATGTCTGCATCCACACCAAGATCGCAACGAGAAAATTCTTCACCGTCAGCACATTCATCAAGTTGTTCAGGTTCAATGCCTAACGTGGAAAGGAAACTTGCGGTTGCAACTTTAGTTTCATCTTTATCGGTTTTGAAAGAGTTAAGAGATGTAGCAAACACAACTTTATTTTCACCGCCATCCTTGTATCGTACAACACAAACGTTGTTCACGCACGTATTTTCTTTTGTGTCAAGTAATGTAGAATCAACTTTTGAAAAACATGTTGGGTCAGTAACTGGCGAAGATTCTAATAACTCAACGCCTTCATCAGAAGGTATAGTTTCGGTTACACCATCACCACGGAAATATTGTATTGGAGAATTTGGAAGAGTTTCATCGTACGGTCCACACGCAATCGTATACTCATCTTTTGCATCTACAAAATCTAAAAATTCTGACGCTATACGTTTTGTCCGAGTTGTCCAACTACCATCTTCACAGTAATGGTCAAACACATATTCCGTATTGCCAATACATTGTGGAAGATTTCCTTCCGTATAAAACTCTTCAGTTGATTCTCCATAATTATCACCGGTATAAACAAAACAACCGTCGTCCTGTGGACAGAAACCCCAATCACTTTCGTACCAATCAGTTTTAACGTCAGCTTCATTCCACGAACCGTCGATACACCTATATGTTCTATCATCAAGAACTTCTACCATGTAGGGATCATCATTCATCGGTTCAACACACGCATATCCGTTCCAACAGAAGTTTGTGGGACAACATGCAATGCCTGATCGGAAATCGTTTGGAAGTAATTCTTCTTTATTTGAAACGTCAACATCATAATAATCTAACGGTTCTCCATCAACTATTTGTAACATTGGTTTTTCGACAAAATCTCCTTGTGGAACAGCAATATCACCCCTTCCAGCAATACCAACAGTATCATCACTTGAGCTAGTAAATTCGAGAATAATATATGCAGTATCTTCAGTATTGATCTCAGCACCGCTAGAAGCTTCTTGTGGACCTTCTTCTGACGTTCCATCATTCATTACTAATGTATATGTGGCTTTAACGTTAAGTCCGTCATATGTAAAATATAATTTATCTCCAGACACAGGAATCTTTTCTGAACGAAGAGTTTCAGTAGATGTAAGAAAAACTTTTCCCATATCCTCTAGATTTAATCCAATATCGTCAAGGAATACATTATCTCTTAAAACCATTCTTGAATCGAACATGTCCCAATGATGAATTGTATCTGAATTTTCAGCATTAAAATCTGCATTTGGAATAATGTTTCGTGCAGGTATTGATTTTGTAGGGGGTGTTGTGTCCCTTGATAGTTCTTCACCATTTTCATCTAAAGTAACAGTTTCAAAATCTTCTGGAGGTATTTCTTCTCCTTCTGTTTCTTTTAAAGGTTTAAGCGAAAGGACAACATCTTCAACCGTATTAGGATTATCAACATCAGCGTAACCACCGTACGTGATACCTTCTGAGGTCCATTCGTTTACAGTTACAAATCCTTCTTTTCCTTCCTCTTTATTATACACGCTTGGAGAACAGATAAAACTTTCTTCTCCACTTTTCTTAACAGCACAATGTTCAACATTGTCAAAATCTGTACCAAGAGAAGTACTTCCTTCTAAATCAGGTGTTAAACATCCAAAAAATTTATTTTTACCTCTCTCATCAGTACCATACAATATTTGTTGAGGAACTTTCTTTGCAATAATGTTTCCCGGATTGTCAAATGTTTGACCTTCTTCATTCGTAATTAATACTTCTATTGGTTCACCTTCATCATCACTAGACACAAAGTATAAATCATACAAGTATGGATGTTTATTTGTTATTGTGTATGGAAATGTTCCTGGTAATGGGTAGGTGCATGTGTCTGATTTGCAGGAGTATTTTATGTTAAAAGGCGTTTCTAAAGAATTTCCAGGAATAAAACTAAATGGATTAAGTTTTTGTGCTTGTATTTTAAATGATGAAGCGTAATTGGATAAATCCTGACTTGATATCTCTTTATATAATCCTAAATCAATATCATTACTTATATCAAATAATCTATTTACGTCCAGATCATTATTCTGTTTTAGTGCAATATATATCCCATTGTCAAAAAAATCTCCATATAATAAATACCCCGAATCACAATAATCATTGCCTAAATGTTGCTCGCATAATATACATCTTTGAGTAATCTCTGGAAATTTATCTTCAAGATCATGTGTATTTTTGCATGAAAAATCTGTAGGAAAAGTTAATGTTGTTTCATCAAGGAATTGTTGTATTTGATCTTTAATACTTATTGTATATATGTCTGGTGAGGAAAACTCTTGAGTAATCTTATATGTTCTTGTTGGTTCATGATAAACTGTCTTTATACCAAAAATTTGATTAATATTACTAAAAGTAAGACTATATCTTCTCTTTAATTTTATAATTATATCACTTGTATAAGAATCCGTTTTTATAAAAGAAGGAACCATACTTGTTCCATCAAATTCAACATCCATTATTCTTCCACTAGGTGCTACAATTTCAGAATTCCAACAACCATATTCTCCTTCCTCACCAACAAAATTATCATTCTTTCCGTCACCACAACAACCATGATCTTCAGACCATGCATTTCCACCAACAACACTTTGAAAATCAGTAATGTCATCAATACCAGAATCATAAAAAGCATTACAAATATAATCTGCTTCAGAATCATCAGAGGGTATCCATACAGAGGGATTATCATTACTTTTACCTGAACAAAAAAGTGTTGGTTCGGAATTTGTTAAATATACATTTTGTATTTCAATTGTATTTTTAATAATGTCATTATTTGAGGATGGAGATATTACAATCTTATCAACTCGCGTTAGATCATTAATGGGAATAGAAACGTGTATCCACTTACGTTGAAGATTCTCTTCATTTATTTCGCTTTCCAATAGAGGACTATTTGATGATGACCATAAAACATTTCTTTTTAGAAGAGGAAGGTACTCTGAGTTGGACAAAGTAGTATCTTTAGCTAAAAATTCAACAGTAACATCTGCAGGAAGAGTTAATTCTTCATCAATAAAACGTACCATAAATTCTAAGTTTGTATATCCAGTAAAATCAAAAGTGTAATCTTCCCCATAATATTGTGTATATTGTTCATTTTGTTCGTTTGAAGAATCAATAATCCAATATTTATCGATAAGACTAGGATTTGGAAAGGAGTATAACGCTTCACCATACATTCTTCCTTTAATTGTATCTTTATTTACTCCAGGAACAGTACTACTCTCGGAAGCAGCATCTGATGGAACACATTCTGTCCAAGACCAATGTTTTCCCTCTTGATAACAATAAAAACGATTGCTCTTTTGAAAATATTCTGGATTTCCTTCAGCTTTTTCTAAAGGGCCGGGAGTGGAACATTTTTTCCATTTTTTTCCATTAGAAACTATATCATAAGGAAACTGTTCTTTATGTATAGTCATAATTGAATGTGATATTGTTTGGGCATCAATCCAACACCAATCGGTTTCACAACCTGTTTGGGCATCAATCCAACACCGATCGGTTTCACAACCAAAAAAAGGGTTATTGTTCCCTTCTGATTCTTTATTGTATCCCACAAACCATTCTTCATCCTCTACTTTATCTTTCCTTAAACAAACAAATTGTCTGTCTTCACTATAAGTTTCAAAATCTTCAAAACCATTATTACCACAACACCCATTTCCTATAATATTTTCATCGTAGTCAAAAGAAGTTCCATCGTCTAAACCTATATTACATACATCTTCGTTCTGATCTGCATAATCCGAATCAATTCCACAGCCTAAAACTTTTTTTACGTTTGTTTCACAGATTTCGTCACCAGCACAACCTAAAAGTGTATCATAACCAATAACATTATCATCTATACTATTAGAACACATATCGTGCCACTTCCAAACTCCATCATTGTCTTTATCAGCATTATCAATTGATGAATCTGCATAAATAAAATGAGAATCATAACCTTCACCATTATCATTATTATTTTCTGAAATAAAAATAAGTTTAGGATATACTTCTAAAGATTGATCATTACCTATATCATTATCAAGAACCATTACAATAACATTCCATCCCTGTGAAAAATAAAATGGATTTTCTGTTTTCCCACTATTTGAATCATAATTTTTTTTCCTTCCAATAGAAACTTCTTTACAAGATGATAAATCATTGTTACATGTTGCATGAATAAATGACAAATCGTCATCACTATCTAAAACATTAAAATTCTTAATATAAATATCTTCACCTTCGTCAGGTAAAACGTATGTCCAAATAATAAATGCTTGAAGAGTATCCCCGTTAAAAAGGTCTTCTATTCCGCTACCTGTATGATATCTAGAACTAAATGGAGGATAAAAATCGTTAAAAAAATATTTTCTCTGATTTCCACTAATAAAATTATCGTAATTATTTAATATTTTATAAAACTGTATTTCGTTTCCATATTTTGAATTTACTTCGCTTTGAAATTCATCATTTTTTAGTTTATAAAATGATTCCCACTCTAAAATAAAAGGGTCATCGTCTTCAACATTAAAAACATAACGGTCATCGTCATCGTTTGGAAAGTTAGCATGCGTCCAATAAAAATCGTCTTTTAATACACTTCCCGGTATAAAATAATTTAAAACAAGTGAATCTCTTGTATCTTCATCAACACCAATTCCAGCAAAACTTAAGAGGACTACAAATAGAACCATCACTACAACTACTAACAACCCTCTTTTTTGTACCATTATACTTATTAAAAAACAATTCTTTATTATTTATAAACTTACCGACTACATATCAAAACAACTTTTGTTCATACCGCCAAGTACTTTCCAGAAAGAATACAAATCTTTCATAGAACGTAACTCAGATTCAGTAATAGCGAAGGAACCAAACACCATTTTTACTTTATATTTTGTACACAATTTAATATTAAACATCATACGTGCTAATAATTTTGATTTTTCTGTAGAATGTAATATATCAGAAAATGAAAATGCAATTATCTTACCTTTTGAAGCAGCAATTTTGCACAAAACTTGATCCAACCCGCCACGAACAAAATGAACACTATCTTTAGGATTAATAAATTCCATCCCGTACACAACATTAACAGGTGTTTTCTCTAACGCGAAACGTAATAATTCTTCTGTTGAAGGTTTAAATATAATGACCTTTCCCTGCGCCTTTTTACTTTTCGTTAACAACTCTTTCTTTGTATCTGCTTTAATCAACACAATATCTTGATCAAACAATGTTATGGTAAAACCTAACGTTTTACTCAGTTCTTTAACAGATTCATTTTTTTTTAGTAATGTAAGATTTAACATTATACAAAACAAAACTGTGCTGATTTAAATAATTTATTACTTAGTAGGAAATATTTATAAAAAACAAACACAAAAATGGTATAACCTGCCTTATTTGGAGACGGGAACGAAATAATGGGATGTACAGAAAGATCAACAAAAATAGAACCTACGAAAGATTCTATAGATTGTAATATATGTAAAAAAAAGTCAGTTATTACCTTACAACACGGTTCTTTATGCAAAACACATTTTATACGATTTTTTGAAGATAAAGTGTTCAAAACTATTAATAAATATAGGTTAATTGAACGTGATGATATTATTTGTGTAGCTGCATCTGGTGGTAAAGATTCTACTGCTGCTTTATATTTAACAAAAAAATATTTTGAAAAGTATAAACTACCAGTACAAAATTTCTTTGCATTACTTATCAATGAAGGTATTGTGTTACATAGAGACGATTCCCTCCGAAATTTAGAAACGTTTTGTAAAGATGAAGATATTTCGTTAGACATAGTTAATGTAAAGGACAATTTTCAAACAACAATTGACGCAGCAGCCCCACGATTAAGAGAATTAGGAAAAAAGCCGTGTACAGTATGTGGAATATGGAGGCGGTACATCCTTAACAAGCACGCGCGTGAACGTGGCGCGACAAAACTCATCACTGGTCACAATTTGGATGATGAAGCACAATCAACAATGATGAACGTCTTTAAAGCAAATACAACGCTTACAGCGAACCTAGGACCAATAAGTGGTGTACAAAGCCACAAACTTTTTGTTCAAAGAATCAAACCATTATTTTTCTGTACAAATGAAGAAGTTGAAGTGTACACACAATTAAAGGGATGGACATTAGATTATTGTGATTGTATTTATGCTGAGGAGGGATACCGTTCACACGTAAAAAAAATGTTGAACGAATTTGAAAAAAAATTTCCGGGAACAAAACAAGGAATTATTAAATCGTATTTGGAACTTATTCCGTTAATAAAAGATAATTTGATTAAGGAAAAAAGGCGCGGTACAATTAAGTTATGTACGGAATGTGGCGAACCTGCAAACCAAAAAGTATGTAATGCGTGTAAAATTCTTACAAGTTTGAAAACTGTATAAACGATTTTGTAATATCTTTTGTATCAAATCCAATTAATGGTCTTAAAATAAGCAATTCTGTTGTATGTTTTTTTAAATTGTCAAACGTTTCGCCAATAACCATTGCCAAAATGTTTTTTGTGTGAGCAAACGTATCAATTTCGTGTTGATTTGTAAAAATGTGTAATGTTAATGGTACTGGACAGAACTGTTGTAACAATGTAATGTCATGTTTTTTTGATGCAACGGGAAAAATTGACATACCACGTTTCATCATTAATAATGCAGCAAGAACGTCTGCATCAGATTCTATTAATGTAACAACATTTCCACCTGTTCCTACGGGAAGGCCGCCAAAACATTTGATAACGTCCGTAAAAAGGTACGCTCCACCTTGATTAATTTCTATACGAAGTATTGTATCTGGTTTTGTTAAATCAAACGTTGCATTTGTATGCTTTTCAATATACTTTCCAACTTCAATGTTTAGTTTAGGAGAGGGAGTTTTAAAAGTTTTATCTGACCGTTTGGTTTCAACACGAAATGTTCCATTAGAAACAAGTTTAACAGCCATTTCTTGTATTTTTGTAGTATCTTTTTCTGTTCGTACAGCTGGAGAATACGATACAATGCCAAATATTCGTTTCAATTCTGTATGATCATTAAAGTAAGGGAGGATTGATCGTCCTCGCAATTTTGTTATATCTTTAATCTTACAAATTTTCTTCACATTATGAACTAACGTCTTTTCAAAGAATGCTTGATTCTTTCCTTTTAAAAATAGTTCTCCATAGCGAAGGATAATATGTGTTAGTTCCATATATATACTGAAGAAGTGTGATTTAAAAATGTATTGTGTTATTTTTATGATTTAAAAAATTCTATTTATGTGAATAATACGCCTAAAATAATTCCAGATATTATTTGTGGGAGTGTTCTTATGAGTATAGTACCAATTGTGCGTTTAAGTTTTCGTTTCATTTTTAGTAATTATTGTAATGTGACGACGAAACAACATATTTTTAATATTTAACTTTACCCTGCATATGCAGGAATAATCACAAAGTTTAAATAAAAACATAAACAAAAACCTAAAAATGTGGCTCGCAAAATTCAAAATCAAACACAAAACGTGTCGTTTAACACCAAATTGTGTCAAGTTTAAAGTAACTGATAATATTTATCTTCTCAATTCATGGGAGGAATGTAATACCTTTAATTATACAGAACTTCATTTTTTACAGGGGAAAGAGGAAAATAAAAAAAAGTTCATTAACCAAATTAAGAAAGACAAATCGTTCAAAAAAATTGATGTAGAGGGAGATCAAATTATTACGTTAAACTCACTTCCAAAAAAAAAGAATGAGTATAAACCGGCATTTAATCCTCAACTTATTTTCGTGAAACCATGGATGGTTCGTTCTGATGGATTTGAATATTGGGAAGTGTCCTGTTGGAATAAAAAGCCATTGATGGACATAATAACTATACCCGATTTTGATGTAGAAATAAAATCTATGAAGCGTATAAAAATGGTTGATTTTTTCATACCACAACTTCATCCTAAATTATCTCTAAAACAGAAAGAAGCGATAGAATTAGCTGTGAAGGAGGGATATTATAACTTTCCACGAACAATTGATTTAGAAAAATTGGCAGCAATATCAAAAGTGAAAAGGCAAACATATCAGGAGAATCTTAGAAGAGCAGAAAAGAAGCTTGTTCCTTTCTTAACAGAAAACATCAATTAACCCATTTATAAAGGGAACATTTAAATACTCCCTTATCGTTTATAAAGGAAATAGGCGTTATGGGGGATAATTTATGGCAGCTGCAAATATTAAAAAAGAAACTAAAAATCCTAAAAAAGGAACTAAAGGATGGGGAAGGAAAGAAATTAGAATAGTTAATATCGTTGTTTCTACGGGACTTGAGAAGGACATTCCATTAGAAAAAATGGCTGCTACTCTGCCAAATACTGAATATAATCCTGAACAGTTTCCTGGGTTAGTATTGCGAATTAAAGAACCTAAAACGTCTGCACTTATCTTCAGTTCAGGAAAGGTTGTATGTACCGGTGCACGAACACTTGAAGATGTTGACAGAAGCATTCAGAGTATCATAAAGAGCCTTAAAAAGCTTAATATTGTTGTTACAATTAAACCAGAGATAACTGTACAAAACATTGTTGCGTCTGGAAGTATAGGAATGGACCTTAATCTTAACGTATTAGGTATAAAATTGCCAAATACTGAGTATGAACCGGAACAATTTCCTGGGTTAGTACATAAGTTGAAAGGAACAAATGCAACATTCTTATTGTTTAGTAATGGAAAGATTGTGTGTACGGGAACAAAAACTGAGCAGCAAGTTCATGACGCAACTGATAAGTTGATTGAAAATCTTAAAAAAGTCTTACTAAAATAAGATTTTTACTTTTTTTTCTTTACTCTTTTTATATACATGAATAAGTACCCAAATCTTTAAATATACATTTATTCTTGAGTTTTTTGGGAGAAAAACAAGGTGGTACTGTTATATGGAAGTAGATGAACAAATTAAAATATTCAGGGAATTTATAGAAAAGAATTATTATCCGCAACTTCTTGAAGCAGTGAGGAAAGGACAAAAATATCTAACGCTTGACTTTGCAGAATTGGTTAAATATAATACAGAAATTGTTGAAGAACTTCTTGAAAGTCCTGAAGAATTGTTAAAAGCTGCAGAAATTGCTGTGAAAGAGTTTGACCTTCCTAAACGCATTACAAAATTTACTATTCGTTTACAAAATATTGCAGAATCGCAAAAAATTAGTGTAAACGAAATTAGAAGTAAACACCTTGGTAAGTTTATTTGGTCAGAGGGTATTGTACGACAAAAATCTGATGTTAGGCCGCACGTGACAGCTGCTAAATTTGAATGTCCTTCATGTGGTAACATATTAAATGTTCTTCAATTAGATAAAAAGTATAAAGAACCTACAAGGTGTGGTTGTGGTAGGAAAGGAAAATTTAAAGAAATTGCAAAGGAACTTGTTGATGGTCAGGGTTTAGTTCTTGAAGAATCGCCTGACGATCTTGACGGTGCACAACCTAAACGTATCAATGTTTTTTTAAAGGATGATTTAGTTTCTCCAATGTCTGAGAGAAAAAGTAGTCCCGGTTCACGTGTACGTATAACGGGTTGGATAACAGAAATTCCTATTAATCTAAGGACTGGTGGTAAATCAACAAAATATGATTTGGTTCTGGAAGCAAACCATATTAAGCCCGTTCAAGATGATTTTTCTGATCTTCAAATATCTGAAGAAGAGATGGAAGAAATTAAAAAAATTGCATATTCAGACAATCCAATTTATGCTCTTTCTTCTAGTATAGCGCCGTCCATTTATGGACATGATAAAGTTAAAGAAGCGTTAGTATTACAACTTGCAGGAGGATGTCTTAAAGAGCGGCCTGATGGTGTTACAACAAGGGGAGATATACACATTCTTCTCATTGGAGATCCTGGTTCAGGAAAGTCTCAATTGCTTAAGAGAATAAGTAAAGTAGGACCAAAAGCACGGTTTACGAGTGGGAAGGGAGCAACGGCAGCTGGACTTACGGCATCGGTCGTGAAGGACGAATTTCTTGGTGGATGGAGTCTTGAAGCAGGAACACTTGTATTAGCAAATAAAGGATTTGCAATTATTGATGAGTTAGATAAAATGAGTAAAGAAGATCGTTCTTCGTTACACGAAGCACTTGAACAGCAAACAATTAGTATTGCAAAGGCAAACATTCAAGCAACGTTACGATGTGAAACTACTGTTCTTGCTGCAGCAAATCCAAAATTTGGACGATTTGATCCGTACGATCTTATTGCGAACCAAATTAACTTACCACCAACGCTTATCAATAGGTTCGATTTAATATTTCCAATAAAAGATATGCCTAACAGAGAAAAAGATGAACGAACAGCAGCATTCATATTAAGTCTTCATAAAAATCCTGAAAAAGCTGTTGCGCCAATATCATCTGAACTTATAAAAAAATTCTTTTTGTATGTGCGAAAAAGAATTCGTCCACGGATGACCGATGAAGCGATTGAAGAATTAAAAGAATATTATGTTTCGATGAGAAATTCTGGTATATCTGATGAAGCTGGTGTTAAAAGTATTCCTATTACTGCACGACAACTTGAAGCTCTTGTACGATTATCAGAAGCAGCGTCAAAATTGCGATTAGGTGAAGAAGTTACAAAGAAAGATGCACAAAAAGCTATTGAACTTATAGATTATTGTTTAAACCAGATAGCGAAGGATGCAGAAACGGGAAAAATTGATATTGATAGGTTAAGCAGTAGAATAACTGCAACGCAACGAAGTAGTATTAGTGTTGTAAAAGAAGTTATTCAATCAGTGGAAGAACAAATAGGAAACAAAATAATTCCTGTTGAAAATATTATTGAAGCTGCTAAAGATAAAAATATATCGCAAGAAAATGTTGAAGAAGTTCTTGAAAAGTTACGTCGTTCAGGAGACATATTTGAACCAAAACGAGGATTTATTCAACGTCTTTAAAAAAAATGGAATCAACAAAATATATTCGGCACACTGCAATCAAAGTTCTTATCAAAACATTGCTTTCAGGAAAATTTGTTGAGGAAGATGAACAAAATCAAAATTATTTTCAAACAATACTCAATGAAAAATTGTATAGAATAAATGTTATGGGAATAGTTGTTCAAAAAGAAACTGTTGGATCAATAACAAATTTACGTATTGATGATGCTTCTGGAAGTATTCCCGTTCGATTTTTTGAAGAACATTCTTCACTTTCTTCAATTGATATTGGAAGTATCATACGTATTATTGGAAAAGTACGAATGTATAATGAAGAAAAATATATTTCTCCAGAAATTTGTATAAAAAGTACGTCTTCCTGGCTTAAAGTACGGAAAAAAGAATTAAATGTTAGTAATAATGAAGTACAATCTGAAGAAATTAAAAATGTTGAAGTACCTATTGTAGAAAAAAAAGAAATGGAAATAGTAAAAGAAAAAGAAAGTCCTGTTATGGAACATAAAGAAGAAATTGTTGAACAAAAAATTGAAAATGATGATATTGTTGAAGAATTACCATTTCAAAAAGTAATGAATTTAATTAAAGAATTGGATACTGGAAATGGCGTTCCTATAGAAAATATTATTGAAAAATCGTCATTAGAAAATACGGGAACTATTATCGACAAAATGCTTGAAAAAGGAGACATATTTCAAAACGTTCCTGGTAAAGTAAAAGTTTTGTGATCAACCAAATAATACGGGAGTAATATATACTTCAACGACACCCGCTATTAATAATAAACCAACGCTTATTAATACTAAATCTAACACATCAATTAACACTCTGTTTTCTTTTAAATTATGTTTAATAATTGCAATAGAAATTATTCCGCCTGCGAGGCCTGCAACAAAATAAGCGGCTATTTCTAACAAACCGTGCGTCATGTACCGAAAAAAGCTAAACGTAGTCACGCCAAGGTATGCTGACGCAGAACTTAATCCTACAAGTGTTGTTACTTTTGCTAATTCAGTTTTAATTATATTTCCCATAGCTGCTGCTATAACTGACGCGTTCCATGTTAAAATAAAAATTGCACCAGAACCGTATAAAAACGAAAATATTAAACAGAAAAATAAAACTTTAATATTATTCATAAATATTTTTCCAAAAAGATTAATTTTTGTTATTCCTCCAGTAATGTTTGCCTGAACATTATTATTAACGCTTACTATAGCTTCATTTTGTAATGAAAATACTGTATCAACAATTGCAGATGGAAATGCTATGTACGAAAAAACAAGTCCTGCAGTTATTCCTAAAAAAAGAAACATGAAAAACACAAGCACTTTTGTATGTTCCTTTAACAATTTCCATTCTTTTGTATATTTAAGATCTAATTCTTCCTCATTTCGTATCGCTGTGTAAAGAATAGGAAGAGTAGAAAGAACGACTAAAAATACGAGAAGAAGACCTGCAGCGTCCCTAAATACTATATATGATAAAACAAAAGCTATTAATGAATACACAAATCCTGCAATAAACATTTGCCAGGGCCTTTTTTTTAAACCAAACGGATTAAACAGTGATTCTAGAACCATACATAAATGAAGCGAATAAATGTATTTAAATGTTTTTATGTTTTTGAGATAGAAAATATATGATAATTATATTTATTTACTACTTCACCAATATTACAAACATTACAAAAATATTTTTAATTAATTATTATTATTTTAATCAACAAAACATTCCCACCCCTCGGTTTCTTATGGAAACTGTAAAAATTAAAAAAAGTTTGTTGTGGTAAAAGTTTGTTTGTACAACAAATGTGTGTTTTGTGATCAATACCACAAAGTAACCCTCATTCTTCGTGTGGAAAACCATATTTAATTAATTAATTAATTAAAATAATTTATTATATTATATGTTAAATGTAATCATTTGAATTGTCAAAACAAAACTTCCAATAATTTAACAATTCTCAACTATCACTTCTTTTTAGCTTTATTATTATTATTATTATTATTTATATTATATAATATATATATATATATATATTTTCTATATAGAAAATAAATAAATAAATAAAACGGGAAACAAAAAAAGTTTGAAAAAAAAAGTTTCGTTACTACTTTTCAATCTATCAATAATTATTTATATGACTTCCATCCGCAATAGACTTAACAAAACATATATGTGTTAACTGTTATATTATATATTGATATTCTTTATATAATAAACATAACAAACAACACTTCACAACAACAAAAACACGTTTTCCAAAGGAAATGAGGGGGTCACTATGTTAAAGATAGGTACATTTTTTGAAAATTTTTTAAAAAAAGATTCGATTTTTACTGAAAAATCAATTCTTTTATCGGCGTATATGCCACATGAGATCATGTACAGAGAAGAACAGATAAAAGAAGCTGCTAATATACTTGCACCCGCATTACGTTTAGAAAGACCATCTAATCTATTTATTTATGGTAAAACTGGAACAGGAAAAACTCTTTCTATTAAACATATTATGAATTCAATGAATAGTATTGCAGAAACTAATACTATCTCCATGAAAATGATATATTTAAATTGTAAATTAAAACGTGTTGCCGATACTGAATATCGTTTATTATCACAATTATGTAAAGAATTTGGGAGAGAAGTTCCCACAACGGGTCTTCCAACAGATGAAGTATATTCAATATTTTACAAATTGTTGGATGAAACAAAACAAGTAATTGTTTTAATATTAGATGAGATTGACCATTTAACAAAAAAAATAGGCGATGAAATATTATATAATTTAACTAGAATTAATGCTGAACTTAAAAATGCTCAAATATGTATTGTTGGAATTTCAAATAATTTAGTATTTTCAGAAAATCTTGATCCTCGCGTTAAATCTTCACTTTCAGAAGAAGAAATTATATTTCCACCATACAATGCACTTCAAATACAAGACATTCTCAGAAATCGAACAACAAAAGCATTTAAAGAAAATATTGTTCAAACGGGAGTTATAGAAAAATGTTCTGCATATGCTGCTCGTGAACATGGTGATATACGACGAGCGATAGACCTTTTACGTGTTTCAGGAGAAGTAGCTGAGCGGAGTGGTTCATCTATTGTTACTATTACACATCTTGACGAGGCAGAACGAAAAGTTGAATCTGATAAAACTATTAGTGCCGCAATAAATCAACCAAAACAATTTCAAACAGTTTTGTATGCCATTTTACTCATATCTCCACAAAAAAATCATTTTTTTACGGGAGAAATATATGAAGTGTACAAAAAAATATGTACAAAAAACAATTTTAATGTTTTAACTCAACGTCGTATTTCAGACATTTTAGCAGAATTAGATATGTTAGGAATAATTAATGCAAAAATAATTTCTAAAGGAAGATATGGAAGAACTCGCGAGATTTCACTTTCTTTAGAGGAATCAATTACAATAAAACTTCGTGAAGTATTAGAAAAATCGTTACGAGTATCATAATCATGGAACCTAATGATAAATTAATTGGAACACTTTTTAATAAAGGAATACTTGTCAATAAAGACATTTTTACAAATAACGTTCCAGAAAACATTCTTGATCAAATTGAATCTGAATCTGATCTTTTAGTTTTAAATTCTGATTATGTTGATATTGTAACTCAACCAGAAAATTTAGTTGATTGGTACGAAATTGATAAATATAGAGTGGATTCTGAAAAAGATAGAAATGATGAATTATATCAATCACATTTACAAACATTCAAACGAACAACAGTAACAATTCAAAACACAAACAATGAAAAGACTATCAAACAAGATGTTACAAGTTTAGAAACAACACTTGATAATAATTCAAGTACATTTTCTACAGAATCTTCTTTTGAAGAAAAACCTATCATTTCATCTTCTTCCGTTCCACAAATAAATTCTTCAGTTACTATTGTTATTTCTCACAAAAATGTTCCAAAAAAATATACTGTTTCAGATTTTGCACAATTTTTCGTTTCCCGATACAAATTTTTAGAAAATATTCTTCGTTCTCGTCAAGAATTACAAAATACATTAACAATAAATCGTGTATTAGGAAAAAAAGAACGAGGAGCAGTTTCGGTGATAGGTCTTGTTCAAGATATCAATGAAACCAAAAATGGTAATCTTATTATTACACTTGAAGATGTCACAGATAGAATAAAAATATTTGTTGGCAAAAAAGATAAAATGTTATTTGCACAGGCAAAAGATCTCGTATTTGATGAAGTTATTGGCGTTTCAGGAACGTCAGGAGAAGGAATAATTTTTTCTGATACTATCTTATGGCCAGACGTTCCTCATAACCTTGAAATGAAGAAAAGTCCTATTGAAGAATATGCAATTTTTTTATCAGACATACATGTTGGATCAAACGTTTTTTTACCAGAAGAATTTTCTCAATTCATTAAATGGATCAACGGTTCTGTTGGAAATGAAAAACAGCGTGCTATTGCACACAAAACTAAATATATTCTTATTGCAGGAGATTTGGTTGATGGTATAGGCATTTATCCTTCACAAATAGATGAATTAACAATAACAGATATACGTGAACAGTATGAAGAATTTGTTCGTCTTATATCTCAAATTCCGTCAGATAAACAAATAATTATTTGTCCCGGAAATCATGATGCAGTTCATTTAGCAGAACCACAATCAGCATTTAATGAAGAATTTTGTTCTGCATTATTTACCCTTCCTAATATTACTTTAGTAACAAATCCGGGAATGGTAACTATTGGAAAAACCGACACATTTTCAGGATTTAACGTTTTGTTATATCATGGATATAGTTTTGATTATTACGTTTCTGAAGTTGAATCTATTAGAAATAGTGGTGGATATCATCGAGCAGATTTATTAATGAAATTTATGTTAAAACGACGTCATATGGCCCCATCATTTAAATCAACACCATATTATCCTTCACATAAAGAAGATCCTCTTTTAATAAAAGTAATTCCTGACTTTTTCATCACGGGACATATCCATTATTCAAAAGTTGCCAATTATAAAGGTGTTACAATGATATGTGGAAGTTGTTGGCAGGGAAAAACGTCATTTCAAGAAAAACTTGGTCACGAACCTGAACCAGCACGAGTACCCGTTGTAAACTTAAAAACAAGAGATGTTAAAATTTTAAAATTTATATAATGGCATCAACCATATCTCCAGACATGCAAAAGTACTTTGCTCAAATCAATGCTGATGTTAAACGTAGTTATGATATTGCTCGTAAGGCAAAAAAGAAAGGGTTGGACATTGATGACGATGTTCCCATTCCCGTTGCAAAAAATATGGCTGAACGTGTTGTTGGTTTAATATCTGTTATTGCACCACAAATTGTTGGAACAACAATACCTCAAAGAATAATTGAACTTGAAAAAAAGTATGGAACACTTGATTGGCGAGTTGCATTAAAAATTTCTGAAGAAGTTGCAAAACAAAAATTTTGTGAGTTTAAAGATAAAATTGAAGCTATGGAAATTGGAATACGAATAGGCTTTTCATATTTAACGTTAGGCGTTGTTTCAGCTCCATTAGAAGGATTTATTGGACTTAAAATTAAAAAAAGAAAAGATGGTAAAGAATATTTTGCGTTACAATATGCGGGACCTATTCGTGCAGCTGGTGGAACGGGTTCGTCAGTTTCTGTTATCCTTTCAGATTATGTTCGTATGAAAATGGGCTATGCGCCGTATGATCCAGAAGAAGTTGAAGTCAATAGATACGCAGCAGAAGTTCACGATTATCATGATCGTGTTACTAACTTACAATATCATCCCTCTGATGAAGAATTAAAATTTTTAGTATCTCATTTACCTGTTGAAGTTGACGGCGATCCAACAGAAAAGTTTGAAGTGTCAAATTATAAAGATTTACCTCGAATAGAAACAAACAGAATTCGTGGTGGAGTTGCATTGGTACTTGCTGAGGGTCTATCTCAAAAATCTCCCAAATTATGGAAAAAATTATCAAAATGGGGTAAAGAATTTGGATTAGAATGGGATTGGCTAAAAGATTTTCTTGAACTGAAAGAAAAGATTCATGCAAACGTTTCATCGGATAAAGATAAGAAAGAAGATGTAAATGATGGAAAGAAAAAAGTTAAACCTAACAACACATTTATTATGGATTTAGTTGCCGGAAGGCCCATATTTACTCATCCCCTTGCTGTTGGCGGATTTCGTTTACGGTATGGCCGTGGAAGAACATGTGGCATGTACGCTGTAGGTATCCATCCCGCAACGATGGTTGTCCTAAACGATTTTATTGCAGTAGGAACACAACTTAAAGTTGAACGGCCTCGTAAGGGAGCATCAGCTACTGTCTGCGATACAATTGAAGGTCCAACAGTAAGGCTTATTGATGGTACTGTTCTCCGATTAGATTCTGCTGAAGATGCAAAGAACGTTAAAAAAGATATTGAAACAATTTTATTTCTTGGCGATATCATGTTTAACTATGGCGATTTTGCAGAAAGTGGCCATGACCTTGTGCCCGTAGGATATTGTCCTGAATGGTGGATATTAGAAGTAGAAAAAGCAATGAAAAATTTGTTTAACGAAAAGCATGTTCAAAAATCGGCAGAAAAATTAGGGGTTAAAGAAAGCGAAATACAAATATTGTTTGATAATCCGTTGCACAAAATTCCACCATGGTCATTAGCAAAACAAATCAGCGAACAATTTCATGTTCCTTTACACCCAGAATATACATATTATTGGAACCTTATTTCTGGCGAAGATTTAATTGTTCTCAAAGAATGGATGATGGAAGGCAAAATTAAAGTTCATGAAGAAAAAGTTATAAAAATTATATTTCCTTATACACAAAAGAACGAATTATATATGCAAGGTAAAAAGATTCTCGAAGAATGTGGCATTTCTCATAAAGTTATTACAAAAGAAAATATTATTCTTGAAAAGAAAGAAGCAGAAGTAATAGCATTTTTGTTTGATTTTAAAGATCAAAAAGGTCTTGAAAAAATTTCATTAAAATCTGAGACTATTAAAAACAAAACGGCATTAGAAGTTCTCAATTTTGTTAATAATGTTACAATACGAGACAAAGCTGGGACGTTTATTGGTGCTCGAATGGGCCGCCCAGAAAAAGCTAAGATGCGTCAAATGACTGGTTCGCCACAAATGATGTTTCCCGTTGGAGAAGAAGGTGATAGGTTACGAAGTGTTCAATCAGCATTAAAAGCTGGCAAAATACGTAGCATTTTTCCTTTATTTTATTGTTCTCCATGCGATAAAGATATGATCTATCCTCGTTGTGAAGAATGTGGTAAGGAATGTACACAAAAATACTTTTGTCGTTTTTGTGGAGATGTGGATAAAGAAACGTGCCGTCACGGTGATACAAACACATTCAAAACACAAGATATTGACATTGCATATTATCTTGATAGAGCAAAGAAAAAGTTGGGAGAAAAAATTCATCCTGATTTAATAAAGGGTGTACGAGGTACGTCAAATAAAGACCATCTTGTTGAACATCTTGCAAAAGGAATTTTGCGTGCAAAACATAACGTGTATGTTAATAAAGATGGTACTATTCGATATGATGCAACAGAACTTCCTTTAACACATTTTAAACCTAAAGAGATTCATACGTCTGTTGAAAAACTTCGCGAATTAGGGTACGAAAAAGATATTAAAGGAAATTTGATAGAAAACGATACTCAAATAATTGAACTTAAACCTCAAGATGTTGTTCTTTCAGGATTTAATTCGTTAGAAGAATCTGCATCTATCGTTTTAACACGTATTGCCAACTTCATTGATAATCTCCTTGTAAGTTTTTATGGTTTGAAACCTTTTTATAACATTACAAAAACGCAAGATCTTGTAGGACATCTTGTTATTGGCTTAGCACCACACATTTCTGCAGGTATTGTTGGTCGTATTGTTGGATTTTCAGAAACGCAAAGTTTGATTGCACATCCCATGTATCATGCTGCTATGAGGCGTGATTGTGACGGTGATGAAAGTTGTGTTATGATGTTAATGGACGCATTGTTAAATTTTTCAAGGCAATACCTTCCTGAAAGGCGTGGCGCGAAAACTATGGATGCACCACTTGTTTTAACTTCAACTATTAATCCTGCAGAGGTTGATGATCAAGTATTAGAAATGGATACTGTCTGGAAATATCCACTTGAATTGTTTGAAGCGGCGTTAGAAATGAAAAAGCCGTGGGACGTTGTTGATAGTAACAATAAAAAAATCGATCAGTTAAGCAAACATATAGGAACACCTTTACAATACGAAGGGTTTGGGTTTACTCACGATGTTGACAATTTTAATATGGGTGTGTTATGTTCAGCGTATAAAACCCTTCCTTCAATGGCAGAAAAGTTGGTTGGCCAGATGGAAATTGCAAAAATAGTAAGAGCGGTTGACATGGACGACGTTGCTAAATTGGTGATTCAAAAACATTTTTTAAAAGATATTAAAGGAAATTTACGAAAGTTTAGTATGCAACAATTTCGATGCGGTAAATGTAATACAAAATATCGAAGACCGCCATTAAACAGTAAATGTTCAGAATGTGGAAATAAATTAATGTTTACAATTTCTGAAGGTTCAGTTGTTAAGTATCTTGGTCCTTCATTAATGCTAGCAGAAAAGTACGATTTTTCTCCCTATCTTAAACAAACGTTAGACATTCTTAAAGATAATGTTGATACTATTTTTGGAAAGGAAAAAGATAAACAGGTAGGATTAGGAAGTTTTATGGGTTAAATAATATACTTAATAAAAAAAATAAAACTCGGGAGTTTAAACAAAAGATCTAGACAAGCCAGTTCTCTTTATATTTTTTCTAACATTAGGTTCTTTCCTTAGTATTTTTTCTAAGATGGATCTTCTTTGATTTTCCATTCTTATCAAATCATTATAATTGTATAGTTTGATATTTTTATCTTCAGCATATTCAATTACAGAACGTGTAAAATCCGTATTAGTAATAATCTCACCCTTCTTGGAAGATATTTTTAACAGATATAAATCTTCAAAAAATCGTTCAACATACCGTAATGTAACTATACTATCATTTCTATGATATTTACATTCAACGTAATGTTGGAAAGGCCAAGAACCATACATAACATCAACCTGAATTTTATTACGTTTAGTTCTTCTTCTAGGAGGAAATCTCTGATTAATCTTCATATTACTACGACCAAGATCAGAATAGAGTTGATATACATAATTTTCAAATCGTCGCCCATTCTTATTGTTAGCACTACCAACAGTCATATCATAATGTATTCAATTAAGAAATAAAAAGGAATGTAGCAATGAAGTATAATATAAAAAATAACAATTATCCCATGACAACTTCTGCATGTGGAACTTTTTGTACGTACAAAATGTTTTGTGGGTCTATAAGATTTTGATTAATTCCAAGAGCAACAGCATGTTTTCCTGTAAGATGAAGATCGCGTGCCTTTTCACATAATGTAATTACGTCTTTTTCATCCATCTCTTCACCTTTATAGAATTCTTTTGTAAGGTCAAGTTGAACTTTTCCTTCCATAAACTTTTTCCCTAAAATATCTTTATCGGTTATTACTACCAATATTCCGTGTGGGCCACTTTTTTGTGATACTATTAACTTCATATATTCTTCACCGGCTTTTTTGCACCGCACGCTTGACATTTCAAATATGTAATACCCTTTTCTTCGGTTAAGGACGTATCAGGTTTACTACATTCTGCACAGAACACAAATTCACTCACATATTTCTTAATTTTTTTGTTAATCATTCCTGCTGACACTTTTGTTCCAAGAATAACCCTTCCACGAATAATTTTTCCAGGAGTTGCAAGTTCACGAAGAAGATATTTTAAAAGATGTGTTTCGTCCCTTTCAAGATCCTTTGCAATCTTTTTAAGGTTAACAAGGACAGTTTTGTTTCCTTCTATATGTCCTTTGATTTTGTCAACAGTAAAACGTTCTCCACCTTTGACTTGTTCAGGAAGTTCTTCTACAGCTTTTGTCAATAAATCTTCATATGATTTCATTTTGATGTTACATTTCAATGAATATTTATAAATGTTTACTGGATAGGTAAATTTCCGTAACTTTTATATACTCAAGAATACTTATTCTGTCAAGAGTAAAACCAATAAAAGAGGTGCATATACAATGCCTGGATTAGAATTAGCAGAAGTCATTCTTGCGGTTATCATAGGAACCCTTGCAGCAATAGTGTATTCGCTACGAGTATTAATTCTCTTAGAGAGACGTGTTGCGAGTATGGAAATGAATATTCAAAAGATGGCAGGGAAGATTATCAAAGAAGAAGTTCTTATTGAAAAAGCGCTTAAGAAACGAAAATCTTCAACAAAAAAGTCTCCTAAAAGGAGAAAAAGACGATAACAACTAAGTAAGAATTGAAATTTTTATTTTTTATTTTTTCTTCACTATTTTTTTAGCAGGTTTTTTCACAACTTTTTTCTTCACCACTAATTTCTTTTTCACAACTTTTTTAGGTTTTGACGTTTTTGTAGTTTTAACTACCTTTTTTTTCACAACTTTCTTCTTAACAGCAACTTTTTTCTTAACAACTTTCTTTCGTTCAGTAACAACTTTACGACGCACTTTCCTTTGTTCTATTAACTTTTTAATTTCTGCCTGTACCAACACAATATTTTTTTGTAACGATTTAATCATGTCTTTCTTTTGATCTTGATGAATAAGTTCACCACATTCAGGACAATGAAACTCAAAATCTGCAGATTGATCAAAATTTAGCCGTACACATTTATTAGGGCATATAAAAAACAATTCTCTTTGTTCTTCTTCAAGTCGATGTTGCATTCTTTCAAGGTGGTCCCTTCTCATTTTGAAATAACTGAACTTAATACTTTCGGGAAGAAGTGTCCAATAATAAATATACCATCCTTTTTGTTTATCTTTTTTTCGTGTAAACCCAACAAGGTTATGGTTATACAAATTGTATAATAATCGCCGAACAATTTTAATATCTTTTTTCGTTTTATTTGCTAAATCAAACTCAGAAATGTTTTCTTTTCCTATTAGATAACGAACAAGTGATCGACCTTCTTCTCCAAGTATCATAACAAGAATTTCTTCAGTTTTTTTTGTAGTTAGGCGCATTTGTGTTGTATTTATGAATATCCTGTCTTTTAAATGTTTCGGTTTTTGTTACTCATTTGAAGTAATTCTTCAGTTGTGAGACCTTTTAGTCGTGCCATTTCTACCGATGCGAGCCAATTTTTACCTGTATCTTTAAGATCTTCTAACATAAGAAAATACCATGGATCATTTGGAAATTTAACTCCAACCCACGATTCTGAACCAAAATTTTGTGAAAATGTATTCAACTGGTCAATTTCTTGATTCGTGAAATACTTTTTTGCATCTTTGGTTACTTTACATTCAATTGCAAGCCGTCTGATAGCATTCCCTGCCAAGATGTCAGGCGAAGGATATCTTGATGAACCAGACCCAGCTATTCTAATACAGCCCCATCCAGCTTCGTTAAACGCTTTTACTAATTCTCTTTCACCCTTTGAACCTTTTGCTTTATGATTTTTCATAGTAGAACTAATTATACTTCCAATTTCATAAAATCTTCTGCAACTATAGCATTATCAAAATATGTACGTGCTTCTGAAACAATTTCGTGCGTGCTTTTATATCGTGGACTTATATGTGTTATCACCAATTTCTTTACATTATTTTCTGACGCTATTAATGCGGCATCCTTAACCGTTAGGTGCATATATTTACCAACTTTCTTTTTAATGTCACTTAAATGCGTTCCTTCAGAAATTAACATATCGGCATTCTCTGCAAGTTTATGAGCGCCATTACATACAACAGTATCGGCAATGTAACTTACTTTTTTACCCTCTACTTCGTACGTCACATCTTCCGATTTAATCTTTTTTCCCTGAATGACAATATCTTTTCCTTGTTGTAACGTACCAAGAACGGGACCTGACAATCCTAATTTTTTTGCTTTTGCAACATTAATTCTAAACTTACTTTTTTCAATAAAGCTGAAGCCGACACAGGGCGTTGAATGTTGTAGCGGTTCAGCAAGTAACACAAATTCATCATTTTCAAAGAATATGCCAGACGATACTTCCTTAACTTCATATGGAATAATATCTTTTGCAGCAAACGATTTAAGCATATGTTCAATAAACTTTTTACTTCCTTTAGGACCATAAATATACAATTTCTTTGCAAATTGGTCAGCACCCATACTGCTCATCAATCCTGGAATGCCAAATACATGATCTCCATGCCAATGGCTAATACATAATCGTGTAATCTTAGCCGGTTTAATACCTGTAAGACGCATCTGCCTTTGAACACCTTCCCCACAATCAAACAAAATATTTTCTTTCTTATATTGAAGAAGAAAACTCGAATGATTACGTTTCTTTGTGGGTTGCATGCATGACGTTCCTAAAAAAGTAATGTTAATCATTGATGACACCTTCCAATTGTTGTAATTTTTGTATTTTTAATGGATACTCACGAGAGTTCTTACGATCAATAAGGACACTTTTAATACCAATTTTTTGTGCAGGTATCATGTCACTTTGAATACTGTCTCCAATAATAACACAATCTTCAACTTCAACATTAACTTCTGAAACAACATGTTTAAGAAAATTTGAATCGGTTTTAATCATCCCAACTTTATATGATAAAAATATTGTATCAAAAAAATCGCGCAATTCAAATTTGTCCAACACGTTTTCGATAGAAAATGAATCAGTGTTGGAGATAAGAACAAGAGAATATTTTTCTTTCAGTTTTGTAAGTGTATCTTTGACTTCTTGGTATGGTTGTGCCAACATCCAAGATGAATTCCACATTCCTACAAGGGCTTCAATTCTCTCTTTATTTGGTTCAATAGAAAATTCTTTACACACACTTTCAAACGCTTCTTTGAGAGATGAAAATTTTTCTGTCATCATTGCACGTTCCATCCTAACAACATATTCTGGAAACGGTAACCGTATTTGAAGCATGTTCCGTACCTGTTTTATGGGACTCCATACGCCGTTCTCTACAAGAGTTCCCCAAAAATCGAATAATATTACTTTTTTCATTACGTTTCCCCTACAAAGACCATTATGCTTCGTTTATATATATTTTACTGAATGAGAATAATTATAATCTGGTGATGGTTCTTCTCACAAATAAGTATTATTGAGGTATATTACAATGAAATTAGAACAACGAAGAGAAGTGGTTGCAAATATTGCACGAAGTTTAGAAAATGCAGGATATCGTACAGCTGATCCAGCAGGGTACAGTACAAAAGCTTTAGATCATTCAGGTATTGGAATTCTTGGAGTTAAAGAGGGTAGACAATTTTTTCATATAGGGACATTATGGATGAATAATGAAAGTCGTGGAGCAACAAGAGATGAACGGTGGGTCTTAGAAGTGTTTGGCGACGATTATAGGCCTCATTTAGAAGATATTACTGCTCCATTTAGAACACAGTACGATGTTACTATTGATACAACAATAAAAGACCAACAACCACGACCTGAAAAAAGGCTTCGTTACTAACCATTAAATATATATAATATATGTACTCTTTCATAGCCATGACGCCAAAAGAAAAGCTCGAAATAATCAAAGAAGTTGGTGAAGAAATTCTTACTGAAGATGAACTTCTTACACTTCTTACAAAGAAAAAAAAGTTAGTTGCATACGACGGGTTTGAACCGTCTGGAAGAATTCATATTGCACAAGGACTTTTACGAGCAATTAACATTAATAAATTAGTACAAGCAGGAATTACGTTCAAAATGCTTGTTGCTGATTGGCACGGCTGGGCCAACAATAAAATGGGTGGCGATTTAGATAAGATTCAAACTGTGGGTAAATATTTTATTGAAGTGTGGAAAGCGTGCGGTCTTGATACCAAAAACGTCGAATTTATTTGGGCAAGCGATTTATTGAATAACAGAGAATATTGGAAAACTGTTATGAGTGTTGCTCGCCATAGTACGCTTAACCGTATCCTTAGAACTACACAAATTATGGGTAGAACAGAAAAAGATACTTTACAAGCATCACACATTTTTTATCCGTGCATGCAAACAGCAGACATTTTTCATCTTAAAGCCGACATTTGTCAGTTAGGTCTTGATCAACGAAAAGTTAATGTTCTTGCACGAGAATTAGGTCCTAAGTTAGGGTTCTGGAAACCTATTGCTGTGCATCATCATATGTTAATGGGATTAACAGAACCAAAAACTGGCGGCGATACTGTTGACAGAGCAATTGCCATGAAAATGTCCAAATCTAATCCTAACTCAGCAATATTTATGACAGATTCTGAAGATGATATTAATAAGAAAATGAGAAAAGCGTATTGCCCTGAGAAGCAAGCAGACGATAATCCTATACTTGAATATTGTAAATATATAATTTTTGAAAAGTTTGACACATTTACTATTGAGAGGCCAGATAAGTTTGGTGGTAACGTATCATTTTCATCATATGCTGAACTTGAAAAAGCGTTCGTTGCAGGAGATGTTCATCCAGCAGATCTTAAAAATTCTGCTGCAGAATATATTAATATGATTTTGGTCCCTGTACGAAAACATTTTGAAACGAACAAAAATGCAAAGAAACTTAAAGATTTGGTTGAAAGTTATCAAGTAACGAGATGATTTATTTCCCTTCCAAAACAGTCATTGTATATTTGTTAAAATACTTCTTTACAACACGCCGAATATCGCTCAAAGAAACGTTCTTAACATTCTTGAGAAACATGTTCATTAAATCTACACTTTGCACATGATCCCAGAATAATAGTTGATCAGCAACCTTTTGATTATCTTCAATTTCAAGCAAGTAATTACCTTCAATATAATCTTTCGCTTCCTTAAGTTCTTGTGCTGTCGTATTCTTCAATTTTTGCATTTCCGCAAGAATTATGTTCTTAACGTTAATTATATTTTTTTTATCAATAGTTGCGTAGATAGCAAAATATCCAAAACTGGTATCAATAACGTTCTGTGTTCCAACGTCGTACGCAAGACCTTTCGTACTTCGAATTTCAATAAACATTTTACCACTTTGTCCACGGCCAAGAATACTATGAATAACATCAAGAACATAACTATCTTTATGATTTCGCGGAATTGTTTTAAATCCAAGAATCATGTATGTATTCACAATATTTTTCTTTTCCCTTCGAACAGTATTACGTGTTGCGCGAGGTTCTATAACCCTTTTCAATACACTTTTCTTTCCCGACTTTATAGAAAACGATTTTTCCATTAATGTTTTCCATTGCGGTACATTTCCTACAATAGAAACGGCTATATTTTCAGGAACGTAATTTTGTGTAAAGTAATCAATAATTTTTGTTCGTGTAAGATTTTTGATAACATTTCTTTTTCCATACGTGGGATTTTTTGCAGGATGTTTCGTAAATATATTCTTTTGGAACAGAACCCATTGGTAATAGTTTGGTTCGTCATGGACCATATCAATTTCCTTAAGAACAATTTTCTTTTCCTTTGCAATATTTTCTTCAGAAAAAAGTGAATTTTGAAGAATGTCAGATAAAACGTCTACGGCCTTTCCAAAATGTTTCTGTAATACTTTGATATAATAACATGTTCTTGAATTTGTTGTATATGCGTTAAACTCTCCACCAATTTTTTCAATTTCGTTTGAGATTAATTGGTTCGTTGGTCGTTTTTTTGTTCCTTCAAATAATATATGTTCAATAAAATGAGATATACCCTCTTCACCATTCTTTTCGTTATTACTTCCTACTTTAACCATAACTTGGATAACAACACTATTACCCGTTTCTTTTTTGTACAATACGGTTAAACCGTTCTTCAACCTCACTTTTTGCATAGAAGAAGTATATTTTTGGGGTTTATAATGGTTATGGAGGAAATATTTTAATACTCTTCCATACTTTACGACATACAATGAAATTACACGAGTTTCAAAAGTCTCTACGGAAGAATGGAATACACCTCGCAATTTTTGTTCATCCTGATCCAATGATACGGTACTTTACACAGAAAGAGTTTTCAAATGCACTTCTTGTCATAACACCGCGTAATGCAACATTGTTCATGACTGCACTCGATAAAAAACCACACATATCTGGAATTGATGTTAAAGAATTGTCTAAGGGCTGGGAAAAGACTATCAAAACTAAAAATGTATCAAAAGTAGGTATTCATAAGAAAGAAATGTCTGTCCAATTTTATGATAAAATCAAAAAAATCTTCACAAAAACACAATTCGTTGACGTTTCTTCTTCCCTATACACGTTACGTCAACAAAAAACATCACAAGAAATTGCTGCTATACGAAAAGCATGTTCCATTACTGATACAGTGTTTAACGATGTTGTTACTGAACTTAAAAAAGGTACATTACGTACAGAGAGAGATGTTGCACTCTTTATGGATACAAGAATGAGAAACAATGGTGTAGAACCAGCATTTCCTACCATTGTTGCTATGGGAAAGAATGCTGCAATTCCTCACCATACTCCGTCAACGGCGTCTCTTTCAAGAGGATTTTTATTATTGGACTTTGGTGCTCGATATAAAGGATATTGTGCTGACATGTCAAGAACCATGTTCTTAGGCACTATCACAAATAAAGAAAAGAAGCATTATGATCAACTATTGTGCTGTCAAGAGAAAACAATTTGTCATATAGATACCTGTTCTACATTTCATGAACTTGACGCATTTGCAAGGAAAGAATTGGATACTAATGCACAGTATTTTGTTCATTCGCTTGGTCACGGTCTCGGTATGGAAATTCATGAGCACCCTGTATATTCTGATAAACGAACAAAAATCGAACATAATATGGTTTTTACTGTTGAACCTGGTGTTTACTTTCCTCAACAGTATGGGTTACGAATTGAAGATACTATCCTCTTTAACGGTAAGGCAAAAGTTCTTACAAAATCTTCTAAGAAATTGATATGTATCTCATCTACAAAAATAAGAACCAAAGATTTTTAAAATAGGCACATTTTACTACAATTTAGCATAACCTTTATAAATGGAGTATGGAGCTGTAGTGTAGCTTGGAAAAATTCGAACATGTTTCGTTCATTTTGAGCAATCTATCACTAGCGGTTTGGGACCGCTGAACCCCAGTTCGAATCTGGGCAGCCCCACTTTTATTATTAAAGAGACATCAAAAAATGCCAACAAAACGTTTTGGAGCACGGTACGGTCGAAAGCCAAAGACAAAGCTGAAGAAGATTGAAAAACAGCAGAGTGGACACCATAAATGTCCTGAATGTCTTAAAATTTCTGTAAAACGACAAGCGTTAGGCATTTGGCACTGCAAAAAATGTGGTGTAACGTTCGCTGGGAAAGCGTATACTTTGTGAGGATTTTATTAAAAATGTATTATCTCTGTTTTGAATGCGGAAAGAAAGTTGATGAAGAGTATACTGCAACAAAAATAAGGTGTCCTTATTGTGGTGGTAAAGTTTTATACAAAGATCGACGAACCGTGAACAAAATCAAAGCACGATAAATATTTTTCTTATGAAAAATGAGTTCAACAAACGCTAATCAATTACAGATTATTAAACAGAACATAGAGTCTCTCCTTCTTCAACGACAACAATTAGAATCACAGTTAACCGAACTTACATCAGCTCTTACTGAACTTTCTGAAACGTCTCAATCATACAAAATAATTGGCAAAATTATGGTTGCATCATCAAAAGATACTCTTCGTAAGGACATTGAACAGAAAAAAGAAGTTATTGAGATTCGTATTAAGAACATTATACAACAAGAAGAAAAATTGAAGCAAAACATGGACACTATTCAAAAAGAAGCAGTCAAAGAGTTTCAAGAAAAACAAGAATAATGATAAGTCAACAAGTTCAAGAAATTGTAGAGTATTTAACAGATTTATCACAAGATAACGATATGGGCAAACGTTTTAAAGAAAAAGCGGAACGGGTCATAACAATCTTAACAAGCAATATTCCTCTTGCTGTTGAAAAATCGTTACATGAATTGGAAGAACTTAATTCTTCTGACGTTCCATCATATTGTAGAACACAATTATGGGACGTTGTAAGTATGTTAGAAAGTATAAAACAATAATTTATTTCTTAACCCAAAATTTAGATTTTATAAATAGGTTATTTGGAACGTAGAGCGTGTCTCCTCTCTCCGTTTTTATTTCTGTTTCTAGATATCCAACTTTTTCTACCATGCCTGAAATTTCTTTAATTTCAATATGTTTACCCTCTTTAATTTTTCCTTTTCGTTGTAATAAAAACCATGCAACAAAGTTTGGAATGATGTCTTTAACACCAACAAGTACAGTAAGGATAATTATCATTAAAACTGCTCCTACAATGATGTATAAAACAATGGATCGTAATCCTAATTGATCAAGGAACATAACGATTGTTACTAAATATATTATATAAGATAAAATTGAACTGACCCATTTCGCTAAATCATACCGAATACCTACTTTTGCCATAACGTTATTAAGTTCTATTTCATGAAGTATTTTATACAAAACTTTCTTTACAAGAATACCTAACGCAAACCCTATGATAAGAATTGCTACCGCGCCTACAATATTTGTTAAATACGATTTTGTTGTTTCTACAACGGTATTTACTGTTGTTCCATTCTCCATAGCTTGTTTATCTTCGATTTTCTTTTATAAACATTGCGAAAGATACAAGGAAACTCTTAAAAACACCATTTTGTTAATGTTAGGTAATGGTTGACTATTCAGCAAAAATTAAAGATCTTGAGGATGAACTGCGAAAGACAAAGTACAATAAAGCAACGCAGGGACATATAGGTATTGTTAAAGCAAAAATAGCGCAACTTAAACAAAAACAAGAATCGCGTTCACAGAAAAAAACTGGTCGATCAGAACATGGATATTCTGTTCGAAAGTCTGGCGATGCATCCGTTTTATTATTAGGATTTCCTTCTGCGGGAAAGTCAACATTGTTAAATAAATTAACAAATGCGGACTCTGAAGTTGGTGCGTACGCGTTTACGACACTTTCCGTTGTTCCAGGTATGATGAATTATAAAGAAGCAAAGATACAAATTCTTGACGTTCCAGGTATTGTATCTGGTGCAGCGTCTGGTAAGGGTAGAGGAAAAGAAGTTCTTGCAGTTATACAAAATGCTGATATGGTATTAATTGTTGTTGATGTAACACATCCAGAACATTATCCTGCAATTCTGAGAGAAGTATGGGAATCGCGTATTAGACTCAATAAAAAGAAACCAGAAGTGTACATTACAAAAAAAGCTCAGGGCGGCATTCAAATTGGAAAAACTGTTAAACTTGATATTGATGATGAAACCATTAGAAAAGTGTTGAGACAATTTAAAATTGTAAATGCAGATATTCTTATTCGAAGTCCAATTGACATTGATGGACTGATTGATTGTATTGAAGCAAATCGTAAATATTTGCCTTCTGTTGTGTGCGTTACCAAAAGTGATTTAGTTTCTGTTTCTAAAGTGTCTAAAGTAAAGAAAGAGTTAAATGCCGATCTTACAGTGTCTGCTGAAGAAGATCTTAATATTACATTATTGAAAGAAAAAATATTTCAACATCTTGATTTTATTAGGGTGTATATGAAAGAACCGCGTAAGGAAGCAGACATGAAAGAACCAATGATTATATTTCGTGATGCAACTATTAAAGATATCTGTGATAAGACTCATAAAGATTTTGCAAAGAAGTTTAAGTTTGCACGTGTGTGGGGAAAATCAGCTAAGTTTCCTGGACAGCGCCTTATGTTAAAACATGTTATGAAAGATAAAGATATATTAGAAATACATTTGCGATAAGATTTATAATGTGTCCAACCATTCTTTCTTTAACGTAAATCCTTCTGAACGAGCCAATTTACTAATTGCTTTATCGAAACAACTGCCGTACTGTGCAGCTTTCTTTTTACGCCATGCAAACTCTCCCAAAAATTCTTCTGCTACTTCACGTAGAATAACTTTTTTCTTATTATCAACCAATTTCCATTCAGAAGGCAGAGTCATAGAGAATTCAATAAGTTCTTTATCTAAGAATGGGGTATTAATAGTAATGCCTAATTCCTTTGCCAATGCAAAATCTCGTACCAAATCACGTGACCACATATTTTTCAAACCTGACCAACATTCTTCACAGACATCACTAGCTTTCTCATGCCGTTCATATCCTGCAAAGATTTCTTCACTTCCTAACCCACTAAAGAAATGTGTAATTCCATCTTGTAAACCCAGTTCGGCAGCAGCAACTACAACTGAACCGACACCAACATTTACAACATCAGTTCTCTCAACTTTTTGTAAGATATTAACAGTTTTTGTAATAATATTTTTCGCTTCTTCTAAATTAAATATTTTGTACTTTAATTCAAACCCTAACTTTTCAGCAACACGTTTTGCTTCAACAATATCATCAGGTTCCTTTGTTTCGTCTTGAAACCCTACAGCATAACAGACAAAATTACCCTTTAACAATTTACATGCAGCAGCAATGAACGTACTGTCAACACCGCCGGAAAAGAAAATTCCAAATTTGTGCGCAGGTAATCTTTTCCTTACAGATGAAAGTAACAATTCTTGTAATTTAGTTTGTGCTTCTTTTTTAGTACCTGTAAAATTGTTTTGTTTACAACTATCAATAAGTTTGCCCCATTCACGCTTATCTATAAGTCCGTTCTTTTCCCATAATTCGTGCATACATTATGGATTTCACATAAATTTATAAAATTATACGTTGAAAACAATAGAATGAAACTTGCAACATTATTTACGGGAGGAAAAGATAGTACATATGCTATGTATTTAGCACAGAAACAGGGACATGAAATTACATGTCTCATAACAATACAATCGGAAAATCCTGATTCGTACATGTTTCACACGCCTGCTATTGAAGTTACGGAACTACAAGCAGAATCAATGAACATGCCACATATTCTTGGCTCAACGGAAGGAGAGAAAGAGAAAGAACTTGTCGATTTGAAAGAGTTGATAATTGCGGCAAAAAGTAAGTTTGAATTTGAAGGTGTTATTACCGGTGCACTTTTTTCTGAATATCAAAGTAGTAGAATACAAACAATTTGTGATTCTCTGAATTTGAAATGTATTAATCCCTTATGGCACAAGAAGCAAGAAGATGAAATGCAAGAGTTGTTAGATAAAAAGTTTGATATTATCTTTACTTCCATTGCTGCTGAAGGTCTTGACAAATCGTGGCTTAATAGAATTATTACACAAGATGATTTAGAAACGTTGAAAGGAAAGGTTATGGTAAATGTTGCAGGAGAGGGCGGAGAATTTGAATCATTGGTTGTTGATTGTCCTTTATTTGAAAAGAAGATTGTTATAGAAGAGTTTGAAATTAATGAAGAAAGTGAGAATACTGCTCGGATGATTATTACGAAGGCGAGGTTGGAATGACAACAGTAATGTGCTTTGGAACGTTTGACGTTCTTCATCTTGGTCATATAAATTATTTCCAGCAGGCAAAGGAATTAGGAGATACGCTAATTGTTGTAGTGGCAAGGGATACAACAAAAGAGAATCTTAAGAAAGAAATTGTATTCTCTGAAGAAGAGAGGCTCCAATTGGTACAGAATATAAGTATTGTTGACAACACAGTTTTAGGTAATACAAAAGATCATTTGAAAGTTATTGAGGAACATAAACCAGACATTTTATGTTTAGGGTATGATCAAGATGTTACAAAAACTGTATTACAAGAAGAATTACTGAAACGCCATTTATATCCTAAAATTCTAAGAATGAAACCATATAAAGAAACTAAATATAAAAGTTCATTAATAAAAAAATAAAAATAAAAATAAATTAAAAGTTAGTTTAACGCTGCTTCTATTACTTGTTCAAACGCTGAAAATGGTTGTGCACCACTTACCATAACACCGTTTATGAAGAATGCAGGAGTTCCCTGTACGCCTGCTCTTTGTCCATCAAGGAAATCTTGTTGAACTTCAGACGCCATTGCTCCTGAGTCTAAACATGTGTTAAATTCTGCAGTGTTCAATCCAATGTCTGATGCAAATTGTTTAAATGACGTTACGCCACCTTCAACACCGCTATCAAACAATGTGTCGTGCATTTCATAGTATTTTCCCTGTTCACCTGCACATTCAGCTGCTTCTGCCGCTTTTTGTGCTTGCTGATGAAAACTTAATGGAAAATCTCTGAAAATGTATTTCACTTTTCCAGTATCGATATACTTTTCAACAATTTGTGGATATGTTTGTACAACATACCTTGCACAGAACGGACATTCATAATCGCTAAATTCAACGATTGTTACTGGAGCATCACTATCTCCTTTTACTGAATCGTCGTCAACAAGCGAATCCATATCAACTGTTGGTGCCGGTGGCTGAGCTGAAGGTACATCTGGCGCTATAGGAATAGCAACATCATTTCCTGAAATTCCGCCAAGACCATTTAATTGAAATGCTATTATAACAAGAAGTATTACTTGGATAGCAGCAACAAACAAAAGTTGTCGTAATGTTTTGTATACTTTTGATTGACTTTTTGGTGCAGATTCTTTTCGCGGTTCTTTATGTTCATGTTGTTTTTTGTGTTCTGTATGTTCATGATCATTATTGTCTTCTTTATGATCTTCTTTATGATATTCTGTCATGGATTACCCACCTCACTACGAATACAAAAACATCTTTTATATATACATTGTGGTAATTTGGTCGTAAATCAAATAATCGAAATGTTTATAATGGGTATGTGTTCGTAATTTTTCATGGTTCCAGCAATCTTGATTAAAAATCTTACAAAAAGATATTCTGACACAAACGTTGTTGATAATATCTCCCTTTCTATAAAAGGGGGCGAATTCTTTGGGTTATTGGGACCAAATGGTGCTGGAAAAACAACAATGATTGGAATCTTAACAGGTCTTGTTAACAAAACAGACGGAAAGGTTCAATTATTTGGAAAAGATGTTGAAAAAGATTATACAGAAGCTCGTTCATTAATAGGGTTGGTCCCTCAAGAATTCAATTTTGACATTTTTGAAAAAGTGTACAATTTACTCTATTTTAACGCAGGTTATTTTGGCATTCCTAAAAAAGATCGTAGGCCACGTATTAAAGAATTGTTAACTGCACTTAACCTCTGGGAGAAAAGGAACGTACCAATGAGAACACTTTCTGGAGGAATGAAACGAAAAGTTATGATTGCTCGTGCACTGATTCATAACCCAAAAATTCTTATTTTGGATGAACCAACAGCAGGCGTAGATGTTGAAACGCGCAAAATGATGTGGCAATATTTTAAAGAAATCAATAAACAGGGAACAACAATCATATTGACTACTCATTATTTAGAAGAAGCAGAATTTCTTTGCGAACGGGTCGGTATCATAAACAAAGGAATAATGGTAAAACTTGACACTACACAAAACCTATTACAATTTCATGGAAAAGACGCAAAATTAGAAGATGTCTTTATTCATCTTACAACACAATGACTTCAAACTTTATTGCACTTTGGACAATAACACGCCGCGAAATTACGCGCGTGTTACGAATATGGACACAGTCGTTAATTCCTCCCATTTTAACTTCTACATTATTCATTTTAATTTTTGGATATTCATTAGGGTCTCGAATTACCGATATTGTAGGTGTAACGTATTTAGAATTTATTATTCCCGGTTTGTTGATGATGGGTGTTATCATGAGTGCATACGCAGCAACATCATTTTCATTATTTATACAAAAGTTTCATGGAAGTATTCAAGAATTACTTGTTGCACCCGTTTCATATTGGCAAATTATTATGGGATTAACAGTAGGGGCACTTATTCGCGCAGGATTAGTGGGTCTTGGAATTATTCTTATTAGTTTCTTGTTAACGCCTATCACGATTCATAACGTTTTCATTATCATTTTCTTTGTTATCATGACCGCATTACTATTTGCATTTGCTGGTATTGCAACAGCTTTGTGGGCAGACAATTTTGACCATATGAGCGTTTTCTCAACGTTCTTAATTACTCCTCTAACATATTTGGGAGGCGTTTTTTATTCTATCACTATGTTACCTCCTGTCTGGCAGACAGTGGCAAGATTCAATCCAATTTTATACATGGTAGACGGTTTCCGCTACGGATTTATTGGTGTTAGTGATATTCCCATTATATATTCAATATTACTTGTTCTTGGACTAACACTGTTCTTTTTCTTTTTATGTATCTATTTATTCAAGATCGGATACAAATTAAGAAATTAGAAAAAAACGAATTTATTCTTTCCTTTTATAATATAATAAGAAAATAATGATATAAATTTCTGCCGTTATTATTCCTAACAAATATTTGAATATTAACGGTGGTTGAGTTATCAAATATGCATAAATTAACGCAATAACGTTTGCTATAAGATATGTCACAAATAATAATAAACTAACTCCTTTCGTATCTTTTACTTTAATTGTTTTCACAATCTGTGGAATTAACATTATAGAAAATAAAATTGTTGCAATCCATCCTAATACTTGTGTAAAGTCCATTTTGTATAATAAGAAAACTCACTTTCTAATCATTATCTACACGTGGAGCAAGTATGAAACTTAGTAGAACTCTATCTGTAACTTTATACTCTAACTTCATCGGGTAATCAGTATTAAAATGCAGATAAACTTTATCTGAAAGTTTTCCACCAGATATCATCTTTTTAAGATATTCTAAGGAATATTTAGCTTTAAAACTCTCATCAGATTCTGCCGTTATTGTTGTTCTATCGTCCGGTTTAATTTCAATGAATGCTTTTGATAAGTCACCTTCTGCTTTAACAGAAATCTGATTTTTTTGTCCAAGGAATGTAACTGATTCTGCTACGACACTAACATCTTCTATCGCTTCTGCAAGAGTTGTAGAGTCCGTTTTAACACTGATAGGAAATGTTAAGTCTGGAACACGCTGTTCTTTATTTTCTATTTCTAATGTTGGAATGGAAAATGATCGTGTCGTGTTACTTTTTAATTGAATTTTTAATTTGTTATCTTCAGTCGTTTCAAGTGTTAAAATATCGTCACTTTTAGCTCTTCGAAGGATTTGTTTCAAATTTGCAAGGTTTATAGCAATCTCCTCTTCTTTCTCTACATTATATTCAGTGAAACAGCTACTAAACAGTTCAAAATTCACCATGGCAACATTTGCAGGGTCCATAGCAACAAGTTTTAAACCATTCTTTCCCACTTTAAATGTTGCTTCTGTTACTAACTCAGAAACTATAGAAATACTATCTTTAAAATATCGTGGTTCAGCTAAGACTAATTTCATTGTATTGTACCCCTCACACCATATTCAGAGCTGAATTTCTTTATAAGATTTATTGTTATGAAGTAGTATTGAATTGAAATTAGGGTTAAATTTAAAAATGGAAATAGAATTTTTTATGTTATGGATTTAGAATCATGTACATATAGGACATATGAAGGGCCACGAGAGGGTAAATCTAATTTATGTGCAATTACAAGAAAACGGGATTTGGCTCAAAAAAATCTGAGAGAAACTGTTGAGATTTATATTGCTGGACGATGTGAAAGTTGTGATTCAACTAATGGTACTCTTGTTTTTAGAGTAGACAACTTTTCAGACATTTTACGTGACGTGGGCATTCCTAAAAGAAGAATTATACAAGGACTTCACGAAATTGCTGATAAAGGATATGTTCCCCTTAGTGCTCTTACTGGTTCACTTAATGCAGAAAAATTACAGATAGTAGAACAATATGTTTCATCAAAACAAGAATCAAAACAAAAAGGGCCTAAATAACAATTCTTTTCCCATCAACCATAATATGTGTCTTTTTAAAACCAAGTTGGGCAGCCAATTCTTTCAACATTTCAGCTTTTTCTTTCCCGGCATGAGACGGAATGATATTTTTTGGTCGTACCAATTCAAGTAAGTCTCTATGATCTTCCCGTGCACCATGACCAGAAACGTGAACATCAGTAAATATTCGTACATTTTTATTTCTTAGGTTCTGTTCAAGCCGGCCCCTATTTTCCTTATTCAGTTCAACGGGAATTACTGAACAGCTAAACGTGACAATGTCACCAGATTCAAAACGGAACGATTCATGTCCTTTTGCTAATCGTGAGAGAATTGCTTTCGGTTCACCCTGGTGGCCCGTACATACAATAAGATACTTTTCTTTTCCTTCTTTCATTATCTTATGTAACATTTTATCAATCTTGTCTCTATATCCAATAAGTTTAACATCCTTTTCAAAATTGACAAGTTCAATGTTTTGTGCAGCAGTAACGTACTTAGATAATGATCTTCCAAGGAAAACAATTTTCCTGTTTAACTTTTTGCCCATTTCAATAATACTTTTTAATCGTGCAATGTGCGACGAAAATGTAGTTACAATCATTCCCTTTCCTTCAGATTGAACGCCAAGAAGAACATCTTTTAACATTTGTTTTGCAACAGATTCTGACGGCATTTTTCTATGTTCATGTGCATATAAACATTCCATGATAAGTAACGAAATTCCTTTATCACCTAATTCTTTTAATCGTTCAAAATTCGGTTTTTTTCCAAGTGTTGGTTGCCTATCAAACTTATAATCGTTGGCGTACATAACGCTACCTTCTGGCGTGTGAAGAATAATTAGTGTTGCGTGAGGTATTGAATGCGTAACATTAACAAATTCAACTGTAAAGTTTTTTGATAATTTATATGTTGAATTAACATTCATGGGTATAATCTTGTTTGAGATGGAAAGTTTTTCATCATGCGTTATCGCTTTTAACACTTCTGCAGTATATGGTGTACATACAATGGTTGCGTCTGGAAATAAGGGTGCAGCGTACGGAATTGCGCCTATATGGTCAAGATGTGCATGACTTGGAACTATTCCTACAACATTTTTTGTCCAATCTTTGATAAGTGTATAATCTGGAACTGCATCAGCTTTCAAAAGTTCTTTATACGTTTTAGAACGAATATCTTCTCTATCTTCTGTATAATGGATATATTTCTCCATATTGAGGCCCATATCCAAGATAACAACTTCGTCTCCTACTTTAACAGCAACGGAGTTTCCACCCGTTTTTGTAAATCCTCCTACTGTACATACTTCTATTGGCATACGTGTATGAATTTATGTATGTTTAAAAATGTTTTGAGAAAATGAAAGTGCGGACGGCAGGGCTCGAACCTGCGTAGGTACTAAACCAATGGATTTTGAGTCCATCCCGTTAAGTCCACAATTATTGTGTTTGACCACTCCGGCACGTCCGCGAACTATAAAATACATTTTCCTTACTATTTTATAAAACTAACTGAATATTTATAAATAAAAAAGTATTCATATGGTTGAGATGAAACGGTTCCTATTAATTATAGTATTTACATTCATTTTTATGTTTACTTTAGTGCAAGCACAGATTGATACGACATTTACGTTTACGTCTCCCGATAACGAAGATTTTACTGGTTACTTTGCAACAATTCTATTAGACGATGCTGTACAAAAAGTTGTATTAGACAATTCAGAATATACTCTTGCATTAATTGATGGACAATATACTACAGATATAATACTTGACTCATTTGACACTCCAACTCCTGACTATTACGGTTCAAAGAGTATTACTGTTCCTTCTGACACATCAATTCCTTTCTTTGTATATCCAATAGGATATTTACAGGGAACTGTTGTTGATACAAATGGTAATCTTGTACCAAGTGCACGAATTCAGTTTACATGTTACTCATCAATAGCTGTTGAATATCCACATACTTCTGACGCTGCAGGGTTCTTTACCGTTCCACACATTCCTGTTGGCCGATGTACAATTATTGCGTCTGCTCGCAATGTTGCAGGAAAATCAGATGTAGAGATTCGTCGTGGTGAAGATACGTCTGTTGAAATTGTTCTTGGACAAACTATAGATTCTTCATATTCCATGTTTAAAATTATTTTATGGGGATTTATCGTTCTTGCTGTTATTATTGTCCTTATCTCTTCTTTAGTAAGGCGTAACGTTCAGAAACGAAAGATAGTGTCTCACCACGAAAAAAAGATACAAGAAAGAAAACGAGAAAATCAACAAGAAGATCAAGAAAAACTAGAAGAAAAACATACTATTTCAAAACAAACCCAAGCACTACTTCAAACATTGTCAGAAAAGGAACATAAAGTAGTGACGTTCTTAATGAATCATGGTAATGAAGGATCACAAGCACAAATACGGCACGCGACACATATCCCTCGAACGAGCATGGCGCGTATACTTCAAACGTTAGAACGGAAAAAGATAGTTCAAATTGAGAAACAGGGTAAAATGGTTCGTGTTGAACTAACAGAACTCTTTCTTGGTAAGAAATAAATTTTGGGCACTTTTTCTATATTCATTATTTGTTTGGACACAAATTTTGGTTCTAATTAAGACATTTACCCTCTCAATGTATATATATTAGTATGCCTTTTAGGGTAGTATGAGAAACATAAAATTACACGAGGTAATAAAAATGAATATTAAAAATATACTATTGGTAGCAATACTTGTATTGTTTGCAAGTTCAGTATTTGTTGCGGCGGCACCTGACGTTGATTTAGTGGTAGATGACTTTTATCTAACATCGGTAAGCGGACAAAAATACAACTTGGATGATACATTTACGGCTGGAGAAGAAATAAATGTACATCTTACTGTACGAAATTGGGGTACGTCAGACGTTACAGATACGTTTCAAGTAGAGATTATGGCTTGTCGACCAGACGGAACACGATGTCATATTCCTTCAAGTGTAGAAATACACTCGTTAGGAGCAGGAAAAGAAGTAACATACACAAGATCATTTACATTTTCTGATAATGATATTGTGAATGGCAAATCTATGATTAAAATTCACGTTGATGGCGATAATCAGGTTGTAGAAACAAGTGAAGGAAATAACATTGAATCTGAAGAATTAAATGTACAAAAATCGTTTGGTTCTCTATTTTTTGGTGTTGCTGTTAATGATTGGCCAGCACATAAAAATACTGCATTAACAAAAAATCTTAAGAACGCGTATGTTAACATGTACACGGTTGTTCTTGATGGTGATGCATTTAAAGTAGTTAGTGTTGAAACTACAAGTACTGGTGCTAGTGAGTATCCTGTTGCACGGTTTACAATTGAACCAAGTCAAATGGTATACTTTGAAGGGTTTAGAACACGATCTGGAGCAGATCAGGGAGCAACTCAAAAGAAAGCTCTTTTATGGACCGCACCACCGTACAAAGTGTTTGGACCAAATATGTTATGTCAAACAGATTATACTAATGTTGACAGAATGTTACGGGGAAGTGAATCGTATGCATGCGCAACAATGTTAGCAGTTCCATACAAAGACATTGAATCTGTTGACTTTACATATCCAGATTTAACTGTAACATCTTTAGCTTACGGCGATACGTCATTTAAAGCGTTAGTATGTAATACTGGAGAAGAAGCAGCGGCTAACTTTAAGATAACCTTTGGAGCGAATAACAAAGAAAATACGTTAACATACGTTCCAACATTGGCTGCAGGAAGTTGTGTTGAAATTTCTTCATGGGGATATAGCCACTTTGGAATTCAAGATACGTATGATACTGTAGAAGCAAAAGTTGATGTTGATTCGTACAACGACATTGTTGAAAGTGATGAAACTAACAATGGTGCTGTTCTTACACCCTCTTCAGTTTCAGAACGAAATTGGGTAGAACTTGTACTTGATAATAAGCGAGTTACTGGTCAAGCTATTGAGTATGACATAGTTTCAGCTACTTCGTATCCGACATCACAAAACTGTGTTGTTGAAAATGGAGAGAAGTTGTGTATTGAAAAAACGTACGTGACAGTTGGTAGTGATGGACGATACGACAAAATCATTTTTTGGATACGTGTTAATAGTGTTGGAACAAAAACGTTTGAACTTAATGCACGGGATAATAGGTTTATTGCATTACGTGGGTTAGACAACGAGTACTTTACTGTTGAGCTTAATCCAATGCTAATGAACTTACGGATTTATCCTACAACTGATGGGGTAGCAGAAAGTGTTGTTGACAATGGTCAATTACCTGAACCTACAACAAATCCACAGTTCCTTGGTGACAGAAGCGTTTGTACAACTGGATGTTCATACAAAGGTAAATGTTTGGACGCAGGAACACGTATCAAGTTAGGAGATGTTGGCGAGTTTTGTAATTGGGACGGAACTATGGCAAAACAATTTGACGCTGGTGAATCATGTTCAAACAATTACGAATGTGGAACGAACAGTTGTGTTAGCGGTAGTTGTGTTGATTTAGCAAAACGGTTAGACGATCAACAAAACTTACTTGAGAAAATTCTTGAGTGGTTAAAGAAACTATTTTAATTTTTTTTTCTTTTAATTTTTTTTTGATATATAAAAATTCTAAAAAGTAATAATAATGGTAATAATAAAAGTAAGAATAAAAAATCTATTTAATCCCTTGCAACTGCCGTTCTATATCTCGTAACTGACCCTCAAGTTGAGCTAAATTATCATCTTCAAGTTCTTGTTTAGGAGGAGCAGTTGTTGGTGCAGGTTGATTTACCACTTGTACTTGTGGTCCAATGCCCGCTGCTTTTTGTTGCTGTTCAGCTACGTTCTGCGGTGTTACTGCTCGTAACTTACCTTTAGGAAGATATTTTCGCAATTTATCATTTACAAGAACGTTAAGTTGTTTCACTTCAATTTTTAACTGCGTAAAAAGTGCAACTTTTTCTTCCTGAATTCGTCTAAACTTTTCATAGCCCTGCATAAAGATAATAACTTCACGAAGTGATTCTAACAAATCTTTACGTACAAGTTTAGGTTCCGATACTTGAACCATATAGTCTGGTTCAGTACTTTTTGTTTCAACCTTCTTAACAGGAGCACGTCTTTTAGTTGTTCTCTTTCGTGTCGTCTTTTTCTTTTTTGCAGCCATTTTAGTCATGTTTTTAGAAATGTTCAGGTTCATTAAGAGAATGATCAATAAAATCAATCTTTTTCTCAACTTCTACTAACGTATTCTGCCAGACTTCTAACTGGTGATCTTCTTCATTTTTAAGATCGTGAATCTTTGCAAGCGTTTCTTTCGCTTCTTCCATTTTTGTTCGAACCATCCGTAGAAGGCTTAAAACGTCATCATATTCATCAATTTTTACAAATACAGGCATTCTATCCATTTTTATTCACCTTGGCCCTTGAATAATACTTTATCCGCAATCAAGATACGGTCGTGTACATTTCGCATAATCTTTTTGAGCTTTTCAAAATTATTTTCTTCATTGAATTCAGAATTTTCCAACCGTCTGTTTGCTTCTTGAAGAGATGTAATGTCAACTTTTAATGCGTCTAAATCTCCGAGAATACGTTGATACACGTTCATTTTAATGTATAATGGTTCACGTGTTAGTGATCGTTCTGGTTGTTGCTGCCGTACAGGTTGTTGTTGTACCTGTTCTTGTGGTGGTACTTCATCAACGTCTTCCTGAGGATATGCACTCTGTTTTTTAAATCCTGCAGCTTTTTTAATTTCTTCTGGTTCAATGACTTTCGCGGGTGGAGATGTAGTAGGAAAACGTAATGCTTTTTCGTCAAATGCTGGTCCTGGAGGAGGAGCATCTTGCATAATTTTCTTTTTCTTACCAAACAACCATCCCATTTTAATATCTTACCTCAAGAACGTTTAAAAACTTTGTTTAGTATTCTTACGTAGTAAAAACATAATATAAGCGAACCTGTATTCTCCTCATATTCGATGAAAATACTATTTTGTTTTTTCTTGTTTATTATTCTTATAGTGTGTACGTCCATTTCTATAGCGGATATTACAATTAATGAGGTGATGTACGCTCCCACGACAGATTTTGGCGGTTCGTCTAATGAATGGATCGAATTATACACTTATGATACTATGCAGTACAATTTATCTGAATGTACATTAAATAATAAATCACTTCATGGAATAATAAACGATTCTTCTTATGTAATTCTTGTAAGAAATAAAGAAAAGTTTATTGAAATTTATGAAACTAATTTTACTTCAATAGTAGAAGTAAGTTTTGGCCGTGGGTTATCAAATAAAGGTGCTGAAATTATTCTTAATTGCAATGATAATTTTGACAATATGGATTATGATGGAACTTTAGGAATACAAGGAAAAACGCTCGAAATGAATAAAGATGGTGAATGGAAAGAAAGTTTGGTAGATGGTGGAACTCCTGGAATGAAGAATAGTGTGTACGATTTCAGTTATGATTATTCTGATTTAGAAATTACTGAAATAATGGTCGATCCATTAGGAGATGATGATGCAACTAAACCATTGGGTGAATGGATAGAATTGTACAATTCTGGTGATGATTCAGTTTATTTAGATGGTTTAGTTTTATATGATGAAGATGACGCTAACGAGTTATATATAACCAAAACTAATACTAATACTTTAGAGTTGTGTAGTAAATGTTATACTGTTGTGTACAGAGATAACGATGGAGATTTTGATTTAAGCAAAGTTGAAGACTCTGTACGATTATATACTGGATATCCAATTTCAGACAATCTCCTTATTGATGAGATTAGTTTTACAAATGCAATAGAGGGAACAAGTTTTAGTAAGTTTGATAATGGATGGTACAAAACAGTTCCAACTCCAGGAAACGAGAATAAGTATACTGCGGGATGTGATTGGAAGATTGAAATAGACATGAACAATTCTATTTTTCATACAACGGATATGGATTTTGATATTATTGTTAGTAGGATTTTTGGAGAGAAACAAAATGTTACTGTAAAAGGTATTATTGAAAATGTTTTTGGCGAACCCATAAAAGAATATTCTCCTTGGACAAATAAAAAGATCACAACAAGTAATACAAAAAAATATACGCCAAATTTGCATGAGGGTGTCTACCAGATACGTTTTTGGATTGAAAGTCTTATGTGTGGCGATACTGACAATACAAATAATGATGTAACTAAACTTGTTGCAATTAACCCACAATATAAAGAAACTACATCATCTCTTGAAATTGAAAGAATGTATTTAGGGAATGATAATAAAGCAGAATGGGGAGATCAATTTACGGCAAAGATTAATGTGTATAAAGGTAATGAAACAAGGTACTCTGTTCAGGTATGGGTAGAAAAAGATGATGAAAAAGTTAGTAAAACTACAAAGTTAAGTATACATGATCAGTATAAACAATATCCATTAACTATTCCCATTCAACTTGAACCAAATTGTAATAATAAAATTGATGATGGAAATGTATTGTTAGTTGTGGAAGCGTTTGGATTACGTACAGAGAAAGAGTTTCTTGTTAAAGGCGTTGACAATGAAATTTGTAAAGATTATTTAGATTATATTAAGGATCAGGAAGATGAAATTGAACGGAAAAAAGTTGGATATAGAATAATAGAAAAACCTTTAGAAATATTCTCTGGAGAAATATTTCCTATCAAAGTTCAGTTATTAAACGGTAATGATGTTCAACCATATACTGTCTGGAGTTATATGTATAGGGGAAGTACATGTTATTCTTGTGACGGTTCTGAAAGGGACGGGAACAAACAACGCGTTATTTTACAACCTGACGAAGTACAAATTGTTGAATTTCTTTTGAAAGCTGATGATGTACAGGAAGGTGAGTATAAGATTAAAGTTAAAGTTCAGAAAGGCAATCAGAAAACTGTTAAAGATATTACAGAAACGATAACTGTTGTGTCTGAGAAGAAAACATTGTCTGAATCGTTACCTTTATTTGTTGAATCTGGTGGTGGAAATGTCTCTTCTCCATTTTCTTCAAAAACTCGCGTGTTTGGCAATTCCTTAACGGGAGGGGTTGTTGTCTATGAATCAAGTGGCGTGAAAGCGAAGAAACTTATTCCTGTATTGTTGTTCGTTACCTTCGGCTTAGTATGTTTGGTGTTGATTTGGAAGAAGTAGTTCTTAGTTACTTTACAGTTCCAAAACACTTAAAAACCTCCCCTTATTAGACATCTCTCATGGAGAAAAATATAACGTTTAGAACAGTAATAGAAATTCTTGGAAAACCGCAGGAACATGTAGAAAAGTCCATCAAAGAGTATGTCAAGAAGCTTAAAGATGATGATAAATATGAAGTTCTTGAAGAAGAATTTGCAGATATTAAGAAACAGGAAGATCAAGATTTATGGGCAACCTTCGCAGAACTGGAAGTGAAAACCTCTTCATTACAAGATCTTAGCGCGTTTTGTTTTGAATACATGCCTTCTCTTATGGAAATCATTGAACCTAAAAAAATGAACCTTACTGATTCAAACGTATCAGAATTTCTAAGCGATCTTCAATCAAAATTACATCAAATAGATATGGTTGCGAAACATGTTAAGATGGAAAATGATATGTTGAAGAAAAGTATTAATTCTCTCCTTAAAAATTATATTGTTGTTCTATTGCGACCACGAAATTTAACAGCAGATCAATTAAGTAAATTAACGGGTGTTGCGCAAGATAAATTGGAAGATTTTTTGGATCAGTTGATTGATGAAGGAAGAATAGATTTAAAAGAGGGAATATATTTCCTTACAGATACTAAAAAATGAGTAGTGATGAAAAAAGGGTAGAGGCTGTTATTTTTGCAGTTGGTAAAGAGATTACAACAGAAAGAATTGCACATTTATGTTCTTTAGATAATAAAAATGTTGAAAAAATTATGAAAGGATTACAGAAAGAGTACTCTCAACGAGATCATTCCCTCCAGATTGTTACAAAAGATAATGGATGGAAATTAACAGTAAGAGATGAGTTCGTTCCGTTAGTAAGCAGTATAGTTTCTTCAACAGAACTTGAAAAACCACTCATGGAAACGTTGGCAGTTATTGCATGGAAATATCCTATTATTCAATCAGAGATTGTTAAGTTACGTGGAGCAAGTGCGTATGATCATATGAAACAGTTAGGGGAGCAAGGTTTTATTGCAAAGGAAAAGTTTGGCCGAACATACAAAGTTAAATTGACACAGAAATTTTTCGGATATTTTGATTTACCAACAGAAGAAGCAAAAAATGCGTTCCTAAAATTAGTACCTGAAGACGTTCTTGCAGAAGCAGAAAATGTTCATAAAGAAGCTGACGAAGTTGAACGGTTAGTTGAGTTGGAGAAGAACGAAAAAGGTTCTAAAGATGAGATTAGAAGTGCGATGGACGATGTTCAGAAAGAGTAATATAACCGACAGCTTTATAAACCTCCAAATTCTTTATATTAGTGTAATTTACCGACGATAAACAATACTTTTAAAATATTAAAAAAATGACTGAAAATAGCCCAGAAACTAAGGACAAAATCATTTCAAAAGTGATTGAAGATGAGATGAAACAGGCATACGTCAATTATGCTATGTCTGTCATAGTTGGGAGGGCCCTGCCTGATGTTAGAGACGGTTTGAAGCCTGTTCATAGAAGGATTCTGTACAGTATGTTTGACATGGGTATGCTTCATAATAGACCGTTTAAGAAATGTGCACGTATTGTAGGGGAAGTTTTAGGAAAGTATCATCCTCACGGTGACAGTTCTGTATATGACGCCCTTGTACGTATGGCCCAAGACTTTTCATTACGATATCCTCTTGTTAAAGGTCAAGGAAATTTTGGAAGTATTGATGGCGATTCTGCAGCTGCAATGAGATATACGGAAGCGAAACTTAACAAGCTTGCAGAAGATTTGTTGAAAGATATTGACAAAGAAACCGTATCATTCAAACCTAATTTTGATGCTTCGTTAAAGGAACCAGAAGTACTTCCAAGCGTTATTCCAAATTTACTCATTAATGGTTCTTCAGGAATTGCTGTTGGTATGGCAACGAACATTCCACCACATAACGTTAACGAAGTATGTAGTGGTGTTATTGCAACTATTAACAATCCAGACATTACAACTGAAGAATTGATGGAAATCATTCCTGCACCTGACTTTCCAACTGGTGGAGAAGTTATATGTGGAAATGCGTTATGGTACGCATATTCTAAAGGAAAGGGAAAAGTTAAGATTAAAGCAATAACAGAATTTGAAGATGATAAAATTATTGTAAAAGAAATTCCGTACCAAGTTAATAAAGAAGAACTTATTCAACATATTGCGTCGCTTGTTCGTGATAAACGAATTATTGGAATTAGAAATATTAATGATGAATCGGATAGGGAAGGTATCAGAATAGTTATTGATCTTAAGAAAGATACCGATGCAAATGTTATCCTTAACCAACTTTTTAAGTATAGTAGGTTAAAAATATCGTTCGGCATAACTTTCCTTGCATTAGTAAATAATGAACCTAAACGTCTTGGTTTGATAGAGTTCATGCAACATCATATTAACCATAGAAAAGACGTTATTACAAAAAGAACACAATATGATTTATTGCAGGCACAAAAACGTGTTCATATTCTTGACGGTCTTCTTATTGCATTAGAGAATATTGATACTGTTATTCCAGGAATTAAAAAGAGTGCAACTGTTGAAGATGCAAAACAGTTCCTTATGGAAACGTATGATCTGAGTGAATTACAAGCAAAAGCTATTCTTGAAATGCGCCTTCAGAAACTTGCATCTCTTGAACAGGACAAAATTAGAAATGAACATACAGAATTACATGAAAAAATCACGTTATATGAATCAATCCTTGCATCTGAAGAGAAAGTTTTAGACCTTATAAAAACTGAACTTATAGAAATTAAAGAAAAGTATGGTGATGAACGACGATCGAAGATTATATACGGAGAGGACGAAGATTTTGACATTGAAGAATTGATTGAAGAAAGTACAGTTGTTGTTACAATGACAAATTCTGGGTATATCAAACGTCTTCCATTAGATACGTATAAGACACAGAGACGTGGCGGTAAGGGTATGATTGCTGCTGGAACAAGGGAAGAAGATTTTGTTGAAAAGGTTTATGTTACAAGTACGCACGATTATGTGTTATTCTTTACAGATAAAGGACAGTTATATTGGTTAAAAGTATATCAAATACCTGAGGGTAGGAGACAATCTAAAGGCAAACATATTGTTAACCTTATTGATTTACGTCAGGATGAAAAAATCACTGCAACCGTACCAGTACGAGATTTTAAGGAAGGATTTCTTTTCATGGCAACAGAAATGGGAACGGTAAAAAAAACAGAACTAACATACTTTTCAAAGCCAAGAAAAGCAGGTATTCGTGCCCTTACGCTTGATGAAGGTGATACACTTGTTGGTGTACGGTACACTAACGGTAATCATGAAATTCTTCTTGCAACTAAGAAAGGTCTTGCAAATAGGTTTAAAGAAAAAGATATCAGATCAATGGGAAGAACTGCACGCGGAGTTAGAGGTATAAGATTATCTTCTGAAGATAAAGTTATTGGAATGCTCGCTGCAGAAGAGGGTAAGAATATTCTTACGATAACAGAGAAAGGTTATGGAAAAAGAACTCCAGTATCAGATTATCGTTTATGTAAACGTGGCGGTAAAGGTGTTATGAACATGAGAATAACAGAAAAGAATGGTCCTGTAAAATCTGTAAAGCTTGTTGATGGAAATGAAGAACTTATGTTAATTTCAAAGAACGGTATTGGTATTAGAATAAAATGTTCAGACATTTCAATCATAGGACGTGCAACACAGGGTGTCCGTGTTATGCGTATGAATGATAATGATGAAGTTGCTGCAGCTGCCAAAGTTGTTATTGAAGATGGTGAAGTTGCAGAAATTGAAAATGAAGAATCTTCAGATTCAGTAACAGAAGATCTACCCGAAGCACAAGAAACACAAGAAGCACAAGAAACGGAAGATATAGAAGAAACACAAGAAGCAGATGAAACAGAAGATGTGAAAGAATGAATCTTTATGCTTTCGTACGACCTGGAACAGAACTCGTTTCTCAGAAAGAAATACAAGAAGTTTGTAATGTAAATTCTATCATTCACAATTCCGTTCTTGAGTTTGATGTTAAGAATAAAGAAGATATTGTTCAAGCAGTGTACCATCTTCAGTCTGTACGGCGACTTGTTTTTTCTTTAGGCAAGTATCAAGATATTGAATCAATCAATTTCAATTCTGTCCAATTTCCTTGGAAAGACATATTTTCCAAAACGTGTTCGTGCAAAGTTGATGTTGAAGGTGTTAAAGGTCAAGATAATAGAATAACTATTGCAAAAAATGTTCTTTCATCATTACTTCCAACAATAGAACAAAAATGTGGTTTCACCCCAAATATTGACGTAAAAAATCCATCAATAATAATTTCCGTTTTTCATAATGGAGATAATTATTTTATTGGTATTGATATGTGTGGTAAGGAACTTGATGCACGGTTTTATCGTGTATTTCCTCATTCTGGTTCGTTTAAAGGAGATTTAGCATATTACTTTGTACGAAAGTCTGGATTTAGTAAAGGCGAACAATTACTTATAGGTTTTGTTAAAGATGGTGCGTTAGTTATAGAAGCAGCAATTTTTGAATCAACGTACCTTGTTCAAGACATAACACAAAAAGATTTGTCACTATTTTCATTTCCATTATTTCACAACTTTGATTTTGATCAAGTAATTTCTAATCCTACACAAGATAATAACAAAAACATTTTTGCATTTGATGAAAGTACACGAAATCATACTGCTGCACGTAAAAACATCAAAATTGCAGGCGTTTCTTCACAAATTGAAATATCAAAACACGATATTGACGATCTTGATGTTCGATATTCAAAAGATCAATTTAATCGGCTCATTTTTCACGTAACGACAAAGGATGAAGAAAGAATTAATGAAATATATTATCAAGCATCCTACGTCTTACAAAAAAAAGGAACACTTTTATTTATTGGCCGCGAAAATTGGGACGTATCAGTTTCTGAAAAATTCACTTTGATAGAAAAAGAGGAGATTGTTCATGGAAAAGGAAAGTATGTGTTATGGCTTCTCGAAAAGAAATAATTTTTGTACTGAATCGTTCTCAAAACAAATCTTTTATATACTTTTATCTCTTCGTTGGTATGAAGAATGGCCAATATTAAAGAATTAATTAAAAGGATACAAGATTTTTACCGTTTTAGTTGGCAAGAAATTTCTGGGTTACTTATTGCTGTAATTTTTACAGCGTTCATATTTTCATTTCGTGACTGGGGTGGCGAATTATTTGATATTGTTATTGGATTAAAAAATTTTGTCATCGTCATTTTTGTTGCAGCAATATCGTTCACGTTTCGTATCTCGTGCCAGAAAATATATGCGTTAAGTCAGGGATATAAAGCAGAATTTAAAGTATGGTGGGTAGGTCTTATCATAGCACTTGTTCTTGCATTTATCAGTTTTGGAAGAGTTCCACTTGTACTTATAGGTGGTGTTGTTACCGCATTCATGGTAAAACAACGTCTTGGAGAATTTCGATACGGTTTTTCTTACCTTCAAAATGGATTTACTTCATTATGGGGAATCTTAGGCAATATGATTCTGGCTATTGGTTTTGCGCTAGGATTATATTATGTTCCACAAAGTTACTTTTTTTCTAAAGGACTTATGCTTAACGTTATTATGGGCTTTTGTGCATTACTTCCACTTCCACAATTGGATGGACTTAACATATATTTCGGTTCAAGGATAATGTATTATATCGCTATAGTGACAGTATTACTCGCAAGCGTTTTATTATTAACACGAACAAAATGGGGACTTATTATCGCTATTGTTATTGGTTCTATAGCCGGAATAATTTATATTTCAATCGGCTCAGAAAAATAATAATATTTAAATAAGCATATAGATATTCAACACAATGGCAAATCTTAAATTGGATGAACAGTGGGCAGAAGCATTTTCACTACTTTTCCTTGCAGTAGGATTCATAATAGCTATCCTTCTTCAAAGTCCTTTTTTAAGTTATCTTTCAGTCTTCTTTGCAGGGTTTGTTGCAGGAAGAGTATATTATTTAAAAAAATCAAAAGAACCAATTCTTCCATTTGTACTTCTCATTGTTGGATTTTTGTTTGGATACCTTCTAGGAAGTTTTTGGGCAAGTCGTTTTGTTACACTTCTATTCTTCGCTGTAGGGTTTGGAATTTCGTACTACCTTCATTTGAAACAAATTTTAGTAATCTTTAAAAGTGAGGACTTTATTAAGTAATACAAATGAAAACGTACAATGTTAAAAGTATAACTCTCAGTAGAAAACCTGGAAAAGATAAAGAGGGGTTCTGGACAGCATTTATAGGACTCTTCAACGAAAACAATCCTCATCTAAAAGCAAAAGTGCCGTTCGAAGTTCTTAACATTCCTGACGTAGAAAAAGTACGAATTCATGAATTACGAAACATTTCATATTATTTAATGGGAAATGATATCATTATTAATAATTTAGAAGAGTTGACAATTGAAAAAAAAGACAATATTTTGATATTGCAGGGAAAACAGGACCTTCCAGAAGAATAAAATATTTCTATTGAATAATTTTTGTTACGAGTTTCTTTGCTTTTACTCTTTTCTGTTGATGTTGCTGTAAGAACGATGTAACTTTATCTATACAAATTTGTTTCAGTTCTCCAGATAACAATTTACCAGATTTATAGTTTTTGTAAATCTTTTCTAGTTTTTTGTCATCAGGTTCTAAACCGTATAATAACATTTGGAAAGAAACGTCAACGTCAGGATTACCACCTTTCTTTCTATGTTCTTCAAGAGTAGCTTTTCCACCCGAAAAAGCATATTTTTTAATTTTTCGCGTTGCCTCTTCTGGCGTATCAGTTAATGCAATGTACGAATTTATATCTGAGGACGACATTTTACCTCCCTTTAAACCAGGCATGAATTTATGGTACGTTGAACTTAACTGTGTAAATTTAAATTCTTTTATTCGTTTTGAAATGTCGCGTGCAATTCGTATATGCGGATCTTGATCTGCTCCAACAGGTATGATAACAGGAATGGGTTTTCCTTCAAATTCTTTCAGTTGAGGATGTAACATGTCTGCTGCTTGTAATAATGACGATGCCATTTTTCCTGGAGTAATATCTCCGTACACAGCTTTAAATTCGTTAAATGTTGCATGTCGTGCAAGCATGTTTGCTAAGCTATAATACGCGTTTGATTTTAATCCATCATTTGATCTTTGTGATTGAAAATAAAAGTCACATTTCTTCAAATCTAAACCTAAAGCAACATAATTGGTAAGATATTCTTCAATAGCAGTTTTTCGCAATTCTTTCATGTCTGGATTTCGCGAATTGTATGCTTCAATGTCCGCAATGGCAATGTAAATCTTTGCACCCAGTTTCTGGTAAAATATTATTTGATCCGCAACCATCTTATGACCAAAATGAAATTTTCCTGACGGCATAAGTCCAGTCATCATAACGAACGGTTTCTTTTTTTCAATAGCGTCAATAACTTGTTTAAAATCTCTATGTGCAAATACAATTTCTCTTCTAAAAAGCACATTGTCTTGAAATTGTGTTGGTAAGTGATGTAACGGCTTCAAACCGAAATCTTTGATTAGTTTATCATAATCAATCGTTCCTTTCACTTCCCATGGCGTTACTTTTGTCATAATGGAAGAAGAACGTATCCCTTTATTAATATTTTTGTGTTATTATAACGTTTCAATAACTTCTAACAACTTATCGATGGCTTCAGAAACTTTATCAACATCATTACTTAGAATGCCTGCAACATAATCGTTTGCCTCGCCCATAAGAAAAGAAGCTTTTTTTTGATTCGCCAAATATTTTTTTCTTTTTCTTAGATATTTTCCCTATTCTTTTTGATAATATCGTATACACTTTATTCATAACACTCTTAAGGTTTTCACAATCTTCTCCATTGTATGCTATTAACAACTCTAAATACTCTCTATCGCCAGATGCGTGGAACGCTTTCCATAAATCAACGGGATTTCCATACAAATTCTGTGGCCTTTTCAAATTCAATTTCTTTTCAATTTCCTTTAACCCACCTTTTAATCCAAGATTAACACAAAGAGGTTTCAAGTCAATATGCGGAACTTTAATGTTAATTTTCAATTCTTTTTGTATTTTAGGAATATCAAACGAATGACCATTATACGTTACAATTAATTTATATTTCTGTAATTCATTCTCAATATTTGTACTTTCTAAATTGACTCCTTTCACAAAAAAGTTACTGTTATAATAATTTGAAATGCCTATTAATACAATTTTTCCGTAACTATCAACCTCTATATCTACATAACCTACTTCTTCACGGAAATAATCATATAATCGCCACATTTCTTTTTTTGGAAGTTTGTGTATAAAATGTGATGGGTTCTCTTCACGTAATGCGTGTTGTGCTTCTCGCAATTTTCTATTATAATATTGTTTCTTTTGTTGAGATATACCATTTACACTCTTAACATTTAAAAAATCGTGCCAATCAGCAATTCCCTGTTTCCATATACTTTGTTCTTTAGTAGAACCAACTTTTTCTAAGAAAATGAACGATTTTTTGATCATATTCATTTTGGATTTTACTACTATTTAAATTATATTTTGTCACTATTTGATGGCGAGAAATGTTTATAAACAATATCTGTTTCTACAAAATCTCATTGCTTGAGGGAGAATTGATTTTCGCTTTCGTGCTTTGGTCTTCGGATCTTTGTATGTTTGTGTTGATTGACTTCGGACTTGAGTAGTGAATTAATTCCTGCTGTTGAGGGGAGAATTGATTTTCGCCTTCGTGCTTTGGTCTTCGGATCTTTGTATGTTTGTGTTGATTAGCTTCGGACTTTAACAGCAGGAGTTGTTTTTCTTTCAATCATTTTTTAACACGTTTTTTTAATAAATTTTATATACTCCTTTCATTCCTATATTTTATAGTAAGTTTATGTGGGGGTTTTGAGAAAAATGGTCAATTGGTTAATGTTCGGATTATTTAATCCATTAATAGTACTAATTATACTTGTACTTATTTCGAGTCTTAAAGTTGTGAAACAATATGAACGCGGTGTACGGTTTACACTTGGAAAATATGCGGGGATGATCAATCCAGGTTTACGGTTAGTCATTCCAGTAATTCAAACGTGGGAACGTGTTGACCTACGTGTTAAGGCTGTTGACGTACCTGATCAAGATTGTATAACTAAAGATAACGTGTCTGTTCGTGTAAATGCGGTCCTATACTTTAAAGTTGCAGATGCATCTAAAGCTATTATTGAAGTAGAAAATTTCTTCTATGCAACTTCACAGCTATCACAGACAACCATGCGTGATGTTGTTGGTGAAGTTACACTTGACGGTTTGCTTAGAGAACGAGATAACATTTCAAAACGTATTCAACAAATTGTTGATAAAGCAACAGATCCGTGGGGAATAAAAGTAGATTCAGTTGATCTTAAACATGTTGAACTGCCAGATAACATGAAACGGACAATGGCAAAGGAAGCTGAGTCCGAGCGAGAGAAACGTGCAGTCATCATTAAAGCACAGGGTGAAGTAATGGCAGCAAATAATATGGCAAAGGCAGCAACAACGCTTGCGGGAGCTCCTGGTGCTTTACATCTGAGAACACTTCAAAGCATTAATGATATGTCATCTGATCAGTCGAACACGATTGTCTTTGCTGTACCATTAGAAGTGCTTAAAGCGTTTGGAAGCATGAGTAAGAAATAATTATTTTCTTTTTTTTAATTTTTAATTTTTATAATTCTATCAGAACTTTCTTATTCTTTAAATCAACTTTAGCAATCTTCTTTTCTTTCTTCAATTCTTTTTCAACATCTTTCCAATCTTTAACTTTCCTCAACTCTTTAACTATATCTAATAATTTCTGGAGAGGAGTATACTTCTCATAAATCAGTTCGCCCTTTTGTTTGTTTAATGCAATCTTTTCTGTAAGATTAACAATTGCTTCCTCTTGATTACGTACCATCCTAGTAACAGCACCAATTTTCTGTTCATATGGAGAAATTGTAAGAAACGGATTTAATGTATCAATAGCTTCATTATATGTTTTCATAACTTTTTTAGGTTCCTTTCCTTCTAACAGAAATGGGGTGATTTGTTCGTCGTATATGTGTCCTTGAGGTTTTTCTATCTTTTTCAAGATTTTGTTAATAGACATATAGATTTGTTTAATATGTTCTTTACCAATTTCATTTGGCAATATATTCTTATCAACATTACTCAATGTACACACTTCTTCTGCATACAATCCACCAAATCCTAATTCTGTTGCTAAAGTGGTAGCAATATTTTTCTTATCACTTTTTGTAATAATACCTGACAATTCTTTTTCTGTTATAGTTTTCCAATTAACTCCTTTAGCAGGAAATATATATTTTTCGTGAGGTTTAACAACCCGATCTTTCCAAATCTGTCTGTCAATAGAAGTAATGATAATATACTTATCATCAGTTAGAATTATATTGCCCTTTGAAAACAGTTCAATTATAAGATAATACTTCTTTTCCTTTTCTAATTCAAATACAACAATTCGTTCAGAATCTTTTTGTTCAATTTTTCGTACAAACGCATTATTGATATATTTACGTAATTGCATACAAAATCCTGTTGGTCGTAACTGCGTTTCTTTTTTTGTTGTTAATGATATCAATTTTCCAGGAATTATCTTAAGCAATTGTTTTCCTTTTCCTGATGCATGTAATTGTAATAGTAACTCTTTATTACTTTGATGATATATTTGCGATATTCTTCCATTTACAATAAATTGTAGTTCATGTACGAGGGCTGCTAATTCTATTGATGCTATTGATTTCTTTTGCATGGCCTTGTTATGTGTATTTTGTTTTTAAATTTATGTGAGAAAAAAATGGAGGGCCAGGAGGGATTTGAACCCTCGACCCGTCCCTCTGCAGGGGACTGCCTTAACCGCTTGGCCACTGACCCAGTAATAAATGTGGGCTTGGAGGGATTTGAACCCACGGTCCCCGGCTATCTTTCCCTAAAAAGGATAGAAGGCCGGTGCATTCTTTGGCTAATGCTTAAAACTTGTCCGCATAAGTATCCAAACTATGCTACAAGCCCATAAACCATCAAAACACCAGATAACTTTTAAACATTTCTGAATTATTGAGTAAAGATGCCAAATTTCATAATGTATGAAGATAGAAACGTTAAGGCAAAAGGTCTTAACAAAGAGAACGTAATATCTGAAACTAAGCTTAAAGAGTATTTTTATGATAGTGATTATGATAATTTGTCTCTTATAAAAACCATAGAACCATTTGAATTACACGTGCCAATTCCCACATTATTTTATCCTGGCTGTGGCGTTGATATTTTATTTCCATTACACTATCTAAATGCTCTCTTTCCACGTACAAAAGAAGTACATTTTGTGTTTATGGACACAGAAAACACCCTTGGCATAATAAAAACAATACTTGATGATGTTGGCATTTCTTTTTCTGAAAATAAAACGTTCATTAATTTTTATTGGAATAATACGTTAGTTAATCTAGAGTTTAAAACAGCAAATGTGTTCAAGAATATTGATTCGTTACCTCAATTTCACATATATTTTGAACGAGCATTTAGAATTATGCGCGATACATTCCCTGGGTATGAAGAAATAATTATCAAAAAGCTTCATAATGATGGTATTTTGATCAGCGATTCTGGATTTCAAGACAAAAAATTACAGTACAAAGAAGTGCCTAAAAGTCTCAGTTCATATAACGAAATGGTCTTGGCAACAAAGTAATCACTAATGAGTGATTAAATAATAGAAAAGTTTATAAATGGAGTTATCTCTTTCTATACTACAATGAATACAACACAACTTGAAAGCAATATTATACAATCTTTTGCATTAGCAAAAAGAGATATGACAAAACTTTACGACAGTTTATATTTTTTAATGGATAAAGTTGATAAACTTGCGTTAGAAAACAAGAGTTTGGCACAAAAACTAGCTTCTCTCTCTCCAAAATCGCGAAGAACTGTTGTGAGAACGGCAAAAAAAGTTGCAACAAAAACTCTTTCACGAAAATTTGTTGCTGCTCGTGGTAGTACAAAAATGCACGACTCTAAATGTCCTTTTGCACGAAACATTAAACCTAAAAATAAAGTTGTTCTTAAATCAAAAGTTACAGCTCTTAACCAAGGTTTTAAATTGTGTAGTTGTTTACACTAATTTGTTAAAACATTTTTATTTTTTTAAATCTAATTTAATCTAATTTTTAAGGCAACCATGTCTTAGAATTCTTTAATTTATCAGGTAAGTATTTTTCCATAACGAAATTCAAACTATGGGCAGAGAAGGCTTGCTGTTCAACCCTCACTTTCATCTTTGCCATCTGTTTCAATGCCTTTTGCCATTCTTTATGGTGAAGACAGAACGGATCGTTCTTAAGTACATCTTTAATTTTCTTAAAGTCAACTTCTTTTAACGGATGTGTTGGCAATTTATAATCAATAATGTCTTGTGGTGTTACGCCGATAAATTCTGCTTTAGGAACACAGAAAAACTCGTTAATGTGTGCAGCATTTCCTGATCCCACTTTAAGCGTTCTATAAATTGAAAAGTATCCATATGGGTCACCATCTGTAAACACAAATACTGGTAAGTTATTCTCGTCAGACAATTTTCTCATAAATCGTCGTGTTGCACGTGTAGGAACACCCGACATGGCAATAAGGACACAGTTAGCTTTCTTCCAATATTTATGTTTGTTAAGACGTTCAAACATACCTGCAGTTTCAACAGCCAGAACGAACTTAGCGTTCGTTTCAAATTTAAGATGTTCAACAGAACTTGGAATTGAATATGCACCAGCACCAAATTTTGTACAATCTATATTAAGTTGTTTATCAGTTTCTTTATCAATATCAATAACTGTTAATTTTCCTGCAACTGCTCCACCCTTTTCTCCTGGAATGAAACCTATCTGTTCACGGTTAACACCCATCATCGCTTCAATATCGTCCATGACAGTGTCAGATTCTGGCTGTTCTTTAAACCGTGCATCACCCCAATTTTTACTCACGTAATACGCTTCTCTTTTAGTTGCAATATCATTAGTTTCAATAAGTTTCTTTGACAAGCCCATCATTCTAAGGGTTTGTGCAAACGTTTTGATAGTTGATGCAGTTAGTGTCCTAGTTTTCTTTTTATCTAACTGTTTAAAGTATCCATCTTTAGAATTATATTCAACGTTGTTTAATGAACGTATTGGCATTTCTATCTCTGGCTGTTTGATTAATTTAATTTTACCATAAATGCCTTTAGCTATTTCTGTGATTTTTGCAATTACGTCAATTTCGTTTTTTTTAGTCATTTTTCTAAATCAATGTTTTTTGTTTATCTTCTTTTTTGTCTTCAGGATTTTCTTCAATTTTTTTTTCTGGAGCTGATTTCTCTTTTGTTTCTTCCATTTTTTCCTCTTTTACTTCATCACGTTCTTCTTTTTTATTGTCCCTTGGCTCTTTACCAATATTTGCCAATTCTGCATCATATTCTGGATTGTCAACTTTTATCTCCTCTAACTCACCACGTGTATGTTCTAAAATTTCACACAGATCATCTTCAATCTTTTTAGAATTAATTTCATCAAACCCAATAAGTTCTTGTAATGCTTCTGCAACGTGAGGAATAAACTTTTCAATATAACTTCTTTTTTTCCCTTCATCTTTAATTCTTCTTTTTTTGTTTACAAACGATGCAAGTTTCCTACCACATTCTTGTAATGCACGTTTAATCTCTCGAATTATTTCTGGATAATGTGCAAGTGCTTCTTTTGATTCAGACGTAAAGGGTACCCATACAGATGACATGTGAACAACGATTGTACACGGACCAGAGGGGATAGAATTTTTACTCTGTTGTAAACCGTAGGATCGCCATGCAGTATTTTGAATAGAGTTTGTTATTGCACATGCTCCCTGTTGATATAGGAGGGGTACTCTATTTGCAAACCGCATTACTCGTACAGTTTTATCTCCTTCCTGTTCTCCACCGTACGCAAGTGCAGCTTCAATAATGAACGGATTACCACGATACACTGCTGGTGGCCGTGTAGTTGAACAATAAAACTCTGCATTAATTTCCTTCCGAAGACCACTTTCAAGAAGTTCAGCAGTAATGGGAGAAATACAGTCTGTTGGCGGCGAAATTATTTTTGTTAATTTAACGCCTTTCAATAACTGTTCTGCCATTTCTCGAGTAAACTTTTTAGGTTTTGTATTTGGCAGAAGGGATGCGTTTCGACAAATTTCTTTTGCTGTTCCGACACCGACACGTACAAACTCAGTTGTTAAAAATTGTTGAAGAGTTTTGGTTGTTGTCGTTTCAAGCATTTTGATGAATCTGCCCAGCTCAACACCGTATGGGTGCGGTTTAATTTCCTTTGCTTCTGGTGGTAATTCGTTTGTTGCTCGTGGAAAGATTAATTGTTCAGCTTCAGGATTTGTATAAATGATGGTTGCGTGTGGGTTAACAATTGCAGTTTCTTTAATATACTCATCAACCGATTGTCGACCTTTCGTGTAACTTCCCTCAAGATCAATTTCTATACGTGTTCCATGTTCTTTCTCATCCCACGCAACTTCTTTATCATCTGAAACGTCTGGTTTATTTGTCGTTGTATTAATTTTAAGCTTAACATGATGCGCTGGACTATTCTTATCAGTTTTTGATGTAATCGATGCAGGTTTTCCCGTTGTTAATTGTCCATACAATACTGCTGCAGAAATTCCTATTCCTTGTTGACCTCTACTTTGTGCCAATTTATGAAATTTTGAACCGTACAATAACTTTGCAAATATTTTTGGAAGTTGTGCTCGAACAATTCCTGGACCGTTATCTTCCATGATAAGTCTAAACCGTGTTTCGCCTAACTGAATAACTTCAATATTAAGTTCTGGAAGGATTCGTGCCTCTTCACACGCATCAAGAGCATTATCAACACCTTCTTTAATAGCAGTAAGAAGTGATCTTCGAGGATTATCAAACCCTAACAAGTGCCTATTCTTTTCAAAAAATTCAGCTATAGAAATATCTCGTTGTTTCTTTGCAAGTTCTTCAGCTGATCGTTGTGCCATACTTTAGAAAGAAAATGGATGCTTTTTAAAAGTTTTGGAAAGTAATGCTTCTAGAATATAAAATTTTACAACCGTTCAACCATCATCATTTCTTTCTTTTTCTTCTCAAGGAAGCTAAATACTGTCTTATGCATTGATCCCTGTAAGAGCATTGCAACTGCTTGTCGGGCAATGGCAACGTGCATTGCATCGCCTATAATCCCAACAGTTTTACCATACACAGAAATGTTACAATCAGTTAATCGTTCAATTTCTTCACGAGACTTTCCTTCTTTACCAATAACTCGTCCTTTTAACCGTTGCATAGTATTTTGACTTTTTCCTGCAATGTCTTTCATGTCAATAAGTTCAAACGCATACTCTTCCTGTGCTAATAACAATGCAGTTTTAGGATTAAATCCTCGTGCAATTGCTTTGACAATATGTTTCGCGTTATATAATGCAAGACCATCTTCACCTTTAATAGTAACGTCTCCTTCTTTGCTAATATCAAGTGTACATCCTGTAGCATCTTCTATTTGTTTCTTTGTTGTACCATCTTTACCAATTAAAACGGCAACCCGTTCTTCAGGTATCTTAACTTCGTATGAAAATTCGTCTTCCATTTTTTATCATTATTTTGTTATTTTTTTTAATACTTCCTCAAATTTTGCTTTAATTCCTACTTTTTTAAAAAAATGTAAAACATTTTTAACGTCCCTTTCTAGCAACTCTTCAGAATTTGGCGTTTTTACAAGTGTAGCTTGTGAAAAGTCAATGATGACGGGCTTTTCATTATAATTAAGTATGTTAAATGAACTTAAATCGCCATGAATAAGGCCATTTTGATACATTTTTGTCATTTGATCAATAACATCATCAAAAAACTCTTCAGGATTTTCTGGATATGCATCTTTAAGAGGTGGAGCAGGTTCTTCGTCACCAATAAATTCTTCAACAATAATATGATTTTTCCATCCTAATGCTTTTGGTACTCTCACGCCGGACCTTTCAGATTTTATAAGGTTTTTATACTCACGTTGTGCCCATGAAAGAATAATCTCTCGCCGTTTTTGTCTTAAATTTTCATAGCGAGGATCTTTTCGAATATAATCGTACATTCGTTTAAAATCACAGTTTTGCATACGATAAATCTTTACAATAACTCTATCATCTCCCTTTGACGCAATAAATACATTACTTTCTTTTCCTACGGGTAATGGTTGTACAAGTTCATCAAATACACCCTTACTTTGAAGCGTAAAGAGTGTTCTATTTGTAAACTCATCAAACACTCCTTTGATTGTTCTGAACCGTTCTTGATGCGTAAGGGTTACCATGATTGTAAGAAAAAGTGAGACTTTTTAATTCTTGTTAATTGAAATTGTAATGCTCTTCCTTCAAATTCATTGGAATCCATGTTATAAACACCAATATGAACATGAGGTTCACTCATAAAACCTGAATAACCCGCAAATCCTAATACTTGGCCTGGGACTACTCTTTGTCCTTTTGTAACAACAACTTGATCTTTTCCAAAGTGAATATATTCTGCTCCCATTCCTCGACCAAGATTAGTTATAACATAATTGGCGTCTTTAGAAACCTCTGGATCGAGTCCCCATATATCAGAATCTGATTTTGTGTCTCTTACAATACCTTCAAGTACTGCAAGAATTGGGGTTCCATTTGGAACACGAAAATCAACTGCATGTTCATATTCAAGAATACCTTCATGAGATATTGGCTTACCTGGAATGCTTTCTGGGAATGGTCTTATAATTTTCAAGGTCATATAATCACAATACTAAATACCTATATAAACTTTCCTCAAAAATACTACTATTAAGTAATACTTACCAAAACATTTATATAAAAACACCACTTCTAAGTAACAAACACACCTCAAAACCACCTCTTTTGCCTCAGTGAACCTTCGGGTTGACTGGGGTTTTTTATTTTATAATTGTTAAATTTAGCTCTATTTTTTCTTCAAAAACTATATTTTACCTCAATTTCAAAAAACACATTTTTGAACCATAATGTTTATAAAGGAGAAATACTGCCAAATCTATAGCCCGTCACGAGAGTACCTGTGGGAGCTAACGGCATAGCCAAGCTTTGAACTCAGGGGTTAGTGCCACGGGCTTCATAATCAACGAAAGGGATATATCACGTTCACATTCAATCACAAAACATTGAGTATCAACAACTAAATATGTTGTTATGTGTTCTAATCCCTTTAATACAAACAAAGAAATAGTATGCTTACGTTACTATCCCCATATCACTATTGTACACAAACACCAGTAGTATGTAGATTTACAGTAAACAAGCTATTTCTTTGAAGCGAGGTAACATAAAAATGGCAAAAATAAGCCCAGTAGCGGCAAAATATATTATTCATTCAGTAATTAACATAGAAGGAGTTGTTGACAGACCAGACGTCATCGGCGCAATATTCGGCCAGACGGAAGGATTGTTAGGAAATGATCTTGAACTACGTGAATTACAACGAAGTGGAAGAATTGGAAGGATTGAAGTTAACGTTAACACCAGTTCTGGAAAGACAAAAGGTGAAATCATTATTCCTAGTTCTTTAGATAAAACAGAAACTGCAATTGTTGCTGCTGCATTAGAAATAATTCAGCGTATAGGTCCGTGCAATGCAAAACTTGAAGTTAATAACATAGAAGATGTAAGAACAAGCAAAAGACAGTTTGTTATTGATAGAGCAAAAGAATTGTTACAACATCTTACAAATACGACTCTTCCTGATTCTCAGGAATTAGCTGATGAAGTTTCACAATCTGTTCGTATGATGGAAGTTCTTGATTTTGGTCGTGAAAAATTGGCAGCTGGTCCTTCTGTAGAAGAATCTGAAGATATTATCATTGTTGAAGGTCGTGCTGACGTATTAACATTGTTAAAACATGGTTTCAAAAATGCTATTGCAATGAACGGTACATCATGTCCACAAACAATTAAAGATCTTACAAAGAGAAAATCAACAACTGTTTTTGTTGATGGTGACCGTGGCGGAAATCTTATCATACGTGAATTGTTAAGCGTTGCTGATATAGATTCTGTCTGTAAGGCTCCTGACGGTAAAGAAGTTGAAGAATTGACAAAGAAGGAAATTCATAAAGCGTTACGTGGAAAAATCACTGCGGAACAAGCAAAACTTGAACTTGGCGTTGACGATGATGGCGCATTAAAAAACGGACCTGTTGAAGCGTCTCGAAATTATACAAAATCACCGAGTCCTGTTCAACGACGAAATGCTCCTACCGCTAGGCCGCAACCTCGACCGGGAAATTTTTCTCGTGGTCCTCAACAATCTTCGGCTCCACGACCGTCTCGACCTCCTCAACAAAGTAAAAAACTTGTTGATGAAGAGAAACAGGTTCTTAAAAAAACCATGGAAGACCTTTTCGGTACACGGGGAGCATGCATCTTTGACCAGAAACTTAAAGTTCTTGGAAAAGTTCCATTAAGTGAGTTAGGAAGTACAATAAAGAGCCTTAACGGTGGAGTTTACACCCTTGCACTTGATGGTACGGTAGATCTTGACTTGGTACGTTTGGCAGAGAAGGTTGGAGTTACACATATCGTTGGAACATCTTCAAAAGTTAAAGAGAATCCACGGATTAATATCGTAACTGATGATCAGTTGTAAGAACTACATATTGCTCTTTCAGAAAGTTTAAATATAGTTTGCATGTTCCTAAATAGAACATGTTAACTAAAGTTCTACAAAGACTAACTCCTTATGTTGCTGCTACAGCTATTGCTTTTAGTGGTGGGTGCAAGAGTGATGAAGAACATAATGTTCCACAAAGAGAAACACCTTCATTTGCTTTAGAAGAAATAGTTCATTCAGGAAAAACTAATCAACAAGGAAAAACGATTTTTACTGAACGGTCAGGTGAGGTTGTTCCTGTAACCATTATAGATGAAACAAAAAAACCCATCACTGATACGTCTGTTGTTTTCTTTGATGGTAATGGTTTTAAAGCATATATGGTAAATCATCCTAACTTTCTTCCAGATTTTCTAATTCATACACATAATAGTGGAAAAGTATTTCGATTAACAAAATCTCCCTTTCAGGCTCGCCATTATACTGGTTCAACTAATGAGAATTCTGTAGAAGCTACAAACAAGTTTGTTCAGAGTATGAAAACTACGAGAGAGAGACATTATGCAGAATGTATCACAGCAGAAGATGCAACATTTCGAGCAGAAGAAGAAAGTAACGTTTTTGATTTCATGGGAACATTACCCGGTGTTGGACAGGTTGTAACAGTAACACAAAGAGTGACTGGAACATATTATAAAGTAGTAGAGGCATTAGTTAATTCTGGTATCTTGAAAGGTGGAGAATGTGCAGCATTTCAAAAATGGTATATTGTTCCTCCTGCAACAGAAAAAGATGATAATATGCGGGCAGCATTATGGTTTTGGGAATGTTTACCATCTATTCCTGCAGAAGTGTGTGGTGATGGTATAGACAATGATTGTGATGGGAAAATAGATGATAAGGATAGTGATTGTAGCGATCAAGGTTTAGAAGAAAAAATTGGTAATACACATTCTGCAGATTATTTACCAAAGTCTCTTCAAACCATTAAATTTGGTATGACATATGAACAAGTTCAATCCATACGAAACCTTACAAAATTAGAAAAACCTTCTTCAAGACGTCCTACACCAGGCATTGATGGTATTGCCTACGAAACTGTCGATAGTACTACATCGCAAGAAATTAGCAATTTCTTTGGTTCTGATTCTCTTGAAGGAGTTCGTGTCCAGTATATTTTTCAAGACGATGGAAACAAAAAAGTTCTCAAAGTTATTTCTCTTGTTGTTGAAGGGGAAGGCAATGGTCCCTTTTTTGAATTAGCGGTTGAGAGAAACAATGAATATAATAAACCTCGATTTCCAAATATGGCTCCTGGAGATTATTTAAGAAAAATGAGTGATAGTGATGCTATTTTTGTTCAAGCTTCAGTAAGTAAAAAGCCTGGAGAACCTAAAAAAGCGTTCTATCGTGTTGCACCTGGAAAGGATATGTGTGTTCTTACATGGCGTGATTGTGAACAATATGCTCATGCTTTATCTAAGTAACCACCTTATCGTTTACCACAACTTTTTTATCCTTCTTTTTTTTCATATTGCATACTGGGATGATCTTGTTGTTGATTGGTGAGGAAAGATAGAAAATAAAAAATAAAAAAGAATAGTCAAAATAAAAAATGCTAACCACACTAATAAGAAAATTAACACCTTACGTTGCTGCTACAGCTATTGCTTTAAGTGGTGGGTGCAAGAAAGAGCATGATGTTAGAACTGTTTCTGATGAAAAAACTAGTGAAATAGTATTAGAAAAGATTGTTAAGTTCGAAAAAACAGATTCGCAAGGACAACTTACATTCATTGAACAATCTGGTGAAGTTGTTGATGTTACTGTTATCAATGAATCTGACAAACCTGTTTCAGGGGCCGAAGTAGTTTTTTTTGATGGTAATGGGTTTAAAGCATATATGGTAAACCATCCTGATTTGACACCAGAGATTCCTATTTATGATCATAATAGCAAGAAAGTGTTTCGATTAACAAAATCTCCGTTACAAGTTAAACATTATACTGGTTCAACGAATGAGAATTCAACGAAAGCAGCTCAAGGATTTGTTGATACTCTTAAACTGACAAAAAGGCATTATGCAGAATGTATAACTGCAGAAGATGCAAAATTTAGAGCTAAAGAGGAAAATAACATTTTTGATTTTATGGGTACAATTCCTGGTGCAGGACAAGTGGTAACGGCAACTCAAAAAGTTACTAAAACATATTACAAAGTAATAGAAACTTTGGTTAATTCTGGTATCTTGAAAGGTGGAGAATGTGCAGCATTTCAAAAATGGTATATTGTTCCTCCAACTGAAGATAAAGGAAATATACGGTCTGTATTATGGTACTGGGAATGTATACCATCTATTCCTGCTGAAGTGTGTGGTGATGGTATAGACAATGATTGTGATGGAAAAATAGATGGTAAGGATAGTGATTGTATTGTTACTGACTCACAAGAAAAAAAAGGCTCTGTAACAATAGAAGAAACAATAAGAAGAATTTTCTCTTGTGAACCAGAAAACTTTGAGTTTACGTTACGCCATATTTATCTTCCTCGTTTTCATGAACAATATTCTGGAGATGAACTTGAAAAGAAAATGGCAGAATTTGTAAAAGATTATATGGGTCTGCCTCCATACACTAGTTATCACAATTTTCCCACCAAAAAAGAAGATCTTAAGAAAAAATGGCATGGCTTCTTTGTTGGATACGATTTTAATGTTTTAACACACACTATTGAAAATGACTGTTACTTGCATTCGTATATTCATTCTTCTAAAAGAAAAGTAGAGATTACACGAGTTGTTGTTGGAAACCCGAAAGTATCAGATAAAAGTTTGGATGAACTCAAACCACGCTTTAGTAAAGTTAAAGAACATTATACACAAGAACTTTTTGGCCCTAAATTTGTTCCTGCAACAAGGAGTGTTACTGAAGCTTTAGTTTCATATAAAATTCATGATGAACCTATAACTCAAACATATAAATATTTTCTTCTGTTTGTTGATTTAGGAGATGGTCAACCTTTATTTCTTGATGGATTACAGGTTGATTACGATCGAACAGTAAAATAACCTTTAATCAATCCTTCTCCCCAATTACCACAACCTTTTTATCCTTCTTTTCTTTCATATGAAATATGGCGTTTGATGTTATCATCGGAAGAAGCTCGAAAGATGTTGAAAAGTATGGAAAAAGGGGTACTATTCTTATAGGAAAACAGTACGTTACGATGGGCCAGACAACGTCTTTATCGAACCCTGTGTATATGGATGTTGCTGGCGCTCATGTAGTTTTTATTGTGGGGAAGAGAGGGTCAGGAAAGTCGTACTCAATGGGTGCAATTGCAGAAGGATTAGCAGACTTACCGGAAGAGATTAAACAGAACCTTTCAATTCTTTTATTAGACACGATGGGAATTTATTGGACAATGAAATATCCTAACATGCAAGATACTGACATTCTTACAAAATGGAACATAACACCAAAACCATTAAACGTCCAAATTTATACTCCTTCAGGCTTTTATACAAAATATAAAAAAGAGGGTATACCAACAGACTTTCCATTTTCTATCCAACCGTTAGATGTTGGTCCTCATGATTGGTGTGCAGCCTTCACCCTTAACCCGAACTCTGCTGAAGGTGTTCTTATAACCAGAATTGTTCAAGAACTTAAGGAAAAGGGCGAAAGTTATTCCATGGAAGAACTTATTGAAATAGTTCGTCATGATACAGAAAGTGATTCAGTAACGAAAAATATTATCATAAACGAATTTGAAAAGGCAAATGGTTGGAAAATATTTTCGCGTGAGGGAACACCACTTAAAGATATTGTTTCTGCTGGCCAAGTAACAGTTCTTGACGTTTCGCCGTATGCAACAATGGCATCTGGTTGGGAAATTAAAGCGTTAGTTGTCGGTTTAATTAGTCGAACATTGTTTAATCAACGTATGCTTTCACGAAAAACTGAAGAGTTTAAGTCTGTTGATGCTGCCATGCATTACTTTTCAAAAGATGTTGAAGAAAAATTGTCAGAACCGCTTGTCTGGTTAGCTATTGATGAAGCTCATGAATTATTACCTAAGGAAGGTAAGACGGCAGCTACCGATGCATTAGTAACAATTCTGCGTGAAGGCCGCCAGCCAGGAATTTCGTTAATCTTAGCATCTCAACAACCTGGAAAAATAAGTACTGACGTTATGACACAATCAGATACAGTTATTGCACATCGATTAACAGCAAAGATGGATACGGATGCCCTGGGACAGTTAACACAGAGTTATATGCGTGCAGGTCTTGAACAAGAGATTAACATGCTGCCACGTGTTAAAGGTGCAGCAGTCATTTTTGATGATGCAAATGAACGAGTATTTCCTGTACAGATGCGTCCTCGGTCAACATGGCACGGTGGAAGTTCTCCCGTTGCAATACAAGAAAAGAAAAAGTATTTTGAAGATTCGTTAAAGAAGTTAAAGGAATTATGAACCCAACGTGTAACGCCCAAGGTCATGATCATCCCAGGGGAAGTGCTACGTTGGGTATGGTATGGTAATTTTGTTTGTTTTTTAAAAATGTTTGTTAAATTCTATTTTCAAGAGTTTCACGAAGACGTTTTTTTGCCTTTCCTAAACTAATTTGTATTGCTGTTTTTGAAACGTTAAAATGTTCTGCAATCTCGGTTTGGGAAGATTCCTCATATCCATTTAAACCATAATGCATCCAAAGGTATTCCTTCCAACGTTCTTGTGGTAAATCTTCTATTGCAGTCATTAACGCTGAGTTTCTTGTATTTCTTTCATGCGCTTCATCAGGCCTTTCGGAAGTTTTACCATCTTCTAATCCACTTCGATCATGATTACTTCGCTCAATAAACTCTCCAAATGTTACGTCATCACCATCGCCTAAAGATTGCGATTTGTCTAAAGAGGTGGTGCCTTTTGCCGCACCCTGTAACCTATTCAAAGCTTTTGGCGTAAATGTTGTTCCATCTAAAATTTCTTCTTCAATTGGATATCTTCCATGTTCACTACGATATTGTGCTATAAATTTTCGCAATGTTTTCATTTCTCTTTGAGCATTGTCAGGGATGCGAATTGTGTCAGATTTTTTATCAATTGCATGTGTTATTGCTCCTTTTATCAAAATACCTGCATGCGAACTGAACTTATTGCCAAGTCTGTAATCAAACGTCTCTGCAGCTTTCATTAAACCAAAACTACCCTCATGAAGCAGATCAGCATAATCTAAACCACGATTGAGGTACATTTTTGCTATAGTAGCAATTAATCGAATATTTCTCGTTACAAAAATTTCTCGCGCTTCAGAATAATTTGTCTCAGCTTTTTCAAAATTGTGAATATATTCTGCAAGGGTTGCTAAACGTGGAACTTCAAGTTGGTAATCCTTACTAATGACCATTCTTCTCGCAACAACTCGATGTTTTCCAATTCCTTGTGTATCTTTCTCATTTTCAAACTCAGTTAAAACATTCCATGCCAATCTATATGTTTCCTTTCTAAAATGACTTTCCTTTTCCTTTTTATCAAATGTAACGTGTCGTGTAAGAAGTGCAGTATAAATTGCTAGTGCATCATCCTGTTCATCTTCTGGGAAATCATTTAACAAATCCGTTTCATCTAACGCATACACTTGTTCTTTAAGTGTATCAAAATCTTGTGGAAGAATAATTGGTGGAACGTATCCTCTCTCACTCACCACTTTTCCCTTGAGAGTTTTGCTTGCACTTACTAACTTTTTTAATACTCTATATGTTGCTTCTTCTTTTTCTCCTCTTTGCGATCTTTTTAATGATTGATATAATTCATTAAGTGGTGCCGGAAATGCTGATGGATAACATAACGTTAACGTTGCAGCAATACCGCTCACTAGGAGACGCGGTTCTTCTATTTTCCGAGCCAAATTCACTTCTCCACTTTGTGTGAGAAGAGAATACTGGCTTGCTTTATTGAGTAAAGATCGTGCCGCATCAGGTTCGTTTTGTATTGCCATATGTATTTCCTATTATCAAATCTATAATAAACATCCATAATCTTCAGAACTTTTTTTAATTAAAACTGTTTCATTGCTCGTAATCGTTTAACTCTTGCTTCCATTGGTGGATGTGTTGAAAACCAATTTAAAAAACTTTTGCCACGGAACGGATTTGAAATGAACATGTGTGCAGTAGCTTCCGTAGTTCCCATTTTCTTAAATGGATTACGTGAAACGTTATGATGAATTTTTTCTAATGCTGAAGCCAAAGAAAATGGATCCCTAACTAATTTTGCACCAGTTTCATCTGCAAGGAACTCTCTTGACCGAGAAATTGCCATTTGGATAATAAGTGCCATGATCGGTGCAACAATTGCAAGGACTAACAATTCTAAAATGTTATTGTCTCCGTCTCTACCACCAAATCCACCAAAAATTGCTGACCATCGTGCCATCATGGCAACATACGATATGACTGCTGCAATTGTTGCAGCAACTGTTGATATTAATATGTCACGATTCTTAACATGGGCAAGTTCATGAGCAATGACTCCTTTTAACTCATTTCTGCTTAAAATATCTACAATTCCCGTTGTAACAGCAACAGCTGAATGTGTAGGGTTCCTTCCCGTTGCAAACGCATTTGCTTGAGGCGTATCAATCACATACACTTTCGGCATTGGCAATTTTGCTGAATGACGAACTTCATCAACCATAGAATATAATTCTGAATATGTATTTTTATCAGCTTCCTTTGCCTTATAAATTTTAAGTACAATTTTGTCTGACCACCAATATGAAACGAAATTGATACCTATTGCAAATATTAACGCAATAAACATACCGTTAACTCCTCCAATCAGTCGGCCAATGAACATAAGAACGATAGCTAACAGTGTTAACAATACAACTGTTTTAACTTGATTTTTTATCATATTACTGTTTTATACTCTTCTGTTTAAAAATGTTATGATAACAGTAAACTATATAAACAAAAAAGTATTCCTTTGCAGTAAGAGGTGATAGATGCATGGTCCTAGAACACATTTTTCCTGAAGATTGGTTAGAAAAGAAAGGAAGGTACGCGTTTCTTTTAGGAGTTGGGTATTCTATAGTTGGAGTGCTTCTTGCATCTATCCTTTTTCCAGGCGATCCTGCACTTGTTGCGGTTGCCTTTACGTCATTATTATTATTACCTGAATTGTACAAAATATTTTCTATTGAGGAACGACAGGAAAGTATGGAACAACGAATTTCTCTCCGTTCATTATGGAAAGACGATATTGGAATTGTGCGAATTTACATTTTCCTTTTTTTAGGAATATTATTAGTATATTCCATTGGAACAATGGTTATGCCACAAATGCAAACTAACACATTGTTTAGGGAACAGTTAGAAATTAGGTTTGGTCAGGGCTTTGCCGGTCAGGCAGTTTCTGGTGGACTATTTTCAAGCGGTTTATTTTTTAGTTTATTAAGTAACAATTTCTTAGTACTTTTAGCATGTTTTATTATGGCGCTGTTAACGGGCGATGGAGCAATATTCCTTATAACATGGAACGCTTCGGTATGGGGTACAATTTTTGGTGTCACGGCAAAGAATGCGGCACTCTTCTCTGGCCAGAATACGTTTTACTTGTTTGGCCTTATCATGCTGGTTGTTTTCCCCCACATGATGATTGAAGCAATTTCATATTTCCTTGCAGCCATATCGGGATCGGTAATATCAAAAGACGTAATATTAGAAAAATTTGCGTCTCATAGATTCCTTGAAGTGTTCGGATTCAATTTGTATTTGTTACTCTTTGCATTAATTTTCTTGCTTTTAGGAGCAGCGGTAGAAGCGTTCGTTTTAGAACATGTCAGCATCTATCAAGAAATTATTAGAATGAGTATGCAAGCAATTGTTTAATTATTTTTTTTAAATTCTTTCAAATAAAAATCTAATTATTAATAGGACTATGTGGTTTACACGTATCGTAAAAATCACATTTTCCTGTTGACCATTTACATAACCCTGTAACGGTTCTAGGATAATCAATTTCTTGTTCAGTTATGGAAGTATGTCCATGAATAAGTTCAATTTCTTGTTTTGCTAACTGTATCAGTTCCTGATCAACGTTCATTACTTTTAACTTGTTTCGTAAAAAGAAAATGCCAACCTTGTGAGGCATTTTTCCATGCAATTCTTCATATAATAATGAATAAATTGCTAATTGTAATTTTATACTATCTTTCATATCAAACCGCGCATTCGTTTTATAATCAATAATGTGTACTTCATCTTCAACGTAATGAATTGCATCAATAAAACCACGGATAGAATGTTTTTCAGACATATATTTCTGTTCTCGTACGGGCGTCAGTTTAATGAACGATTCTTGACAACTTATAGTATTTTTTTCCATCACTTTTTCCATATCGGTAATAAAATGGTTCATCCAGTTCATTACCATAAGCATTGATTCTTCAAAATAAAATCGTTCTTTATCTTGACTAAGATGTAACGCTTTAATCTTTGGTTCATACTGTTTCCAGTAATGGAGAGATAACTTTTGAATAATTTCTTTACATTTTAATTGATAATTTTCACGTGTAAATGAGCTTGTATCAATATCATAAAAATTTTCTAATATGGTGTGAACCATGTTTCCTCTAACTTGGTGTATGTTAGGAACGCCAGGCAATTTCTTAATATAATTATAATAATATTTTCGTTTACACTGTTTAAACGTGTTAATAGATGATGGTGATTCAACTCTTTTTGCCATGTAACCCTCTTTTCACTCTTTATTGTACAAAAAGGAAAGAAGGTCCTTTATATGTTTTTCCAATGTAGACACTTTGTACAAACTTTTATAAAGTGCGTCTTGAATTTATATACATAATGGGAAAACCACCACAACCTGATCAACCAGAATTTATTCGAGTACGAATTCCTCGAGGTAAAGAAGTGCTTGGTATCGTAAAACAACGGTTAGGTGGAAGTCGAATGCGTGTTCTTTGTTTAGACGGTCGTGAACGAATCTGTCGAATTCCTGGACGATTACGTCGTGCATTATGGGTCCGAGAGAATGATGTTGTTATTATTGAACCATGGGAATTGGGTGGCGATGCAAAAGCAGATATTATTCATAAGTATCGTAGTAAAGCAGAAGTTGGATTCCTTCGTAGGAAGGGATATCTGAAAAGTATTGAAGACGAATTCTAATATAAAATTCTTATGACAAATTCTAATAGTCATGTTTGAGAATGACTACTCTGAGATGGAAATGCTTATATATTATTTTTCGTTGTTTCTTATAGATGTCTGACACTAAAAGTAAAACAAAAATGGTAGTATATGCAATACTTCTTGTGATTTTACTTTTTGGAATTTTAAGCATATTTATTCATTTTACTGGAAAGATGTTTGCATTAGAATTGGTTGGATTTGTTGTTTTATTGGTGTTAAGTTTCGTAGGATTAGCAGGTTATTTTACTCGGTGGGGAGAAAGAGTTCTTTTTTTTGTGTTTTTATTGTACATTATTAATCTTCTTTTAATTTGGTATTTTACAGATTCTTTATACATGATTTTGGTCGTTATCGCACTTATAGGATTTTTATTTTCAATTCCAAAGAGAGCATCATCAAAAAAACCAGAAGAAACCTTTGTTGATAAAGAACCACATAGCGTTATATTTGATGCGCCAGAACCACCTCAAAAGACTTCAGTTACAAAAAAAACTGTTTCTAAATCAAAACCAAAAACTGAATTTTCTCCGGGAAAATTTGTTGCAAGTAAGAACGGTAAAGTTTACCATTTACCAAAATGTGAATGGGCAAAACGTATTGCAAAAAATAGCCACGTATGGTTCAAAAAGAAAGAAGATGCGTGGGAAAAAGGGTATAGAGCACATAATTGTATTGAATCATTAAGTAAATAAGATGCCTCCTGAAAAAAAGCCACTTGAAAAACTAGTTGAAGGTTCTGATAGATTGATTATTTCTTGTAATCCAAGGCAACGTCCAGTAGTACCTGTATACATTGGTGCCCCACAAATTTTAGTAGTAGGTACTTCAGAGAATGAAGATGAAAAAGCCCGTTCTTTTGCTCCATCAAAAGCAGTTGCGTATGTTCTGTCTCAGGTCCCTGCTTGTAGTGGGTTTGGTCGGGACGATTCAAACAAAGAAAATGTTGTTTTTTGGTATTATGCAGTTCATTACTGTTCATCTTTTACAGAAATACCAAACGATGAATGATTATTTCTTTTTCCAAAATAAATGACTTATTTTGTCTAGCAAATAAGATTTTATCTTATTTTCTATGCCAATAATACACAAGAATACCAATAACAGCAACAGTAATGGAAGCATCAGCAATGTTAAACACTGGCCAAAAAGAGATATCAATAAAATCAATTACGTACCCTCGAAGTAACCTATCAATAAAGTTTCCCATCACTCCTCCAAGAAATAAACCAAAGATTATCTGAGGAAATCGTTCCTGTGGAATTTTTTTGTATTGGGAAATGAGTAGTACGGTAACAATGAACGATATGATTGCAAGTAAAACTGTTTGATTCTGTAAAATACCAAATCCTGCCCCCGTATTTTTTACAAAATGAATACGTATCAAATCATTTCCAAAATCTAATCTTGTAGAATTAACAATATATTTCAACAATTGATCAACACATACTGTACCAAACACAATTATACTAAAAAGAAGTCCATATTGTTGTTTTGTGTTTACCATAACTTTTGTTCTTTCTTATGGCTTCCCATGGAACGTTCCATACCTGCAACACGTTGATCAAGGGATGTAAGAAGTGCTTTAATAGTATCAAGTTTACTGCTCAACAATTCAATGTCACGTTGTGGCGACCCAGTTGAAGGTACTTGTTGAAACGCAGGTTTAGGCGTTATGCTAGGTTCTTCAGAAAAACGTACGGGTCCCTCTGGTCCATCAAACGGAGACGTTTCTTCAGTTCCCATAGGCTTTTTATCTAATCCAAGATCATCTGATGGTGGGATACCACTTTCACCAAATTTATCGTTTGAAATGGTATCTAACGCAAAATCATCATCCCTTTTCCAAAACTTTAATTTACCGAATATGCTCATTATAGTTAAGAAAGTTGTTTGTGGTTTTAAAAGTTTTCTTTCTGTGATGTACCACAACATTAATAAAAACATCATTGTATCGTCATATTATGGCAGAAAACAAAGAATCAAAAGATGAAAAAATTGGATTTCATAAAGGGTCGCTTGCAACTTTAACAAAAGAACGGGAAGAAATGTTGCGTATCTTACAAATTGTTGAACAATTGATGCAAATGCACATTAAAGAACTTAAAGATCTTGGCATTGATTTAATTGCACAGGCAAAGAAAGAAGCGAAAAAACTTAAAGGTAATAAACCAATTGAAGACGTCTTAAACTAGACAATAACAGTACCGCGATGAGTCTTCGGTAAAAAATTAATTATTTTCTTATCTTTATATTTTGCGCATCCTACAATATTCTTCTCATATTGTAACAATACAAATCTGTTTTCTTCTCCACAATCCTTTTCAAGATCAACTCCCTCAAAATACGTTTTGATTTCTTTCTCGTCCAATTCAACAATGTTTTTAATATCGTGATTAATAGTTTCATTCTCTTGTACTAATAATTGGGATCCCTCTTTACTTAGTCTTGCTTGTGTATCTTTATACTCCGCGAAGTAAAGGCCAATCTTATCAATTCGTAGTTTGTTAAGGTCAACTTTTGCAATATCTTTGTTAACAATAAAAACTCTATTTTTTTCATTCAAAAAATATGCATATTCCTTTTGTAGTGTTGTGCCAAACTGTTTTATGAGAACCTTATTGAACTCTTTAATTCTACGAGTGTTAAGGATGGTGAGTTTTTGCATTTATCCTGCACCCCATACAGGATTATTCTTCCTTTTAATCTCAGCAATTTCTCTAAGAACGTTAATTTCTATTGTTGACAAATGTTTTCTCATATGTTTAAGTTTAATGAAATCATCTTCAGGAATGTCACTGTACAAAAAATCGCCCTCGTCAATCTGTCTTCCTACTGTAACGCCGTCCATTGCCATTGCAACTTGTTTACCCTGATCAGCTATAGTCACATTTTCCTTACCCTCTTTCATACTTTTTACATGGGTAATCATCTTTCCTTCAATATTCATGATAGGGTCACCAGTTTTTATCCTTCCAATTTCTATCTCAACACCAACGATAGCGGGATTGTTTTGTCTGAACGTGTATCCCTTTAGTATAGCAAACTTACACGGTCGTACTAATTTACTTAATTCTTCCAATTCAATATTTTTTGTGAGAGTTTCTACATACTTTTCATATTTTTCTATTGTTTGATAAATAACGTCATGCGTAATTACTTTAAGTTTTTTAACGATAAGGGTTTCTTCAATATCTGCTGGAATTTTAATATTGAATCCCAAAATAACGCCGTGAAACATATCTTTATCTCTCATAGCTTCCAATTTTGAGACATCTTTTTTTGTAACATCTCCAAGTGACGATGAAGATATAGGTATGTTCTTCTCTTGTAATAATGTTCGCAATGCTTCTAAACCACCAATTGTATCAGCTTTAATGATAACTCCTTCTGTATCATCACTTTCCGTTACAATTTCGCCAACTTCTTCCTGAACTTCATTCTTGGCAGCGGTAATTTCATCTTCTTTATTTGAACAACTTCGTATTGGCATTCCTGCAATCGCGTTGTCTAACCCTGGCGCAGAAATTTTAACGCCCGTTGCTGCGTGAACTTCCTTAACATTCTTGAACTTACTTTTCATGTCACGCATCTCAGCCAATTCTGCTGGTTCAAGTAACGCACGTACTTTAACAACAATTGGTTCGTCAATGGAACCAATAACAAGCGTATCATTCACTTTTAGTTGACCATTATATATTATAGCGTTCAATGTTGTCCCTAACCCCTTTTCTTCTTTAACCTCTAAAATAGTTCCTTTTGCAGGCCCAGTTTCTTCAATCTGTAATGTTTGTTCAAAATATTTTTGTGCAAGTCCCGTAAGTACCATAAGTAATTCAGGAATTCCCTGGCCTGTCTGTGCAGATACGGGAATGATAGCAACTTGTTTAGTATAATCTTCAACCCTATCGAACCGTTCTGCTGTAAGTTCAATTTTTTGAAATTGTGCAACAAGTTCATATAACCGTTTTTCGAACTCTCCCTGAATTTCAAGATTAAGAGTACTAATATTTTCCATAAGAAACTTTTTCTCATCATGTTGCCAATGTGGTATTAAATCAATCTTGTTAGCAGCAACAATGAACGGTACTTTCTGCGCTTTTAAGATTTCTATAGATTCAATAGTTTGTGGTTTGAACCCTTCATTAATGTCAACCACAAGAATTGCTATGTCTGCGAGTGATCCCCCTCTCTTTCGTAGTGAGGTAAAGGCTGCATGGCCAGGAGTGTCAATAGTTAGTAAACCAGGTACTGTAAGGTTTTGTTTGATAGCATCTAATAGTTTTCCACATATCTTTTTGATAGTTTCAATGGGGATGGCAGAAACTCCAATAGCTTGCGTTATCGCTCCTGCTTCGCCAGATGCAACAACGGTTGCTCTAACTTTATCTAATAAACTCGTTTTACCATGATCAACATGGCCAAGTACGGTTACAAGGACTTTACGGGTTGCCATAGAATTAGTTTGTTATTACTTTATTTTAAAGCTTTGTGGTAATTCTCATTCGTCTTTGTATCAAAAGAAGAAATAATATATAATAATAAAAAAGAAATTAACGGATTGGTTTTTATTTTCCTTTACGTATGGCTTTGATTGCGGCTTCAAGTGAAGCAATTCCATCACTTATTTTATGAAGTTTGTCTCTATCAAAGTTACCTGCTCCATACACTGCTGTCAACGATTTTAATTGAACTTTAAGAAATTCAAGAACATCATCCAAATGATCACATGCTCTAAATATTTTGCTATCTGGACCACCACTCATGTCTTCCGGTTCATAATATCCCATTAAGTTTCACCTCTCATTAATCAAATTCTTACTATGTTATAAATCTTATGAATCGATTTTTGTTCAATCTTGAAGAAGTATTATATAGCCTATTCATAATTAATCTTAGTATGCCAAAAATCACAGAACAAGGAGTAACGTTAAACATAGCATCAATAAAGAAAGATCCTCATAAAAAGATGCCCATATTCTATAATCCAGTCATGAAATCCAATAGAAATATCTCTATATTATTACTCAATTCAATTTCAAATACAAAAATGCATGTTGCCCTACCATTAACAGGTTCCGGTATTCGCGCTCTTAGGTTTCTTAGGGAATTAAAGAAAGGAAAGATTGATACAATATTTGTTAATGATAAAAAAGCGGACTTTGTAAATACTTTTACTCAAGCTCTTACAACAAACAACTTAAAAAAAACAAATTCAGTAAAGATATGTAATGATGATGCTAATCATTTCTTATTAAACCAGCATACAGACGATTTTTGTGGATACTTTGATTATATTGATATTGATCCGTTCGGGACGCCTAATCCTTTCCTATCAGCATCTGTCTCTCAAGTTAAGAGAAATGGCATACTTGCAATAACTGCAACTGATACTGCTGCCCTTACAGGAACATATCCAAGATCAACTAAAAGAAAGTATTGGGCAACATCGTTAAAGAGTTATATGATGCATGAAACTGGGCTAAGAACACTTATTAGAAAAGTTCAGTTACAAGGAATTCAGTTTGATAAAGCACTTACACCAATTTTATCATATCATAAAGATCATTATTTTAGAATATATTTCAAACAAGAAAGTGGCAAAGAAAGGTGCGATGAAATAATCAAACAGCATAAATATATGTTATATTGTCCTAGTTGTTTGAATCATACCACTTCACATTTTAATAAGGAAACATGTTCCTGTGGCACACAATTCTTATTTATTGGCCCATTATGGATTGGAAAGTTGTTTGATACAAAATTAATTACTACAATGGCAAAGAACAATCCATTTCCAGAAGAACAAAAGTTTTTAGACGTTCTAAAAGAAGAATCAAAAAAAGATATTGTTGGATTTTATGATTTGCATGTTATTGAAAAGAAGTATAAATTTCCTATTGGTAAGATGGATTCAGTATTGAAGAAATTGAAAGCAGTAAGAACACACTTTTCTTTAACGGGGATAAAAACAAATATAAACATTAAAGAAATAATACGGTTGTTAAAATGAACACAAAGAAACTTACTCCAGAACAACATCATATTCTAGAAGAAAAAGGGACTGAACCACCATTTTCGGGAACACTTTTACATAATACAAAGAAAGGAACGTATCGTTGTGCTGCGTGCGGAAATGAAATTTTTTCTTCAGACACTAAATTTGATTCTGATTGTGGCTGGCCAAGTTTTTCTGATGCAAAGAAAGGTTCAATAAAATTGTCTGAAGATAATTCGTTAGGAATTAAACGTATTGAAGTTACATGTACACACTGTGGTGGTCACCTTGGTCATCTTTTTGACGATGGACCTAAACCTACTGGTAAACGATATTGTATAAATTCTTTAGCAATGGAATTTAAAGAGAAAAAGTAAAAATTATTAATGGTTTATCCTAATGCCAAATCCATTTTAGCAACTTCTGCAGACTGAACCTGGTCAATTTCTTTCAGTTTAGCAGCAGTTCCGTCAAAGTCAGCACCTTCAACTTCATACATTACCATAACCAAGACTGCTTTTAACCCAAACGCTATTGGATCTTCTTTCACTTGCATTTCTCCTATTGCACCAGCTTCTCGTGCAATAGCTTCTGCTTTTTCTTTAATTGGCGCTAAATCAACGTCAGGTGATTCAGGCATTAATTTAAATGTTATAATTGCTTTTGCCATACACTTTTACCTCATTTAGTTAGGACCTATAAATCCACATTCGTGACAGGTATATTTTGTTGCAATACTTCTGCAATTAGTACACCGTACAATCTCTTGATTGCTACATTTTGGACATTTGAAGATAACACTTGCTTTATCATTAACGACCTTTTTCTTACATGAACTACATATTTTGCTTTCCATTGTTACCATATCATTCTGTAGATTCTTTATAAATCTTTTTGCGATTGAATAGTTGTTCCCTCAACTTTATATCCAATATTGAGAAATTTTTCTACAATATACATGTTAGTTTTTGCATGATTACTTACATCCCGCACGTTGATTTGTGAACCAGGAAGAATTCCCATAAACATGATTAATTGGTCTGCTAGATTTCTATCAACAGAAGCACCTGAATCAATTTCTTTTTGGAGGTCTCTTGCAGCTTCTTTTCCTATCTCTTCTGACGTTTTTCCTTTTTCTATCAGTGCACTACTTCCAAGACGAGTAGGATTATCAAAATCAATACTATCATTAGTACTATACAACGCCCATAATAACAATTCGCCCCCAACACTTTGGGTCTTCGCATAATCAACGCGTATTTGTATTGGCACTTCATACTTTTTCAATTCTCTCTCAGTAGATTGTGTAATTCGTTCTCCAACTTTTTTAGTTTCCAATTCAGATGAAACATTTACAATACCTTTAATTTGTTCTAAATTTCCTTGCGTAACAAGATCAATTTTTGGTACTTTTAACTCAATTTCTTCTAAGAATTGTTGAACAGTATCAAAATTGTTTAATTTAATTTTTGGCGATATTTCTACTTGTACTTCTCCTCCACCTTTTGGGTAATATCCACGTTTGAGAACTTTTAATTCAATCTTCTCTGCAAACTTTGCTACATGTGGAAGAAGTACATTTTGAAGGTAATCAACTGAAGCTTGCCATTTCCCGCATGTTCCACCTTTAATATGTAATGTTACTTTGCTTGGTGCGAAAAGTGAAGGAAGAATTAGTGCTTGGAGGAGTAGTGTTATGCTTCCTGCTGTTCCAATATCAATATCATATTTACCACTTTTAATTTTTCCAGGTTTGAAATGAAGTTCCGTCGATCCAATATCAACATCATTAGTTTCTGCATTACATAATTGTGTAAGAGCTTTAATTGCGTGTAAATGTTGCGCTTTTAATCCTGGGTTTGGCCGTCCTGCTCTGATATTGTTCACAGTAAACTCTTTTCCAGTGAGTGAAGATAGTGCTAATGCTACTCTTGTTAGGGACCCTCCCCCTTCTCCATATGAACCGTCTAATTGTATCATTCTCTATATAAAACAATAAACTTAATAAAAAACTTTACTTTTTAAGGTTATTGTGGGGACGTAGTATAACCTGGTTAGAATAGGGGCCTCCAGTGATGGAGGGTTGAGCGCAAGCAATGACAAAAACCTTTCCCGAAGTAAGCCTTAGATCCGTGTTCGAATCACGGCGTCCCCACCATTCTCCAAAACTATTATAAACACTAAATAAAGTATTCTTCTCATGTACAAAAAAAGGGGTGCTCCTATAGAGTATAAAGGATTCTTTGGTCGGCATAGGGTGGCCATTGCCGCAACAACTTTATTAGGAACAATTGTTGGTGCAGGAATTCTTGGCATTCCGTACGTTATTGCTCAGACAGGAATTTTGTATGGGTTCATTCTTATTGTATTGCTTGGCATCATGTATCTTTTTTTGAACTTGTTTCTTGGAGAGGTTGTTCTAAGAACAAAAACGCAACATCAACTTACAGGTTATGCTGGAAAATATCTCGGTAAATGGGGAAAACGTATATTTACAGTTTCGATGCTCATAAGTTTGTATGGTGCACTAACGGCCTATTTAATTGGTGAGGGAGCAACCCTATATTCAATATTTAAATTCGGTACACCATTATTATACACGTTAATATTTTTTGTAGTAACATTTTTTATTGCATACAAAGGTGTTAGAGCAACGGGCAAAGCAGAACTTATTTTGATATCTTTATTATTGTTTATCATTGTATTGATTGGCATTATTTCCTTTAGAGACATTAATGTAAGTAATTTAACTCATATGGATATTTCCAAATTCTTTATCCCGTATGGTGTCATTGTCTTTGCATTTCTCGGCCTACCCGCTATACCTGAAATGCAGGAAGAATTGGGTCGAGAGAAGAAGAAATTTAAGATGGCTATCATTCTTGGATCTATTTCTCCAATTGTTATTTATTTGTTATTTACTCTTTTTATTGTCGGTATTGTTGGTTTAGACAATTTTAATATTTTGGGACCAAATGAAAGAATAGCAACGATTGCGTTAAGTATGTTTTCTAATCCTATTCTTGGTATTCTGGCAAATATATTGGCAGTGTTGGCAATGTTTACATCATTTTTAACGATAAGTTTAGCATTGATAGAAATGTACCATTTCGATTATCATTTTCCGAGAAGTGTTTCTTTAGGTTTAGTATTTTCATTTCCGTTGATTTTTGCCGTATTGAACCTTGCAACATTCATAACAGTTTTGGGATTGACAGGAGCAATCGCGGGAGGAATAGAAGCTATATTGGTAATTTTAATGTTTTGGAAAGCTAAAACATTAGGTAATAGAAAACCAGAGTATACCATTTCTAAAATGAAAGCGTTAGGATTCTTTATGATGTTATTGTTTGCATTCGGCATTTTATATCAGTTCTTATAGACTTTCATAATATTTATAATATTACAATATAGACACGTTCTACAGACAAATTATTTAGTTACTACTCAAAACTAATGAAATTATAGAAATGTTTATAAAGTGGTTATTATTCTTGAGTGGTGTTGGGGGTTTAATAGTAAATATGGTATCAAATTACGATTGGAAAGCAAATAATAAAGTTGTTGATGTACAAAGAGCTCGAAATTTAATTAGAGATTATAATCCTAGTTTACAAACATCTTCTCCTGGAGAGATTCAATTATGGGCACAAGATTCTTTAGGTGTTATCATTTCTGATGATGGTGTTCGTGATAAGAGACGTATGGATGCAGGAGAACAATCAAATCAAGCATTTATGACCCCTCATAGATTTTCTGTTCGTGTTAAATTATTCTTTGGAGAAGACATTTCTCCATATGAACTTCTAAAAGCTCAAGAAGTTACTCCCTCAAAAGAAGTTGTTGGAAATGCTCTTCAAAATAGAATGTCTCCTGATGTTCATTATCCTGGACTTACTGAACAATATATAGAAGAAATATCTCAACAAAAACCAGATTCTGTTGTACGTCGTCTTGACCTTATTTACGGAATTCAACCTGAACAACTTGCAGAATGTCCTGGAGCTACTGCGAATTATACTTCTATTGTAGAAGCTCGTGTTTTACTAACGGGCGAATCTCGTGAAGAGGCTTCAAAATCAGTAAATAATGAAGGAATTAAAGAAGATGGAATACATGCTGTTCATGGTAATGATTTTTTAACGAACGGCGATTTATTAAGTTATATCACTAAATGGAGAGAAGACGGTTCTGCTCCACTACCAGCTATAGAACAAGTTTTAGGAAGGCCTCAAGAACCTGAACCTGAACCGCTTAGAATTGAACAAGTTCGGGGAAGAATTGCAACACCTGATATTGCTCCTACACCACAATATACTCCTGACCTTTTAGCTGTTGATCATAGAATATTACGGGACAGATTAAAAGATGAAGGTTTTGTGTTCTCAGATCCTGAATTTGATGCTTATATTCATGAAAGTCAGATGGTAATATTTGGTGACTCTTTATATCAATCAGTTGGATTCCCAGAAAGTGGTTCTCTTGAGAATCATGGAATTCATAAAAGTCATTTAGATGAGCTTGTAAAAGGGTATGTTGAAAGTCATAAACCATTACCTGTTAGTTCAATACCTTCAATCCCTCTTGAAACTTTTGGACCAAAACCTAGAGGTCCAGTTGAAATTAAACCCCGTTCTGTTTCAAAACCTAAGATTCAAGGAGAAGAAAGGGTTATGATACCTGCTGTACAAGAATCTGACGTGTATACTCCTGCACCAAAACTATCTGAATTAGTAACTGAAGCTGTAGAACAGGGTGGATACGCAAGAGCAAAAACAGAATTTGAACAAGAAATTATTGGTTTAAGGGAAGAACTTAATAGAAGTACAACTCAACTTGTAGATTTAGAGACTTACCAACGTGAAGCTGCAAGAGTTCCAGGTTTAACTTTACAATTGGAAGAACTTGCCGAAATTAATACAGAAAAAGAAAAAACTATTGGAAGAAAGAATTGGGCACTTGCTGCGTATCGTTCTTTAAATGTTTCAGTCCGTACAGCTTTATTTACGTTAGCAGGATCAGCAGTTGCTTTTGTTGGTGCTCAGATTCATAATGATTTTAGTTATAATGCTTTAGTGAGAGAAAGTACAGAATCTTCTGCAGAATTAATACAACATTATGAAAGTGATAGAGAACGTTCCGCTATTGATATTCTGAATTTAGAAAATAGAAATGGGGAACTTACAACTGAACTTGGAACTACCAAGAAAAGCCTTGCAGAAGAAGAACGCCGTGCAGAAAAAGCAGAAAAAGTTGTACAAGGATTATATGACCTTGCTCTTGAAAGAGATAGAAAAATACAATCATTAAATATTCAATTAGAAACTTTTAAAGGAACCGATGAAGCTCGTGAAAAACTTTCTGGAAAAGTTGCTACTTTAGAAACTGAGTTACAAACTGTCAGAGATCAATATCAAACACAAAGTGCTCAATTAAAAGCATCTAAGGAATCATACAAATTATCTGTTGCTGAGCGAGATTTATTGAAAATAGATAATGAAGATTTGACATCTGCAAACGATGTTTTAATCAGCGCATTTGATGTTGATACAGAATTGATTGAAGGGTATGAATTAGATTTGGCTAATGCAAATGGTTTGTTACAAGAAGCTGAAGTATTAGACAAAGTACAGGAGGAAGATATTGATGATCTTACACTGTTAGTTCGGGGCCTTGAATCAGATATTACTAAAAAAGATTTTGCATTTGGTGCTCAACAAGAATTGTTTGATTCAACAGTTACTAGCTGGACACAAAAATACCAATTATTAGAGGGCGGAGTTGCAAAATTAAAACAGGACTTAAAGGATGCTCATAAAGCTACTTTGGACGAGACAGCTTCTTGTGAAGAAGACAGAAATAAATTGGAAAGAATGAGATTACGATGGCGAGATGAACAACGACAAACAACACCAGAAGCACCTCACGTTCCCCAAAAAACTCGACCAATTGATATTTAATGGAGGATATACAAATGTCACAAAATTCAAAACATACACTTGGAAAAACAATTGCTGGTCTTATGGCAGCAACAGCTCTTACTGTTGGAGTAGGAGAAGAGGCAGAAGCAAAGAGATACACATTATCACCCTCAGAAAAAGTAGCTATTGCTGCAATAGAAGCTGATCCACGATATAAAGGAAAGATTACTGTTAAAGAGTGTGAAAATCCTGGAGAGGTTCACGGTTTAGATATTCAGAAAAGAGACGGAGATGAATTTTGGTACTTACTTGAATGTAAACCACGAGGAAAGGGTTTACCGGATGGTGTTATGTTTAGTGAAGGTTCTATAGAATTATGGTTACGTCATGCTGGATATTCTCCTAATGATATGCATGATAAATTAATGACATGGGAACATAAACGAGGACATTATTTTGTTCCTGATGCAGACTTTGCAGATTTACAAAGACGTATGAAAATAGAACATGGTAGGTTAGGTATTGTTGAAACTGGTTTAGATGATCTTGCTGGAAGAACAACAGAATTAGAAACAACACAGAAATTACAAGATATGTTATTAGATGAACATGGAAAAAAAATACATGAACTTGGAAAAAAATCTACTGACTTACAAAAGAAAACAGACGATTTAACAAGACAAGTTGACCGATTATACGATGGAGATATTCGTGTTTATGGTGCAGTTCGTGGAGGAGCAACAGGAAAAGGAGATCTTTTACTATCAGGAGATGTTCATGTAAAAACACAGTTCCTTGCAGATCATATTCGTGCAGGATTAGATGTTAGTGCAGGAATACTTGATGTACAAACAGCAGATGATTCATACACACGAACAACACATGAAGGTCAAGCAGTTACGATTGACGATTCTTCACGAGATACATTATTATTTAGAACTGGTGCTTGGTTAGAAGGATGTTATAATGGTATTTGTGCAATGGTTGGTGGCGGTGCAGGCATTGTTGATAGAAAACAAGCTCGTACAGATACAATTGCAGGAACTTCAAAAAAACATTGGACAGGAAGTACCAAACCTGAAGGATACGGTAAAGTAGCAGTTTCAGTTGAAGGAGACGCATACAAAGTTTCTGCTGGAGCAGAACATTCAGACGTTTTAGGTACTAGGGGAGTTGTTTCTGGAGCCGTTAGAGTATCTGATAAACTTACAATTACAACTGAACATAAAGCTGGTAAAGCTGGATATAGTGGAACTGTGGGGGTTCGATTTTAGAAAATGAAATTAACAACATTATTACTTGGAATGCTTATGCTTGTGTTGGTATTACCCTTCGCAAGTGCAAATGATGCTAGTGTTATAACATACTGGCTAGACAATGGTCAAAATGCTGGAGCAGGAGCACGGACAGTATTTGAAGGAGAGACAGTTAATTTCAAAGTTTATGCCGATCCATGTTACAATTATAATGATTGTCGAGACATGGATTTGAGAGGAGTTATCCTTGACGAAAACAATAATGTAGTTGAAGAACTATTTAATTATAATAATTTGAGAGAAGTATTTGGCGATGATGAAACATCAGTATTTTCGTTTACTCCACAAACAGAAGGTACATACTATGTTGTTGTTGATACAGATGGTGCACAAAATGCAGTTTGTGAAAACGAAAATAGTTGTTCAGTATTAGAATTATCAGTTGAAGAAGTACCACCAGTTCCAGAAGAAATTGTATGGGGTTGTACAGATTCTACAGCAATAAATTATGATTCAGGGGCAAATAGAGATAATGGTTTTTGCAATCACAATCCTAGAATAGTTGTTATGGGACCACCAGCATATGATGATGTTGATGGAGTTTATTATTACGATGGAAACATTGGTCGAGAATTTTATGTTAGACTTCGAGGACTAGATCAAGAACAAACAGACCTTACGTTTGCATGGAATCATGCTGTTAATGGTGAAGGTAGCACCCCTCGTGGATTTACAATAGAGAACACTGACAATAGTAGAAATGGGTATTTTAGATGGACACCAACAACAACAGGAACATTTGCCGCTAATATCATTTTAAACGATGGGTATGGTGGACAAGATACACAAATTGTTGTATTTACAATTGGCAATCATGCTCCAACATTAGACGTTACTCCTGAACCTGATATGGAAACTATAAATCTGTGGAAATATGACGTTTATACAAATGAAGAGATTGATCTTGCAATAACCGCACATGATGTTGATAATGACGAACTTGACATGTCTATTCAATGGACAAATGAATATGAACATCCTGGACTTGACTTTTCATACGGAGATGATTTAATTAATGTTCAATGGACACCTGAAGAATCTGGTGAGTATGGATTTATTGTTCGTGTGACAGATGGTAAAGTCTTTACAGAAAAAACCGTTGTGTTTAATGTTCTTAGTCCACAATTATTAGTATATCCAGTACAAGATTATTCTTTAACTGAAGAGTCTAACGCAGTATCATTTACACTTAACACTGCACAATTTAATCCGTTTAATGATGATGTGACATATGATGTTCGTGTAGAACGTGAGGAATGTACAGGATTTTTCTGTGTTCCAGATAGATTCCGTGAATTGTTCTTACCAAGCGAAGCAGAATTTGATTCAGAAACTGGAGAATTTACATTTACACCAACGTACGATACTGTTGAACATCCAGACGAACACATTGAATACACATTCAAATTCCGTGCACAAGATGGATATCAAGAATCTGAATGGGTAGAATCAACCATAAATATTGGTGATGTTAACAGAGAACCAGTTGTTGAACTATTATATCCTACAACTCTTTTGGTTGGGGAAGAAGGAAGTTTCGGCGCAATTATTGTAGAAAATGATGCAGACGGAGATGACCTTCGATTCATTTGGAACTTTGATGACATGGACGATTTATTTGGTCAGTATGTTGATTATACATTTACTGTTGCAGGTGAACATTATGGAACTTTATTAGTTGACGATGGATTCGGTGATGTACTTGAATTTTCTTTTACCGTTATGGTAGAAGAAGAACCAGTAATTATTGTTCCAGTAAATCATGTTCCTACAATTAAAGGAATTACTGATAAAGAAGTTATGGAAGGTGAAACACTTGTCTTAAATATTGATGCACGAGACGAAGATAACAGGGATACGTTATCGTACGAAATGCAACTTGTTGGACCTGTTAGTGAAGTTATGCAATCTAGTGGTTCATTTGATTCAGAAACTGGTAGATTTACGTTTACACCTAACTTTGACTTTGTTGCACATCCAAATTTAGAACGATCATTTGATGTAGAATTCAGAGCAGTTGACAATCATGGCGAAGCAACTGAATGGCAAGACGTAACTATTACTGTTATTGATGTTAATAGAAATCCAGAAATTATAGAATTTAACGTTCCAACAACAGTTATTATCGGAGAAGAATTTGACGTTTCAGGAAATGCAGAAGATGCAGATAATGATGACCTTACCTATGAATGGATTTTTGCAAACGATGTAACTACAGAGAAAGAAGGTCAAGAAGCAACTCATACATTTGATCATTTAGGAGATTTTAGTGTTACTCTTAACGTCTATGATGCATTTGGTGGTTCAGATTTTCAAATAGTAATTCTTACTGTAGAAAATGAACCTGTTTGTAATCCTGCTGAAGTTGATAATGCAAATGTAGCTCCGTACCCAGAATGTACAGTAACTTGTAAAAAAGATTTTCATATGGAACGAGGCATTTGTGTAGCAGATCCTGACCCAGTTCCAGAAGTATGTGATCCTGCAGAGGTTGAGAATGGTCATGTAAGTTCATATCCAGCATGCGGAATTATGTGTGATAGAGGATATTACTTAGAGGGTACCGTTTGTATAGAAACTCCTGTACCAGAAGTATGTACTCCTGCTGATGTTGACAATGGTGACGTAAGTGCGTACCCAGAATGTACAATCACGTGCGATACAGATTATCATCTTGAAGATAATACATGTGTTCAAGATATAGTACCTAATGTATGTACTCCTGCTGAAGTTGATAATGCAAATGTTGCTCCCTACCCTATGTGTACAGTAACTTGTAAAAAAGATTTTCATATGGAAAGAGGTACATGTGTTGCGGATCCTGACCCAGTTCCAGAAGTATGTGATCCTGCAGAAGTTGCTAATGGTCATGTAAGTTCATATCCAACATGCGGAATTATGTGTGATAGAGGATATTACTTGGAGGGTACTGTTTGTATAGAAACTCCTGTACCAGAAGTATGTACTCCTGCAAGTGTTGACAATGGTGATGTAAGTTCATATCCAAAATGTACAATTACTTGCGATGTTGATTATCATGTAGAAGGAAATGTTTGTGTTGCAAATCCTGAACTTGAAAATAACGTTCCAGTTATGGAACAATTAGATAACATGGAAGTGTATGAAGGAGAATCAATTTCATTTAATGTTGAAGCTGAAGATGCAGATAGTGATAGATTAACATACAAAGTACGTGTTGATGGTAAACTGTTTAGTTTCATCTTACCCTCTGGAGCAAGTTTCAATAAAGCAACTGGCGAATTTACATTTTCACCAGATTATGACTTTGTTAATCATCCAGATTTAGAGAAAGATATAACGCTTAAATTCCGTGCATATGATGGAGAAGATTGGTCTGAATATATGTTCGTTACTATTACTGTACTTGATGTTAACAGAAATCCTGTTATTACTGATGTATCAGTTCCATCACAATTATTTGTTGGTGAAGAGGGAGAGTTTAGTGTTGACGCAAACGATGCTGATAACGATGCATTACAATACAGATGGAATTTTGGTGATAATACAAAAGTTCTTGGTGAAAATCAAGAACATGCATTTGATCGGGTTGGTACATATACAGTTACAATAATTGTAAAAGATGACTTCGGTGGACGTGTAGTAGAACAACGAACTGTTCGTGTTGCACGAGAACCTGTATGTACTCCTGCTGATGTTGCGAATGGTCATGTAAGTTCATATCCAGCATGTACAATATCTTGTGATACAAATTATCATGTAGAGGGAAGCGTTTGTGTGGCAGACCCAGAACCAGAAGTATGTACTCCTGCAAGCGTTGACAATGGCGATGTAAGTTCATATCCTGCATGTACAATAACATGCGATACAGGATATCATAAAGAGAGTAATACGTGTGTAGCAGACCCAGTAGTTGTTCCTGGTTGTACAGATCCAGCCGCTTTAAACTATAATGCTGCAGCAACTGTTAGTGATAATAGTTGTGAATATGAAGTTGTTGTTGTTCTTGGTTGTACTGATGTAGAAGCGTCAAACTATAACGAGAACGCAAATAGTGACGATAATAGTTGTACATATCCTGTATTACGAGAGAACTTCTTTATCTCTCATGCTCATCCTTCGCAAGAAGTAGCAATGCCTGGAGACATTATTTTGTTTAGTATTGGTGTTGCAAACAATGGTGATGTAGAGTATGAAGATTTACGAGTAAAAGTGGTTTCGTACGACTTTGGCGTTATGGCATCATCTGGAAACTTTGACTTAGATAATGATGAAAGAACATCTGAAATTGTTCCATTTCACGTACCTTATGATGCATGGCCAGGCCAGTATACTGTGAAGATTACGGCAGGTAATGATTACGTACGAAAAACAACCTATAGAATGATAACTATAGTCTAGGACAACTATTTAAGAGTAGTTGTCTCGTGTACCTACTCAACAATACTAAATGTTACGAAACATTTATATATGGTGAGGTGTTTTGAAGAGTAAAATCACAACAAAATGTTCAAAAAAATCAATACAATTTGGAGGAAGATAAAATGAGAAAAGGGATACTTTTGATGGCGTTTTTCGTCATGAGTTTTTTAAGTGTAGCACTTGTTAGCGCTAGTACGTTAGACAATACTATGCTAGAAGTTACAGAGGTAGAAATAGATGATCAAGAAGTTTCAGAACTTTATACTCGAGCACAACTTGACGTTCTTGACGTTAATGATTTGAGTGGAGTTTCTGTTGATGAAGGTGAAACCATTCATGTTGATGTAGAATTAACAGCTTGGGCTGACCTTGAAGACGTTGAAATGGAAGTTGAAATTCGTGGATACGAATACAGCGACTATGAAGATTTATCAGATCGAACACATATGTTTGACATTGATGTTCCTGGTGACGGTTCAACAACAAAAAGAAAATCAATGAGTATTGACTTGCCTAACAAGTTAGACAAAGATAGATACTTACTAAGATTAACTGTTGATAATAAAGACAGTGCAGAACTAGTTCGATATGTAGTATTACAGGTTGAACCTGCACGACATGGTGTTGACATTGCTGATGTAACGTTTTCACCTGGAAACAGCGTTAAAGCTGGTCGTTCTTTACTAACAACTGTTCTTTTACGGAACTACGGAGATAAGCATGAAAAAGACGTTAAAGTAACTGTTGCTATTCCTGCATTAGGAGTAAGTGCATCAGAATTTGTTGATCTTGTTGAGATGGACGAAGAAGATGGACTAAACAACATTGATTACGAAGACGTTCCTGAAATGTTTCTTCCATTACCTCCAACTGCAGAAGCTGGAGATTATGAAGTTGTTGTACGAGCACAATACGATGATTTACGGGAAACTGTATCTGAAACATACACAATCTCAGTTGTTGCGAACGAAATGTTCCAAGAAACATCTGATAAGTTAGTTTTAGCTATCGGTCCTGAAAGTCAAACTGTTGCAACTGGAAGAACAGCTATGTACGGTGTTGCGTTAACAAACGCAGGTAGAACATCAAAAGCATACACTGTTGATGTTGTTGCTGGAGATTGGGCAACCACTTCTGTAAGTGATAGCTTAGTAGTTCTTGAACCTGGTAAGAACAAAGTTGTTTACGTTGACCTTGCTGTTTCAGCAGACGCACCTTTAGGAGAACATATGGCTTCAGTATCTATTAGATCTGGAAGTGATGTTCTTGAAACCGTTGCATTACGAGCAAACGTTGTTGTTGGCCAATCAGCTGATGATGGTGTAAGCTTACGAAACGGTCTTGAGATTGCGTTAATCGTACTTGTAGTTTTACTGGTTATAATTGGTTTAATAATTGGATTCAGTAGACTTAAGAAAGACGACAACGAAGAAGAACAAACGTACTACTAATTGTAGTATAACGTTTTATCTTCCTCGAAATTTTTTTCTTTTTCTTTTTTTTTCTTGCTTTTGTTTAATAAAATTTTTATAGGGCTACGGAAGAGTTTTTTTTGTATGGATATTACTATTGTAGGGGCTGGTCCAATTGGTTGTTATGCAGGATATTTACTTGCACAATATGGCCATACTGTGTCTATTTATGATAAGAAGAAAGAGATAGGGTTACCTATACAATGTACTGGCATTCTAACATCAGATTTTGATCAGTTTAATATTTCGCTTGATTCTTGTCTTGTAAACACTGTTACCACAATTGAAGCATTTTCTCCTAATAATCTTAAGATAGGAATACAACAAAAAGATTATATTGTATGTCGAAAAAGGTTTGATTCATTTTTAGCTGATAAAGCTGCACTGGCAGGAGCAAAACTCTTTTTTAATCATTCTTTTGTTCGCAGGGAGGAAAATTATTTAGTAATTAATGATGGTATAAATAATACTCAGAAGAGAATTCAAAGCGACATAATTATCGCTGCTGATGGACCATTATCACCGGTTGCCAAGGCATATGGTTTATTTCATCCTTCAAGAAAGTATTATTATGGTATTCAAGCAGTTGTTGAAGGAAATTTTGAAAATAATGTCACAAAAACGTACTTTGGGAAAGATCGTTGTCCCGGTTTCTTTGCATGGGTCGTTCCTGAGTCTAGTACCAGAGCGAGAATTGGACTTTATACAACAAAGAATCCTAAACAGCATTTTGATACATTCATGTTTGATAATGGCTTTACAGCGCAAGAAATACAAGCGGGAACGATTCCCATATTCAATCATCATCAGAAGTTAAAGAAAGGAAACTGTTATGTTATAGGTGATGCATCTGGATATGTAAAAGCAACAACGGGTGGTGGTATTGTTCCTGGTATGAAACAAGTTCAGATTTTGGTAGATTGTATTAATAATAATAAAGATTTTGAGAAAGAAATTTTACCATTAAAGAAAAGAATGAAATTACATTTACATATTAGTAAAGCAATGAACAAATTTTCTGATAAAGATTGGAACAAACTATTTCGGTATGTTAATCAACCTAAAATAACAAAAGTATTTGAACAATATTCTCGAGATAATCCTGTTCCATTAGTCATGAAAGCGTTACTGAAAGAACCACGCTTTTTGTATTTTGGAAAGTATTTGTATTAAATGAACTTTGTAAGAACTTTAACATACTCTTTATCTAATCCTCCTAAACGAAAAATAACAACTTCTTTAATTCCTATTTTTTTCATGTTATGAAGATCTCTCTCAAGATTCTGAGGTGATAAAATCGGTTCATTTCCAAGAATTCCTGTCGCAATTGTTCCAAGGCCAACGTGAAGACTATTACCATACTTTGTATGAAGAGATTTTACATTATTAAGAAGGTGGTGTGATAACGATTTGTGCATTGATGTGTAATACATGATTATCTTCTTGTTATTATATTTCTTTGGAGAGAAAGAAACTCCCATCATTCTGAGAACGAAACTAGAAAACACATTTCTCATAGCATATTCACTTGTGTAAATATTTTTACCATATCGTTTGAAGAACTTTTTAATTTTAAACACGTTTCTCCAGTATCGATCACATCGTAAAAAGAACCATGGGTGTCTAAATGGAAGTTCTGCGTCCCACATGACTTTAGTTTTTGGATTAGATTTAACCTCAGTAATAACTCTTTTAATGGCTTTAGCTGAACTAAACGGACTTAACCAATACCCCTCATTCTTTTCAAGAATTGGCCAATATCCACACGTGACATTTTTCTTCTTGATTGAATGTTGTATTTTTTCAAAATCTTGCACACTTTTTGCTGCAACATATAATGTTGTAGGCCATGTAATGAGATTGATTTTTGCTAAGTTCCGTTTTGTAGGAAATTCTTCAAAAAAGCTGATACGCATAATACTAGAATATTCTTATGCTTAATATGTTTTTCGAGTAGAAGAAAAAAAAATAAAAAAAGATTTATGTTTATTCTCGTGCTAAACTCATAATTGCTCTAAGACCAACAATAATCACTGATGGTACAATAAATGCCATTATGCTTGCAAAAACACTTTCTAGGTATGGACCAACAATTTGTACTGATCCAAGGACTCCTTTGCTTAGACTAGCAACAATAACAAGTGCCGTTACAAACAAAATGTAATCTTTTCGTTCATCATGTGTTATGTTAAAGAACCCTACAACAATTCCTGCAATAATAAGAATACTTGTCAGTACTGCTACTGAACTTGCAGATAATGATGCTGAAATAAGTCCAAGAATTAACGCAACGAAAACACCAACTGCAAATGCGTACGCAATTACTCTGTTTGTTACCCTACTTACAACTTTTTTTGCCATTATACTATTACCTCCTTTTTTTTGATAAATAACTCTATTCCTTCCTATTTAACAGAAACACATTTTTAAATATTTGTTATCTCTCAAAAGTAGAACTTCTTATTTAATCTATAATTCCATACCATTTGTAGAGAACACGATCAATCGCTTTTACCAATTCATATTCATTGCCCGTTACTTTCATACACGTACCAGACAGTTCAATCTTTGCTTCTTCACCAATTACTAATTCTAACACTGGTTTTCCGTCAGTGTTATCGCAACTAATAATTGTACGATCATCACACGCCGGATGTTCTTTAATACAAGAACCTATGGGGTACCTATTAATTCCCTTCGCCATGTTAAAACTTAATTCAGATAGTGCTAGTGTGTAATACTTATTTTGAACATCGGGGTCAATCGCAACGTAGACGTTCATTCCTGTATTAAAAGCAGGATCTAATTGACCATACATAGGAATTGATTTAACTTCTTTGGGTCCGAAATGTAATGGTATCCGTATAATTTTACCAAATGCTTGAACATCTGTCCACCATAATCCATCTGCTTTGACAAAACTAAAACCGTTATAGACGTATCCCTCTTCCTCATCAAGATCATTGTTAAGGTTATCCTCATGAAGACCATCTATACTCACAACGGTTGATCCTGTTATATTTCCATAGAACATAAACGAAACAAATAATATAGCGAATAAACCTACAATTATTGCAGTTACCAGAATTATTTTTCTACCTTCTGGTTCTTGTTTCCCTTCAGATTGTATTGGTTCAACATCAATATCGTTCATATGGAACCTCTATTGCTTCTATATTTAAGAAGGTTTCTGTTTTTTAGTGAGGAAAATGAGCCCCCGGTGGGAATTGAACCCACGACCTGCGCTTCGCTCGAATGAACATATACGAGAGCGCCGCTATACCGCTAAGCCACGGAGGCATTTATTTAATGGCTTTCAATAACTCTTCTTTACTTGCATGTTTTTTCTGACATTCAAAACAAACATGATATTGTTTTCCAGATCCTTCTTTCTTTATTACTGTGCCTTTAACTTTATTCAAAAACAGTTCAACAAGCTTGTTTCCACATATTGTACACTTTGCCATTGTTGGTTTTGACATTCTTCTCTTTTTAAAGTTTTACCCAAAATAATATAAAAAACAGCCATAACTTCCTCATTATGAAAAAACGTATTGCAGTAATTGATCGGGAAAAGTGTCATCCTATAGAATGTGGAAATTATCTCTGTGCATCCCTTTGTCCGGTTAACAGGACAGGTGCAGATTGTATAACACCTGGAGAAGATGATACAAAAGCGCGGATAGACGAAGTCTTATGTACAGGTTGTTCAATATGTCCTAAACGGTGTCCCTTTGGTGCAATTACTATAATCAATCTTCCCGATACGCTCAAAAAGTCTCCCGTGCATCGATATGGTGCAAATATGTTTGAGTTATATTCTCTTCCAACACCATTATTTGGTAAGGTAACGGGAATTGTGGGAAAAAATGGGTTGGGAAAAACGACTGCGTTAAAAATCATTGCAGATTTGTTAAAACCGAACTTTGGAAAGTTTGGTGAAGACGTCTCGTTCAAAGATGTTATTCAATATTTTAAAGGAACTGAAACTCAGAAATTTATGGAAAAAGTTCATAATCATGAAATATCATTTTCGTACAAACCACAGCAAGTAGATTTAATACCTAAAAAGTTTAAAGGAACTGTTAAAGAATTGTTAAAGAGCGTTGATACGAATGGAAAGCTTGATGATATTGCACAACAATTAAACTTACACAACTTTCTCGATACTGACATTGCAAAAGTCTCAGGGGGAGAATTACAACGAGTAGCAATGGCAGCTTCTGTACTTAAAGATGCGAACCTATATCTTTTTGACGAGCCAACTTCATATCTTGATATTAAACAGAGAATTAACATTTCACAATTTATACAGTCTTTAGCAAAACCTGATACTGCACCGTTAGTGATAGAACACGATTTAGTTATTCTTGACCACATGACAGATCTCGTGAATATCATGTATGGGTTTGAAGGTGTCTATGGTATTGTATCCGGTGTAAAAACAACGCGGGAAGGTATTAACGCTTTTTTAGAAGGATTTCTGAAAGAAGAAAATGTACGGTTTAGAGACAGAGCAATTTCGTTTGAAAAGAGTGATGATCGTGGTGGCACTCAATTACAAAAATTAGTTGCATGGAAAGATATTCAAACCAAATTGGGCAAATTTTCTTTGAAAGCTCATGAAGGAATATTACATAAGAACGAGATTGTTGGTATCCTTGGAGAGAACGGTATTGGTAAAACGTCTTTTATTAAAATTTTAGCAGGAGTGTTAAAACCTGATTCTGGTGAGTTAGATACAGAAGTTCGTGTTGCGTACAAACCACAATATTTAGATACTGAATCTGATGCAACTGTACTTGAATTTTTACAGGATGCGGTGTCACAGTATCATAATCAAATAATTAAACCATTAAGTATAGAAAAGTTATTTTCTCAAAAATTAACTGAGTTGTCTGGTGGTCAGTTGCAAAGAGTAGCTATTGCACATTGTTTATCTCAAGATGCAGAATTGTTTTTGTTAGATGAACCGTCTGCATACGTAGATGTTGAACAACGGTTATTAATTTCAAAAGTTATCAAGAACATTGCTGAAGAAAGAAATGTTACGATACTTGTTGTTGATCACGATTTAATGTTTTTAGATTACCTCTCTGATAGGTTAATTGTCTTTTCTGGGACGCCTGCTAAAGAGGGTGTTTTGAAAGGGCCGTTCGATATGAAAGAAGGAATGAACATGTTCTTACAAGATTTAGGAATTACATTACGACGTGACGTGTCTAGCAAGCGACCTCGGATAAACAAGCTTGGTTCTGTGAAAGATAGAGAACAGCGTGAAAATGATAGTTGGTATTATGGTTGATTCTTAGAAACTAATTTAAAAAAAAAATAAAAGAAATAAAAAATTTAATGTACAATTATTCTACCCTGCATGCTTGGATGGAACTGACACAAGTACGCAAATTCTCCAGCTTCTGTAAATGTATACGTTGTCGTTGATCCTGGCGGAAGTTGTCTGTCAATACCCATACTTTCGAATGTAATTGTATGACTGATACCCTCTTCTCTTCCTAAAGCATCTCTATCCTGTTCATCATCAGTTTCTTCATGGTATGAGCTGTAATCTTTGTTTACCCATTCAACGGTATCTCCAACAACAATCTCAAGGTCAGCAGGCATAAATTCAATGTTATTAAGTACAACTTGGTACGTCATTCCTGTTGGAACAACAACACTGTCTGTTTCTACAGTAACTGTTTCTAGAACGTCTATATCTTCTTGTGGTGCGGGTGCACATGCAACTAATCCAAACACAACGATAAGAGACAGTAGTCCGAATACTATTTTATTCATTTTTAATCCCCCAAACAACCATCGCCCCTTATTAAAAAAATAAAATATAAAAAAAAATTAAAGATTAATCTTTTTAGCAAATCCACCAATTATAGGAATATCTTTCTCTTCTCCTGATAACGAATAAACAATACCAATTATCCAAAAAATTAGTAGTAATAGATATCCAACAGGCCATATTATGAACCATCCTATGAAAGGAATCATCCCTAATACTGCGACAATTACATATGCTATAAACAAGACAAGTCCCTGCTTTGCATAAAACATTGCATACTTATTATCTTTCTTTGCTAACAATACGATAAAGAATCCGATTATTGTTAGGAATATTCCTAAAAATGCGAATACTTTTCCTTCTTCAACGTCTTTATTTTTCATGGTAAAAACACCCCCAATAGTAACTCTATACTTCCTTTTTCCTTTTTAAGTCTTTCTCATTTTCTGACAATCTTTCCTATAATACTTCAAAAATACGATAATGGATATAATGACCATTATTACACTGAACCATTGGCCAATACTTAATCCAACGTATAAAACATCTTCTCGATAGAAATCTACAATGAATCTTCCTAAACCTTCAAAGAAGACAAAGTTCCAGAAAATAAAGCCTGGTTTGAACGTATTTCGAAATGTTAAGAATAATAACCAACCAAACACAGCGAACCTTTTAGCAGCTGCATATAATGTACTTGGGTGTCTACAACCTGATGGCAGATTTGCAACATACTGATTTTGTGAATGATCAATGCACCATGAAACATTAGTAACTCTTCCGATCAATTCAGCGTTGATAAAATTAGCAATTCTTCCTAATGCAAGAGCAAGAATCATTGGAACGCTAAGAATGTCTGCCATTGTCCAAAAGTTAAGTTTATGTTTTTTACAATACCACCATCCTGCTACCACAATTCCTACAAAACCACCATGGAACGACATACCACCTTCCCAAATTTTTAACAAATTCCATGGTTTGAATAAATAAACACTAGGTTGCCAGAATATCATAAACAATCGTGCACCTATAAGAACTCCAACCATACAATAAAATGTGAAGTCCCATATTTGTTCTTTTTGAATATGCAACTTCCCCTTCTTTTGGAGGTAAAACATCCACCAGACTGAAAGAAAAAAACCGAGGACGTACATTATGCCGTACCATCTAATTTCTAATGGTCCTAGACTGAGCAATACAGGATTAAAGTTTGGGAAATACATCTGTTTGTACAGTAATACGTCTTGTTTTATTAAGTTTTTCTGCGTATGTGTTTCACCACCGTAAACTTTATATACTCACCTTCCTCTCTCATGTTTAGTCATATTTAAAAGAAACGTGAGGGTGAATCATAATGGTCGAAAAAGATAAAGTCTATTCTAAAGAACTCTTAGGAAAAACTATAGTCTCAAAATCAGGTAAAAAGTTTGGTGATGTTGGGGATTTAGTGTTTGAAGCTGGTTCAGGTGAACTTATTCATCTTGTTCTTCGTAATCCTACATCATACACTGATAGGATGGAACTTGAAAAAACGAAAGAGTCTCAAATTTTAATACCATTTTCAGCAGTTATCGCAACAGGCGATTTCATTGTTGTTGCTGAAGAAGATATTATTTAATTTTTTAATTTTTTCTTTCTTTCTTGAAATATTTTTATGTTCCTTTGAACGTAATTTAATTGTTCTTGTACTATTTTCAACCTTCCCAATGCAGGATCAAAACCTCTTTTTAATTCCTCATCTTTATTTATTTCTATAAGAATTTCTTGAAGTTTTTCAACTTTTTCAATTATGCCTTTAATTCTAACGTCCGCCACTAATAATTTTCTACTCATTGTTTGTTCCTCCCTATCCTTTCCATCCATTCAAATTGGATAGTTGGATCATTTCTATCAAACACTTCTTTTACTATATATTTTCCTTTTGTCCACACTTCTCCATTTTTCATAAAGTGTGTTGCTTCAATAATAACAATACTTGCAAGTGGCCGTGACAATTGTTGATTACCTTTTGTTTCTAAAAGTGCTAGCTCACCATGTAACCAATAATTACGTTGATCTTTCTTAAGAAAATTGTATGTTTGACCTTCTTCAATATTTTCTGGTAAACATTCTTCTTGTGCCCTTTCTCCTTTCTTAAAGTGTTCAATGTCTCGAAGTGCAAGGTCCGGATTAAATTCAATAGTAATTCCCATCATTTCTTTTCCTCACCAAACTCTTCATCAATCTTCTGTACGTAATCTCTAACCCTACTAAGGACTGATTGTATTAAGAAGTTATGCACCTTTTCTTCAAAAATCTCTGAAATGTTGTTCCATTCAGAAACTCTATACAAATTAGCGTTTGTTTCAATTAAATGTAAATCTTTTAACCGTTTTAATTGCCTTCTAATGTTAGATGATGCAATTCCTAACATTGGCAAACTGTTTTCTTTTCTATACGACATTACATGATTTTTAATTTCTTCTGAATGTAATTCTTCCCTACGTTGTTTCGCTTTCAATAATGTATGTAACACATCAACGACAACATCTCGTGAATCTCCCGGTTGTAATAATCCAAGTGATAAACAGAACTTTCGTACTAAATCTCTGTCTCCCATTGTTGGTTTTTCGTATCGTCGTAATGTAATCTCCGCCAGGGGAGTATCCCTACTGATTTTTCCCATTGTATAACCACCTCTTATTTATGTAAATACCACAATATAATCTTATTTTTTTCTATTGTATCAACACGTGCAAAGTATCGCCTTTCTAATTGGACAATAGTTCCCTTACTCAATTGTTTCATTGTTTTCTCGCCAATTCCTCGAACTAATTTTCCATCTTCCAATAAAACTTCAACATCTATTTCCTCATTAACAGGAACCCAATGAATTATAATTCCTTTATTTTCTGAATTTTTAAAATCATCATACTTTGTAGATACAAATAAAAACTTTTTCTTTACAATTTCAAAATTGCAATAATCCATGAACCTATGCAACTTTCCTTCACCCAATTTTGTATAATCTGATTTTGCAATGTGAAGTTCCTTTTGCACTTTCAATTTTCTTTTTCCTCGTTTAGGAAAGTCTGGATGAAGATCTAACTCTACTATTTTCTTTGGTGCATCTTGAAGAATAATCTCTATTGGATTATCAACAAAAAAGTATCTGTTTGCTTTCGGTTCAACAATATCCTTATTGAACGCATTAACATTTTTCCAAAACTCTTCAATTGGAACTGTTTTATCGTTTAAACTTAATCCTATCTCGGTTGCATACTTTCTAAATGCACCTGCCTGATATCCTCTTCTTCTTAGGGCAGGAAGAAATGGTAAACGAATATCGTCCCAGCCAGTATATTTACCTTGATCGATGGCCATCCTTGTTTTTGATGCGCTTACTCTAAACCCTTCAAAATTTATTCTTCCCCAATGTTTATACTCTGGTGCTTTCCATCCTAAATATTCCATGATTATAGTTTCTTTCTTAGAATTATCTGCATGTTCCTTTCCATTCATAACGTGAGTTATACCCATTTCATGATCATCGATAGCAACTGAAAAAACCATCATTGGCCACATTCTGTTTTCCTTTCCAGTTTTTGGATGAACATGTTCATTAATTCTCATTAACGAAAAGTCTCGCATGGCAGGATTTTTATGTTGAATGTCAGTTTTTAATCTTAGAACAGCTTCTCCTTCAGCATACTCACTAAACATTTTGTTATATCGTGTATGTTGATCCTCTGTTTTTAATGAACGGCATGGACATTCTTCCTTCTGTGTTTTAAGAGTTCTCCATTCATCAACATTACATGTACACACGTACGCTTTTCCTTTTTGTACAAGCTGTTCTGCATAATCATAATATTTTCCTAATCGTGATGATTGTATAACTACTTTGTTAAGATGATTCTCAGTTAACCATTGTGCATCATCTTCTATAAGTTTGTATGCAGGTTCGTAAATGTTTTCTGGATTTGTATCTTCAATTCTAACAATAAACTTTCCGTTATACATTTTACTGTATTCATAATTCAATGATGCGCCGTACGCATGGCCAATATGTAATGGGCCACTTGGAGAAGGTGCAATTCGAACAATAACCTTACCCTTTGTTGCGTTTGGTAACGGTTTTAACGGTCCTTCAACAATTTTTTCTTTTTTATCTTTAAGAAGTTCAGGAGCAACTTTTTTCAATTGTTCTTTTATTTTTGCTTGTGTAAATGATTTAATTTCGTGCACAACATTTTCAATCTCCTTTAATAATTTGGGTATGTCAGTTTTAAGTTCAGGTTTATCTCTAAGAGTTAATCCCATAACAACTTTACTATTGACCTGACCATTAAATTCTAGTGCATTCTTGAGAGCATATTTCAGAATAGTTTTTCTCATCAATGATTAGAATAATGAAATGATTATTAAATGTTTTGATTAGTACCGTTTATCAACTAACCTTCTCATACGTCGAACAAAAGCTTCTGCTTCATCATGATACCGTTCATATTCAGGACCTTTAATCTCTTTAATTTCTCTATGTGTAATCATTTTACTTAACTTGTAGAATTTACGCATGGTGTCAACATACTTTTTTTCTAACAATTTATTTTTTACATATGCCTTATCTAAGAGATCAGCAACATGTTCTGGCGTTGGAGGTATTTGATGTGCACGCATAAGAACTGCATGTGCAGCATCTATAACTGCCCAATATAAATCAAGAGTAGCTTGTAATAAATGCCATCGTGAATTAAGTAATGTTCTTGGAGCCCTCCCAAAATATCGCCAGACACTTTCTTCTGATGGTCGTACTCGACCTTGTTTTAACAATTTCTGTAATGGATAGAAAAATCCTTTATCAATTAATGCAACACCATCACGTAAAATATTAACAACAACAGGGTCACCGTTTCGCGTATGTTCCCAGAATGACGTAAAAGTCATTGACGTAACATGAAGTTTCATTGATACTTTTCGTATAAGATTTTCAACAATTATTCTATATCCTTCAATAAGCGGTTCTGAAATGGGAAATGATGCATCATCAGTAATGACAAGAACGTCAATATCACTTGCTTTTGTTGCTTTCTTTCGTGCAGTACTTCCAAACAAGATAACGCCAACACAGAATTCTTGCAGTTCATTTTGTACGTCTGTAGCAAATTTCTTTGCTATTCTAAGATCTTCCGTTGGATACTTATGAATATTCTCATTATCCTTTTTCTCAATTTTAAACTCCATTATTGCTCTATAAAGAATGAGTGCTTATTAAGATTTTTTAACTATTACAAAGTAGTTCTCTAAAAACATTCATTTATGTGACCAATATATTTATAAATCATTTTATTCTCTTTAATCAAAAAGGTGGCTGTATGAAAAAACACATTTTTATTATCATAGTTCTCATCCTATTTATTGTTCCATTAACACAAGGTATTCTCGTCGGAGATTTTCCTAAAATAGATGTCACTCTCAATTCTCAATCACCAGATCCTGTTGAGCCAGGTCAAATTGTTACTGTTAAATTTCAGATAGAGAATGGTGGTCGTGAATTGTATGATGATGCAATCGTTACAATCGTTCCTAAATTCCCGTTTAAATTATATGGTGATACTGCAATACGAAACATCGGTAAATTACGTGCAGGATCAACGGGAGCAGATTCAGTTGTTGTCGAATATAAACTTAAAGTTGACGATGATGCAATTGAAGGAGAATCAGAAATTGAACTTAAAGTTGATTGGGGAGAGAATAGTATTAGTTACAAAAATGATGAGTTTGTTATTGACATTCAAACACATGATGCAGTGTTAGAAATATCATCAATAACCTCTGACCCTTCAGAAGTTCCTCCTGGTGGAACAGCAGAAATAAGTTTCCTTGTTAAAAACCTGGCAGATTCATTATTGAAAGACATCAATTTTAAATTAGATTTAGACGATGACGATTCACCACTTGCACCGTACCGTTCTTCGTCAGAAAGAATTCTTGCACAACTTAAATCGGGGTATCAAAATACACTTGTCTTTAACGTTATTGCTGAGCCTGATGCTGTTGGCGGTTTATACAAAATTCCATTGGACATAACATATAATGATGAAAAAGGAAATGTGTACACTGTAAGTGACATTCTTGCTGTTAATGTTGGCAGTGCTCCATCAGTACGACCATTCATTAAAAAAAGTACTGTTCTCCAAGAAAAGAAAGAAGGGGTTGTAACATTAAGTATCGTGAATGCAGGAACAACAGACGTTAAACTTCTTGAATTATATATTGAACCATCTGATGATTATCAACTTATTTCAACAACTGATTATTTTTATATTGGTGATGTTGATTCTGATGATACAGAAACTGAAGAGATAGACATTTATATCAACAATCGGGTTGACGTTTTACATCTTCCCGTAAAATTACAATATCATGATGCAAATAATAAACCATACCAACAACATTTTGAATTGGAAATGAACTTATATTCTTCTTCACAACTTAAACGGTTTGGTGTACTTGAACAAAGTAAAGCTGGAATCTACTTTTTCCTCTTAATTCTTATTGTTGTGGGAATTATCTTGTATAGGAATTATAAGAAAAATCCTCAAGAATTTGTACAAAAATGGCAAAAAAGAATTCCTTTTCTTAAAAAGAAAAAGAAATGAGTGATGGTGTGTATATATAATGGTAAAGGATTACTTCCGTCTTGCCTATAGGAGTGCTCGTCAAAGAAAACTGCGAAGCTGGCTGACGATGATTGGAATTTTTGTTGGTATTGCTGCAGTAGTTGCACTCGTATCTCTTTCTCAGGGTATGCAAAATGCTATTGCGGAACAATTTGTAAGTTTAGGTTCTGATAAATTAGTTGTCCAATCGGCAGAGACAGGTTTTGGACCTCCTGGAACTGACGTTTCTAATCCTTTAGTATCTAAAGATAAAGATGTTATAGAGAAAGTTAATGGTGTAGATGTTGCAGTTGGCCGTCTTATACGTTCGTCAAAGATTGAGTTTGAAGATGAAGTCAAGTATGATTATCTTTTATCAATGCCCGACGATGGAACAAGTAAAGAATGGGACTTGGCTGTTGAAGCAAATGATTATGAAGCTGAGTTTGGCCGTATGCTTAAAAGAACAGATAAATCTAAAGTTGTCGTTGGATATAATTATTATGACGATTATTTTGATACTCCTATTACTGTTCGTGACAAAATAAAAATTTGGGATCAAAACTTCGAAGTTGTGGGTATACTAAAAAAGTCAGGTAATCCAATAAAAGATAATTCAATAATTATTATTGAAAGTGTTTTTAGAGATATTATGAGTATTGGTGATGAGTATGATCTTATAGCAGTTAAGGTTCTTGTTGAAGGAGATCTTTCCTTAGTAGAAGAAAGGATAAATAAAGAGTTACGTAAACAACGAAATGTTGATGAAGGAAAGGAAGATTTTAGTGTTCAGACTCCAGGTAAGATACTTGAAACATTAAACTCAATTCTATTAATTGTACAGGGGGTTCTAATAGGAATTGCTGGCATCTCATTGCTTGTCGGCGGAATTGGTATTATGAATACGATGTATACTGCCGTTACAGAGAGAACGCGCGAAATTGGCATCATGAAAGCTACAGGTGCACAGAACAAACAAATCTTATTATTGTTCCTTATAGAATCTGGATTCTTAGGATTCTTCGGTGGTGTTATTGGAATTAGTTTAGGGTTTGGTATCAGTAAAATGGTTGAGGTTATTTCGTTTCAAATTTATGGTTCATATTTGATAAAAGCAGATTTTAGTATTGGTCTTTTACTGGGAATGTTATTTTTTGGGTTTATTGTTGGCGCCATGTCGGGTGTCTTTCCCGCAAAACAAGCATCAAAGCTGCGTCCTGTGGATGCGTTAAGAAAATAATAAAATGATAAAAAATAAAACTATATTTTTTAGCATGCAAAAAACCAGAGGTTTTTCAGCATGATTAAAGATTACATAAAAATTCCGTGGAAAGAAATCAGAAGACGAAAAGTTAGATCGTGGTTAACACTTATTGGAATATTTATTGGTATTGCAACAATTGTGTCACTTATCACACTTGGTCAGGGATTAGAAAATGCAATCGAGGGCCAGTTTTCAGCATTAGGAAAAGATAAATTGTTTATTACACCAAAAGGTGGAACATTTGGGGGTTTAGGTTCTTCTGAAGTGTTAACAGACGATGATCTTGACGTCATTCGTTCAACTTCAGGAGTTAAGCGTGCTGCAGGTATGGGATATACCACTGGAAGATATGAATTTAATGATATTGTTCGATACAATTTTGTTGCTGGAATACCTTTACATCCTGAAGAAAGAGCACTGATTGGTGAAGCACAAACATGGCACATTGGAAAAGGTCGATCTATTGAACGGGGAGACAAGTATAAAGTTCTTCTTGGATACGAATATACTCAAACGACCCAATTTGAAAAAGCGTTAGATTTAGGTGGTAAGATTGACATTAATGGGATTGAATTTAAGATTGTAGGATTTTTAGAAAAGATAGGGTCTCCTCCTGATGATAAGTCAGGATTTATTCCACTTGATACCTACGCAGAAATTTATGATAAAGAAAATGAATTAGGGTACATTATTGCGCAAACAGATTTGGGTGAAGAAACGGGAAAAATTGCTGAAGAGATAAAAAAAGATCTTCGAAAAAAGCGTGACGTTGATGAGGGGGAAGAAGATTTTGTAGTAGAGACACCTGAACAATTAGCAGCAACATTTGCTATAATACTCGACATTGTACAGATTGTATTAATTGGCATCGCAGGAATCTCCCTTTTTGTTGGTGGAGTTGGTATTATGAATACTATGTATACGTCTGTATTAGAGAGGACAAAAGAAATTGGTGTTATGAAAGCGCTTGGAGCTAAGAACTCTCATGTTATGGCACTTTTCTTAGTCGAATCCGGAATATATGGGTTTGGCGGTGGTCTTATTGGTGCAATTATTGGAATAGGTTTCGCAAAACTTGTTGAAGCAATATTTCTTATTGCTGTCGGTCCCGCATTTTTGCTGATAGAAATCGATTGGATACTTGTTTTAGGCACGTTACTCTTTTCATTTATCGTTGGGTGTTTATCTGGAATTGCTCCTGCAAGGCGAGCATCTAAATTACATCCTGTAGATTCATTGAGATACGAATAATTTTATATAGATTAAAAAAAGAAATAAAGAAAATGAAACCATTAATAGAACTTAAAGATGTCTGGAAAACGTATTATTTGGGAGAAAACGTATTAGATGTTCTTAAAGGTGTTAATGTTACGATTGATAAAGGCGAGTTTGTTGTTATTATTGGCCCCTCTGGAAGTGGAAAAAGTACGTTAATGAACCAAGTTGGTGTGCTTGACATTCCGACAAGTGGAACAATATTTCTTGAAGATAAAGACATCTCAACACTTGAAGAATCTGAACTTGCACAATTACGAGGTAAGAAAATTGGATTTGTATTTCAACAGTTTAATTTAATTCCAACACTTACAGCACTTGAAAATGTTATTCTGCCAAGTATTTTTCAGAACACTCCTGAAGTAGTAAGATTAAAAAGGGCAAAAAGTCTTCTTACAAAGGTGGGTCTTGGCGATAGAATGGACCATAAACCAACAGAACTTTCAGGTGGACAACAACAACGAGTTGCAATTGCACGGGCATTAATTAATGATCCTGACATTATTCTTGCTGATGAACCAACGGGAAATTTAGATTCAAAAGCTGGTGAACAAGTAATGGAAATGCTTGCAGAGTTACATACTAAAGAAAAAAAGACTATCATTTTGGTAACACACGACACAAATCTTGTTGGATATTCAGAAAAAACTATTCGAATAAAAGATGGCCTTATTGTTAGTATTTCGGGCGGTAGGTCTTCCCATAAGAATGGAAAGAAATAATTCAAGAAAAATGTAGAAAATAACGTATACTATATCTCTATACAAGAATATCTTCTAAATCATATAAATCTTTATAAATCATCCTTACTAAAAATATACGTAAAAAAAGGGTGAGGGTGATTTTATGGAACAAAAACAATTAGATGAAATTGATGAGTCATATTTAGGAGAAGAATTTCTTGACGAGGATCTTATGGAAGAAGAGGTCAAAGTTGAAAAAGTACGTGCTTCTCCAAAGAAAGTTAAAAAACCAGTTAAGAAAGCAAAAGCAGTCAAATCTACTTCCAAAAAAGTAGAAGATAATGTTGTTTCTAAAAAAGTGCCAGAAACAGTTCATGTTATGAATGAGGATCCTATTTTTGAAAAGAAAGAAGAAATTGTAGAACCAGTAATTCAAGTTACACCAAAAGAACCGAAACAAGAAGAGCCTTCAAGTCCATCTCCATCAACTCCTGTTGATCCTTGGAACGAAGATGATTCTGATTCTGGTACGGGCCTTTTCAAAGAAATTTCTACGTGGAAAACTCTTGCAGGAATTCTTGTAATACTACTTGTTGTTTCAGTATTCACTCAAGGTTTTCATCTTTCTGAGGGTAATACCGTAACAGGGGATGCAACGTTATCATTATCTGAAGCTGAACAGAAAGCATTGACGTATGTGAACACAAACTTACTTCAACCACCATTTACTGCAGAAGTTGAGGGGTCTAAAGAATTAAATCAATTATATTTGGTAACACTCTCTGTTGCCGGCCAAGCAGTTGATTCGTACGTGACAAAAGATGGAACACTATTTTTCCCACAGGGATTTGATCTTACTGGGGACGTAATTGTTGATGTTAATGATGAACCACAAAATTTAGGTTCACCTGTTGACGTTCGTGTTGATGACGATGCTGTTAAAGGAAGTGCAGATGCACCCGTAACAATAATTGAATTTAGTGATTATGAATGTCCATTCTGTGGTAAGTATGTACAGGAAACATATCCACAGATTGTAACGGAATACATTGATACTGGAAAAGTACAATATGTTTTCAGAGATTTTCCTTTAGACTTTCATCAAAACGCACAGAAAGCGTCAGAAGCTGCAGAATGTGCAGGTGAACAGGGAAAGTATTGGGACATGCACGACCAATTATTTGCAAATCAGAATTTGTTAGATGTTGATAATCTTAAACGGTACGCACTAAACCTTGGTTTAGATACGGATGAGTTTGATACGTGTTTAGATTCTGGTTCAATGGAAGCGGAAGTTCAAAAAGATATGGCTGATGGCCAAAAAGCTGGCGTGTCAGGCACTCCTGCATTTTTCATTAACGGAAAAATGATTAGTGGCGCTCAACCATTCTCTGCGTTTAAAACAGAGATTGAAGCGGCATTATCTGCGTCTGGTGTTGAACCTACACCTCTTCCTGTAGAACTTGAAGATCCCGTTGATGAGGAACCTGTTGAGGTAATTGAAGAACCTGAGCCCGTTGTTGAAGAACCTGAACCAGAACCGGCGCCTGTTGGTCAAGACGTTTCTATGGCTCTTTCAGCAAAACGATGGTTATTCTCACCAGAACAAATTACTGTTCAGGAAGGAGATAGAGTGAAACTACGAATAAGTCCAGTAAATTTAGATTTCACATTTGCCATACCAGGTTTAGATGTTGCAGAAGATGTTTCGGGTACAACTACAATTGAGTTTACTGCAAGTAAGGCAGGTTCATACGAATTTCTTTGTGGAAGTTGCGAAGATTGGCGCGGAATGGTTGGAACATTGGTTGTTAAGTAGAAAGATTTTTAACTTCTTTTTCTTTTTCTTATTTTATTATGGCAAAACGAAAGAAATCACAACGTGTGTACAAGATTGGAATGCTTGTGTTACTTGCATTAATAGTTCTTGGCTTTACTATTCCAGGATTCATTGACCCTACTGGTGAAGATCAGCAAGTTAATGTAGAACCACGATTATGTCAATCTGATGCTGATTGCTACTTATTATGTGATGACGTGCCTGAACAAGTTTTATGTTCACAGAACATGTGTGTACGAAATTCTTGTCAAGAGTACGATTTATATCCGTACAATTTAGATGCAATACAATTTTCATTAGCAGTTTTTATAGACTCTGATCAGATTGATATTACAAAAAATATGAATGATCAGGATAGTTTTATTACATTTGATGGAACAACAGTTTCTGTTTTCTCTGCAGGAATTTCACTTGGTCATATCTTAGAGAAAGTTGATGTTGCGTTTGATTCTGAATGTATTTTTGTAAATTCTGAAAATTATTGCCGTTCAAACGATGCAGAAGTATCATTGTTTGTGAATAATGAACCATCTTTTGAGTTTGCTTCTTATGTACCGGAGAATGGTGATGTTGTACGGGTTGTGTACGAATAATTTTAGGTTAATCACTCCTTCCAAATATTTATATATCTCTTGATGTCTAGAAATACAATGAACAAAGATGAAAAAAAAGCATTAGAGTATCATTATGAACCTTCTCCTGGCAAGATTGCAGTTGTTCCAACAGTATCATGTACAACTGCTGACGAATTGTCTCTTGCGTACACACCAGGAGTTGCGTATCCCTGTATAAAAATTAAAGAGAATGCTGATGATGCGTACAAATACACTATAAAAGGAAATTTAGTTGGCGTTATAAGTAATGGTACTGCAGTCTTAGGTTTAGGTAATATTGGACCGTTTGCAAGTAAACCAGTGATGGAAGGAAAAGGAATTTTGTTTAAACGGTTTGCAAACATTGACGTGTTTGATATTGAAGTTGATGAATCAGATCCGCAAAAGTTTATCGATATTGTTGCACCGTTAGAACCAACATTTGGCGGAATCAATCTTGAAGATATTAAAGCTCCTGAATGTTTTGAAATTGAAGAAAAACTTCGCAAGCGAATGAACATTCCCGTGTTTCACGATGATCAACATGGAACTGCAGTAATTCTTGCAGCAGGTTTACTGAATGCGTTAGAAATTGCAGATAAGAAAATTGAAAGTATTAAAGTTGTTATGGTAGGCGCTGGCGCTGCAGGAATTGCGTGTGCAAAACTTATTGTTGACTTGGGTGTTCAGAAAAAGAATATATTTATGTTTGATAGTCAAGGATTGATTGTGAGGTCGCGTAATGTTAATCAGTATAAAGCAGAATTTGCGCAGGAGAAAGATACAAATTTAGTTGACACAATGAATGGTACTGACGTTTTTATTGGCGTGTCTAAAGCAGGATTATTGTCACAAGATATGGTTCGTTCAATGAACAAAACTCCTATTGTGTTTGCTATGGCAAATCCTGATCCAGAGATTACGTATAAAGATGGGGTCGCAGCAAGGAAAGATATCATCATGGCAACGGGCAGAAGTGATTATCCTAACCAAGTCAATAACGTTTTAGGATTTCCATTCATTTTTCGTGGTGCTCTTGACGTTCGTGCAACGACAATAAATAAAGAGATGAAATTGGCAGCGGTGCATGCATTAGCGGACCTTGCACACGAACTTGTTCCTCAAGAAATTGTTACGGCATATGGGAAGACGTTTTCTTTTGGAAAAGAATATATTATTCCTAAACCGTTCGATCCACGTGTTTTGTATTATGTCGCTCCTGCAGTTGCGAAAGCAGCAATGGAAAGTGGTGTAGCACAAAAACCTTTACAAGACCTTGATACCTATACAGAAATTCTTAAAGGAATGGCAACACGCCTTTCTCAGGGAAATTTTCATCGGTAGTGCACAGTTTCATCACATTTATTCTACATTTCACAAATGTTTAAATACAATGAATTATGTTAAAATGATATGACATTTGCAGCAGTTATGACGTTTTTGAAGAAGATTTCTCCTTTGATGAACTTGGGAGATAAAGAGTTAGAAATACTCTCAACACCAGAAAATGTTTTGCAAGCAGAATTGGATGTTAATGGCAAGAAATATCCTGCGTATCGTGTGCAGTTCAATAGTGCTAGGGGACCATACAAAGGTGGTATACGGTATCATCCAGAAGTAGATTTGGATGAAGTTAAGTCGTTAGCATTCTGGATGGCATTAAAAACTGCTGTTGCAGACATTCCTCTCGGTGGTGGAAAAGGTGGCATTACCGTTAATCCTAAAGAATTGTCTGTTTCTGAGATTGAGGAATTAAGTAGAAAATTTGTTCGTGCATTTTATGAACATTTGGGACCTAGGAAAGATATTCCTGCACCTGACGTGTACACCACACCACAAATTATGGCATGGATGAGAGATGAATTTGAAAAGATTACTGGCGAGAGTGCACCTGGTATGATTACAGGAAAACCGTTAGAATTGGGTGGTTCACTTGTGAGAGATATTGCAACTGCATTGGGAGGAGTGTATGTTTTAGAAGAGGCCATGGATAAATTAAGTTTGAAAGAAAAGACTGTTGCTATTCAAGGGTTCGGTAATGCTGGAATGAATGCTGCAAAATTATTGATAGAAAGAGGTTTTACTATTGTTGCCGTCTCTGATTCAAAGGGCGGCATTTATAATAAAGAAGGAGTAGATATTGATGCTGTTATTAACACAAAAAAAGAAAGTGGAAGCGTTATACATTATTCTAATGCAGAAAAAATAACCAATGAACAATTATTATCTATAGGCTGTGCTGTTCTTGTTCCATCAGCATTAAGTGATGCTATTACTAAAGATAATGCTTCTAATGTCAAGGCAAAGATAATTGTTGAACTTGCAAATGGTCCAACAACAACAGAAGCTGACGAGATTCTTCATTCAAAGAACGTGTTAGTGTTGCCAGACATTCTTGCTAATGCTGGTGGTGTTACCGTTTCATATTTTGAATGGGTTCAAAATAATACAAATGATTATTGGGACGAAGAATTAATTAAAACTCGTCTTAAAGAAAAGATGGTTACTGCGTTTAATGGTATTTGGCAATTGTACTCTCAGAACGATCATGATTTTAGAACGAACACGTACATGATTGCTATTACAAAGATACTTACTGCAGAAAGGTTACGCGGAAGAATTTAAGAGGTGGAAATATGTTACATGAAGATAGAAATAAAATGAACGAAAAAACGTTAAATTTGAAAAGAGCAATTGATTCGTTAAAAGAAGAACTTGAAGCTGTCGATTTTTATAATCAACGAGCAGACGCGTGTACTGACGAGAATCTAAAGAAAATTTTAGTACACAATGCAAATGAAGAAAAAGAACATGCAGCCATGCTTTTAGAGTGGATTCGTCAGAATGATACTGATTTTGCAAAAGAGCTTAAGGAATATCTTTTCTCTGAAGAGAAAGATGTAGCTTCCGTCGAAGAGAAGAATTTTTCTTAATTTTTCTTATTTTCTTTCTTTTTTATTCTTGTGGGTTCCACAATTTCATGGTTTCTATGCCTTCTTTTGTTTGTAAACAGAATGCAATTTGTTCAGGAGATACTTTTTCATCAGTAGAACTTACTGTGGAAAGACAATCTACAAAGTATATGTTATTGTGCATATCTCTCGTATCAAACATTGTTCTAAAAATCATTGGATCAACAGGAGTATTTACCGTAACTATTTCTGCCATACTAATATCAAAAATAAATGCCTTATAACTATCTTCTATAATTAACCACTGTGCAATTTCTTGTAATGTTTCTTGTTGCGCACCAGCATATACTTGATCAACAAGTTTACGAGTTGACGCATACGTGTTTTTCATTACTGCTCGTTCATCTTCAAAATTAATAAATGCATCTCTTAGAAAGACATTACTTCTGTACAACGAATCTGTTAAATCTTCAAATGTTGCACCATCTTTATGAAAACTGTAATAATTATATATCATGAAATATGGGTCAAGTGGTCCTTCTAATGCTGTCCTTTGTGCTTCACCAATCATTGCTTCTTCACTGTCTCCTAACAATACAAGTATGGTAAAACCACCAACAATGATAAAGACCATAAGAATACTTAACACGTGCTTATGTTGTAAAAAGTCTATAAATGGTGTGTGTTGCGTACTTTTCTTTTTTTGCATAGTAGGAATAAGTAAAATTTACTCCTATTTAAATGTTAATGTTTGTTTCACAACCGAAAACTGCGTTTCTGAAACAGAAAACCATAAAAACTACCTCCTATTTTAGCATTCTACAATGGAAAGAACACTTATACAAGACCTTACAAAGAATGTTGGCAAAGAAGTCCTCCTTCAGGGATGGGTTCAAGAATTACGTAATTTAAGTAAAATTAAATTTATTATTCTCCGTGATCGAAGCGGCGATATGCAAACCCTTGCATTTAAGGGAGAAACGCCAGATGACGCTTTTAATCTGATAGATACTGTTACAAACGAATCTGTTGTTGAGATTGTTGGTATTCCAAAAGAGAATAAAGAATCTCGATGGGGTATTGAAGTTATGATAAACTCTATAAAAGTACTTTCTGAATCGGCTGTACCATTACCAATAGACAATTCAGATAAAAGTCAAACAAATATTGATAAACGTCTTGACTTTCGTTTTTTAGATACACGAAACAAAAAACATCACGCAATATTTACTGTACGAAGTAAGATTTCAAAGATTGTTACAAATTTTCTTGATGGTAAAGGTTTTACAAATATTAACACGCCGAAGATAACAACGTTAGGTGTTGAATCTGGAGCAGAATTGTTTAAAGTAGATTATTTTGGTAAGCCGATTTATTTATCACAATCACCACAAATTTATAAACAAATGTTTGTTGCTGGCGGTTTTGAAAGAGTGTACGAAATAGCACCCGTTTTTAGAGCAGAAAAATCTCACACTACACGACATTTAACAGAATTTACTGGCGTTGACTTTGAAATGGGTTTCATTAAGGACGAAACAGAGATAATGGACCTTATTGAAGAAATGTTTATTGATTTGGTAACAATGTTGAAGAAAGAAGCTGGTGACGAACTTACTTTATTAGGGGTTGAACATACAGTTCCTACAAAGATTCCTCGTATGACAATGAAAGAAGCGAAAGAAATGCTTAAAGCGAAAGGTCGATCCTATAAAGATGATGACGATCTAGATCCAGAGGGTGAAAAGTTGTTAGGAAAACTTGTAAAAAAGAAATTTGATTCAGACTTTGTGTTCGTGACAAATTTTCCCTGGGAGATCCGCCCATTTTATCATATGAAACCAGAAGACGATCCAAAAGGAACAAAGTCATTTGATTTATTGTTTAACGGTGTTGAGATTTGTACGGGTGCACAGCGTGAACATCGATTAGACATTTTATCTGAACAAGCTAAGGAGAAAGGAATGGACATGAAAGATATGGTAAAGTACGCAGAAATCTTCAAGTATGGTTGTCCTCCTCACGGCGGTGTTGGGTTTGGATTAGATAGGATAACTCAAAGATTACTCCAATTAGATAATATTCGTGAAGCTGTTTTACTTCCGAGGGATCCTGAAAGGATGGACCCTTGATTTTTCTTTATTTTAATTATTAAATCTAAGAACAAACTGGTCTTTCATAGTTATGGTGAGGTTGATTAGGATATTGACATAATTTAGTCTTCATCTCTCGTTCTGCTAAGTCAAACGCGTATTGTTGGTATTCACATGGAACAACTTCATTTTGTGATACAGAAAAAAGATAGTTTATATGTGTGCCATACACACTCTTAAAATCGTAATCTCTTCTATTAACTCCTGGCTCATAAGGTGTGGGAAAGCTACAAGAAGTCCTTATAACTGTTTCTGCTAATTCTTCAAACGAATTGAAATCATGGTCCTCTTTATGACTGTATTGGTGACCTTCTTGATATTTGTGGTTCGCTTCATGGTACAAAATTGCTGCATTACCTACTTTCTTTGAAATTCTATCTTGGTCATCATTAAAAAATGTGGGACAGATAAAAACAAAACTATTACTTTCACGATTTTGATAATTTGCCGGTCCTTCATAATCACGACATTTTGCACTTATTAATGTTTCTCCATACGCTTGTGGAAAGGATGCATCATAATATTTAATGTTATTTGATAGGACGAAACGGTATGGAGATGTTTGTTCTTCAATTAATCCATTATTATGGTCCTCGTTGCTCGTATATAATAAAAATGTTAAGTACGTAATAACTTGATCAAGATTATTATCTTTTTGCATTCCGCTTATATTAATCTCATTAAAACAGTACAATTGAAATCCAAAATAATTTATTTCTTGACATCTTGTTGCAGAAAAACCGTTTCTAATATTTACTAGATTATTTATTTCATTTCCATCTTTTTAGAAAATGATTAATCTATTCTCTGTATCAATAATCTCTTCCTCAGTAAAACCAGTATATCCTAAATAGGTAAGTAGCTTATAGAAATCTTGTCTTCCAACAAAAGATTTTGCTATAAAAACATCTTCACAATTCGGAAGAGAGTTTCCTAATTTAATATCCTTATCGTTTATTTGAAGATGACACCCATCTAAAAATTTTGTAGAAATCACGTCTCTCTGTGCTCTTCGTAATAGTATTTTTTTGGCAGTTCTTAAGATAATCTCTGGTTTAGCTTTATATTTCTGAAAGAAAAACTTTTGTGCTTCACCAACTATTGTATTTTCATCGGAAGTGTTCGTTTCTTGAAGTAATAAATTTAATTCTTGGTCTGAAAGTTTCTCTAATTCCTCTTCTAACTGTTCTTCTGTTAGTTCTTGTGAACAACCAATGATAAATAGTGCTATAATGATAGTAATGATGATTAATTTCTTGTGCATGTATTACTGTAATAAGAGAGAGAATATAAAATTATTCGTTTTTGAGTCAATTATAGTAACTTCAATCCAATTCAAACTCTTTGTAATGTTTATATACTTCTCTGCATCTTCTTCATAACATAAACATACGGAGATGATACTTATGGGAATGAAAGAACAATTGAAAAAGGTAAAAGAGAATTGGTTATTAGCGGTAGTTTTACTGATTATAGTAGCAATACCATTATTTTCAGGATCTACATCTATAGGATTTTCTAAGTCATTTGATAGCATGGGTATGATGATAGAACCTGAAATGATGGTGGCATCTGAATCGTTCCGTGGTGGCGGAGTATATTATGGTGATGACTTCGCTCCTGAGATTGAAGAACGGAAAATAACGAAAAATGCGTACTTGAACAGTGAAGTTAATCGTGGCGAGTTTTATGATTCACAGACAAAATTAAAATCGTTCGTAAGTGCAACTAATTCTTTTATTACAAATGAAAATGTTCAGAAGTATGGCGAAGATCGGAAATCGTATTATTCTGGAACATACCAAATAAAAGTTGAAACGAAAAAATACGACGCTTTAATTATACAGTTAAAAGATTTGGGTGACGTACAATCATTTTCTGAAAACCTTAGGGACATAACTGGTAGTTATACAAAAACTGAAGTTGAGTTAGAGGTTGAAGAATCACGTTTATTACGGTATAAACAAATGTATTCTGAAGCAACAACCGTTACTGAAAAGATTGAGTTAAATGATAGAATATTTAACCAGGAACGGCGTGTGAAGTACCTTCAGGATTCGTTAATAAACAAAGATAGGCAGGTTGATTACTCAACTGTTTCTGTAACACTTCAAGAAGAACGGTCTGAATATGCAAACATTGTCTTGGTAACTTTTTCACGTTTAATACGAAACCTTGTAAACAGTTTTAACGGTTTGTTAAGTTTAATCTTCATGGCATTACCATACGCAGTTATTGTATTACTTGTATGGGTTGGTGTTAGGGTTGTGAGAAAAAGACGATAAATTGTTTTATTTTTTCATTTTTTCTTTTATCAATATTATAAGAATATAGATAACAATGGTAAATATGCTTCCTAGAAGAAACCATAGTGCAATGTCAGGTTGTTGAACAGGAGTAACAGTGTTCATCATCTGTGGAACTGCTTCTCGTACCATTGCAGTATCTGCAACCATCTCTTCAACCATTGGAGCTGCCATTTCTTTCGCTGCACTGAAACTTGATCGCTGTATTGATGTCAAAAACTTAATAACTGCACTTATACCTAGCGCAATAAGACCAACGGGAAGAATGCCCTTCAACTTTTGTTTCAAACCAGCAACTTTTCGTGGTGCAATAATAATATATTTGTTTGCTAACTTGTAATGATTAACTTCTCTTCCTTTAGGACTATAATGAAACTCTTCTACCATTACCAACTTTGCATCTTGTAACTTTTGTAAGTGATAATGAACAGTAGAAATTGGAATGTTAAGTATCTTAGACATATTAGCTTCTGTATCATCTTTCTCTGCAAGATAATTAAGGATCTTTCTACTTGTATCTGATGTAATTGTTTCTGCTAATTTCTTAGTCTTTGTATCATTAAGATCTAATAGTAACAGGTTATTTTTTGTCATTTTTTTGTTTTTACTTTCTGTATTTAAATAGGTTTTGATAACTTCAAACAAAACTAAACTCTAAAAATCTACTGGGAAATATATCTGCCGTACAATTAAATAGATAATAAATAATGCAATCAAAACAGCAGCTTCCCATTTGTTTAATTTTTCATTCCGTAAAAGGAAATATAATATCAAAAATGCAGTAACTATTTTTATAGGTAAATCATAAAATACTGTTACATTAGGAACTTTATAGGTAGATATCAATGCACCAATACCAATACCAAATAATGGGTTCGTAATATTACTTCCGATAAGAATGCCTGCAGACATTTCTTTATTTCCTTTAATAATGGCAGTTAAAGAGGTTGTAAGTTCAGGTAGTGCAGTTGCAATTCCTAACATAATAATACCAAAAAATGATGCGCTTATAGGAAGATGTTCAACAAGTATTGTAGCGGCGTCAACTACTTGATCCGTTACAAATCCCATGATAATAAAACTTATAGAAACCAATGATATAGCCCAAAAAATTTCTCCTTTGCTAAGATTATTCTCTGCACGGAATGCTTCACTGATTTTACTTTGTTTAAGATAAATCACATATGCAAGATATGCAACAAGTAAAATAAGTCCTTCAAGACGAGTAAGAAACCCTCCAAGTGAAAGGACCCATACTAAGACGGCGGCAGCAATCATACCACCAACTTCAACAAGAAGGTTCTTTCGAATAACAATGATTGTTCCTATAATCCCTATAATGGGAAGTACAAAGTTTTGTTGAAATATGTCTGACCCAATATTTGTTCCGATTAATAATCCTGATAAGGTATTCATTGTTTCTGGATGACGTACAATGTTAATACTTCCAATAATGTGTGTCATTATTTCTGGAATGCTTGTACCAATAGAAAGAATTGTTAATCCTATGAATGTTCCCGATAAACCGTAATGTTTAGCAAGCGAAATTGAACTTTTAATAATTATCTGTGCAAGGGCAAGAATAACAATAATCCCTGCTAATATTATCAAATATTCTGTCAACATTTCAATGAACCTCTTTTACGCAAAGTTTTAAAATCATGTCGAATATATAAAAGTTTATGGAATGGGAAGATTTGAGGTGAATAAAAATGAAAACGTTATTTATAATTGCACAGGAAGGATATCAAGACCATGAATATGGTGTGCCTAAAAAGATTCTTGAAGATGCGGGAACTGAAGTAATTACAGCGTCAAAAGATGTTGGTCCATGTAAAGGAAAATTAGGTGGAACGACGGAAGCAGAAGTGGCTATAGCAGACGTTAATGTGTCTGATTATGATGCAATTATTTTTGTTGGTGGCCCGGGTGCTGTTACATATCAAAAAGATGTTCAAGCACATTTAACAGCACAGGAAGCTATTAACAGAGAAAAGGTTCTGGGTGCTATTTGTATCGCCCCTACAATTCTTGCATTTGCTGGTGTCTTAGATGGTAAGAAAGCAACTGTGTGGAATGAGGATGGAAAACAATCTACAGTTTTAGAAGAGAACGGTGCTACTTTTGTTGATGAACAAGTAGTTGTTGATGGAAAGATCATTACTGCAAACGGTCCTGAGGCAGCAGAAGCGTTTGGAAAAAAGATTGTTGAATTGTTGCAGTGATACCACAACAATTTTAAACCATTACATTATTCTTCATAGTAAAAAGAGGTAGATGTATGTTTACGTATGATGTGTTGTGTGTAGGTTCAGCAGTAGTAGATACGTTCTTTACGGTAGATCAACGAGTTTCTTCAGTAAAGATGGGAGATAAAGTGTTAGTATCATCTGTTGAAAAACATTCTGGTGGTAGTGCAACGAATGCAGGCGCAGCACTAAAAAAATTAGGTGTTAAGACACGTATCCTTACAAAAATGGGTGAGGATCATGACGCAGAGTTCATCAACAAAGAATTGCAGAAATATTCTTTACAAAACATTTGTTTACATAATAGTAAAAGAAATACTGATACTGCAGTTATTATTTCTTCTACGAAAGAAAGAGATAGAGTGATTTATGTTCACAAAGGTGCGTCTGAAGATTTAACAATTTACGATTTTGTAAAGAAACAGTTGAAGGCACGATGGATTTATATGGGTTCTTTGATGGAAACTTCTTTGAAGACTGGAAAAAAGTTGGTGAAGTATGCTCATGGAAAGAAAACTAAAATATTATTTAACCCATCATTATATTTAGCGAAGAAAGGTGTGCCCTATTTACGGCCAATTCTTAAAGCGACAGAAATTTTAGTTCTTAATAAGAAGGAAGCGCAAACATTAGTTAATGGTACAACAAATTCTTCCGATACATTAGTTAAAAAATTGCATAAACTTGGACCTCAAACGGTCGTGATAACCAATGGAGCAAAGAAAATGGTTGCGTATCATGAAGGTCAAGTATATTCATTACTTCCTCCTGACGTTAAAGTTGTCCATACTGCGGGTGCGGGAGATGCATTTACTGCAGGTTTATTAGCTGGACTAATTAAGAAATACTCATTTGAGGATGCTCTTCAACTTGGTGTTGTTAATTCTTTGTCTGTTGTTCAACACATTGGAACAAAACATAAACTGTTAACAGAAAAAGAAGCACAGCAGAAAATACAGCGGTATAAGATAAAGGTACATAAACATGTTCGCTAATACAAAAAATTTACTTAAGAAAGCACAGCGTGGAAAGTACGCTGTTGGCCATTTTAATATTAACAATATGGAAATTGTACAGGGAATCGTTCAGGCAGCTCAAAATTTCAAATCTCCCGTTATTCTGGCAACGTCAGAGGGTGCAATTAAGTATGCAGGAATGAATTTTTTGTATGAAATTGCAAATACTGCTGCATCGTTATCTAAAGTTCCTGTTGCACTTCATTTAGATCATGGTAGAGATATGAAAGTAATTAAACAAGCAATTAAAATTGGGTATTCTTCAGTGATGTTTGACGGATCTAATTTACCGTTTGAAAAGAACGTTCGAATGACAAAGAAGGTTGTGAGGATGGCTCATAAGAAAGGTATTTCTGTTGAAGCAGAGTTAGGAACGATTGGTGGTGTTGAAGATACTGTGATTTCTCGAAATATTGTGTACACTGATCCTATAAAAGCTCAAGAATTTGTTGAACGAACAGGATGCGATTTTCTTGCAGTTGCTATTGGCACTTCACACGGTGCGTATAAGTTTAAAGGAAATGCTACCCTTGATATTACTTTATTGAAAGAAATTGTGAAGAACGTTACAGTGCCGTTAGTATTACATGGTGCGTCAGAAGTTCCACACGATATTGTAAAGATGGCGGAAAAGTATGGTGCACAATTGAAGGGTGTTAAAGGTGTTCCAGATAGTGAAGTGAGGAAGGCCGTAAGGAATGGTATTTGTAAAATTAATACCGATACTGATTTACGAATAGCGTTTGATGCTGCTGTTCGTCAATTTTTAAAGAAAAAACCAAAAGATTTTGATCCACGGCACATTTTAAGTCCTGCACGAGATTTGATTACAAAAGTTGTTGAGGATAGAATGAAAGTATTTGGAAGTAAAAAAAGAGGTTAAATATGGCAAAAATAATCTATATTGGATCTGATCATGGCGGGTTTAAACTTAAGAAGAAATTAGTTACTTTCTTAGAAAAAGAGAATTATTTAGTTGAAGATATGGGTCCTTTAAAACTAAATTCGAAAGACGATTATCCAGATTATGCTTCTAAAGTTGCAAAAAAAGTTACTCATGAAACTAATTCACGTGGAATTCTTTTGTGTCGTAATGGTCAAGGTGTGTGTATCGCCGCTAACAAAATAAAAGGAATTCGCGCAGTTACAGGGTTCTCACAAAAAATGATTAAAAGTACACGTTTGGATGATAATGCAAATGTATTATGTCTTCCTGCTGATTACATTACAGAAAAAGAAGCTAAACGAATCGTCTCTACATTTCTAAAGACAAAATATTCCCAACTTAAACGTCATAAAAGAAGATTAATGAAAGTTGCAAGGTTAGAGAAATGAAAGTAATGTGGAAACACTTTTTTTTATTGTTAATTATCTTTTTAGTGGGTTGTTCATTAGAACTTTCAGAAAAAGAATTTATTAATGACTTTGAAAACAATTATTCTGAAGAAATTGTTTGGGACGTTTGTTTTGAAAGTGATACCCGCGTTTTTGGAATTGTTGAAGAGGGCGGCGTTAGCAAATCGTACTATTTAAAAGATATTTGTAAAAATGAATTTTTCGATTACGAAGATAGTAATGAATTAATCACTTTTGGTTGTGAAAGAGGATCACTTTATACAAAAACCAATTTTTGTATTTCGGGATGTATACAAGATTCTTGCGTTCATTTTTCTTCATGCACTGACACTGATGAGGGGAAGGATTATTACACTTCTGGAAAAGTTGTCGTTACTGACAAATTTGGAAATGAGGATGTTCTTGAAGATGTTTGTTTTCCAGGTAATAAACTAACAGAATTGTCGTGCATCTCTTCAGAAGAAATATCTGTAGAAGAAAAATTTTGTCCGTTTGGTTGTGTTCAAGGAAAGTGTCTGAAAGAGAGAGATCTTCTCAAGAAAAACTCTTCAAAACCAAATCCTCCAATTCCTCAAAAACTATTACTTGACGTCGTTCCTAACATTGCTTCTTCTGGTACGGACATTAAAGTGACATTAAACATTGAAGGTATTAACATAAGTAATCCTAAAGTAATTTTAAAAACCAAATCAGTAAAATTATATGATGATGGGTTTCATGGAGATGGCTTAGCAAATGACCATTTTTATGCAACAACCACAAATTTTCAAGATCCCGGTAAATACAGTTTGGGAGTTTCATATGATTCATTAGGGAAAGAAAATAAATTGTACGATGTAATAGATGCGTTGATAATAGACCCCGTTTCTGACAATTGTCAACTTTTAATACCCTCCGAGAAACAAAGAAAAATTAATGTTGTTATTACTGCTATCGGTTATGAAAATGAACGTTTAGTTATAGATAATATTATTGATTATTCTGGCAATAATAATGGTATTTTTTCAGTTGAACCATTTAAGTCTAATAAGGATCTTTTTCAGATTTGGTTCGTTCCCTCTGATTCAATCAAAGATATACAATTTCCTGATTATATCACTAACAGTTCTTTACCAGAAGTGTTTAAAAATGCCGATGTGCTCTTAACTTCTTGCAGAAAAAAACAGCAATTCAATTTAGTCGTTCATAATAATAGTTTATTTTCTTGGACTGGTGAAGTTGGCCATGCAAAAAATAATTATGCGTATGCTTTTTATAATACTGAAAACCCTCATTCATTAGCTATATCTGTACACGAGTTTGCTCACGCTTTTGCAGGATTAACTGACGAATATGATGCAGATTCAATAGGCATTTCACCGTACGCTGAACAATGTTATTTCTCTCCTTTTGTAAATTGTGAAGAAAGTTATACTGGAGATAAGTATACTTGTCAAGAAACAATTGAATCCTATAATGATTGTTTAACAAATTCTTTATGGAGTGATCAGATAGGTGAGGGTTGTGGTGACCCTGAAAAAGTAGATTGTGACCCAACAAAAAAAGACTATGAAATTGAAGTTAATTGTTTTTTAGGATGTGGAAGAAACAAAAATCTTTATCGTTCAACCTTCTCAAGTGGGCTTAGAACAATTAAGACACCTATGAAACTTGGACCTGTAAACGAGAAACTTGTTTGTAGATATATTAAAGTGTTAACTGGTGTTAGACAGGGAGAATGTAGTAAATATCAATAAAGTTAAATTTATATTGATTAAAAGTTTATTAAATGTATATTAAATAAAATGAGACTGACAATAACTCCTTCCATCATGGCAAAGAATCAGAGAGAATTAGATGCTAGTTTAACAAAATTGAAGAATGTTATCAAGACTGTTCATTTGGATATTGTTGACGGTAAATTTGCAAAGAATAAAGTTATGACATTTCCTTTTCGATTAAAGAAAGAGTTCCAGTACATCGCACATCTTATGGTGAAAAATCCTGAAAAATGGATAGAGAAGAATGGAAAGAAAGTTGATATTTATATTCCACATATTGAAGAAATAAAGAATATAGGTGAATATATTACAAAAACAAGAAAATTGAAAAGAAAAGTAGCGTTTGCGCTTCTTCCAGAAACGAAAGTTAAACAAATTGCTTCGTATCTAAAAAAGATTGATTATGTTTTAATTCTTACTGTTCATCCAGGTTTTTATGGAAGTCGTTACTTGCCATCTAATCTTAGAAAAGTTAAGATAATTAAGAAAATCAATCCAAAAACAAAAGTTATTGTTGATGGTGGTATGAATCCAAAGCGTGTTAAGAAAGCAGTTACAAAAGGTGTCGATATAATTGTTTCTGGTAATTATGTTATGGGTAGTGATAATGTTAAAGAGCGATTGATAAAGTTACGAGAAAAGATTTAAAAACAGTTCTTCGTATTCTATTGTTATGGTAAAAAAAACAACAAAAAAAAAATCTGCTGGAGCAGCTGTGTCTGAAACTCCCTCAGGTAAAAAGAAGAAAAAATCTGAAACGAAAGATACCAGTAAGAAAAAAGTTGTCATGGGTATTCTTGCGGGTGAACGTGTTATTACAGAATCGTCTGATGAAGCGAGAGAGTTCTATAACCAATCTCGGTTTGGTACAATTTCTGAGGGGAAAGTAGAGTTGTCTCTTTTAGAAGGATTGTATTTGATGGAGAAAAGTAGGCTTGTTATAAAAAGTGAAGCAGGACGAAAAGTAGTGTTTGAAACGTACGTTAAAAAAGCACGTAAGGTTGAACCTAACTTCTGGATACGGTACATTGTGTTTCGTGACATGCGAAACAGAGGATATATCATCAAAACAGCACTTAAGTTCGGTGCAGACTTTAGAGTCTATGATCGTGGTGTTAAACCGGGAGAGGATCATGCTCGATGGATAATCTATCCTGTGAATGAGGGAAGTACGCTAACATGGCACGAATTTTCTGCAAAAAATAGGGTTGCACATTCAACAAAGAAGAAGTTGTTAATGGGCATTGTTGATGCTGAGAATGATGTTACGTACTACGAAATTAGGTGGATGCGACCTTAAAGTAAATCTTTAATCTCTATTTCTTTTTCTTTATATTTTAGAATATAACTCTTTATATGTTTGTTCCTCGTCATGGCGAGGTCAATGTCAATTTCAGATTATTCCTCAGAAATTATACTTGGAGAACACTTCCTTCTTGATCCAATGAGAATACGGTTTGTTCCAGAAAAAGATAAACATTCTCTTGATTATGGGGCAATTAGCGACTTTGTTTGTCGTGGACTAGAAAAGATCTGCCGAAGTCTTTCTGCATATAATCTTGTTCAAATAGACGCTATGAAAAAAGCACTTTGTTCAGAAGGCTTAGCAAAACGAGCACAAGGTTCTCTTGTATGGGCCGCATTTAATACGTCCCCTCATTATCTTGGCGATATTTCTGGAATTGTTATGCTTACACCACCTTCACCTGAAAAAGAGTATTATTTTGCTCATTCAATTTATGTAGATAACAAAATACAAAGGGGTGGGATTGGTCAACGATTATTAACAACACTAGTTTTGTATGCTATTGAACAAGGAGCTCAGGAAATTCATGGAGATGCTCTTTGTTCTCCAAAATCATTATCTGCAAATCTTCGAATGGGATGGAAATTATCGAGTATACAGCTTACAAAATATTCTGTTTGTGGCGTTCCGATTCCATTTCATCCCGTTTTATTAAATACAACCGCATATCGTAAACAACATAACTTACTTATTTTTCAGGATAAAAATCCCACATGAACTTAAAGTAAGTCTTCCATCCTTTCAAATTTTGGTTCCTCGGCTACTTGAAATATCTCGAAGTCAATAATAAATTCAGGAATGTATTGTTTTACATCTTCAATTATGGTGTTGAGATGGCCAGTATCTTGATAGACGATAGCACAATAGAAATCAAATTTTCCTATTAATGTTGCAACGTGTGTTATGTACTTGTTACCAACAACTTTGTTTTGAAATGTTTTCTTTTCTTTACTTTCTGTTTTTGTTTTAAGTAATATTATCGCTATATTCGGTAAACCTAATGCGGGAGGATTGATAACTGGAATGAAACCGCTAATGACTCCATTCTTCTCCATCTGTTTAATTCTTCTTGCAATTGTATCACGTCGTAATTTAGTTTTCTTTGCAAGAGTTGCAATGTTCATACGTGCATTTTCATAAAGTGCTTTGAGTATCTTTCTATCTTTCTTGTCCAACTTAGTTATATTTTCGTAAGATATTCCTTTCATTTTATGTTAATATGTTGTATTTTTATTTAAATATTGCGTAGAATACGCATATTTTGGAACAAAAGTATATATGTTTTTACCATTGATGGTGGTTATGGAAAGAATACACATAGTTTTATGGAGACCGCGCATTGATGACACTGATGATATTAGTGTTCATGGTTCAGAACAATCTGCAATAGAATATACATTTAGAGCCACTATGCTGCGTCATAATGATCCTGTAAAATGTTCTACACAACAAGGTTATTATAGCTTCATGAAACAAGTTTTAGGGGATAAATTCCCTGAAAGAAAATTTGTAGAATATAGATTTAAAATAGAAGATGCAAATAGAATAGTAGGAATGGCTCAAGATAGAGAGTACGATAAAACTATTGAAGAATTAACATTACAAATTTTAGACGAAAATGATCCTAAGGCTAAAATTGATATTGTTCGTAGAATTGCTGCACTTGAAAGAACGCCAATGTCTTGCAACGATGTAATTGGAAGATATCCTGATTTAATTAAAGAAGAAGTTAGAAAGTATCAAGAAAGTGGAACACATAATTCTAGAATGTTAGATATATTTGAATAGAAGTTTCTTTATTTTTATTCTCCAGTCCCATAAATTATATAAACAATCCGTTCCCCTACAAGTACATGACAGATCAAGATAAAATTCTTAATTTTTTACGTGTAACGGGTCCAACCCTCCCATCAAAAGTGGCAAAGAATATTGGGTCAGAGATTCTTATTGCGTCTGCACATTTATCAGACCTTAATTCACAGAGAAAATTACGAATTTCAAATCTTAAAGTTGGCGGATCTCCATTATATTACCTTCCTGGACAAGAAGAACAATTATATCCGTTTGCTGCAGGTAACATGAACGCAAAAGATGCAGCAGTTTTAGACATGTTAAAAGAACGGAAAGTACTTCGTGAAAGCGATTTAGACTTACTTGCTAAGGTTGCTCTTCGATCATTAAAAGATTTTGCTGTTCCTTTACAGGTAACGGTTAAAGATACAAAGGAGTTATTCTGGAAATGGAATTTTTGTTCTGATGAAGAAACGAACACCATAATTAAGAAAATATTGGGTGTAAAAGAACCACAACCTGTGGAAGCACCCGTACAACCTGAAGTTCAGCAAGAAGAGTCTACACCCGTTCCAGAACCAGTTAAAGCAGAACTAATTAAAGAAGAACCTATACCTGCAGAGGAACCAGTGGAAGCACCTGCTGTTGAACTAACTCCTGAGCCTATAAATGAAGAGGCAGAACCCGTTAAAGAAAAACCTAAAGAACCAGTAAAAGAGAAAGTAGAAAAAAATGTTGAATTGAAAGAAGAATCTAAACCAGCTCAACAACCTGAAGAACCTCAAAAAGAAAAATCAAAACAAGAAAAACAAAAAACGTTAGAACCTGAAAAACCAAAGAAACCGTTATTTAAGAAACTAAGAGATAAAATAACCAGACAAAAACGAGTTCCTGTTGAAGACACATTCTTACCACAAATCGAATCATTTTTTACAAAATTAAAAATTAATGTTGATCAGAAAGAAATGGTGAGAAAAAATGCAGAACTAAATTTTCATATTAAAGTTCCTACGGCTGTTGGAGATATGATGTACTTTTGTAAAGCAAAAAGTAAAAATAAAGCTGATGAAAAGGATCTTTCTGCAGCGTACATGGAAGCACAAATGAAAAAATTACCACTTCTCTTTCTCTATACAAAAGAAATTAATAAAAAGGCAGAAGAAATGATAGATTCTGGTGCATTTGAAAATGCGATTATAAAGAAAATAGAATAATGGGATTACAATTTAAAGATTTGGTTGTACGAGAAGCAATTACTATAAAAGATTTACATGGAAAAGTCTTAGCTGTTGATGCATCAAACATTTTGTACCAATTTCTTACAACGATACGCGGTCCTGACGGGTCAGTTCTTACAGATGAACAGGGTAGAGTAACATCACACCTTATTGGTCTATTTAGTAGAACAACCTCTTTAATGGAACAGGGGTTGAAACTAATATTTGTTTTTGATGGCAAGGCACCAGATATAAAAAAGAAAACATGGGAAAAAAGGACAAAAGTTAAGACAGAAGCAGCACGGATGTTACAAGAGGCAGAAGCAGTACGTGACATTGCTGGCATGAAAAAATATTCTCGTCAGACAGCAGTATTAACAAAAGAAATGGTACAGGACGCAAAGAATGTTCTTACTGCGTTAGGCATTCCAATAGTACAAGCACCATCTGAGGGAGAAGCACAGGCAGCATACATGGTAACTCGTGGAGACGCATTTGCGTCAGTATCACAAGATTATGATAATTTAATTTTTGGTTGTAATAGATTAATACGAAACCTTTCTCTCGATGGAAAGAGAAAGAAAACTGGAACTTTTGGTTTTATAAAAATTCAACCTGAAGTCATCCTTCTTAATGATGTTCTCGAGAAACTCACTCTAACATTAGATCAATTAACAGTGTTAGCAATACTTGTCGGAACAGATTATAATCCTGGCGGTGTCAAAGGAATAGGACCAAAAACGGGTTTGAAGTTAGTAAAAGAGTATAAGGATAATTTTAATGAACTTTTTGAAAAAGTTGAATGGAAAAAACATTATCCAGATTTAGAATGGAACACTGTTTTTGATACAATAAAAAACATTCCTGTTACAGATAAGTACACGTTAGAATGGAAGAAGATTAACGATCAAGAATTGATAGACCTACTTGTTAAAGGTCATGGGTTCGGTGAAGAACGTGTTCGAACAAAGTTAGACAAGTTAAAAAAAGGCCAACATGGTTTGAACCAAAAGGGCTTACACAATTTCTTTTAACATATTGTATTATTCACTTTTGAGAATATCCCTTACTTACATCCTCGTTCCAGAAACTTGGCAAACTATTCGTAACAAAACCACTATACTTGCCTGCATAAATGTGCGTAATCCCCATTATATCTTTAAATTCTTCAAAATGGTTCTCAACACTATCGTATATGTCTTTAATCTTTTTTCGTTCAAAATCCTTTTGTAATAAACTACTGGGTTTAAGAACAAGATAGTCTGCTTGTCGAATAACATTTACTTCTAAATTACTTGAGTTTTGTGTTATAAAAATGACACTTAAATCTTTATGCCTTGCAATAAGAAGGATTTCAGATAAAAGTGTATTTGAGTCACTCATAGACTTTCTACTGCTAAATTCAATTCCACTTTCGTCAATAAGAATAACGGAATCGTTTTCAATATCTCGAACATCATGAAGAATTGTAATCCACTTAGGGATAGTATGACTTTTGAAACCTAACGCATAGATTTTCTTATCTGTTTTCACATTAAAGTTTTCAAGTAATCGCATGCCAATAGCACTTTTACCAGTTCCTCGCGCTCCAATAATCAAACCAATGGTACTTTTGTTTGTATATAAAGAATCATTGAAAGAATCAATATTACCTTTAAGACTTTTTATCTCTTTGAATGTGTCAAACGTTGCAGTATTATGTATTTTTCCTTTTTGCGGTTTTTCTTTTTGTACTTGTCTTTCTTTAGTATTGTCTTCTTTCAAACTGCTTTCATTTCGTGACCTTTTGTCTTTCTTGATACCATAATATGCGTGTTTTGTTATGAACCAGAGAGCTTTTGGTGGATATACAAAAATAAGTTTACTCGTGCCTCTAACAACCTTACCAGCAACTTTAGCTATTTTCTTTTTCGTTCTTTTCTTCATATAAAAATCATAACAGTTATTTTATTTAAACATTTCTCTCGATACTTTTATATACCATATTTCTCTTCTTTTGTTTATGCTTGCAGCTTTTACAACATTACAGAACGCAGAGAAAGTAAAACGTTTTCTTCAGAAAAAAGAGGTTTTGCATCATGAGTACTTACCATTAAAAGAAATGCAAACGATATATTTTCCTATAACAAAAAGGATAACTATGCCAAATGCAAAAGTTGTTACCACAAAATTTTCATTTCCTATAAAGAAAAAACCTCAAACAATAGATCAATTATTGAAAAGTAAACTTACTGCTACACAACTGAAACTCATTCCACGAAGTCAAGAAATTATTGGAAAAATAATGATCTTAGAGGTTCCTGATCAATTGAAGAAAAAAGAAAAGTTGATAGCAGAAACATATTTGAAATTAAATAATTCTATTGAAACTGTTGTTCGTAAAGATAAAATTCATTCTGGGGTTTATAGAACAAGAACTGTGAAAATTCTTGCAGGAAAACGAACAAAAGAAACAACTCATTATGAAAATGGCATTACACTACAATTACATTTAGAAAAAACATATTACTCTGCAAGAACGGCAAATGAGCGTCTTCGAATAGCTAAGCAAGTTAAACCACAAGAAGATGTTCTTGTGATGTTTTCTGGCGCTGCTCCATATGTTTTGGTTATTGCACAAAATGCAAGACCAAAAAAGATTTATGGTATTGAAATTAATCCTATGGCACATAGTTATGCTGGAAAGAACATTATTATGAACGGATTTAGTTCAATAGTAAAATTGTTTGAAGGTGATGTTCGAAAGATTATTCCTATAATAAAGAAAAAGTTTGATAGGATTGTCATGCCTCTACCAAAAATTGCTGAAGAATTTTTTAATGTTGCTTTATCAAAAATAAAACCTGGTGGAATTATTCATTTGTACGCATTTCTTCATGAGAATGAAGTTGCACTATATAAGAAAAAAATTCGTGATATCGCAAAACAATCAAAAAAGTCCATTCAAATCCAGCGATATGTTAAATGTGGCCAGTTTTCTCCAGGTACGTTTAGAATGTGTTTTGATATTAAGTTAAAAAAATAAAAAAAAATAAATAAATTGTCTAAAGAATTATTCTGCTTTAGGTTCTTCTTCTGCTGGTTCCTCTGCAGGTGCAGGTTCTTCAGCCGGAGCTTCTTCTTCAGCTGGAGCTTCCTCTTCTTGAGGTGCTTCTTCTTCCTGAGTTTGTTCTTCAGCGTCTTCTGCTGGAGCTTCTTCGTCTCCTCTGTCGCTTCCTTTTTCAAGAAGTTGTACATTCTCAGCTTTTAGTCCTCTATCTCCCTCAACAGGATCAAAAGATACTCTATCGTTGTCTCGTAAGAATACGCCTTGTGGTAATGCCGTAAAATGGACAAAGTAGTCCTTTTCGTCATCGCCGTGTACGAATCCAAATCCTTTCTTCTGGTTAAAAAACTTTACTGTTCCTTCCATTTTTTTTCCTCCTATACTAAACTTTGTTTAGCTACTTGTTTTAGCTGTAAAACACCAGTTTACTTTATAAACTTTCTCATAAATTTTATAAATAAAGCTAATAATAGATATATGAAAACATGTGGAAAGCGTAATGATTATGTGAACACCATTCCCTCTTCATGGGATACGGAAGTAACTGATGAACGCCCATAAATGTATTATAAAGTTAAAAATGGAACAATACACTATATTTCAAGAATTTGATAAGAAATATAATTTGGATAAAGAAGAAATAAAAAAATAATTTTAACTTACCATTACTTTATGAGAAAATAGCTTCAAGAGCTTCAAAGAATTCTTTTAACTTTTCGTTTTTAGACTGCTTATATATTTTACTTAACCTTGTTTTAATTGGTTCTTTATCAATTTCAAGCTTTTCTATGTGTGGTAGTATGTTACTACGAATATATTCTAAACTTTTAGATGCAATAACTTTCCATTTATCTTCCCTTTCTATCAAAAAAGGAAGTGCAAACCTAATGTTGGCAAAGAAATTACCAAAAGCTTTTCCTAAATCTTGTGACTTCTCAAAAGCCTCACCTAATTGTTGTAACTTTTTTTCTTTATCATCATCTAATGCTAACTGTAATCCTGAAGAAACTAAAGCAAGGTGGTGATCCTCTCTTGTAGCAATTGTTTGGTAATATTTATCCTTACTAAAACTCTTTTCAATTTGCTTTTTTTCTCCTCTCCCTCGAACATTATGTCTGGTAGTCATCCAATATTCTCTAAATGACGCTTCAAACCTTGCTTTCTCTTTATTACTAATTAGAATTTTCTTACAAGCTTCAAGAGCTGCTTTCTCGTCTCCATGTCTCTGAACAAATATCATATTAATACAAAAGAACAACTTGTATATAAATACTATCCAAACAACTCAATTCCTTCATCTTCTTCATCAAAACGAACTTTATCAATAGCAAACATAAAATCGTCCTGATTTACATGATCACGACTTTCACGAATTGCAAAATATCCTGCTTCTGTACAGACAGCTTGTATTTCTGCCCCACTAAAATTTTCCATTTCTTTAACCAATTCTTTCACATTAACTTTGTCTAAATTCATACTTTTTATGTGGACTTTCATTATTTCTAAACGTCCATCTTCGTCAGGAAGGCCAACCTCAATTAATCTATCTAATCTTCCTGGTCTAATAATTGCTCTGTCAAGAATATCAATTCTATTAGTTGCACCGATAATCTTTACATCGCCAAGATGTTTAAATCCGTCTAATTCTGATAACAATTGCATGAATGTTCTGTTAACTTCTCTTTCTCCAGAAGTTCCATTTTCCATTCGTACAGAAGCAAGTGCATCAATCTCATCAATAAATACGATCGATGGTGCTTTCTGGCGTGCAAGTGCAAAAATGTCTTTCACTAACTTTGCACCTTCACCAATAAATTTTTGGACAAGTTCTGAACCTACAACTTCAATAAATGTTGCATTTGTACTGTGTGCAACAGCTTTTGCCAGTAATGTTTTTCCTGTTCCTGGTGGGCCGTACAGTAAAACACCTTTTGGCGGTTTAATTCCTACTTTTTCAAACAACTCAGGTTTCTTTAATGGAAGTTCAATAACTTCTTTAACTTCTTGTATTTCCATTTTCAAACCGCCAATTTCTTTCCAACTTTCTTTCGGTTTCTCCATGATTACAAACTTTTCAACCTCAAAGTTATTTCCTAAATCAATTTTTTTAAGTATGTTTAACGATTTCTGATCAACAAGTACAGAATCTCCACCTACAAGATTTTCTGCTTCTTGTGACATGTGACAATAAAACTTATTTCCGTTAGGCAATTTTATTATTGCATTTTTTTCATCTATTACATTAACAATGTCTGCAACAAGAAGTGACGGTTTCTTAAGAGTGGTAAGTTCGTCATTAACGTTATTAAACATTGCTCGTAACACGTTACTCTCTTCTTCTAATCTATTTAATGACTGTGATAATGTGTTATTTTCTTCTTCAAGTTTTGTTATAGAAGATTGAAGTGATTTATCATTTACTTCTGTGTTCTCTTGTTCAAATGTTTCTGAATAAAAAACATCTTTCTTACTTTCATTCTTTGTCATTTTATGTCTAAAAGAAGCCGTTTCTTTTAAAGGTTTTTAGAATTTATTCAATTTTCATTTTTTTTCTTTTCAAAAAACAAATTTTTACAAAAAATAAAAAACTTTTTAAAATTATAAAAATATTTTGCTTTTTAATTTAACAAAAACTTTTTTATTTTTTTAAGTGTTTCTAAAGTGTTGACTAAGCGATACAATCAAAAAGATAAAATCTTTTTGGTGTCTCGAAAAGTTTTCACTTTTCGATACTTTTAAAAAGGTAAACATCTTTTCTTTTCACAACAGAGCTTAAAGAGGTGAATTAATGATGGTTGTAAAAAGAAAAAAAGCGGTGAAAAAGCGAGTTGTTAAGAAAAAACCTGCTAAGAAAACCGTTAAAAGAAAAACTGTAAAACGTAAAGCAGTAAAGAAAAGGGTTGTAAAAAGAAAAGCGGTAAAACGTAAAGCTGTTAAGAAGAAAGTTGTGAAAAGAAAAGCAGTAAAGCGTAAAGCTGTTAAGAAAAAACCTGTCAAGTCTAAATCTGCAAAGCGTTCGGCTGCAGCAAAGAAAGGCGCAGCAACGAAAAGACGTAAAAAAGTTGTTCGAAAAGCAGCTGGTAAGAAAGCAGCAGCTACAAAGAAAAGAAAAACAGCTGTACGAAGAAAAGCTGGTAAGAAAGCAGCAGCTACAAAGAAGAAAAAAACAGCTGTTCGTAAAAAAGCTGGTAAGAAAGCAGCAGTAACTCGACGACGTAAAAAACGTTAAATTCTTTTTTTTATTTTTTTATTTATTTCTATGAAAATACTGGGATTATTCTGTTAAGAAATAGTTTAACTTTTTCAGAAAAAGATGTCGCTTCACCAATAATTACAATGTCTTGATTTTCTGAATAAAATTTTCCTTCTGCATCGTACCATATTGCCGTGATAGTAAATGAATTAGTTTTACGAAGTGGAAATTGTGTTAACTCCAGATTAACATCTTTTGACTGTGTAATCTCTTCAGTTTTTAACCTATTTTCAAAACCGCGACTATCAATGATGATAGTGATATCTTTTGGAGTACTGAACGATATTTTATCAATCGTAATTGGAATGTTAATTGTCTCACCAAAATGTACCCTTTCAGGATGTTTAGTTGTTATTTCTATCTTTGGGATGTCTGTAACCCCATACTCAAAAGACGATTTCTTCTCAACAAGATTATTTTTTGCACTGACAATTATTTTGTTCCAACCAACCGTTTCACTGTTCATTGATGTTAATATCAATTCTTTTTGATTAATTGGAAGGTCAACAGTATTACATATATCTCCTACACAAAAATTAACATTCTCTAAATTTGTATTACCACTATTCTTTATTGAACATTCAATATTATTTTCCTCATCTTGTTTAATTTCTGTTGGATAATCGCATTCAAATGAAACTTTTCGCGAATAACTTCGCTCTTCGTCCTGTATTGTTAATGTTTCAATGTCTTCTTTTTCATACACATTCATCAGTGCTTGTGCGTTAAAAGAATCTCTCACAGACACATTCTTTTCTGAATAGATAATTGTGGGAAATGTATATAGGAAAGAACTGTCAAGATCGTCAGTAAGTTTTACTATCCAATACGTTTCTCGAACTTCATGTGGGTGAAGGAGAATTGTTCTTTTATTACGTTCAATAATCTCAATCTCTTCTGGAACAGCTAGTTGGACAGTTGTTGCAGTATAATATGGTTGATTATTTTTAATAATTCCTTTCACAAGGTTATAACTTCCAAATCCGATTTCGTCAGATAAAATTTCTTGTTCTACAAGTATTTCTGGTTCCGATTGAGTTCCTTTATCATACAAATTAACGTTGAAAGAAAGTTGTTCCGTTGTAAGAAGAACATTACTTGCTAGCCATTCAAACTTTGTTGCTGGTTCGGCTGGATCAAACCCATCACGCAATTTTATGTGTGTTACATCAATGTATCCATATTCTCCAAATGTAATATCAAAACTTACCCATCCAATATCTGGAAAGAATACTTCTGCCCATCCGTGTGGTTGCCAGTTCTCATCAAATAACTCTGACGTTGTATAACTTATACCTGAAACGAACCTAGCCGGAATGCCTAATGAACGTGCCATGGCAACAAAAAGTGATGTCATTTCGTCACAGACACCCTGTTCATTCTCTAATACCCACGATGCTTTCTGTGATGCTTGCGATGTTAATGTGTTTAAATCATATTCTACATTTCTTTCAACCCATTCTGCTAGTTTAAACGCTACTTTAAACAAATCATCTTCTCCTTGAGCAAGTTCAGTTGCCTTTGCAACAATTTCTGGATTATTAGAATCAATTGTTATCGTTGGTTCTAGATATTCTTCATATCCTTTTATATTTCGTGGATGTATCGGAAATGGAACTTTATACTGTACTTCTTTTCGTTGATTTTCCGTCTTTAATATAGTTGTATATCCATACTCTTTATCTCCAAGAGATGGTTCGTTCCATGTAAACATAACACCATTATCTTGTATTATCCCTGTACTATCCCATGTTTGAATGGATTGGCGATAATCTTCTTTAGGATACAGAAGGAGTTCAGTTGATGCTTCACGAATATCATAATTGTTTCGTTCCTTTGTAAGTTTGAATCCACCATCAACATTTAATAAGATTTCTAATGAATCGTACAAGTACAAGTTATTATCTTCAATTTCTGCTGTTGCTATTTGAATACATAATAAAAGAATAACACATACCAGTACCTTATTCATGAGTCTTAGTGTTCTTATGATTGTTATAAATGTTTTTGTTGGTTTAGTAAACCTTTTAAACATGGACACATCACTATTATACATGCAAAGAGGTATAGCGTTATTATCTGGTGGAATTGATTCTCCTGTAGCCATTCATCTTATGAAGGAAAGGATGGATATAGTTGCAGCACACTTTCATCAACAACCATTAACAGATGAAAAAGAAGTGGAGAAAGTCAAAGAACTTGCAAAAATACTTGGCATTACAAAAGTGTACCTTGTTCCTTTTGTGAGTGTGTTAAAAGCATTAACTGAGAAGTGTAATCATAAAAATTATTTTATTTCGTCAAAAATTGCTATGTTTAAAGCTGCTGAACTTATTGCAGAGAAAGAAAAAGCAACGTTTTTGATAACGGGAGAGAATTTGGCACAAGTTTCATCTCAAACACTAAGCAATTTAACAACAATTACAAAGAATTTGTCGCTTGAGATTATACGACCACTATTAACGTATGATAAACAAGACATTATTACAATTGCAAAGAAAATTGGTACATATGAAACGTCTGCGGGACCAGAAATATGTTCTCTTCTCGGTCCAAAACATCCTGCTACAAAGTCTAATCCTGACGATATTAAGAAAGAATTAGAAAATATTGACTTGAACAAGTTATTGAAAGAAAGTTTAGACAATTCTGAGTATGTTACTGAAGAATAGTAATCTTTAGTAAACATTTAAAAGTACGATAACTTTTGACCATTTTATCTATGGAACTTACCGTATGTGAAGAAGGTATTGAACATGTTGTTAATACAGATGATGTTACTTCAATAGCCAACCTTTCTCATAGTATTCAAAGTGGATCTGTTGTGTCGTTATCTTTAGATGATAGGATGTATGCTCAAACATTTGCAGTTGAATATTTACGAAACTCGTTAACAAGACCCTACAAAAATCCTCTTTCTGAATTGGGAATTGTAACAGGACTACACTTTTGGAACATTGCAGGTATATTTGATGGTGATGATAATACACCTGTTGAAGACATGTTGAGATCAGAGATCGGGTGGGACAAACATGGTCCTAAAGTTCTTGGACCAGAGAAAGAAAAACTATGTAAACTAATCATTACATTTCTATTTCCAGATCATATTGATCCAGAATATTATGCTGCTTTCAATTCGTCAAGTATTACATTAAGACATATATTAAAACGTGGTCAATCTCCTAAAGATAATAAAAATGAAGAACAAGATTATTCTGCAGGTTTTGTTGAAGCGTCCAGAAGAATATACGGAATTCCGGATAATGATAATGCTTTTGGAGGTGGTGCGCCGTATGCACCACGAATACAAGTTTATGATAGCCTATTGGAAAGAGAGTTTGATGTTATTATTTATCCTGACCAAGCGTTGAGAATGGTTACACAATTTATGGATGAAGGTCTTATTCAAGTTACAGATTTTCCACGTCGGGAACAAGGAAAGCTTGTTGTTGCAATGCGGCAATTAAACAAAGGATACTTGGATGGGACGATTGAATCTAATGTATATGGGCCAATTGCAAATGGAATCGCAACCATTTTAAATAACACTCCGGATGCCATAATCGAACCAACATTCCTTTCTCTACCATATGCTTCAAAAGATTAATAAACAACGTTAGTACTCTTCTTGTATGAATAAATTAACACTCTACAATACACTAGCCAGGAAAAAGGAGACGTTCGTTCCATTAAAGAAAGGTTCAGTGGGAATGTATTGTTGTGGTCCAACGGTGTACAATTATGCACATGTTGGAAATTTACGGAGTTATATCTTTGAAGATGTTTTAAGACGCGTTCTTGAATTTAACAAGTTTAAAGTCAAACATGTTACAAACATTACTGATGTTGGTCATTTAACGAGTGATGCTGATGTTGGCGAAGATAAGATGTTGAAAGGTGCCAAAAGAGAAAAGAAAACTGTCTGGCAAATTGCAGAGTTTTATACAAAAGCGTTCAAAGATGATATTATAAAACTAAACATAAAAAATCCTAATACATGGAGTAAAGCAACTGATCATATCAAAGAACAGATTACATTGATCCAGATTCTTGAAAAGAAAGGGTTTACGTATCAAGCAGGTGGTAATGTATATTTCGATACATCTTCAGTTAAAGATTATGGTAAGCTTGCTAAATTAGATTTGAAAGCTGATACGAAAGAAAGGGTAGAAGAAGATAAAAACAAGAAAAATAAGCACGATTTTGTTTTGTGGTTTACCAAATCTAAATTTCAGGATCAGGGAATGAAATGGAAATCTCCATATGGAACGGGATATCCTGGCTGGCATATTGAATGTAGTGCAATGTCAATGAAATATTTGGGTAAGCAGTTTGATATACATTGTGGTGGTATTGACCATATTCCTGTGCACCATACAAACGAAATTGTACAGTCGGAGTCTGCAACAGGAAAAAAACCTTGGGTAAAGTATTGGTTACATAACGAATTCTTGGTGTTACGTAAAGGAGAAAAGATGGCCAAGTCTGGCGATAATTTTATTACATTACAAACTCTTGAAGAGAAGGAATTCCATCCTCTTGATTATAGATATTTCTGTTTAGGAACGCATTATAGGAAACCGTTAATGTTTAGTTGGGACGCTTTAGAAAGTGCACAAAATGCTCGTACAAGATTGTTTGATAGGGTTTTAGAAATAAAAAGTACTGGTGGAAAAGTTCTTCCAAAATATGGAAAGAAGTTTATACAAGAAATTAATAACGACCTTAACACTCCAAACGCGTTAGCTATTGTATGGGACTTGTTTAAAGATAAAAAGTTGAAGAGTAACGATATGTATACAACGTTACTTTTATTTGATAGGGTTCTTGGTTTAGGTTTAAAGAATATTACAAAAGACAAGATTCCTCAAAATGTTACTAAACTTGCGAAAGAACGATTAAACGCGCGACAGGATAAAGATTGGAAAAATTCTGACAAGTTGCGTGATGAAATTAATAAGTTAGGGTATGATATTGAAGATTCAGCAGAAGGATACACAATAAAAAAGAAATAATAAAAAGGTGATATTATGAATAGTAAAATCATTACTACAATTGAAATTGTTTTAATACTTGGTTATTTAGGAATTGTTATTTCTGGATTAATTCCTACAAATGAGACGTTAGGTCTCATTATTCTTGGTGTTGTTACGTTACTAATTTTTGGCGCAGTTTTTGGTTTGGAGAAAGTTAAGAAGAAATCTGAATTGGAACAACCTGCTATCGAAACTCCTGTTGGCGTACAGCAATCTCCACCAACCGAGCAACCAATTCAACAAGAACAGCCAACACAACCAGTTGATACAAATCGGCAAGATCCTGCAACTGGACAACCACCACAATAAACACAACCACCACAATCATAAAGAGATACATGATGGCAAAAATACAAAAAGACCATTTTCGCGTTGCTATTTTTGGTTCTGCACGAATCAAAAAGGACGACCCCCACTACAAACATGTTTTTTCACTTGCAAAACTTCTCGCACAAGAAAATATAGATGTTGTAACGGGTGGCGGTCCAGGATTAATGGATGCGGCAAGTAGGGGCCATCATAAAGGTCGCAAAAATAATAACGTCCATTCACTTGGATTAACAATAAAATTACCTCATGAACAAACTCAGGGGTATCATCTTGACATTCAAAAAGATTTTACAAAATTTTCTGGTAGGTTAGATAAGTTCATGCAACTGTCAAATGTGGTTATTGTTGCACCTGGTGGAATTGGAACAATGTTAGAATTCTTTTACACATGGCAATTGATTCAAGTTAACCAAATATGTCACATTCCCGTTATTTTATTAGGAAATATGTGGGGCAAACTTCTTACATGGGTAAAGAAATATCCTCTGAAAGAAAACCTTCTGAGTGAGAAAGACATGGAACCAATTTTTGTTGCCAAAAGTAATGCTCACGCAATGAAGATTATTCTTAAAGCTAAGAAACAGTATGAAAATGGTGGAAAAAACGTGTGTCGAAATATAAAAAAATATAAAATATAAATTATTCTTTTCCTAGCGCTTTATCAATTTCTGCTTGATTGAAACCAATAATGATCTTTCCGTCAATGTCTAGAACGGGAACTCCCATTTGTTTAGACTTTTCAATCATCTCATTTCGTGCGTCTTCGTTCTCAGAAACGTCAACATCTTCAAATTGTACCTTTTTTTCTGTCAGGTACTCCTTTACCTTTTTACACCAAGGACATGTTGGTGTTGAATAAACTTTAACAGTAGCCATAATATCACCTATTTGTACCTAAAATTTGTTCCCATTTAAATTTTTTGGTTTTATAATCTTACAAACAAAACATTTATTAAGCAATATTGTAAAAACAACAATATGTTGAAACGTAAAACCATTTTGTACATTGTTCTGATTATTTCTTTTATTGGAATACTTTTATCTGGATATCTTACGTATACACATTATTATCCTGAATCTGGGAGTGATGTTTGTATAGTAGGAGAAGAAGATTCATGTTCTTTGGTAACTACAAGTTCATATGCAAAGATATTTGGAATTCCAGTTGCTATTCTGGGCATTTTATGGTTTTTAATGTTAGGTTTTCTTACAATAACATTGTTTACAAGTAAAAAGTATGTACGAGAATTATTTTCATGGAACGTTTTTGGAATAATCTTTGTTGCATATTTTATCTTTGCTGAAATTCAATTAAAAACAATTTGTATCATGTGTACATATGTTCATATTCTTACGGTAATAAGTTTTGTTTTATCGTACATTTTGTGGAAGAAAGCTAAACAGTAATTTTACATACAACGGAAACATTTATTAACAATATTCTATTCTCAGTAGATATAAAAAAGAGGGGAGAATGAAGACTATAACAAAAGTTAAAGATCTTCAGTTAATGGCAAATACTATTCGGCAAGATATTATTACATCGTTAACTGAAGCGAAATCTGGACATTCCGCAGGACCGTTAGGCATGACAGACATTTTTACTGCTCTTTATTTTAACATTCTGAAACATAATCCGAAAAAACCTCAATGGAAAGATCGTGATAGGGTTGTTCTTTCTAACGGCCATATTTGTCCAGTATTATACGCAACAATGGCAAATGCCGGATATTTTCCCAAAAAAGAACTGATGACGCTTCGAAAACTTGGAACGCGGTTACAGGGCCATCCGCATAGAGAAGCACTTCCCGGGTTAGAAACAACGTCTGGTCCGCTTGGGTCTGGGTTGAGTCAGGCAGCAGGAATGGCATATGCATTAAAAATAGATCGGAAAAACAATCATGTTTGGTGCTTTTGTAGCGACGGTGAACATAATGAGGGTAATACTTGGGAAGCGATGTTGTTTGCTGCAAAACATAAGTTGAACAACCTCATTGTTATCCTTGATAGAAATTATATTCAGATTGATGGTAATACGGAAGACATCATGCCTCTTGATCCACTTGATAAGAAGTATAAAGCGTTTAATTGGAACGTTGTGACAATTAATGGACATAACATGAAAAGGATTGTTTCAACATTACGCAATGCACGAAAGAATAAAAACAAACCGTTAATGATAATTGCGAATACAACTCCTGGTAAGGGTGTATCTTTCATGGAAAATGATTATACGTGGCATGGAAAACCACCAACGAAGGAACAGGAAGAAATGGCACTTGCCGAACTTAGAAAGAGAGAACATAGTTTGGAGGGTGTACGGTGCAGTCAATGTAGTAAATTACATCGGAGATGCACATGTATTGAAGGTCAATAAAATAAAGGAATATATTAAAAATGAAACTGAAAGGAATAAACACATCATTGAATTTACGATTTGTTGAGGAAAAAATTCCAACGCGAAACGGGTACGGTGACGAATTAGTTACACTTGGTAAAAATAGAAACGTTATGGTTCTTTGCGCTGATTTAACAGATTCAACGAGAGTTGCTAAGTTTAGAGATAAACATCCTTTACAATTTGTTGAGATCGGCGTTGCTGAACAAAATTTGGTAACAGTAGCATCAGGATTGGCAGCAATGGGCAAAATTCCGTTTGTGTCAAGCTATGCAATGTTTTGTCCCGGTCGGTGTTGGGAACAGATTAGAACAACTATATGTTACAATAATAGTAATGTTAAGGTTATCGGCGCTCATGCAGGAGTTTCTGTAGGACCTGACGGCGCGACCCATCAAGCACTGGAAGATATTGCCATTATGCGAACGCTTCCTAACATGATAGTTGTTGTCCCTGCAGATTACGAACAGACAAAAAAAGCGACACATGCCGTTGCAAAATATAAAGGGCCTGCATATATGAGGTTTGCTCGTGAAAAAACTCCCCAATTTACATCAAAAAGAACACCATTTACAATTGGAAAAGCACAGGTGTTGAAACAGGGACATGACGTTGTTATTATTGGTGCTGGTCCAGTTGTGTATGAATGTTTGGTGGCAGCAGAAATGTTACAAAAAGATGGAATCAATGCAATGGTAATTAATTCTCATACAATAAAACCTCTTGATACTAAAACTATATTGGCAGCAGCAAAAAAATGTTCGTGCGTCGTCACGGTTGAAGAAGCACAAATTATTGGTGGTCTTGGTGGGGCGGTAGCAGAATTTTTAAGCGAAGCGTATCCAACAAAGATGAAACGTATTGGTGTTAATGACCATTTTGGCGAATCTGGTAGTCCCGATCAATTATTGAAAAAGTTTGGTTTTGATTCAAAAAGTATTTATACGAAAGTATTACACTTCTGTAAAAAAGAAAAAAGTAAGAAGAAATAGAAACTTTGGTGATTATTATGGTAGATGTATATGAAACGATTATTATTGGGGCAGGTATTTCAGGTTTAACAGCAGCAATGTACGCTGCACGAAAAAAGATGAAGTACGAAATCATTTCTACAGATTTTGGTGGTCAGTTTATGGTATCTGGTGAAGTGTTAAATTATCCAGGAATTGTGAAGACAACTGGTGTTGAGTTTAGCAATATTATGGAAGAACAGATGAAATTTAATGAGGTTTCTGTTACATTAGATACGATAAAAACAATAAAGAAAACAGAAACGGGGTTTACTGTTGTTGCTGGTAAGAAAGAATATTCAACAAAAACAGTTCTTATTACAACAGGTTCAAAACCTCGGAAATTAGGCGTTCCTGGTGAAGAAGAATTTGCAAATAAAGGTATTACATATTGTTCTATTTGTGACGGTCCACTCTTTAAAGGAAAAGAAGTTGTTATTATTGGCGGTGGTGCTTCTGCACTTGAGGCAGTAGATTTTATGAGAGAGATTGCAACTAAGATATATATTGTGGTACGGGGAGACAAGTTTACTGGTCACGAATATCTTATTGAACGTGTAAAAAAGAATCCTAAAGTAACAGTTTTGTTTAATACGGAAACAAAAACTATTGTGGGAGATAAATTTGTTACGGGGATTACATACTCTCAAGATGGTAAAGAACAAGAGTTAAAAGTTGGCGGTGTTATTATTGAAATTGGAAGGATACCTAATACTGATTTTGTTGCTGACGTAGTTGAACTTGATGAACATAAGCATATAAAGATTGATTGTCAAGGAAATACAAATGTTGAGGGAATATTTTCTGCAGGAGATTGTGCATCTGGTCACGAATATCAGTATGTTATATCTGCTGGGCAGGGATGTATGGCACTATTAAAAGCGGCACGATATTTAGCAGGCATACAATGAAATAAACTACAATGAAAATTTTTGTAACACGAAAAATACCTGAATCTGGAATACAATTGTTACGTAAGTATCATACTGTTAAAGTTTATTCTAAAGATACTGTTATTCCACGAAAGGATCTTCTTCAAGGAGTACGGTGGGCAGATGCACTTCTCTGTTTGTTAACAGATAAGATTGATAAGACAATAATTAATGCAAATCCAAAACTTAAAGTAATTTCTAATTACGCTGTTGGTTATGATAATATTGATGTTAAATATGCGACTACAAAAAAAATTCCTGTAACAAATACGCCTGGCGTTCTTACAGATGCTGTTGCTGAACATACAATAGCGTTACTTATGTCTGTTGCGAGAAGAATTCCTGAATCAGATACATTTACAAAGAAAAAGAAGTATAAGGGATGGGAACCAATGTTATTTCTTGGTACACAATTGAAAGGAAAGACTTTAGGAATTATTGGTTCTGGTAGAATTGGTGCTGGAGTTGCAGAGCGGGCAGTACGGGGAATGGGAATGAATGTTATGTATTCTGATATTAAACGAAACATTCCGTTTGAAAAAAAATATAAAGCTAAATATGCACCTATTACAAGAATTTTAAAGAACGCTGATTTTGTTTCATTACATGTTCCATTGTTACCATCAACGCGACATTTAATCGGAAAAAAAGAGTTTAATATGATGAAAAAGACGGCGTACCTTATTAATACCTCACGGGGTCCCGTAATTGATGAAAAAGCGTTAGTGTCAGCGTTACGAACAAAGAGAATTGCAGGGGCTGCATTAGATGTGTTTGAATTTGAACCAAAGCTTGTTAAAGGATTAGAAAAACTTGATAATGTAATTCTAACACCGCATACAGCATCAGCAACAATTGAAACGAGGTCTGCAATGTCTGATATTGCTGCTCAGAACATTATTACTATCTTACAAAAAAAGAAAGCAAAGTTTACAGTCAACACTGAAGTTTATGGAGGATACAAAAATGGAAAAGAAATTTTTTAGATGTAACGTTTGTAATGATGTTCATTACGGTAATGCAGGACCAGAAACATGTCCCACGTGTCAACAAAAAGATGCATACGTCGAAATTGATACAAAAGAAGCACAAAAAGTGATGGGCTTATGAACAAAGAAGAGCTTGTAAGTGCATGGGAACGATTTACTACAAAGAAAGACTTTATTCTTAACCCTGATACTGATCATGTTGCAATGATCGTTGACGGCGTTCTCAAGAACGAAATAAAATATGGGTTAAAATTATGTCCATGTAGATTACGTGATGGGACACGAGAAAAAGATTTAGAACTTATTTGTCCATGTAATTTTAAAATCCATTCTACATGGCTTCATCCTCCCGACGGGAGGAAACCCATGTGTTGGTGCGGTTTGTTTGTTCAAAACGGCCAGCCGAACAAATAAAATGCAAGAATTGTATGAGTTAGTACAGAAATAAAAAATCCGTACCAAAAATAACAATGTTTTGCATAGAATCGTGTATACCATTCTTTACTGAACAATCTTTGCGTTATTTTTGATCCTCCCATACATCTACATGAAAAGAAAACTAATAATAAAAAAAGAATATTTGTAATTCCTGCAATAAACAATATTGTAAATCCAAGTGTCATTTTTATTCAACAACCAGTTGTCCAACCATTTCTCTATGTCCTGTTCCACAGAATACTGAACAGAAAAATGTAAATGTTCCCTTTTTATCAGCAACAAATTCAACAGTAACAGTTTCTCCTGGTCCAAAATCTTCTTTTACATCAAACTCTGAAATTGCAATTCCATGTGCCACATCTTCAGATGTTACAGTGATCCGTACGGTATCCCCTTCCATGACTCGTATTTCTGCTGGTTCAAATTCAAACTTTCGCGCAATCATTGTAAATTCTTTTACTGCGTTTTCAACATTTTCTTCCATAACTGGTTCATTATCAGATACTTCAACGTCTTCAGGAACTAGTGGTACTGTTTCTGCTTCTTCTAATTCGGGTGAAGTAACAGGTTCTTCTACAGTTTCTCCACATCCAACAATAAAGAATGTCATTAACGTAATTATACAAATACTTACTATTATTTTCTTAATCATACTATCACCTGAACACAAGAAGAAAATATAAGTATTTAAATTTTCTGGACTTTACTTCAAATCCTTTATACTATGTGGTATCTCACATAATGAACTGAACACAAAATCAGCTTTAAGATCTTCTTTAAGCTTCTCATACGTATGCTTCTTTCCTAAAAGTATTACTTTCATTTTTAATTTCTTACTTGCAACAACGTCAGAATGTGAATCTCCAATGTATAAGATCTCTTGTGGTTTAAACGTATGTTTTGTGATTACTTCATGTAAATTTTCAACCTTAGAAGTGGGCCCACCCAATATTGAATCAAAATATTGTGCAACGCCACATTGTTGCGCAACTAACTTCACTTCTTTTTTATTTTCTAATGAAAGAAGAAACATAAAATCTACTTGTTCTTTCAATTCTTTAATGATGTTTGTACATTGAAACAGTGGACATTTGCCCATATCTTGTGCATAATGGTCACCAAAATGGTTACTTATGTCTTGCAATTCCTTTTTGGTTGGTTTTCTTTTCATAAATTGTTTGAAAAGATAGTCTACTTTTTGGTTTCTATTTTTTCCTGTACCTACAAGTTTTTCATACGCTTTCTTCACTCCTTTAGTAATGCCAAACTTTTCATTAAAAACACTCGCCATCTCTCCTGATTTCTTATCTTCTGACATAATAAGCGTGCCATCAAAATCAAACCCTATCGCTTTTATTGCCATCTTTATATGTACCAACTTGCAATGATTAATAATGAATACAGAATAAAACCTATTGTGAAATATCCAATCTTTCCTTTTCTTCCAAACGGAATATGGTGCCTAATAACTGTATATAAAAGTACTCCTAAAACAAGTCCTATAAGTAACGTTTCTATCCATAATTGATATGAAGTCCAAACAAATGTTGCAAAAAGGGATCCAATAAATGTTGAACTTGCAAGCGTAATAGCTCTTTTTGTTGATCTGTGTGGTTCGGTGGGCAACATACTTACAAATGTAAAAGAAAGAACAGGAACGAAAAAAAGTATTCCCTTTGTAATACTTCCTTTTGTAAATATTACAAGTAAGATACCAAGAATAATGTGGTATGTAAACGAAAAAACGTTATCCTCTAACGACAATGTTTTGATAAGTTCATCTTTCCGAGTATGTTGATAAATATACTTCTCAATAAGGTGGTGAGCTATAAACCCTACAAGTATGGCTACAAAAAAATATTTGTTAAGGAAAAGTACTCTTTCTGTAAATGCTGGAAAAAATTCTAATAAAACGTATGTAATAGAAACACCTGCTGAAAACGAGATAACTTTATGGTGATATGATCTCTTTCTAAAATTGAATTTGTTACTAAGATAATACGTTGTTCCAACCAATAGTGCAAGTAATAATGGTAAATAGTCTTCTATCATCTCTATTACAAGAAATACTTTTTTGTTTAAGAATGTTTTGTTTTAATATAAGAAAAAAATAAAAAAAATAAGAAAATTATTTTTTACTTCCAAGAATTCTGAACATTGTTGTTGAACACTTTGGGCAAACACCTTTCATAGCTCGTCGTTCAACGCCACCTTTTCCTTTCATAGGAACTTCTTTACCATCTTTCATTTCTTGTTTTGCTTTACATTTAACACAATATGCTTCCATTTTATGCACCTCGAGTATATTTATATTAGAACGTGATTTACGCCCTCTTTTCTCTATTCATGTTTGTTCCCTTAAAAATGTTTCGCAATTTTAGGCTAAAATAGGCTTATTTTCGAATGCCGACAGCAATACCAAACTTCTCCGTTTCTATGGGAGTTTCGCCAGAAAATATGATTTTGTTAACTTTACAAACAGCTTTAAGATCTTGTTCAATCTTTGCAATCATAGTTTGGAAATCTTTTTCTTCACTTACAAGAATAAGTTCTGATAGTTCTTCTTTCATTGATAATTGATTTTCAGACTTATACTTTCGAACAGAATTGATTATATCAATTCCCATGTCTCCAACAAGTTCAATATCATTATTAATCAAATCTTTATTGTACTGTGGCCATTGTGATGTATGGATGCTTGTTTTGTTATCCTTCTTTGAGTAATAAAACTGGTAAATCTCTTCTGTAATGTGGGGCATGATTGGTGCCATCATTTTAAGAACACTTAGCAAAGTATGGTGTACAGTATATTGTCCACTTGTTCGCGCATCGTTTCCTCTTGTATCTGGGTTATATAACCTATCTTTAACCAACTCAAGGTATTGGTCACAGAAAATGTGCCAGAAGAACTTTTCTACATCAGATTTTGTTTTACTATATTCGTACTTTTCAAAGTTATCTGTACAATTTTTAATTATTGTGTTTAATTTACTTAAGATCCACTTATCAAACGTTTCTGTTGGCTTCCCCTCAGTATAATCTTCAAGGTGCATTATACTAAATTTAGATGCGTTCCATAACTTATTAACAAACTTCTGACCAGTTAAGACATCCTTTTCTTGATATGGTAAATCGTCACCAAGCTTAACTGATGCTGCCCAAAATCTGAATGCATCTGCAGAATATTTTTTAATTGCATCTTGAGCTATCACAAAATTTCCCTTACTTTTTGACATCTTTTGTCCGTGAGGATCTTGTCCATGGCCAGAAATCATAATATCTTTCCATGGGATGTCATTGAAGTGAAAATATGATTTTACAATGGTATAAAATGCCCATGTTCTAATAATATCGTGTCCTTGTGGCCGTAATGACATTGGAAGAAACTGTTTCTTTTCGTTTCCTCCCCAATCAGCGTTAATTTCTGGTGTTAGTGACGATGTCATCCATGTGTCCATAACGTCCATTTCAGGCTGAATGTTGGTTGAACCGCATGAACATTTTCCACTATATTCATTTTCTCGAGGATCTACAGGAAGCTCGTCTTCTTTTGGTAAGATAACAGCATTACAATCTTGACAATACCATACAGGAAATGGTACTCCATAATATCGTTGTCGAGAAATTCCCCAGTTCCATTGTAAGTTTTTAACCCAATGTTCATATCGTACTTTCATATGCTCAGGGTACCAATTAACTTTTTGTGCAATTGCAATAAGTTCTTCTTTTTTATCAAGAACTTTAATTTGCCATTGTGCTTTTTTTAAGAATTCAAGTTCTGTTCCACACCGTTCATGAACATTAACGGGATGTGTTATTTGTTCTTGTTTAATTAAAAGACCCCGTGTTTTAAGATCATCAAGAATTTCTTTCCTGGCATCTTTCGTTTTCATGTTTTGATACTTCTGTGCTAACTCGTTCATTTTTCCATATTCTGTAAGAACAACTCGTAATGGAAGTTTATACTTGTGCCACTTTTCAATATCTTCTTTATCGCCAAATGTACATACCATCATTAATCCTGTTCCTTTATCTTTTGCGACACTTTCATCTTCTAATATTGGAACTTGATAGTTAAATAATGGAACTGTTGCCATTTTTCCTTTAAGTTTTGTATACCGTTCATCTTCAGGATTGTAAAATAATGCGACACATGCAGGTAAAAGTTCTGGCCTTGTTGTCGCAATGATAAGGTCTTGTCCTTCAGATTTAAAGATGATATCATTAAAATGTGATTGAATATTTTGATTTTCAAAATCTGCTTGTGCAATTGTTGTTTGGCACGTTGTACACCATGTTGTTGGTTGATCAACACGTTCTAATCGGTCTTTATTGTAAAGATCAATAAACGATTTTTGTGCCACACGGCGCGCTTTATCGCCAATTGTTTGGTACAATAAACTCCAATCAATAGAAAATCCTAAACTTGTAAACAAATCATTATACGTTTTCCCAGCTTTTTTTGTTTCTTCCAAACATAACTTTATGAATTCTTGGCGCGTAATTTTTGATTTGTTAATATTATGTTTTTTCTCTACGAATCGTTCAGTAGGAAGACCATTATCATCATATCCCATTGGAAAGAATACATTTTTACCACGCATTCGTTGAAATCGTGCAACAAACTCAAATTGAGAGTAATGCATTCCGTGGCCTACATGAAGATGGCCAGCAGATGCGTATGGAGGGGGGGTATCTATAGAAAATATGTTTGTATTATTAGTTTCGTCAAATTTGTACGTTTTTTTCTCTTCCCAGTATTTTTGCCACTTAGGTTCAGATTCGTGTGAGTCATATCTCTTTGGAAGTTCCATTTTAGAATAAGAAAGAGTGATTATTTAAAAATGTAAGGGTGTTTTAATTGTCCATATACTTTAATGTTGCAATGTAACAACCCTTTTTTCTTGGATTAGTACTTTTTTCCCATGCATTTTCAAGTGCTTCTTTAACTCTTTCCTTCAGCCCAATTTCTTTAGAAAGTATAGATACTTGTTCTTGAAGGACTTTATCTTCAGAAAAAACATTCATAATAATTGTTCTTATAGCAAGCCTTGTCATGTCTTCTTTGTTTCCTGAATGAAAATAAAGTCGTGTTGCGTCTTCATACGCGCCTAACTCTTCAGCTTTACGCGCTGCTTCACATAAAACCTCTTTAGTTGGTTGTTTCCCATTATCATAAAATTGTGGAACGTAAGTTCTTACCATAACTGTTAAATCATGTATCATAGAAATAATTATTTCATGTTTTTTTAATAAAATATTCCATTCATTCGCTCATTTCTTTCCCACGACTTTTACTTTCTTCCCAACCAGATGAGGTTATTTGAATAAACTTTGCATTTGTGTGCATTTGTTCAATATTTCGTGCACCACAATAACTAATAGCACTTTGAACTCCTCGTACAAGACTGCGTATGACTCCTTCAACTGCACCCTTATAATCAACTAACGAAGACACACCTTCCACAAATACGTCCATACGCCGTTGTATCTTTGTGCCGTTCTGAGATTCCTTACGTGCATGACTACTTTCGTACGATGCACTTCCACTGTACTTCTTGAACCTTTTTCCATCTTTAAAAATAACGACGCCAGGCGCTTCTTTTGTTCCTGAGAATAGGGTTCCTGAATAAATTGTGTGGGCACCAGCAGCAAGTGCTTTTGCAACATCACCAGACGTTTTCATGCCTCCGTCAGCCGTTACGGGAACGTTATATTCCCTTGCAATACGAGCAACATCTATGATTGCTGTTAATTGTGGGATTCCTGCACCAGCAATGATACGTGTTGTACATACCGGAGAAGGTCCAATTCCAATCTTAAGACCATCAGCGCCAGCCTCACACAACTCTCTTGCCGCATCTGCCGTTGCAATATTGCCTACCATAATGTCAATAGCAAAATTATCTTTCAATTCTTTTACTCGTTGAATCACAAAATCTGAATGGGCATGTGCAGCATCAAGTACCAACACATCAACACCAGCATCAATTAATGCTCGTGCTCTTTCAATGGTGTTATTCACACCAAGTGCAGCACCTACACGTAACTTTCCCTTCGCATCTCTTGCAGCATTTGGCCAATTTTCTAATTTTCTAATGTCCTTTGTTGTGATAAGTCCTTTTAATTCTCCATTCTCAACCAATGGCAATTTTTCAATACGGTGTTTGTGAAGAACGCGTTTTGCTTCTTCTAAACTGACACCTGGATATGACGTTATTAACCTATTTTTTGGTGTCATAACGTCCGTTATATTTTTGTTCCAATCATCTTCAAACTGATAATCTTTATTTGTGAATATACCAATAAGTTGTGTTCCAAGAACAACAAGAAGGCTTGTAACACTTTCATTTTCCATAATCTCGACAGCTTCCTTAATCGTTACCGTTGGGCTAACGGTTATAGGGTTTTCCACCATATAACTTGTAATACGTTTTACCCGTTTGATTTCTTGTACTTGTTCTTCAACTGAACAGAACTGATGAATGATTCCTAATCCTCCCTCTCTTGCTAACGCTATTGCCATTTTATGTTCTGTTACTGTTGCCATATTAGAACTCACTAATGGGATGTTAAGTTGAATATTTTTCGTGAACCGTGTTTGTACGTTCGCTTCACTTCTTGATTTTAACGGAGTTCTTTTTGGTACTAAAAGAACATCAGAAAATGTTAGTCCGAGCTGCATCATATCACCGGTACTTTTTTGTGCTGATGCTGGTTTATATAGATTGTTGTTGTGAAAGAGATATGTAATAATCAAACCACAAACTATTAAAATACCAGAAATTCTAAGCACAATATGACTCTTTTCACGTTAAAGTATGCACCACAGAACACGTCACAATTGTTTGGGCAAGATCTTGCGATATCACAGTTGAAAGATTTTGTAATTAACTATAAACAGCAAAAGCATAAAGCAATTTTGTTATATGGGCCTGTTGGTGTAGGAAAGACTTCATCTGTTTATGCGTTAGCAAATGAATTGAAATATGACCTTCTTGAAAGTAATTCATCAGATGTACGAAACGCAGATGGTATGAAATCTTTTTTGAGTTCTGCTCTTGGACAGCAATCATTATTCTTTACCCCTAAAATGATTTTGTTAGACGAAATTGATAATATCTCTGGTGTTAAGGATCGTGGGTGTATTCCAACGTTAGTAAAAGCTATTGAGAAATCTACATTTCCCGTTATTCTTACGGCAAACGATCCATTTGATCAGAAATTTAAGTCGTTACGGAAAGTGTGTCAGATGGTTGAATATCAAACATTAGATCATGCAACCATTTCTCATACATTAAAATGGGTAAGTGAACAAGAAAATATTGTGTTTGAAGAAAAAGCTATTAATAGTTTGTCACGGCAAGTTGCGGGAGATATGCGGGCAGCGTTAATTGATTTACAATCATGTGCAGCAAAGGGTAGTATTGTATTTGATGATGTAACAAATTTATCAGACAGAAAAAGGACAGATTCTATTCTTAAAGCGTTAGCTATTATTTTTAAATCGTCATCGGCAGAGAATGCATTACATGCACTTGACACGATTGATGTTGATATCCGTGACGTATTTTTTTGGATGGACAATAATTTACCAAAAGAATATCTTACACCTTCAGCGTTAGCACGAGCGTATGAACATTTGTCACGGGCAGACGTGTTTAACGGCAGAATTAGGCGATGGCAACATTGGCGGTTCTTAGTCTATATATCTAATTTGCTAACAGCAGGCATCTCAACAGCCAAGGATGAAAAGAATCCTGACTTTGTACAGTACAAACCAACTATGCGGTTTTTAAGAATGTGGCAGGCAAAAATGAAAAATGCAAAGAAGAAAGATATTGCTTCTAAATATGCAGAAAGAACACACGTTTCTATGAAAGTTGCTCTTGAACAGGTCCCATATTTGAAAGAAATTGCTTCCAGAGACTCATCTGTTGCTACAGAATTAGAGTTAAATGATGATGAAGTTGGTTGGTTAAAGAAGTGATGAACAAAAAACTTAATAAACCCATCATCTATAACAACAAAAATGGTGGTTACAACAAAAGAGTTTGCGTCATTTCTTAAAAAGAAAGGATTTATCTATCAATCTTCAGAAATTTATGGTGGGTTGGCAGGTTTGTATGATTATGGCCATCTTGGAACGAAAGTAAAACGTAATTTTGAAGATGTTTGGCGGAAATTTTTTCTTACATTAAACGAAAATTATTATGAAATTGATGCTGCACAGATTATGCATGAAAACGTGTTTGAAGCATCTGGCCATTTAGCAAATTTTGTTGATCCAGTTGCCAAATGTTCAAAATGCGATTTTACAGAACGTGCTGATCATCTTATTGAGGATGCAACTAAAAAGCGTGCTGAAGGTCTTTCTCCTGAACAACTTACAGACATTATTAAGAAAAATAAGTTAACCTGTCCCCAATGTAAATCAACATTTCAACCTGTTACTATTATTAACATGATGTTTCCTGTACATGCGGGTGTTGGAACAACACATCGAGCTTTTTTACGACCGGAAACCGCACAATCACCATACGTTAATTTCAAACTGCAATATGAAATTCTGCGGAAAAAGTTACCTTTAGGATTGGGAATGATTGGAAAAGCATTCAGAAATGAGATATCCCCACGAAACTTAACATTACGACAGCGAGAATTTACACAGGCAGAATTACAAATATTTTTTAATCCACACAAAATTAATGAACATTCAGATTTTGATTCAGTCAAAAATTACAAATTACAAACACTTCTTGTTACTGATAGAAAGAAAAATAAGATTGTTGAACGAACAGCAGCAGAATTAGTGAAATTAAAATTACCTACGTTTTATGTGTATCATTTGGTGAAGATGCAACAATTTTATCTTGACGAATTGAAGATTCCACACAAAAAGTTTCGATTGTATCAATTAGATGATAAAGAAAAAGCGTTCTATAACAAATACCATTTTGATATTGAAATTGATCTTACAGAACATGGATTCACAGAAATGGGTGGTTTGCATTATCGAACAGATCATGATTTGTCGGGTCATCAAAAAGTATCTAAAGAAAAAATGGAAGTTCTTGATGAAGAGTCAGGTAAAAAGTTTATTCCGCACGTCTTGGAGTTAAGTTTGGGGGTTGACAGAAGTGTGTATGCATTACTTGATGTTGCTTATACCGATGACAAAAAACGTGGAAATGTAGTATTACAATTACAATCTAAATTAACACCGTTCTTTTGTGCAGTGTTTCCTTTGGTAAAGAATAAAGAAAACGTTGTAAAGAAAGCGCGGGACGTGTACGATTCGTTAAAAACATGTTATTCGTGTTTGTATGATCAAGCGTCATCCGTGGGAAGGAGATATGCTAGGGCGGACGAGATGGGCGTTAAGTATTGTATAACTATAGATTTTGATTCATTGGAAGATGATTCAGTTACCATCAGAGACAGAGATACAACAAAACAAGAAAGAATAAAAATAAGTGAACTTAAAGATAAATTGTTTACATTATATTTCAAATAAAAAACGTACATACAAAATGACTAAAAAAAAGGGAGAAATATCATTAGTTTTTATTGGAGTAGCATTTGTTGCTGCAATAGTTTTAGCTATTCTACGAGAAGATACTTTATCAAGAGGTATTGCTGTGGGCCTTGCAGTAATTTCACTTTGTGGTGGAATATTTTTGTATATAAAGATTGTACATCCTGTTAAAAAATTACGAAAACGAATTACAAAATTTAATCCAAAAAAGTCAGTTAACGATAATAAAACTGTCTATTTAGATATTTATGAATTATATCTCAAAATGTCTGAAAAGAATAAACGAAACTTTTATGTTCCTATTACGCACATACGCGATACAGTAGAAGAACAATTACGTGCTGAGAAGAAAATGCAACAATCGTTGAACCAAACTGTACGTGGAGATATTACGCAACAAAAAGAAGCATACGAAAGTGCGTATTCACAATATCAAAAACTTCCAGATGCAACAAAACAACAGTATTATGCACAAGTTGTTCATTTGCGAGAAAAATTAGAGAATGGGAAATAGAAAAATATATAATATATTTTATCTGGGACGTATAAAATTGAAAATTATGGGGTATTAACTATGGAAATTAAAGATATACAAGCAAAACAAGGAAACATTGATGTAGTAATGACAATTACTGAAAAACAAGACGAACGAACATTTAACAAGTTCGGAAAAGAGGGTCGTGTTTGTAACGCAAAAGCAAAAGACGATTCTGGCGAGATTGTTCTTACATTATGGAACGAAGATGTAGATAAAGTGAGTGTTGGCGATAAAATTCATCTTAAGAATGGTTGGTGTTCAGAATATAACGGAGAAAGACAACTTTCATCAGGCAAATTTGGTGAGATTGAAATTATTGAAAAAGGTCAACAAGAAGTGTTAACAAACGATCCTGGAATGTTACAACCGGGTGGTCCTGCAGCAGCTGAAGAACCTCTTGGAGAAGAGGAAGTTGAAGTTGTAGATGATGAGGAGAGGATTGTTGGATGAAACTTCTTCCTTCCTTACGTCAAAAGAAACGCTATATCGTATGGAAGATTGTTTCAGATAAAGATTTTACAGTACAAGACATACAATCTGCTGTAGAGTCTGCACTGACATCATTTCTTGGTCAGTTAGGACTTGCTAAGGCATCTCCACTGTTTCTTAAGGAAAAGTGTAACAACAAAACATTTATAATAAAAGTTAACCATAAATATGTTGACGAGTGCAAATCTGCAATTATATTAATCAAAAAGATTAAAAACATGCCTGTACTACTAACGTCAGTAACGACGTCGGGTACATTAAAAAAGGCGTGTTCATTCGTAAAATGAGGTGTTTATCAAATGAATCCAAGCAAACAAATGGTTGATAAGATGGGTTATGATAGAAGCATAACGATGTTTTCTCCTGATGGAAGATTATTACAGGTAGAATATGCAAAGAAAACTGTACGACAAGGTTCTACTGCTATTGGTTTAGCATGTAAAGACGGCATTGTTCTTATTGCTGATAAGAGAGTAACGTCAAAACTTATCGTTCCTGAAGCGATTGAGAAAACGTTTCAAATCGATGATCATATTGCAGCGACTGCTGCAGGCATCATTTCTGATGCACGTGTTCTTGTTGATAGATCTCAAGTACGTGCACAACAACATGCAGTTACATACGATGGTAAGATTGATATCCTTTCAATTGTCAAAGATATGTGTGACTTAAAACAAATATGTACACAATCTGCAGGATTACGACCATTTGGGGTGTCTATGCTTGTTGGTGGTGTTGAAGAAGATGGTACGATTAAATTATTCGTAACTGAACCGTATGGATTATACTTTCAATATAAAGCAGCTGTTATTGGTGAAGGTGAAACTGAAGTTGAACCTTTATTACGAAAGAAGTACAGACCAAACATGTCAGTTGATGAAGGTATTGTCATGGGTTTACAAGTCATGAAAGAACATCTTAAATCTGAATTCAATTTTGACCGTGTTGACGTTGTGTTTGTAAAGTCTGGTAATAAACGGTATACAAAATTAAGTGATGATGAACTGAAACGAGCTTTGAAATAGGTTTTTGTGAAAATGGGGGAAGAAAAACTTACAGTAGCACGGATTAAAAAGTTTGGTGAAAACTTTGAAATTAGTATTGATCCAGATGCTGCATTAAAATATAAACAGGGAGAAATAACAGATTTGAGAGAAGTACTTCTTGCTGATAATATCTTCTCTGATGCACGTAAAGGGTTAGTTGTTCCTTCTGAGACTCTTGCAAAGGCATTTCATACGACTGATACTGCAAAGATAGCAGATATTATATTACATCAGGGAGAAATACAAATTAGTGCAGAACATCGATCACAAGAACGAGATGAGCGTAAGAAACGTCTTGTTCATATGATTCATACGCGTGCAATTGATTCTAAAACTGGATTACCACATCCTGCAACAAGAATTGAAGCTGCACTTGAAGAAGCAAAGATTCATCTTGACGACCATAAGTCTGTTGAAGAACAGTTTGATGATGTTATTGCTAAATTACGGCCAATTATACCTTTATCAATTGAACAGAAGAAGTTAACAATTACTGTACCAAGCCAATTTGCAGGTAAATGCCAACAAGTTGTTCGTGATAATAGTAAGATTACGTCTGAAGATTGGTTATCTGATGGTGGTTGGAAAGTCGTGGTTGAAGTTCCTGCCGGATTCTCGTTTGAGTTTATAGAAAAACTTAATTCTTTGACACATGGTGATGTTGTTGTAGAAGAATAACAACAACTACAAAAAACAACAGTAACACTTTTAAATACAAGCACAAATTAGGTTTAAATTGAGAGAAATAAAACGGAGGATGTCCGCAACGTAAATAATAAGGCGGATACTACAAAATGAGTGAATTATTAAAAAAAGAACGGGAAATTGTAATTCCCGGCGAAATTCTTGCTAAAGGCATGGATTTTCTCCCTGGAGAAAACTCATACAGAGAAAATGATAACATTTATTCTAAAGCATTAGGCTTAGTCTATGTTTCTGGAAGAGTTATCAAGATAACACCATTATCTGGTCCATATATTCCAATGGTGGGCGATAGAGTTATTGGTCGGGTAACTGACATTACAATGACTGGATGGCGTATAAATACTGGAATAGCATATTCTGGAATATTAAACGTTAAAGATGCAACTACACGTTTCATTAAGAAAGGTGAAGATTTGAGTAAAATTATTGCTATTGGTGATTATGTCATTGTTATGATTACACAAGTAACATCACAGAGACTTATTGACTTTTCAATGCGTGATCCTGGATTGAAGAAAATTACTGGTGGCCGAGTAATAAAAATTAATTCTCATAAAGTTCCACGTATAATTGGAAAGCAAGCTAGTATGGTAACATTACTACGTGAGAAGACTGGTTGTGACATTACAGTAGGTCAAAATGGTCGAGTTTGGATACGGGGAACTCCTGAAGGTGAGTTAAAAGCTGCAAGGGCAATAAAACGTATTGAAGAACGATCTCACGAGAGCGGCCTTACAAAAAGTATGGAAACGTTCTTAGGAGGTGCACAATAATGGCATACACAAAACGATTAGACGATAGACAAAATGATGAATTGCGTCCTATGAGTGCAAAGGCTGGCGTTATTCCTAACGCAGACGGTTCTGCATCTTTTATAGCAGGAAAAACAACTGCTATTGTTGCAGTGTACGGTCCTCGAGAATTGTTTCCAAAGTTTAAACAAAACCCTAAGAAAGGACTTTTACGATGTCATTATGCTATGATGCCATTTTCTGGTTCTGGTGAAAGGATTCGACCGGGAACAAGCAGAAGAGCACAAGAAATTTCAATGGTCATGGAACATGCATTACTTCCAGTAATTGATTTAAAAGAATTTCCTAACTCTGTTGTTGACGTTTACATTCAATTACCACAAACAGATGCAGGAACAAGATGTGCTGCAATATCAGCAGCGTCAATTGCTCTAGCGGATGCAGGTATTCCGATGAAAGATATGATTAGTAGTGTTGCTGTGGGTCAAGTAGACGGAACAATTGTTGCAGATTTAAGTTACGGTGAAGAATCGTACCCAGGAATTGTGTCTGATATTCCTATTGCAATGACACATAACACCAAACAAGTTACATTACTTCAAATGGACGGAGAAATAACGAAAGAAGATCTTTCAAAAGCTCTTGAAGTTGCAAAACCTGCAATGGATAAAGTGTACGAAGTACAAATGAAAGCGCTTAAAGATAAATTTTCCGTGGAGAATAAAAAATGATAGTGAATCAAACTACAATCAAAGAACTTGCTGGTAAAAAAATGCGAATCGATGGCAGAAAATTTACTGAGTATAGAACGCCTATTACTGTAGAAACAAACATTTCGTGGACGGCTGAAGGGTCTGCACGTGTTCAGTTAGGCGAAACTGTTGTTATGGCAGGTGTCAAATTGTCACTTGAAAAACCGTACAATGATACCCCTGATCAGGGTGGTATTATGATTAATGCTGAGTTAACACCACTTTCAAGCTCTGAGTATGAATCTGGTCCTCCAGGTATCAAAGCTATTGAACTTTCTCGTGTTACTGACAGAGGTATTCGTGAAGCGAAGGCTATTGACATGAAACAACTCTGTGTTGTACCAGGAGAAAAAGCATGGTTTGTTATAATTGATATTGTTACAATTAACGATGCAGGAAATTTGTTTGATGTTGCTGGACTTGCAACACTTGCTGCACTGAAAGCTGCTCGTTTCCCAGTTGTTGATGAAGAAACAGGAGCTATTGATTATAAGAAGAAAACTGATAAACCTCTTCCATTAACAAAAGAACCGTTACCAGTAACAGTGTACAAAATCAATGGCAATTTACTTGTTGATCCAACAGCTGAAGAAGAAAAAGTGTATGATGCACGATTAACTGTAGCAACTGATGAGAAAGGAACAATTTCAGCTATGCAGAAAGGTGGAGAAGCACCACTTTCAACTGATGAGATTTCCCAGATGATGGACATGGCTCAGGAAAAAGCAACATTTTTACGGGGTGTATTGGATAAATGACGACCGAAAAAATAACATATACAAAATATGAAAAAGCGCGAATGATTGGTTCGCGAGCTTTACAACTGTCTATGGGTGCACCGTTCCTCTTAAAATTGTCTGAGGAAGATTTAGGAAAGATTGACTTCAATCCAATTGAAATTGCTTTATTGGAATTTGACGAAGAGGTCTTACCTATTACTGTAAAGCGACCTGTTGCACGTTCTTCATAATTTTTATTTTATTTCTTTTTTACAATGAATAATACAATAACACAAGAAAAGTTGAATTCTTATTTTTCTATTACCAAAGAAGCTCTTGATAAAGCGAAAGATGCGTTTGATTCTGCACGACAAGAGCAAGCAGAAGATTTTTTTGATATGGCAGAACGGTATTATAATGATGCACGGTATTTTCTAGATAAGAAAAAAGATATGGTGTTGGCATTTGCAGCATTGAATTATGCACATGGCTGGTTAGATGCTGGTGCACGTATTGGGTTGTTTAAAGTTACTGATAGTAGATTGTTTACTGTAGATTCTAAATAACTACTAAAAAGTACTCACTTGCAAAACATTTATAAAGAAAATTGAATTATGGTGAAATAGGATAGTAAAAAGGGGTTTTTGAGTGAAAAGTATACATAATCACAGGGGGAAGGACTACAATGCTCGTTCAAAAAGACTTTTTAACAAAACTCAAAGACTTCGGTCTAAACTCGTATGAAAGCAAACTATGGATTGCTCTGTTAAGTAGGGGAGTTTCTACTGCGGGTGAATTATCTGATATTTCTAATGTACCAAGAAGTCGAACATATGATGTTTTAGAAAGTCTTGAAAAGAAAGGATTTATCATTGTAAAAGTTGGAAAACCGATTAAGTATCTTGCTGTTCCACCCTCAGAAGTTGTTGAACGTGTAAAGAAGAAAATTGTTGAAGATGCTGACCAAAAAAGTAAAGTTTTATCACAACTTAAAGATAGCGATGTTCTGGGACAATTAAACACATTACATACAGAAGGTGTCAAACTCGTTGATCCTACTGATCGTTCAGGCGCATTCCGTGGCCGAGATAAAGTTCATGACCATTTAGTTTCAATGATCAAAAGAGCAAAGAAATCAATTACATTAATGACATCAAAAGAAGGTGCAGACCGTAAATATGATGTTTTATCAAATCATCTTAAAAGAGCGTCAAAAACAGGGGTTGACGTACGGATAGCAGTTCCTTCAAGCGTAAGTAAAGAAACTGTTGCACAGTATGGAACTTTTTCTGTATTAAAACAATTTAAAAGTACAAATGCGCGATTCTGTATGATTGACGGCAAAGAAGTTCTTGTATTCTTAACAGACGATAAAAAAGTTCATAAAAGTTATGACTGTGCTGTTTGGTTAGATGCACCATACTTCGTTGATTACTTTGATAAATTGTTCCAGAATGAATGGAGCAAATAAATATTTATTTTTAATATTTTTTAGTTATATTTTTAAACATCATTTCTTTCCCAATCTAAATGACAACATATAAACAAGTAATTCTTGTACGGCAAGATCTAAAGTTGCCTAAAGGTAAAGCAGCAGCACAGGTAGCACATGCATCTGTAGAGGCTGTTCTTAAGTCTGATGCGTCAATTGTTAAAGCATGGAGAGAAGAAGGTATGGCAAAAATTGTTCTTAAAGTGAAAGATGAGAAAGAATTGATCCAATATTTTCAAGAAGCGAAAGATTCTGGGATAAAAGCATCTCTTATTACAGATGCAGGAAGAACAGTTATTGCTCCTGGAACAAAAACGTGTGTTGCTATTGGTCCTGATGAAGAGGAGAAGATAGATGCCCTTACAAGCGAACTTTCACTTCTCTAACCCCATTCTATACTCAAAAAGCAAACTTTCTACTTTTTGGTATATACCAAAATGTTTAGTACTAAAACTAAGAATTAAACATTTTAAGTATATAAACATAATATTTATAAATAGACCACACTCCAAGCACATAAACACATGAAAATTCCAAAATCTGCTAAAAGACTGTGTAAAACCTGTAAGAAACATACAGAGCAAAAGATAGCACAGAATAAGAAGCGTACAGCAAGTTCTCTGAGTTGGGGTTCTAAATATAGAGCTCGGAAACGTGGCGATGCTCGTGGTACTGGTAGTCATGGAAGATATTCAAAACCTGCAGTGTCAAAATGGAAACGGACTGGCGCTAAAGCAACGAAAAAGACAGATTTACGATATACATGTAATGTCTGTAAGAAAATGAGTTGTCAGGGATCTGGAATAAGAGCAAAACGTGTTGAGTTTATTTAAAATGGAAACAAAAAGCAAATTCATAAAAGTACGTTGTTCAAAGTGTAAAAACGAACAGATAGTATTTGGTAATGCAAGTAATATTGTCTATTGTTTAGTTTGTAATGATAAAATAGCGTATCCTACTGGCGGTAAATCGAAAGTTTCTGCTCGGGTTCTTGAAGTTTTAGAATAGTTCTCCAAACATTTATAAAAGAGGATATGTTGTAGGGTTTTATGTTTTATAAACGTCATGGCTTACCTGAAGAAGGAGAAATAGTACTCTGTAAAGTTACTAAGATTTATCCTAACTCCGTGTTTGTTGATATGATTGAGTATAACGATTCTGGGATGGTACACATTTCTGAAGTATCTCCAGGAAGAATACGTAATCTTCGTGATTATGTTAGTGAGGGCCGTCAGATAGTTTGTAAGGTTCTTCGAATTGATACCCAGAAGGGACATATTGATCTTTCATTACGGCGAGTAAATTCAACACAGAGAAGAGAAAAACTTGATGAAGTTAAGCAGGAACTGAAAGCAGAACAACTTCTCAAAAACCTTGCCAAGAAATTGAACAAGAAAGTTGACGAATTATACAAAGAAGTTACAAAAGAAATCTTCACACAATATTCACACCTTTACCTATGTTTTAAAGATATTGTTGATGGGAGTTTTGACATCACAACATTAGATTTAGACAAAAAAGTAGCACAGGAAATACATGGTGCAGTTCTTGAAAAATTCAAACCAAAACAGATTACGATCAAAGGAGAAATTAAACTTCACACGTACTCTTCAGAGGGCATTGAAAAGATAAAAATCATATTACAAGAAATTGAAAAAGTGTCTTCAACACTAAGTTTATTTTACCTCGGAGCTGGAAGGTACAAGTTAGTTATTATAGATTTTGATTATAAACCAGCTGAAGCAACATTAAAGAAAGTACTTGTAATAGTACAAAAATTTAATGATAAACTTTCCTCAGCAGAATTTGAGAGAGAAAAAGGTGAGTAGGGTAAATTATGGCACAACATATCCATACTTGTTCTGTGTGTAAAGTCTATACATTAGAAGAAACCTGTCCGCAATGTAATGCAAAAACTGTTCTTCCAAAACCTCCAAAATTCTCTCCCGAAGATAAGTATGGAGATTATAGAAGAAAAGTAAAACGGGAAGAATTGTGTAAGAAAGGGCTGTGCTAAATAATCAATTTTTAATTATGTACGAATTCTTTGCTTTTTCATTGTCTTGTCTAAACAATGGATGATTAAAAACGTACATGTTGATGATTGGCTTCAATTTCTTATTTTTTGTGTATGATTCTTTAAAGTCTGGATTGACATCCATTAGTTCGTCAAGAATAACTCTTGAATATACATTTTTTAATGGTGCTGATGGTTTGTGATTTTTTTTAAGTTCTATATGGATATGAAACTGAACGTTATGATCGTTGTCATATTTCTTTTGTATTTTAAACCGGTTTGTCTTTTTCGCAACGTCTTTACTTTTCATAATACTCGTTTCAATTTGGTCTGGAAAAACGTTTGCTCCATCAAAACTAAGCGTTCCATCACTTCTCCCAAAAATACATAAAAATGGTAATTTTACAAGATCTTTTTTTGAACGAGAGGTTTTTGTCAAATAATTGTTCAAGAAGTTTTTATCGTGCTTTTCCATGGCAGCAATAAGTTTATTGTACGAAAATCTTTTACCTTCGTCATGAAGATTATATTTAATTTTTTGTATTGCAGCTTTTTTATCAAGAAGAGTTATTTCAAATTCAGGTTTTCCATCTTTATTAGTTATGTTCCTTATATAATGAACTGTAGGATTATATTGAAAAATCATTGGTAATTCTTTTTCTTCACCAAATAACGTTTCTCGAAGTTCTTTATTGCGTGCAACCACTTTCCGAATATGATGACATAATGGACTTTCAAACCCAATACCTATATCGACATCTGATGCTCCATATGACGAAATTATCTTTGAATTTTTGTGTAATTTTTTTCGTATATGGTTCACCCATTCTAATGTTACGCCTTCCCCGCCAGTTACTAAATCGATATTGTACCGTTTCCAGTTAATTTCTTTACTACATTCGTCAATAAGGTTCTTTACAAATGGAGGATAACCACCAATAAGGTAATTCTTTTTTGTACCAAACATCTTAAGCGTTTTTACAATATCTTTTGGGTCAGTTGCAGTATTTTTTACAAGTGCCATACGTTCCATTAACTCACAGAATTTAACGCCGGTTGCCCACGGACCTGTTGACCATGCACTTATAACTAGAAAGTTTTTTGAGTTACCATCAAAGACATAATTAAATTCAAACTTTAATGATTTATACAAAATGTTTTGTTCTTCAAAATTATGTATCCAATTTGTTGCAACTCCGCTTGTTCCACCACTTTCGTCAATGTTACCATGTGCGGGAAGTTTTCCATACATGCATCGTGCTTCTATCGGATATTTCTTGACATAATTTATCTTACTTTTCTGTGGAACATATTTATTAAAATCATTAACGTTTTTTATCTCTCTATAATTAACATGATGTTTTTTAAGAAGTTTCTGATATGCTGGCGTTTTTTTTGCAGCGTTCTTGAATGCTGAAACAACTTTTCTTTCAGATATTGCTTCTAATGCATCAGGATTAGAATGTGTCACGAACCATTTAGTTCGCGAATACTTATTAAGAAGAAATGACTCAACAACTTCAAGAACTGGTACTGGAGTTATCTTTACAAGCGTTTTTAACATAATTTCATCTCTTTATGATAAGAATTATTGTGTTAGTGTATATTAATGTTTCTTCTTAGAATATATACTAGAGGATATAAATGTTTAAATATCATTCTCATCGTTAAGTAGTAAATAACATATAAAGGTGAAATAATATGACAATTCCAACTAATAGAGATTCTGGTCGAGATGGACCTAAAGCATACATAGTTGCTCCTGATGGAAGGTCTTTAGAATCAGAAGAAAATTTAGTGTATACTGTCCCAAATCTTGTTTTACTAACAGAAGATGATAAACATGTTTTAGACTTAACAAGTGCAGCTATACATCGACAGCTAAAATCAGTCGTTGGTAATAATTATGCTCGATCTGTGAGTGTTGTTAATGCAGAAAATGTTCCTGAGGCACGTCAACATCTTGCTTTATTTAAAGAATATTCTCCTGAAGGAAGAGTATCAAGTCTTCTTGATTACAATATGGGAAAGAGCGATGTTTCACGAAAACCAACAGAAAGTCTTTTTTATAATGGTGACGGTGACGACTTCCTTCATTTTGCAAAGAATGGTGGTGTTGCATTTTTCTTAAGTGGGTACATTAGAGACGTTGAAGCATCAGAAAGAGTTCGCGAGTTGGCACAAGATGTAACTGGAGACTTCAAACGTTTTGCTATTGGATATGCTGAAAAAGGAAACTATGGCGCTTCTGTCGACGGAATATGTCGTTTGATGGCTACTGCAGTGCAAAGACCAAAAGGTACAGCTTCACTAAAAAAAGCTCTTGTGAGGCCAGGAATAGATCTTCGTTTGGAGAAACTCTTGTTAGCAGAGTCTCAGAGAAGAAGATAATATTCTTATTTTTTAAAAAAATATAACTCTTAATTATTTCTTAACTATTTAAGGACTTAATTTTAATAAGTATACATGAACTCTCGTTCCAGTTATTCCGTCATCTCTTTGTTCATAAAATGCACTTCCATTATGTATTTCAAGTATTGTTCGTAAGTTCTGAGTTCCAAGCCCCCTTTCTTTTCCACCGGTCTTAGTTGATATTCCTTCTTTGTTATCAGACTTTCCACAAAGATATTGGTGGAGTACTGAAATCTGTTCTTGGGGAATTCCATCACCGTCATCTTCAATACAAATATAGGCTGCAGGATATTCACCTTCACGCATATTGAGTTCGTTCATGTAGGGCAATTCTTTTTCCTGTGCTGGTCTTCTACAGGTTATAGAAACATTATCACTATTTGCATCTAATGCATTCGTTAAGAAGTCTCTCATTGTATGGACAATACCTACTTTATTAGATTCAAATTCTGCGTTAAATCTTGTTACATCGTACGTTACGTTTATTCTGCTTCCGTCTGGTCTTCTTTTAATTTCTTCAACAGCATCATCAATAGTTTCAGAAACGTGAAATTTATCTAATGTTATATTTCCCATGTTTTGCATTCTATCATTCACTTTATCAATCATTTCTCTAATGCTACGAACGGAATAGAGTTCTCTGAATGGATCAAACGAGTGCAAGTCTGGGGTAGTAAGCGATTGTGGTTTTACATCATCTTTAACCTCTTGCATTGTTCTATATGCATCATCTAAATACACTGTAGAACTGAAGAAATCACTAAAGAAATCGTCATCATCAGTATCTTCCAACTCAACAAGTGGTGTTGTTTCTTCATTATCACGTTGATTAAGATCAACATTGTAAAGTTGGCTTTCTATTCTACTTTGATCTGACAAATCATCTTCTATAATACCAAAAGGTAAACATACTTTTTGTAAAAAATCTTTTCCAGTATCGTCAACCAGTTTGTATGTAAGGTATATTCTACTTGCAACATCTCCTATAACATTATTCCTTTCAGTCTCAAGCTTCTTCATCATTTCTCCACGAAGTCCATGTCTTTCTCCAACAGATATTGCTTGTGAATATTGCGATAATAATTTTACAATTGTTTGTTGTTTTCTATACAGTTCTGCATTTTTAGAAGTTAATTCATCAGTCATATCTCGTATTGTAGATTTCCTATCGTGTTCAGCTTCACTCAGTTCCCTATTTCTTTTACGAAGTCTATGTGCACCAAATAATGGGAGATGATCAACAACCCATTCAAGAGCATTTCCAAGATATGAACGGTACGGCTTTGTAGGATTAATAACGTACACACTTCGTTCTCCATGTAATTCACTCTCTTCAGTTGTTACTGTTAAGTTTGGCTGTCTAAACAACTCTACAAATGCAGTATTAAATGATGTTTCTGTTTGTTTACAATCCCTTCCCAATATTTCTGTTAAAACTTCTTCTCCAACAATTTCTTTCATCCTTGCACGATATTGTGGGGTAGTTACTCTTTCAATTTTAAACGACGTTTGGCCTTTTTTTAACCTTTCAACGTTAATTTGAACAACATCTGGATTGGTCCAACTTGCAAATTGTTTTTCCATCTTTGCAAGGATCCAGTTTATGCCGGGAAGAATATTTGCTAATTTGATTTGTCTGTCACTATAATCTAGAAAAGTTTGTTGTGCAACTTTATCAAAAAATTCTTGATTGTCTAAACCAAGTTGTTCCTGACAATGTAAAGAAAATGCTGTGTAAAGCCTATAATCTATCCAGTTTTCTTCACTTCGTGTCTTATCTGTAAGTTCTCTCATCTCTTGATGGTTAGTTCCAAATCTATCACTGAAACTATCTACTGTTCTCTCTCTTTCTTCCTCAGGAAAAAGTCTTAACATTGATGCAACATATTTACATGTTACGTCTCTATTTTCTTTAGATAACGTTAATGGGTGAGAGAATAGTCCATCTGTTTCTTCAAACTTTTCTAGAATTGTCTCCAATGTCCTTAAATCGCTCATCCTATAATCAAATAAAGAATTGTTTATAAGTATTGTTATGATTAACTATCTAATAGTAATAAATACTCTGAAATTATCTAACGTCTAAATCTAATAAGTCGCCACTAACACTAATGCCCTGTACGTCTCCTTCAAGTATAAGTGCCTGTGTTGAATTACTAGTCTTATCAACAGTAAACGCACCATTAAATGACCCTATTGTAATTTTATCGTTCTCTAAAGAATACACTAAGCGTTCACCAACTTCTAACTCTCCAGATCCTTTTGATAATTCTATGTCTCGTAGCTCGATTGAATCTAAGTTCAAATATTTGTAGTCCAGGTTGTTAAATTCAATATCAATATCTTTTTCAGATGATAATGCAACGTCATTTACAGCAATACGTCGTGCAGTTCCTTTCAAGGATGCTCCTCCACCTTCAAATCCAAGTCGTCCTACAAAATTTTCAATCCGAAGAGAAACCGCTTTCAAGTTATGCAATTCTAATTTATCTTCATTAACAGTTATTGTGGTTGAAAGGTCATCAAAACGTAGTTCCATGTTGTTAACTCGTGCATCTTTTGCAACACTTGGAATTGTATCAAATTTTAATACTGTTGATACTTTCTTTGCACTAACTAATTCGTTACTTACAAACGTTTCACCAAATAAAGAACGACTTGAATCAATTACAACATTCTCGTTATCTATACTCGCATTTCCTACGTTACCTACAGCAGCACTTGTAAAACTAAACGTACTTTCATTATTATTCACAAGCAATAAAATGAAAATTCCACCAACAATTAGTGTAATCATAACTGTATAAAAACGAAAATGATGTTTTGAATGTGATGTATGCGGTTGAAACATTGAAATTGTCACCTTTTTTCTATGTACAAATTGTAATAAAGATGGTGTTAATAAGTTTTTTGGTTTTACAGGGTGCTTATGGTCTTAGGAAAGTATGTATATTTGTGTTCTTCCTTTGCGATTAAGATTTCATAATCGCTTACTGCTTCTGGAAAGTGTCGTCGAAGATTATTAAGTGTGTCATGAACTTCTTCCGTATTCTTGACACAAAGATAGATTTGTGTGTCGTACTTTCCAATACAGTGAACTGCCCATAACGTATTTTTATCTGTTTGTAACAATTCTTGCAGCGTATTTTTCTTTTCTTTGTCTAATCCTGTGAAACGGAGAAGTAATGCATAAATACTATATGAAAGGCCAGTATAATTGATTATCGGTACAAAGTTTGTTACAATGCCATTCTCTTTCATCTTTCGAACTCTGTGCGTTACAGCATCTGCAGAAAGCCCAACATCATTTGCAATACTATAATATGGTTTTATTGCATCGTTTGCAAGAGAATCAAGGATGGCCACATCTTTTGTATCATACGAAACTACTCTTTTCTTTTTCTGTGCTTCTTTATGTGTTTGAACAAAACTTTGTGGAAATATCAAATTACAATAAGGTGCAATAACAGTAAGAACTTCATACTTTTGTACAAAAGGATAACAATCTCTAAAAATTATGTCGAGAAGAGTATCAAATTCATGAACATTCTTTGCTATTAAACTTATTTGTATATCGAACTTACCACTAAATGTCATTACCATCTTTACAAATGGGTGTGTTTGCAATTTTTTGATAACCTCTGCTTCTTTTTCTTTTGATGGAAGTTTTAACTGAAGAAATATGTGGTAGGTATCGTATCCAAACTTTGCTGTATCAACAACAACACGTGATCCTTGAAGTATTCCTTTTACTGTTAGGTTTTTTATTCTGTATCTAACAGCGTCTCGAGATAAACCCACTTTTTTTGCAATTTGTGTGTAACTCATCCTTGCATTCTCAGCAAGGAGGGAAAGGATTTTCGTATCTTTCTTGTCCAATGTTACTTTCTGCGACGTTTGTGTGTATTGAAGGTACTTCATTCTTCGTGTAAATCTTATAAATTATTTAAATTTGTCGGAAATAACGTGATATTCACTAAAATGTCTTTTATATTATGTTACGTTCCGAATATATATAAACGATGGAGGTCGTAAAAATGACTGCGTTAAGACAAGACAATATTTTTAGAGAAAGTGGTGAGTCTCAAGATACAGATGTTACACTTCAGGTAGTACCTGAACCTATACGAACATATATTGCAATTCCATTATTAGATTTGGATCAACATGATGGTGGTATTAGTACATATACTCCTTTAGGAAGAGGACCAAAAGCTGGCGTAGAATTGAACTTGGGTGAGGGCCGTTCTATGTGCTTAGAATTGTATGCAGAGAGAGACTCAGAAGGTTGGGTAACAGGCATCATTGACACTGTAGGAAAGAAAGATGGGAAAGAAGTATGGCGTGATACAACTGAAAGAATAATGGGCGAGCGTGGTCCTTTACTTGTTGATGATAAACCTTTGTATAGGAATCTTGTGAATGATATTTTTAGGGATTCAGGATTTTTAGAAGAAATGGTGGATGATGGTGGTGTTCTTAATCTTCACCATACACAGCGATTGTATAGGGGATTAGAATCACAGTTAGACACAATTTTTTAATTTTTACTTTTTTTCTTATTTATCCAAAAGCTTTTTAAATAAAGTCCACATTTTACTCTTATTATCGAGAGGCAGGTCGGTTAGCGCTTCCCTGTACTGGAGAAAGAAATACACTTATTCTCCATATTGATACACGAGGTATACAACAATGGCAAAAATGCATTCACGTGATAAAGGTAAAAGTGGGAGTTCACGACCCGCACACAAAGTTCCTTCATGGGCATCGTACAAAGGAAAAGAAGTAGAAAAGCTTGTAATCAAATATGCAAAGTCTGATAAGACTGCAAGCGAAATAGGTATGATTCTTCGTGATACGTATGGGATCCAAAGTGTAAAAACACTTACTGAGAAAAGTATTTCAAAAATCCTTGCAGAAAATAACCTTGCTAAAAAATTACCAGAAGATTTATTGAATTTAATAAAGAAACTTATTGCGGTAAAACACCATTTTGAAAAGAATAAACATGATAAAACATCAAAGCGTGGTTTTCAATTAACAAGTTCAAAAATTCGTCGTTTAGTGAAGTATTATAAGAAAAGTCACAAACTTCCTGCTGACTGGAATCTTGACATGAGCAGACTAAAGATGTATTTAGAATAGGATCTTTTATTTTTTTTAAATTTTACTTTTTTTTTTTGATTTACATTATTAAATAATAATAAAAAATAAAAAAGAAAAACTAAAGCATCGTCCTGATGCTTTCTATGTTTGAAGCTATGTCCCTTCCTTTCTTGGTTAATTCAAGCAATTTAAGGCGTCCTTCTTTCTTAAAATTTATCAAATCAGCTTTCTGCATTTCTTGCAAGATCTTCACAACATGTGAATACGTACAGTCGATTTGTTTTGCTAGTACTGATGCATATACACTTGTGTTTGCATTTTTCAGCTCAACAAGCATCATTGCAGGTTTTTCTCTAAAAAACACGTCAAATATCGATTTTTGGTCTATTTTTCCACTATTCAAATTCGCACCCCCAAACATCCATCTACCCTGCAAAACATGATGTCACAATAGTTATATTTAAACATTTATTTACTATAGTAGCTATTTTAGCTATCATGAACTTAATAAACCTTTTGGAAGTATTTTCATCAAAAACAAACATTATTTAAGTAATCTCAAATTTTTATTTTTTCATGGCTTCTTTTCCAATAAACGATTTCTTTCCTCATGAAAACGTGCGTAAAGTTCAGGATAAAATGGTTGAAGATATAGAATATGCTCTGATGAATGAACGTATACTTCTTGCACATGCTCCTACTGGTTTGGGAAAAACTGCAAGTGCCCTTTCTGTTGCTCTTTGGTACGCATTAGAAAAGAAAAAAAAGATTTTTTTCCTGACGAACAGACATACACAACATCATATTGCCGTTGAAACACTTCAGAAGATTAGAAACAAAAACGGAAAACAATTTTCGTGTGTTGATTTGATTGGGAAGAGATGGATGTGCAGTCAAGAAATTGCTGGATTGTTTGGCGTTGATTTTACAGAGTTCTGTAGGTCTGTCGTTGAGAAAGGTGAATGTGAATTTTATACACATACTCGTGATAAGAAAGGTCCGTCAGTTGCCGCTCAAGCATTTGTGAGTGAGTTAAAACAAATGGGGCCGTTACATAATGAAGATATTATCTCGTTAAGTAAAGAACAAAAAATGTGTAGTTATGAAATAGCACTTGCCCTTGCAAAAGATGCATCAATTATCATTGGCGATTATAATTATTTGTTTAATCCATTTGTGCAAGCAGCACTTTTTAAGAAAATGGACATTGCATTAGAAGATGTTATTGTTATTGTTGATGAAGCACATAATCTTCCATCACGTGTAACGGATATGTTAAGTACCAACCTTAGTAGTTATGTCTTAAAGAATGCGGTGTATGAAGCAAAGAAGTTTGGGTATAACGGAGTAATCCTCTGGCTACAAGAATTAATGGGAATTCTCACTGGCATGAGTGATTGGGAAGATGGAACAAAGGAAAAAAAAGTCACAAAAGATTTCTTTGTTACACAAGTAAAGAAGATTACAAATTATGAAGATATAATTAGCGAGTTAGAAACTGCTGCAGAAGAAATACGGAAGAAACAACGAAAAAGTTACATTGGTGGTATTGCAAATTTTCTTCTTCAGTGGTTGGGAGAGGATAAAGGATTTTTACGATTCATTTCTGAAAGAACTACAAAGTATGGTCCTAACTTAGTGTTAAGTTATACATGTCTTGATCCTGCTCTTCTTACAAAAGATATTTTTGCATCAGTACATTCTGGAGTGTTAATGAGTGGAACTCTTACTCCCGTATTTATGTATAGTGACGTATTAGGAATATCTCATGGAATTGAAAAAGAATATCCCTCACCATTTCCTCTTGAAAACAAAGTGTCATTAATAGTTCCACAAACATCAACAAAATATACACTTCGTACTGATAAAATGTACAAACAAATTGCAGAAACGTGTATTACAGTTTCAAACATAATTCCTGGAAATGTTGCACTTTTCTTTCCTTCATATCATTTACGAGATAAAATTGGTTTCTTTATTGAATCTGGTAAGAAATTGTTTTGGGAAAAGAGCGATATGAGTAAGGAAGAAAAAAGTGTGTTGTTAAACGATTTTAGGTGTGAAAAAGAAAAAGGAGGAATTCTTCTTGGCGTTACTGGTGCTAACTTCGCAGAAGGTGTTGATCTTCCAGGAGATTTATTGAATGGTGTTATTGTTATCGGTTTACCGTTAGCGAAACCCGATCTTAAAACACGTGAAGTTATCCAGTATTATGAGGATAAATTCAAGAAAGGATGGGATTATGGGTATACATTTCCTGCGTTAAACAAATGTTTCCAATCTGCTGGTAGATGTATTCGTTCTGAAACGGATAAAGGTGCAGTAATTTATTTAGATGAACGATTTGCATGGAAACGTTATTATGATCACTTTTCTCGTGAAGGTCTTATTGTAAGTGTTGAATATGAAAAGATTCTAAAAGAGTTTTTTAATTAACGAAATCCCTTTTTTTTTCTATGATACCAGACTTCTTCTACAAATTTATCCATCCCTTTATGTCCAAAGCAAGTATATGTTTGACACCAAAAAGGTATTTGTAATGCTATTTCACATAAAAGAGAGTCTTCATCGAGAAAAATACACGTACCAAACTTATCTTTATTTTTTAAATAAAGTCCTCCTCTTTTCTCAACAATATTCTCTAAACCTAAATCTTCTACTTCGCTAGTATGAACTGGTTTGTTTTTAATATAACAGCACGCACTTCTACAATACCTGGCTTTTGGGCCGTTACAAATAGAGGCCATATTATTCTTATGATCTTCACAATTAAATTATTTATTCTTTTTTGACACTTCATTGTAGCAATGTCTATTTTTAAACAACCAGTATACAAATTAGTAACATTTATATACTAGTTATCCTTTACCTACAAATAGGATAACGAGATAACTTATCACATTCAAGGGGCTCCCACCGGAATTCTACCACCCTCACCCCCTCTTCCGGGGCCCCCTTTTTTTTTTCACGTTCTTTGAGAATACGAAACAAGTTGTTGTACATATTGTTGTATGTTCAGGGTGTCAGGTATATGACGAACATACAAATGATGGCCAACATCTAATGAATAGGTCTTGAATATTTTATCAAAAATATCTCTTTTAACAATGACATGAGACATATTTGAATAGAAAATATCCTTCTTATTAAACAGAATTCTATTACGATAAAAAGTGTATGGAAGATGTGCTTTATGAAACGTGATATATGCTCCTACTGCTATAATCAGTAAAAGAAGAACAAGTGCAACCATTTTTACAACAGTTTCTTCACTTCCTGTAAGGGCAAGTAACGCCAAATTTAATAGAATACCTACATAAAATATTACTCCCAGAATAATGAATGATATAAATTTAGGCACGATCGTCCTTGTTTTATTTTGATACAGTACATAAATTGGTTTCTCTCGCTGTTCCATTACAAAATAAGAATGTTGTTATTGTTTATATGTTTTATGGGATATATAAAAATGGGCCTGCCCAGAATTGCACTGGAGATCTCCCGCGAGTCGGGCGGACGTCATAGCTACTAGACCACAGGCCCATAAGTTTATGTTTGAATTAAATGTTTTAAAAATCTTATGGCTTAATCTTTACTTTTTTCTCTTTTTTCAAATAATCAAAAGGTTTTACTTCTCTTGGTTTTTTTGTTTCTTCAACATCTATCTTAAAATCATCTTTAATAGCCGCAATAACATCATCGATTGTGATTCCTTCTGTTCGAGGATATGTTATTTGCGAAGAAACAACTTCACCTAATTGTGGAGGAAGCAGAACTTTTCTTTCTTGTGGATATCTTCTCGTGTTAAAACTTGCCGAATTCTGATTTCTTTGGCCACTTTCAAGTGTTGATTCAATAAACGGATCTCTTCTATGATAAAGATGGTCAATCATCAAACAAAATGCTTCAACATCACTTTCTTTTCCTGGAACTTCTCCAGTAAAATGTTCTTGCGAAGCATAGTGTAATTGGTACATCCCGCGAGCAAAATGCTTTGGACTTTCTAAATCAGAAAGTCTTGAAATACAATCATAATCAATAACTTTAACGTGCTTTCCAAGCATTACAGAACCCCAATTGTTATCAACAAACACCATGTCTTGGTCATGTAAATATTTAAGCATTCTTGAATATGTAATTAGTACTCTTGCTTTATCTTCTTTGTCTAACTCTTTTCTCTTAATGATCTTCCTTACATCTTTTCCATCACAGAATTCCATAGCAAACCATAAGGGTCCATGACAATCTGGAACAACTGAAGGTCTTGCAAAATGAACACTTTGAAGCAATCCAAACTTATCTTGAAGGTTAGTATGTATTCTTTGTATTCTTTTCACTTTTTTCTTTCTATTTTTTAGTGGAATCTTACATGACGGGTGGAAAACTTTTACAGCTAATGGATTATAATTACGTTTTCCTTTGTACACGTCGGCAACCCCTCCACTTCCAAGAAGTTCTTCTGTAACACTAAAGTCATCCATTAATCCTTTCCCACCTTCTGAATTATAAACCAATGAATGTAAAAGACTACAACAAAAAGGTGGAAGTGTATGATTATATTGTTTTGTTCGTTTCCCAGCACTCATATTTGTCAGTTCTCGCATTCTACTCGATTCTTTTTCGAACCGACGTCCTAATTCCTGTGAAAATGTATTGCCTCTCAAAACAACTTTTAATTCCGTATAAAAATCTCGTCTTGTCGCAATTTCTCTTTCAACTTCTTGAGGAGAAGGCCATTTATCACTTACGGGATCCCAACAACCTTTTGGAAAATGACTTGTTACTGGATTATCAAAATCATAAAGCAATCTTCCTGCAGTTATTGTTCTTTCACTAAAATTTTCAATTCTTTTAAGTCTTTCAATTATATACATTACGTGGCTCCAAACATCTTGCGAATCACCATCGTCGCATAACTTCCTTTAGGAAGTGTAAAAACCACTTTTATTTTTTTCTTACCAGAATTTAATTCATCGTTCTCAACTTTTCCAACACTCATGTCTTGTACCTTAACAAACACATCACGTAATATACCCTCAAGAGTTAATTCAGGTATTTGTTTAATGATAAAATCAGTATATGTAATTCTTTCTTTATTCATTATGTTTTGAATAAGTGGCTTTATGTCCTCTGATTCAAATTCTTTACTTCCAAACCCTATAATTGGGATTTTTTTTCCTGCTAGGTTTCCATTATCCTTAACAAAAATGAATGTACCTAACGAATAATCGATTTCTTTTACAATTGTTCCTTTACTTTTCAAATATTCAGCAACAACTTCATTCCATAGATAACTTTGGTACGCATTAATGTACATCCGTACCATTCGTAAAGGTAGTTTTCGTAGTGCACCAATTGAATCGGTTTTTGGCATGTGTTCTTGAACTCTTCTATTGTCAATTAATTTCACAGCTTCAGAAAACTCTTTCTTAATCAAATTTTTTCCAATTCTAGCATTATTTTTTGAGAATCTTTGTTCATCAAAATAATTCTCTACAAAAGATATTTTTTCAACAGATATGTTGTCTAAATTCCTTACAACAATCTCAAATTTATTACCTTCAAGATCACCTAACGAAATTGGAATATTGCCATGTCCAACACATTCAATAGTTACATTATCAATTGTAACGTCTTTCAATCTTTCTTTCCCAACATTAAAAACAGAACAAAGTTGTTCTGTTACTGCATTTCTATCTTTACTTCCTGCAAATCCTATGGTATTTTCTTTAATCCTTAATTGTTTAGCCAACTCTTTCACAACATCAACAGTGTTACGATTTTTCTTCTTAATCTTTACATAAGTATATTTGCCACTATCTTTAATAGAAACATTACTTACTTCTCGTACAATGAAATCTTCTGGTAGTTGTTTAAGTGTATACATTATTCCAACTATATTCAGCACATTATTTATACTTTTCTAAAATTACACTATCTAGTAGTAAAACATATAAAGAAATGCCCTAACTGTATATATATGCTAATAAACTTAGATCAACAACGTGGAGACTATTTTGCAAATGGAGATGTGACTGAGATTTTACGTAAGTTTGTTAAGAAGGAAGGTCCAATAACTGTCGTTGATTTGCGTGAAAAGTCAGAAGACAAAGGCGGTATCATTGCAGGAATTCGTAGTGGTGAGCTGAGTCAGCTTCTTGACTTTGAATATGATTCTAATAGAGATATTGATACTATGCAATTGGTAGAAAGACTTGATCGCATGGATGACACAGAATTAATGGTTTTACCACCAGATTATAGAATTCGTTCTAAAGATACAAGAAAGATTGTTGTTTATAACTTAGATAGTCTTGTTAATCTTGATAGTGCAATTGTAAAGCGTACACTTTTAGGCGATGTTATCCCGCGTGGTCCGCTCTCCAGAAAACGTAAAGAGAAAGAAGAATGGAACCCTGAAAAAGTATTACGTACAGCCATGGATAATCTTCATGAGAGAAAAGATACTTTAAAAGAAAAAACGTTTGTAGGATATAAATGGAAATCAACAGACGGACATGCTCACATTGTTTCTTTATATCGTTCAATAATGGGTGCAGAACTTAGAACTTTCCAAAATTTCGCAGCATATAAGTTATTGATACCAACGTTCAGAAAAGAGTTACGTTTGGGAAAAAGTTCTTGGAGTGGTTATAGAGTTCCATTAACATCAGAAGATAAAGAAAAAAAACAAGAAAAAGTTGCACGCTATGAGCGTCACTTAAAGAAGCGACGTAAAGAAGGATCACCATTATTTCATTATATATCTCAACTTGACGTTGATTTTAAAGATCTTATTGAGTTTGATAGAGCAGAACCAAGGTCTGGAACTGTACGTCATGTACGTGTTCCATCTCGATCTACAACTGATGGAAATAAAGAAGAAGGTCGCTTCTATAAATTTAAACTTACACAAGTTCCTGTTTTTGAGAGGGGAAATTCTGGAGCATCTGGTTATGTATGGGAAGTTCGAGGAACATGTCCATGTCCAGATATTGAATATCGTTCAGATCGAAGAGGAAAGCCATATCTTGGTCAGAACGAAGAAGTCTACTGTGCACATGAAATAGCTGCATTACATTCCTTGCGTAAGAAACTTGAAAATAAAGAATTTAACGTTCCACTTTTACCTTTTGTAATTCCAACACAAGAAATGATGGAATTTACAGATAAACTTCGTTATCAAACTATATTGGTGGAAAGACATGATCCTAATACTGTTAGGGCAAGTAAACGAGTTCTTAACCATACAGAAATTGAACGTCTATTATGGGCAAAAGTGATGCGTGCTGGTTACGAACAATGTTTTACAACGGATATTGGTGTATTCAAAGAAAGAAAAATTAATCCTCAAGATTATTTGGTTCGGTTTACGTAAATATATTTTTTTGAGAAAGATTTTGCAAATAATATAAGAACTTTTTTATAACTTATACTCCATAAACACAATCCTTGCCTCGTCAGCATTATCAAAAAATATTATGTTTTTACAATTTCTAAAAAATGTGAAGGCTGCACCTTTGTTACTTTTTATACGTTTTTCATGAATTTCTCTTGCATTAAATCCCTGGCCGTTTTGTTGAACACCAACAACAAACCCTTTCGTCCCTAACCATATTCGGAATGCGTGTGGTGCACCAAACTCTGAATAATTTAACGTGTTTGATCCTGCTTCATTCAAAAAGTATGATACTTCATCATTCTCATTATAATGTAACCAATTGTATAAATCAAACTTATCTGATAATACGTGGCTGTATTGCGCATTTAAAAGGTCAACAACGTTCCATTTAGAATTTCCATATTGGGTAATCATCATGTTGAGCATATGTTCTTGTAATGGAATCTCATTTTCATGGACAATGAATTCGTGATACTCACCATTATGTCCTATAGATTGTAATGCTTCTGGGAGTGTTTTTGCAAAATGTAATGTCATAGTACTCTTTAATTGAGCCTATTTTTAAGATTTACTCTTCCAATACACAAATCTTTTAAAACAGCATTCTTCTGAACACACTATGTTTTCCTTTACTATTACACATCAAGAAACGAATTGCAATGCACGAACAGGAATTATTCAAACATCACATGGTTCCCTAAAAACACCGGCATTCATTCCCGTTGCGACACAAGCAACAATAAAAGCTCTTTCTTCTGAACAATTAGGAGAAATCGGGTTTGAAGCCGCGTTGTGCAATACGTATCATTTATACCTTCAACCAGGAGAAAATATTGTAGAAAAATGTGGTGGGTTACATGGGTTTATGAATTTTAATAAACCATTATTTACCGATTCTGGCGGATTTCAAGTGTTCAGTCTAAACAACTTATTTTGTAAAGTTGATGATGATAAAGTAACATTTACGTCACACATTGACAATTCAAAACATATTTTTACGCCAGAAAAGTCTATGCAGATACAACGCAAGTTAGGTGCAGATATGATCTTCGCATTTGATCAATGTTTAGACATTAACGCTGATTATGAAACAACTAAGAAATCTTTAGAAAGAACACACGAATGGGAATTGCGTAGCCTGAAAGAATTTCAAAAATTAAACAAAGATAAAAAACAAGCATTGTATGGAATAGTTCAAGGTGGTCGATTTACTGAACTGCGGGAGGAAAGTGCAAAGTATATCGCGTCATTACCTTTTGATGGAATGAGTATAGGAAGTATATTTGGAGACCCAAAAGAAGAAAGTAAAAATCTTGTTGAACATGCAATACAATTCTTACCACACGATAAACCATTACACATGTTAGGTATTGGCAGTGTTGACGATTTGTTTACGTACGTAGAGCTAGGAGCAGATACGTTTGATTGTGTTCTACCAACTAGATTAGCACGTATGGGCTATGCTTTTATTGGACCAGAAAGTGGTGGGAATATACAAAATAAATTCAGAATGAAAATTACAAAAGCTACCTATAAAGAAGATCTTTCACCATTAGACAAAAATTGTACGTGTTCTGTTTGTACAAATTATTCTAACGCATACCTGTACCATTTGTATAAAGCAAAAGAACTTTTATTTTATTCATTAATGACTTTTCACAATTTACATTTCTTTGCACGATTAATGGAAGAGATTCGACAGTCTATCGAATCGGATACTTTTAAAGAATTGAAAAAAAAGTGGATTAATTAAGGTTTATACCGTTCCATTGTTCTTGGGAAGGGGATAGTATCTTTAATATTATCTAATTTACAAATCCATTTAATGACACGTTCAACACCCAGACCGAACCCTGCATGTGGAACACTTCCATATTTACGAGTGTCAAGATAAAATTCGTACTCTTCTAATTTCTCACCATCGTCACGTAACCGCTTCTTAATTTTGTCAATGTCAGGTTCTCTGTGTGATCCACCAATAATCTCTCCATGTCCTTCTGGCGCTAAGAAATCACATCCCCATACAACTTTTGAATTGTCTGGGTCTTCTGTCATATAAAACGCCTTGACCTCTTTTGGATAATGTGTTACAATAACGGGAACATTGTACAATTTTGTTAATTTTTCTTCTTCAACAGTTCTCAAATCTTTTCCCCATTGAACTGTCATTTTACATTTATCTTTAAGAATTTTGAGTGCGTCATCGTACGTCATTCTAATGAAAGGTTTTTTGATAGTTGGTTCCAACTCTTTTGGATCTCTTCCTAACGATTCTAATTCTTTTGTATTACTTTCAACAACTTTTTTGATAATATGTTTTAATAATCCTTCTCCATAATTTATCATCTCATCAAATGTTGCCCATGCAATTTCCATTTCTGCGTGCCAGTATTCTGTTAAGTGTCGACTTGTTTTACTTTTTTCTGCTCTGAAACTTGGAGATATAGTATAAATTTTTTCAAGACCAAAAATTGCAGGTTCTGCATACAGTTGCCATGTTTGTCCTAAAAAAACATCTTTCTTGCCAAAATAATCTACTGAGAAAAGGTCTGCACCACCTTCACACTGGACAGCTTGAAATATTGGTGAATGGTACTCATAGAATCCTTCTTTTTTGAAATATTCATCAATAGCGCCAAAGACAGTACTTCGAATTTTAAGAATGGCAATCATTTTAAGACTTCGTAACCATAAATGTCTATTGTCAGCAAGGAACTCTACTGATTGATCTTTACTGATAGGAAATTTGTCACTTTTACCAACTATTTGAAAATCTGTAACGTGCAACTCGTATCCTGTAGGTGCTCTCTTTTCTTTTTTTATTTCACCAGTAAGCATGATTGACGATTCAACCTGTAAATGATCAATATCTCCCCACAGTTTTTCAAAATTTTGTCGTTCAAAAATGCATTGAATAACATTTGAAGAATCTCGTAATGTAATGAATTTAAGCTTGTTACTACCTCTCTCTCTGTGTACCCAGCCTCTTATAGATACTTTTCCTGAACCTTTGTCCATAGCTTTCTGTATTGAAATGTATTGTGTCATTTTGGTGTGTGAGTGGAGAGTGATATAAAAATGTTTCTGGAGATTAATTCTCAGTAAAAACATTATTAAATATGAGCGAAAATGTTCTCATATGGACCCGTGGCCTAGTCTGGATATGGCACAACCCTCCTAACGACAGAATCAGAGATTATGTTGCGCAGAGAGGTTGGGAACGTGAGTTCGAATCTCACCGGGTCCGCTTTATTCTCCTATTCAGTTAAGTTTTAATACTAGTTCATTCTTAAGATATGCATGTCTGTATGTGAGATGTGTGGAAAAGAGGGAAATATCATTAAAGCTGATGTTGAGGGTGTTGAATTGAACCTCTGTTCTGGCTGTTCTAAATATGGAGAAATTAAAAAGGTAGGATATGCTCAAGTGTCGCGATCCTTCACAAGACACGAATCAAAAACACAACCATCATTTCATCTCGTTTCAAATTTTGCAGAACTAATTCGATCTTATCGAGAACGTAACGATATGAAGCATGAAGATTTTGCAAAGTTCTTAAATGAGAGAGAAAGTGTTGTTTCTAAATGGGAATCTGGTTCTCTTAAACCGAGAATTGATAAAGCCAGATGGTTGGGTAGGAAGTTAAACTTACGTTTTGTTGAAAGAGATGTTGAGATGAAACCTTTTGATGTAAAGAAGAAAGTAGCAAACGAATTTACTCTTGGAGATTTTATTAAAATTAGGAAGAGAAAATAAATTAAAACAACAATAAACTTAACCAGTACGTAAATCCACCAAGAATCATACCTGCAAGTAAATCTTTCCAATCATGTTTCTTTAAATGAATTCTTGAATATAATACAAGTATAGATATTTTCGCAATGATGATGGTAAAATAAATGTTTGCAACTGTCAACGCAAATACCACAAAAAGAAACGTTACACGGGCAGCATGTAAACTAGGAAACGATGATGCGTCAATACGTTCAACAAAATTTGTATGTTGCTGTTTTCGTGGCCGGTTCTTGAAATATATCATACGTATAACAACCACGCCTAATAACGTTACAAAAAAACCAAACAACAATTGCCAAAAAAGTTGTATCTCTTGAAATGCCAGTACAAACAATAACAGAAAAACATAAAAAACTAAACTGCCGAACCGCGTAATATCCTTAATAACTTCATCTATCACGTACTTAACTGTCTTATGCATTTTTTTAGTAGGGATAGATTTATATATAAATCTTTGTTTAAGACGCTTGATGAATACGAATAAAGTATGGGTTATAGTAAACATTTCTTTGGTATTCGTTGCAGCATTATTGTTTCTTACCCTTATTGATGTTAACATTCCTACATTAGGAAATGCATTATATGAAATTGATGGTACTGAAAATGTTTGTATTGCACACTACAAAGGTCAAATGTCCATTATTCAAGACACTGACAGGTGTTGCCTTCAAATGCAGCAGCAAGTCATAAAAGGAGAAGCAGTTACAGAACCAGTTAATGTTGACGGAACATCATTTGATATTCAAAAAACATATTATACATCTGAAAGTGTTATTAGTTACTTTGTTAATATGAAAACATACAGGTATTGTAAAAATAACGGATTTTGGATTTAAAAAAGAGAACCATGAAAAAAAGAGGTGTACAGAGTAAAAAGAAACAGTTGCCGCGCAAGGCTAGTCTTTACATATTTCTTATTCTTATAACACTTAACATTGTTTTGGCAGGCCTTAATATTGCACGCACACAGGGAGTTTTTATTCCGCGTCAACCACAACCTATTGTTGTTGATGGTGTTATTGACCTTGACGATCTTTCGATAGAACAAAAAATTGCACAGATGATGGTTGTTCTTGGAATCAGATATAATGAAAATGTGTTCAAGAAAATGCAACTTGGTGGGATACATCTTCATGCAATGAAAGGTGAAGATGAAATGAGGGAAGTTGTTAGGTCGTTCCAAGAAGGTCTTGAAGTTCCGTTCTTTGTAACTGTTGATTTGGAAGGGTGTGTTAGCCCATTTGCGTATTTTAAAGAGTTTCAATCAGTAAATAATGTTACATCGTTAGGTGAAGCATTTGAAAAAGGAAAACTGGAGGGAAAGTATTTATCAGATTTGGGCGTCAGCGTTAATTTTGCTCCCGTTGTCGATTTACATGACGAAATATGGAACTGTCGAAGTTTTCAGGGCGAGAAAGAAGACGTTTCTGAACTTGCAAATGCATACATATTAGGAATTCAAGATGAAGGAATACTTGCAACCGCAAAACATTATCCAGGAAAAACTCTTGTTATTCGTGATCCTCACAAATTCTTAGCAGCAGCAGAAATCACGACCGACGATTTGTTTCCTTATCAAGACTTGATTGATAAGGATTCTGTACAAGCGATTATGGTAAGTCATTTAATAACATTCGGCGAAGTGAATTCTGAAGGAAAACCCTCTGACGCATCCCAGAAGATAATTACAAATTTACGAGACAATTTTGACGGTCTTATCATCACGGACGAAATTAACATGCTTGGTTTAAAGAACTTTTATGATTCACTTGACGAAATGTATATTGACGTGTTTAAAGCTGGTTCTGACATTGTATTAAATTTTCAAAATGATCCAAATGAAGTGTATAGGACCATTACAATAATACGGGACGCTGTTGATGATGGTATAATCTCAGAAGATAGAATTGATGCGTCTGTCCGTAAGATTCTTACTACAAAAGGATTTATTGTAAAAGATTAAATCACATGTATATTTATTTGATTACTATACTTATTGTATTACATTACATTCTTTAGGAATTTCTTTCCCTATCGCTCTAAATTCATTACATATAGATTCCATAAGTTCACGTACGGGCGTGTTCCCCTGAAAGACAGTATCTCCTACGATAACGGACGGAAATTGTTGAATATTATATGATGTTAATAAGATGTTAATCATCGGTTCTTGTTGAAAATTTGAATCAAACGAAAATACTAATACTTTACTTCCAAACAATTTCTTAAGATAATCAAGTACTTTTCCTTGTGTATCATCAGCATTTTCATCATAAAAATAGATGACTTTAACATTATCATTTCCACATTTATTATCAATTTCGTTCGAAACAAAAAGGAACTGAATTTCTGTTAAGAAATAATCTCGTAATTCTAAATCAAATTCTTCTTCGCTAAAGACTGACGTTTTTTCATAATCAATAATGATTGCAATCTTTTTTGCAAGTTCGTTTATATTAGCTTCTAAAATATGGTTAAGAGCGTTACATTCAGCAATTCCTAAATCAATGTATTCCTTCTGTAATTGAAGGCTTCGCAAATTAACTTTCTCACTAAGCGTAATTTGTTTTGTATCTTTTAATCGTGCATCTTCCAGCATTACTCCGGCAACTATGCCTCCCAAAAAGATTATAATAGTAAGTATGAGTGCTAATACATACTTTTTTGTGCTTAGTTTACGTTGTGCCATCGTGTAAAATGCAGAAAAATAAGACTATTTAAAGTTTATGCCCACCGGTTCTTTTTGTGTGATACGAACATAAACGCGATATACATCCATACAAATGTTATAAACAACCCATACAAAAAGAGGTATGAAATCATTGAAACTAATGTTCTTCCATGATTTCTAATTTTTTCTTTAATAACTCTATACGAATAAACCATAATAAAGAAACTTATTCCAAAAAGAGTTGCAGCAATGATAAGTTTAAAGAACGGCAAACTTAAGAAATTGAAATCGAACGTATAATTCTTTATCAGCGTTATGATATCAAAATTTATGGCCCTAAGTGCATGAAACCATTGAATAGACTTAATAAAAATTTCTCGTAATAACGTAATGGCAACCGTAATTGCAATAACTCCCGAAAGAATAATTGTTGGCATTCTTAAAAAGCCGAAGTCACCATATTCCTTATTGAACATAATTTTTCTATAATTGATAGTGTTATCAACAGATCCTTTGTACCACCGTATACGTTGTTTGAAAAGTGTTCTTAACGAATTTGGAGCTACAGTTTCAACAACAGCATCAAACGTTTGAACAAGCTTATAATGATGTTTCTGTAACCGTATAGCAATCTCTAAATCTTCAGTAATGGTTTTTTCATCATATCCACCAAGATCTTTGATAATTTTTGTTCTGTAGACACTGAATGGTCCAGGTGTAACATGAATACAATCAATCTTTGAATTAAGTAATTTGTAAAACATATTAACAAGGTACTCTGTCCATTGTACTTTTTGTAGGACACTTCCCGGTTTTCGTACTTTAAGAAGTGGACACACAGAGGCAACATTTTCGTCAGCTTGAAAATATGGAAGCATTTCTTTAATAGCATTCGGTGAGATAAACGAGTCGGCATCTAAGCATGCATAGTATTCTCCACGTGCAATTTCTAATCCAACATTAAGCGCATGTCCTTTTCCTTGGTTATTTTGATTTATCAGTCTAATATCATTTCCTGGGTTCTCTGCAATAAACTCTTCAACAAGATGTTGAGTTGTATCTGTTGATCCATCATTTACAACAATAACTTCAATCTTATCTTTTGGATAATCGAGTTTTATAATGGATACAAGAGTTTCCACTATTGACTTTTCTTCATTATATGCGGGGACGATAACTGTAAAGAACGGCGTTCCTACAATTTTTTTCTTTTTGTTTTCATTCTCAGGAAAAAATAATACTAAAAGCCAGAATATTGCAAAAAAAAGTAGAAGGAAGTACGTGCCAAAAAGTACAACATCAAGGAATTTAACTATCATAACTCACCAATTTTGTGGGACTTTCCTTATGATGTTTGGAAAGTATCGCCATCTATAAACGTCCACACCTCACTTCCTTCGTGAGAGTGTGTTAATTTAAATCTTTCGTTTTTGAGAAGAAACAAGAATCCTTGGTTCTCTTCCAGTCTTTCTTTCATATTCTGGTTTATATATATTAGAGTAATATCATTCTCTTCAAGAATTGGAAATAAGTCCTGAATATATGTAGCATTTAATATTGAAACAGACGCGTCTCTGGCAAGTGTATTGTGAGAACGTGAACTGAAAGGTTCTCTATCTGCAATATGCCGTATATAATCACTATTTTCTTCTATTGAAAAAATTATTGTGTCCTGTGGTGTATTTGTTTTTATCCACGTAAGAACTTCATTATCGGCATTTGAGAGTCCAATTTGGTCAATACGATCAATGTACGTTAATGTTGAAAATGCTAATCCTAGAAAAAAAACAAAAAATGTTATCTTTTTTACGTCGTGCAAAGTCCATGTTCGTTCAAACGTTTTCATGAATGCCACCGTTGCAAAGAAACAAATAATAATGGACATGAAAAAAATGCTATGTGTCCGTATACTGTATGATATGATGCAAAATAATGCCATTATGTAAATTGGATGGCGTTTCATTTTCCAAAGGAGTGCAGTTCCTATTATTGAAAGAAGAATGAGAAAGAAACTCACGCCACTTATTCCTCCCAAATCTGAAACTAAATCTGGAATTATTTGTTCTGTATGGAACGGCCCAACAATAAACGGTTGTTGAAAAAATATGTTCATAATAAAGAGTATACTAAGAATAATGAATAGGGTGGTATATACCCATTTTTTCTTTTTTACTTTTGTAATATAATACATAAAAATACTAAAAAGAAGAATGAATGTACTAAAAATATCGACAGTTGTTGCAAGAATGAATGGAACAAATGCTACTATCTTGAGGTATGTTTTAGTATGTGTTACCAAAACAAACCCTATAAGAAATAGGAATGTGTACATCGCGTACGCAGAAATTGTACTGAACGTGTATATAAACGCAGGGGAGATAATAAAAAATAATGTAAAGAAGAAAATGTACTTTTGTTGTATCTTAAATTTTTTCTGTAAACGATATACAAGGAGAAGTGAACACATTGCAAGCACCAGGGGGATAAGTGATGCCCATTGACCTGGAAGGAACGTTGTCAAGATAGAAATTGGAACAACATATGCATTATGAACATTAATATTTTCAGATTCGTGTAAATGGTAATAACTTTCTGCACCCATGATTGACATATTACCGCCAAGTTGATTCATAAGTACTGGAAGAAGTAAAATAATTGTCATAAGCGCAAATAGTATTATCTTGTAATGACGTAAACAAAACGTATAATATACGTTCTTCTTTGTAAGTATTTCTTGTTTCATTGTATCTTTTTTTTCATATTTCATTCTATTGTTACTGTACATAACTTTTTGTACACTTTTGCATTTTTATTATACACTAATTCAAAACAATCATCTGAAAGAAATCTAAATTCTTCCATTTCATATTTCTGCTGTGCACGGCTTGTAAGGATAATGTATTGTATATTATTTTTATCAAGTATATCTAAAACGTGCGTTTCAAACGAACTTGTAAACACTGAGCTAAGATCTTTAAATTTTTCTTCAATTTCATTCACAAGAGCAAAGTTTGTATCCATCATATTCCTTCTTTTACTATAGTATGAAACGATATGTCCCTCTTCAATTAAAGCAAGTATTCCTCCATTACTTTCAGTATTTCTTTCTATCCATATAAACGCTTCAATATCGGTATGCATTGGCGTTTCTTGATTTAATGCAGTTGTCACGGCAGGAAATATCATTGTAATACCAATAAGAATAACAACAAATACGAGAAAAACTCTTTTAAGAGATGGAAATTTTGTTCTTGTTAGATATTCAATTATATCTTTATAGAATAGGGCAAACAAGATTGCTAACGTGACCCCTAAGAAAGATAAAGATAATCGTGAGGGGATAAGTCGTAACCATGAAAGTAATGTTGTTGAAATAACAAGACTAATAAGAAAAAACGTTTTTTTATTTTTTGTTTTAAATAATGACGTGTATACAACAAAAATTCCTGCTAAAAATGGTATGGCACTCACAAGGATAACAGCTTCAGGTATTGACAATAAAGGAAAATATTCTAGTATAATCTGTGGCGGAATATTTTGCCAGACAAACGAAATTCCTTCTTTCAGTAGAACATTTTTGAAGAAAAGAAATTGTACCCATATGTAAAAGAATATTGATGATAATATTAATTCTGTTTCTGCACGCCGTATTTTCTTTCCTTCAACAAACGAAAGGAGCGAATAAATCCCAAATCCCGTTATGAGAAGGAATGTTGCAGGATGAAGTATTGATAAAAGCAAGAACGAAATCATGTATATATACAATGAATTCTTTTTGTCTATATTAAGAAATGAATAAATGGCAACGAACATTAATGGTAAAAAAAGCGTTTCTGGAGAAAATGTGTTCGTTGTAAATATTATTGGAAGAAGTCCCGCTATTGATGCTGCAAAAAGAGACGCAGTTTCATTCTTACTTATTTTCCGGCTAATGACATAAACTAGTATTGTTAATGATGCAAGAAAAATGTTTGGCAATATTTTTGCAACAAGTTCAATGGGAAGAACTGTACTAAAAAGTGCAGCAGTATAATGAAATAAAGGAAGGAAAAATAGTTGTCGTCCACCGTACGATAATGGATCATTATATTGTGGGAACCCATTTTCTGTAATGTGATTAACTTGTTCAATATGGAAATAAGAATCGTACGTAAAGTTTGGAACTGTAAATGCAAGGACTAAACGTGTTATCAACGTTATACAAAATATAGCAGTGATTATGTATTTATGTTTCCTTTCCATCTTTTTGTTGATAATATGTTTTGTTTTATAAATTTGTAGGGGAAATGTTTATAATCTTACTATACAAAATTTATGAGATGGGGAAAGTTTCAACGGGTGTAGAATTCTTGAACACATTTTTACATGGCGGGTATGATAATAATGTTGTGACAACTATTTATGGTCCGTCTGGAACAGGGAAGACCAACATGTGTTTAATTGCTGCCGTACGGGTAGCAGAATCTGGCAAAAAAGTTATATTTATTGATAGTGAGGGCGGTATTGCGGTAGAACGGATACGACAATTAACAAACGAGTATGAACATGTTCTTAGAAACATTATTTTTTTTAATCCAATGACGTTTGTGGAACAAAAAGAAGTGTTTGAAACGTTACGTGGTATGATTAATGATACTGTTGGTATGGTTGTTGTTGATTCTATTTCAATGTTGTATAGATTAGAATTAAGTAAAAGTGATGAAGTGTACGAAGTTAACTCTGCATTAGGAAAACAAATAGCAACATTAGTTGAAATAACTCGTAGACGAAATATTCCCGTTCTTATTACTAACCAAGTCTATTCAGATTTTGACAATCGTGATATGGTGAAGATGGTTGGCGGTGACCTTTTAAAGTATGGGTCTAAATGTTTGATTGAACTACGAAAATTTCGTACGTGTCATGGTTTAATTCTGAGAAAGCATCGATCTCTTCCAGAAGGAAATGAAGCAAAATTTGCAATTGTACAGACTGGATTGGAAGAGGTTATCTAAATCTCTCGAAACCTTTATAAAACACATTCATAATTAGGGTAGTATAGCCAACTCGTATCCACTATAGGGTGCGAAATGCTGCATGAGGCAAAAAATACTGCAGATAAGATTAATTCTTATTTGTTGATAATTAAACTATGAGGAAAATAATAATGGCAGAACAAGAAAACCTATTAATTGAATCAAATGAGTACCTTAAGTCAGGTATCCATATTGGAACTAAATTTAAAACTAAATACATGGCAAATTTCATCTATAAAACACGTCCTGACGGATTAAGTGTTCTTAACCTTAAGAAGATTGATGAACGAATTGCAATAGCTATAAAATTTCTTTCTCAGTACGAACCAAAAGACATTTTGGTTCTTTGCCGGAGAGAAAATGGATGGAAAGCTCTTAAAATATTCAATAAGCTTACAGGAATAAACGTTATCATTGGACGATATCCACCAGGAATATTAACAAACCCTAACTTGGATACGTTTACAGAACCTAAAGTAATTTTTGTATGTGATCCATGGCCCGACAAGAACGTTGTAGAAGATGCAAACAAGATTGGTATTCCCGTAATAGCATTATGTGATACAAACAATCAGTCAAACAAACTTGATCTTGTGATTCCATGTAATAACAAGGGAAAAAAGTCTGTTGGTTTAGTATTCTATCTTATTGCACGTGAGTACATGCGAAATAAAGGAATGCTTAAAGGAAACGAAGAACTTCCTGCTAAGTTAGAAGACTTTATTGAAGAATAAACTTTTATTTTTCTTACTTTTTTTAATTTCTTTAACCTCAAGTACATACCCCTCTTCCACAATCCTTAAAAACTCTTTCTTAGCTCTTTGTCTTGTAATGAAAAAAGTTGTGGTTCTGGGCGGCGGTACAGGTAATTTTACAGTTCTGAGAGGTCTTAAGAATTATAATCTTGACTTGAGTGCAGTCGTTTCCATGGCAGACGATGGTGGTAGTACGGGTATCCTTCGTGATGAGTTGGGCGTCCTTCCACCAGGAGATGTACGGCAATGTTTAGTTGCCTTGTCAGGTTCAGGCAGGTTAATGCGTGGCCTTATGAACTATCGTTTTGAAAATGGATGTCTTGAAGGACACAGTTTTGGCAACATTTTTCTTTCTGCACTTGAAAAAGTTACGGGAAGTTTTGAAAAAGCTGTTGATGAAGTTGGAAAAATTCTCTCTATTCAGGGAAAGGTTATCCCCATTACAACAAACCAAGTTCGGTTAAAGATGATTCTTAACAATGGCAAAGTTCTTGGTGGTGAGGGAGAAATTTATATGTCGAATGAACTTGAACAGGGTTTTAGAAGTATTTTCCTTGAACCAATTCCTAAAGTGAATAACCGTGCGATTGACGAAATAATGAACGCTGATCTTGTCGTTCTTGGTCCAGGTGGTATGTACAGTTCATTAATTCCTATATTGCTTGTTGATGGTGTGAGTAAAGCACTTCGTGAAACGAAAGCAGAAAAAGTGTTTGTTGTTAATTTAATGAATAAGAAAGGTCAAACGACAGGATTTACTGTTAATGATTATCGTAAGGAAATTGTTAGGTTCATTGGAAAAGACATTTTTGATTTCCTTATTGTTAATAATGGTACTCCATCTAAAGAATTGGTTGACATGTACGCAGTAGAGGGCGGTTTGGTTACAAACGACTTAGAAAGTGATGAAAGAATTGTTGCTGCAGATTTACTTGATAGTACAAAGTCCGATTATAGTAAGACCGACGTTCTTTCAAAACATCGTGCATTGATTAGACACGATAGTAAAAAGTTAGCTCAAGTTCTTATGGGGATTATCAATGAACTCTAAGTTACTCATTTTTGATTTGGATGATACATTATTTGTTCGTGATAGATCCATCAAAAAGAATGAGGATTGGGAACATGTTACGTCTGCAGAACCGTCTTCTGGCGTTCTGGATTTTTTACATAATTTTTCTGCAAAGAAGATATTAGTAACAAAAGAAACATATCCCTACTTACAAAATAAAAAAATAGACTTACTAGGCATAAGAGAATTCTTTGACAAAATATATATTTGTCATAAAAATGAAGAAAAGAAAGAATTGTTTTCTAAAATAATAGCCGAAAATCCAGATCACGAAATTTGGGTTATGGGTGATAGAATTGATTCAGAAATTAGGTACGGAAATGAATTGGGTTTGATAACCGTTTTGATAAAACAGGGAGAATATAAAAATTTAAAAGCAAAGGACAATTTCGAAATACCTCATCATGAAATATTTCATTTTACAGAATTGGAGAATGTATTAGAATGCAAGCAGTAATTCTTGCAGCGGGAAAGGGAACTCGAATTTATCCCATGGGATTAAAAAAGCCGAAACCTCTTATTGAAGTAGCGAATAAACCTGTTCTTGAACATAACCTTGACCAAATGGTAGGTTTTATTGACGAGGCAATTATTATTGTTGGGTATAAGAAAGATATGATCATGAACCATTTGGGAGATAATTATCGTGGAATTAAAATGACGTACGTTGTTCAGGAAGAACAGTTAGGGACGGGCCACGCAGTTCTTCTTGCAGAGAAACATGTCCATGGTAAATTTTTAGTATTAAACGGCGACGATTTATTTTCAAAGAAAGATATGGTTTCAATATCTCAATGTAATAATTGTTTGCTTGTACAGTACAAAGATGATCCGTCTGCCTTCGGTTCAGTCGTTATTAAAAACAATTTTGTCCAGGACGTTGTTGAGAAATCAGATACGTTCGTTTCACATTATGTTAATACGGGGATGTATTGTTTCATGCCGGACGTTTTTCAGGTTCTTCATACAATTCCATTATCTGCTCGAGGAGAATATGAACTGACGGACGCAGTAAAAGAATTAGCAAAACAGGGCAGGATGCACGCAGAAGAAGTTACGGGACATTGGATCCCCGTCGGATATCCATGGCACATTCTTGAAGCATCAGAAGCATTATTAAACGAAAATGAAGAAATATCTATACGTGGTTCTTTAGGAGAAAATGTTACTATTAGTGGTTCTTTAGATGTTGGTGAAGGGTCAACAGTGGGAGAGGGTGTTGTTCTCCGGGGTAATATTGTTATTGGAAAAAATTGTTCTATTGGAAAAAATGTTATTGTAACAGGATTTACTGCTCTTGGTAACAATACTATTGTTGAAGATGGTGCACATTTACATAACGTTATCATAGGTGCTGGTGCAACATTAAAAGAAGAATGTGTTGTTAAAGATTCTGTTCTTGGTGAGGGTTCTGTTTTGAGTAAGGGTGTTCGCATTGCTAACATTTCCAAAGATGCCACTGTAAAAGTCAAGTCTAATGGAAAAATATACGATTCTGGAAAAGAAAAGTTGGGCGCGTTTGTTGGAGACGAATGTGTTGTTGACGATGAGTTAGACGGTGGAGATTGTATTGGAGATTAAGAATGTATCAACCTGCAGAAGATTCTTATTTGTTACAAAAATATGTTGAAAAGCATTCATTTGGCCGTGTTTTAGATATGGGAACTGGTTCTGGTATTCAAGCGTTAACTGCCCAAGATACTAAAAACGTGAAAGAAGTTATTGCAGTAGATATTGATAGTGGTGTTGTCAAACAACTACAAAAAAAATTGAGTAAAAAACTATTCAAAAAAATCACTGTTATTCAAAGCGATTTGTTTGAAAATGTTGAAGGACAATTTAATATTATTATTTTTAATCCACCATATTTACCACAAGATAAAGGAATAGAAGATAAGGCATTATATGGTGGAAAGAAAGGGTGGGAGGTATCTGAACGGTTCTTTGTAGATGTGTCAAAGTTTCTCCTTCCAGACGGAAAAATTTTGTTTTTATTCTCTTCATTAACAAATAAAACGAAAATTGATACTATCATTAAAGAAAATGCGTTTACTGCAAGGTTATTAGAACAGCAAAAAATGCCGATGTTTGAAGAATTATATGTGTATGAAATTACAAAAACATCGTTGTTACGTAATCTTGAACGAAAAGGTATTGAAAGAGTACATTATTTTACACAAGGAAAACGTGGTATGATTCTTACTGGTATGTTTGATAAAAACAAATTTGTCAAAACACACTTTCCTCAAAAAGATATGATAAAAGTTGCTATAAAGACAACGTTAGAAGAAAGTGAAGCAGAAGGAAGGATTGAAAATGAAATCGCATGGTTAAAAATATTGAACAAAAAAAATATTGGTCCGCATATGTTATTTCATGGGAAAGATTATTTTGTGTACGAATTTGTTGACGGAGAATTTATACTGGATTGGATTCAGAAAAACGATAAAGAAACAATACGGAACGTTTTAAAGAATGTTTTTGAACAATGTTTTGTTCTTGATACATTAGGAATTAATAAAGAAGAAATGCATCATCCGTTAAAACATATTCTTGTTGATAGTACAAACGTTCCAACTCTTATTGATTTTGAACGATGTTATAAGACTGATGTTCCTCACAATGTTACGCAGTTTGTTGAGTTTATGAGTAGAATCAAACACGAATTGGATAAAAATGGTTTTACAATTGATGTTGAAAAACTGAGAAATCTTGCAAAAGAGTATAAGAAAGAAAGAACGAAAGAAAATTTAGATAAAATATTACAGAAAATTCAATAAAACTTTATTTCTAAATTATGGTGTATGCCTTGTTTCAATTCTACTGGTCGCCATGTGTCCTGAACAAGCTCAGCACCGAGCCATTCTGCAAGTTCTTTCGGATTTCCAATGGTTGCAGATAAACCAATAATTTGTGGTTTAATAAGCGTTTTCAGTAAAGTAAGAATGACCTCTAATGTTGGTCCTCTTCGTGGATCATTTAACAAATGGATCTCGTCAACAATAACAGTTTTTACGTCAGCTAACCAGGGAACATGGTGTCGTAACAATGAATCAAGTTTTTCTGTGGTAAGAATCAAGACATCATATTTTGATAAATAACCTGACTCGGAATCAATGTCTCCCGTTGCCATTATAACAGAATAATCTGTTCCTTCAAACAATGCTTTGTATTCTTTATATTTCTCGTTTGCAAGTGCTTTGAGCGGAACAAGGTAAATAGCTTTTCCTTTCGGAAGTGTGTTTACTATTGCCATTGTTGCAACAAGCGTTTTTCCTGATGCTGTTGGTGCACTTACAAGAAGAGTTTTTGTGTCAAGTAATCCTGCCTGAACAGACTTTTCTTGTATTGGCGTAAGAGAGGGATACGCATATTTACTCGTAAAATAGTCTGGAAGTTGAATGTCTTGAATTTTCATTATATCAGCAAATAAAGGCCAAATTTATATTATTTTGCATTATATAGAACAAATATGTCGTGGATAAATACTTTGAAGCACGTTATAGAACTATGTTCTATATTTAGTCTTTTATCATTTCTGAATGATGAACAGCTAAAACTACAAAATTTTTAAGCATCACCTCTTTAGACACAAAAATCCATTTTCGTAGTCGTTATTTTTTCGAAAGACTTATAAATTGATTTTTGGTATTCTGAGATAACACATTCGGTTATACGTCGGTTGTACCGTCGTAGAAATTGGATAGGGGTTTGTCTCTAAAATCGAAAAGAGGTGTCTCTTGTTGAGGTGCTGTTCGTAATTTTTGTGAGGCAAGCTCAAAAAACAAAAAAAAAGATATTTAAACACGGAGGTTGTGTTAAAAATGGAAGTTAAAAAAATGGTGAAGCGCTTATTTGCGGTAGGTACCGGAGTAGCAATGCTTGGTGCAACAGCAATGGGAGCGTTAGCAGCAGACTTGTCAAATTATCCTGACATGTTCGTGACTGACGGAACTTTTAATGGGTTATTCGTTGTGGGCGAAAGTGCACAAGCAGTTGATAACTTAGCAATGACAGATATTGCAACACAGATGAAGTATGCAGGATCTGGCGCATCTACAACAACTAGCGTTGCTGGCGATGCATGGATGGTTGGAACCAGTTCTAAGTTTTTAGAAATGGCGAACAATGATGGATCGTCTTCTTCAACACAAACAGGAGAAACATTTAGAAATATTTCAACATTTATCGGTGATGAAGAATTAGGTGCTCTTGCAGATGGTACTTTTAATACCAATGAAAATGAGTACACATATCAGCAATTTTTGTTCTTTGACGAAATTGCAACATCAGTTCTTGATGCACAAAGTAGAATGGTCAAGTACACTGAAGATGATGCTGATGTGACGGCCGACTTTTTCTTCATTGGAAATGGTGACCAGATTGGTCGATACAAGTTAGAATTTGGTTCTGCGGCATCAACTGACGTGACAGATAATTCTGGAACAGCAGACACTGCTGGTACATACCTTGATGACTTTGAAAATCGAGAAATTTCTCTTATGGGAAAAACGTACACCATTGTTATGGCACGGAGAACAACTTCTTTAACTGATGCATATCAAAATGGTATGAAGTTAACGTTAATGGCTGGTGCAACAACAGATACTCTTCTTGAAGGAGAATCTAAAACGTACACCGTAGCTGGTGTTGACTATGATGTAACGTTAAGTTATGTTGACGAAACAAACGCTAAATTTATTGTAAATGGAGAATCAAGCAATAAACTTTCTGCTGGTGAAACGTATGTTCTTGCTGATAAGTCAGAAATTGGTGTTAGTGAAGTATTATACCAAGCATATGCTGGTGGTATCCATTCTGCAACATTCTTCGTAGGAGCACAGAAGATGGTTATTCAGGATGATAACATTACTGGTCAGGCAGAAGGTGCATATAACTTAAAAGTTGGATCTGAAGACATTGATGGAACTATCGGATGGATAACTGGTACTGACAACAACGTGACAGCAACAATCAATACGATTGAGGTTAACATGAGTGCAGAAGACGACTACTTTGTTCCTTCCGGTAGTAAGTTAAGTGATGTAATTGCAGCAGCTGGTGAAGAAAAGGAAGTACTTATGGGAAATACGTTTGATCTTGAGTACGCTGGTCTTACGGGCGAAGCAACCCATGACATCCGTTTAAAAACATCTTCATCACGACGATATAAGCTTGGTTTGTTCGATGGTGATGGGAATCCTGTAGATATTCCTATTGCGTATGCAAACGCAGAGTTTAACCTTACGTTGGGAGAAGAAAGTGGTGCTTATGACTCAGATGCAGCAAATAACGTTAAAAGATTAGTTCATTATGAGGGTAATGACGTCTACAAAGACGATTACTTTATCCTTACTTCTGGAACTGCTGCCGATGGATCTGCAAAGTCCTATCTACTACAGTACAAGGGTGCTGATAAGACAACAAAAACAAGCCCAAAGATTAAGTTTAAGAATATGGGTAGTGGTGAAACGCTTGAATATGCAGTAACTGGGAACTCTTCAGCAGCAGCTTTGGCAGCTACTATAAAACTCGGTGGATATTCATTTGCTGTAAACTTTGCATCTCCAGAAGTTGCAGATGATTACCAAGTTGATGTTGACTTTGATGGCGGAGGTACTGTTGGTACAACTGAAGTTAACTTCGTTGACTACTATGGGTCTGAGTGGCAAATTATAAACAGTACTAACGTTACTCTTGCTGCGGATGGTCAATCGTCTGTTCAACTTACTGGTGGATATCCTAATGCAGACAAGTATGACAACTATGCTCCAACAAATGTTTCGTTAAACATTACTGCAACATCAGGTCCAGAATTGCGAGCTACATTCCTTACTTCTTTTGGTCAGGATGGCGCTGTAACTGGTTTAACATTGTTAACACCTGACGGCGAAACTGAAGTAAGCTATGGATACGATTCCTTGGGAGCGTTCTACACGTTTAATGAACCTGCAAGCGACCCTGACGAATTAACCATTGCGTACCCTGAGAACCAACGGTTACCACAAGTATACCTTACGTCTGGTTCAACGACAAAAGCAACATCCTCAAGTGGAAACATGATGGCTGTTGAAGTTGTTGACGCAACGAAACTTGATAGTGAAGTAGCAAGTGTTACTGCACAGAATCTTATCGTTGTTGGTGGACCATGTGTTAACAGTGTGGCATCCGAGCTACTAGGTAGCCCAGCAGATTGTGCTGAAGGATTTACCGCAGGAAAAGCACGGGTTAAACTGTTCGAACATGCAAACGGTAACATGGCTATGTTAGTTGCAGGTTACATGGGAGCAGACACACGGCTTGCTGGTAAAGTTGTTGCGCACAGATCCGCTGAGTTAAGTGGAATGGAAGTTGAGATCGAAGGTACAACGTACAGCGATGCAACAATCGGCGCTCCAACAACAGTGGTTGAAGAAGTAGTGGTTGTTGAGTAAACCTCAAAACTATTTTTTTCTTTTTTTTTCTTTTTTTCTTACACGCTTTTTTTGAATAGGATTATTTATTGAATAGATGTTTCAGGAAAAGCTTTTATAGAGTACAATATTACTATGGTATGAACAATGGTCCTTTATAAGAATTATATCCCTCTGGGAATTTTGGCTGTGTTAATAGTTGCTTCTATTTTTGTTATTAAACCGTTCGGACTAGCAATATTTTTCGGTGCGTTACTTGCATACATGTCTTCCTCATTATATAAAATTATTTTGAAAAAGTTTAATCATAAAACTATTTCTGCGCTTGTTGTTTGTGTGGTAGTTTTGTTAGTATTAAGTACTTTGGGCGGTTTGTTTGTTAATACCCTTGTTCGAGAATCGTTTTCTTTGTTTGCACTTGGAAAACAACGGTTAGCAACAGGTTTGTTTGTTGGATGTGAAAACAGTTTTTGTGAGAAATTGCATGAGTTTAGCCTTGATCAGGACGTACGATACCATACACAACAAACCTTGAAAGCTGTTACTAATTGGATTATAGACCGTGGATCAAACTTTCTTATAAGTGTACCAAGAATAGTTCTTAATTTGTTCGTTATATTCTTTACCATGTTCTACTTTTTACGTGATGGAAACAAAATAATTGCAAAATTGAACGATTTTCTGAGCATGAACCGGAAGAAATATTCATTTGTAATTCATCGTTTGAAAGAAATACTTCACGGTGTCGTGTACGGATATCTGATAGTTGCGTTAATACAGGGAGCGTTAGGAGCACTCGGTTTCTTTCTCTTTGGAGTACCATCTCCACTGTTCTGGGGCGTTGTCATGGGCTTATCAGCGTTAATACCATTCTTAGGAACGTGGCTTGTATGGCTTCCAGCATCATTAATACTGTTCTTGAATGGAATGTTTCAAGATTCAACACCATTAATCCTTAAGGGTATTGGATTATTTGCATACTCACTTATTTTTGTAAGTACTATTGACAATTTCTTACGGCCAAAGATGATGGGAGAAAAAGCAAAGACACATCCTGCAGTTATCATGCTTGGCATTTTTGGCGGCATTTTGGTATTTGGACCTGCAGGCGTTTTAATAGGGCCAATAATTCTTGCATTAACATTTGTATTCTTAGATGTATATGTAAAGAAACAAGCAGAATAATTCTTTCAATATTTTATTACTATAATTATATAACTAATTCTAATGTAATTTATAGAAACTAATAAACTCTTCTTCAGAAATAGGTAATCCTGCGTCTAAAAGTAATTTTGCAAGTTTAAATCCGTCCTTTGCAATATCTTGCGTTCTTGCAAATTTTTTGATATTATTAACCGTATGGTTGCAGAGATATCCTTCATTAAGTTTGACAACAACATGTTTCTTTTTCTTTTGTAGGGTTAAACTCTTTGGCAAAAATACTACTGTATCAAGTTTTAAATGACTTCCTTGTTGCGAAAAACCGTTCTTATCTAACTCTTTCGTGATAAGCTGTTGAAGAAAATCTGTCTTATTCTTTGCAGTAATCACACTTTTATTGATGTTATTACTTTTTGTTGTTTCGTATACTCTTCCAAGATACTGTTTAACCTTTTGTCTTGGTCCCTTAGCAGTTTTAGTACTTTCTACAACATAGGCATATGAGTTCTTGTTAATATTTTTTGTTCGTATGTATGCCATGATAATAAGTAAAAGATATATTGTTTTCTTAACACGTAATACCTATTGCTGCAAGTTCTTTCTCAACAAGACATGTTTTAAGTGCATTACAGAATGGGGAATACTTTTCATTTTTGTTTAGTTCGAACCCTTGAAGAACATATTTTGATGGAAGAACATACACCTCTTCGTTACTATGCGCTTTTCGTAGGGAATTACATGTTGGACTTTTCATTACAGATTCAAAACTTTTCCAATTAGTAAATTTTGCACCGACATCAAACGGTGGAAGGTAATCACATGGTTCTTGCGCCTCAACAAATGTATGTTTTCCATTTATTTTAACTACGTGGTACGAAGCACTATTCTCACCGTCCTGAACCTGGACACACATATGTATCTTATCAACCTTATCGTAGAACACATTATTTTCAATATTTTTTTCAAGAACGGATTTCATAGACGTTGACAATTCTGCTTCAGTTTGAAAATAAATTGCGTGGCCAGTCGTCACACCTTTAATAATAAAGAAAGCACCAATAATGATAAGGATACTAAATACGGCAATTACAGCAACTTTTTTCTTATCAATTCCTTGTTGTGGTGTTGACGTTGAACGTCTTTGTGTTTGAGTTGTTTGAGAAGTTTTTCCACTTCGTTGTAAATACTGTTGATAATTATGTTTTAATGTGGATTTGTATGCATGTTCTATTTCTGGTTCTGACCATCCTGCTTTCAGAAGAGCATTTTTTATGGTAGGATATTTCTGACCCTGCTTAATATGTTGTGTGATATAATTGACAATTTTTGGTTTTGTTGATTTTGAAGATCCTTTCCTTGTAATATAATAAACTCCACCTATTCCTGCAATAAGAATAACAATAAAAAGGAGAATATATGCTATTGTTCTCGTTGTATTTGCACTTTCTTCAACAGAAATAATGTCAGACTGTGTTGTTTCAACGTCTAGTTGAAGGCCCGCCAGTCCAGTTGAAATGTCGTTAATATTACCTGACAAATCTTGTTGAATTTGTGACTGGATCGTATTAATACTCTCGACGTTTGTATTTAACGAATTCATTTGTGTAAGCAGAGTTGAAACACTTTGTTCAAGCGTTGCTAATCGTTGTTGTGTTGCGGTTCCATTTCCCTGTAATGAGGTTATTTGTTGTTGAAGTTCTGTTATTGTTTCTTCATATACTGTTGAAACCGCGATCGTTTCTACTGTTTCATTTGTAATATTAGTTTCTATAGTTGCATTGACGTCTGGTACTGTTACATTAACAACACTATCAACAGGTTCAGTGGTAGCACTTTCAGCTTCAGGATCCCATATACATAAACCAGCTTCATTACAGTAACATATTCCTTCATCAAGATAGTTTAATTCACAAAATGATTCACATTCCTCATTCGCAGTACACGATTCTTCCAAATCAATAGGTGCTGAATATACAGAAAAAGCTAACACTACAACTAGAAGTACAAGTATCACTACGATATGTTTACTTTTCATCGTCCTCTTTTCAGTATAAGTAGTATTTCATTGTTTATATATTTAATTGTTTATGAGAAGATTTTTTGAGTACTATACGCACTATAACAATTAATTTTAAATAATCCAGCCAATTCAACCCCACAATGCTTGATATAAAATTTGTACGGGAACATAAAGATATTGTAAAAGCGTCTGAGAAAAAACGTGGTCATGATCAAAAAATGGTTGATACTGTCCTATCACTTGATGAAGCCTGGAAAAAAGAAGTTAAAAAGATGCAGGAACTTAACCATAAACGGAATGTTGTTTCTGAAGAAATTAACGCTGCAAAAAAGGCTGGTAAGAACGATATAGCACAAAAAAAGATTGAAGAAATGCGTAAAGTTATTGATACTATAAAAAAACAAGAAGATACGGCAGAATCTGCTATGAAAGAAAGGAATGATACATTACAAAATGTTGGAAATGTGTTACATGAATCTGTCCCTCAAGGAAAAGACGATTCTGAAAATGTTGAACTGAAAAAAGTTGGTAAAATACCAGAATTCGATTTTCCTCTTAAAGACCATATTGAATTAGGATTGGATTTAGATCTTATTGATTTGGAAACAGCTGCCATGACGTCAGGTGCACGTTTTTATTATTTGAAAAATGAAGCTGTATTGTTAGACATGGCACTTCAACGGTTTGCTATTGACAAACTTATTGCGAAGGGGTTTACAATGCATCTTGTACCGTTCATGCTTAACAGAGCAGCGTTAGAGGGTGGCGTGAACTTATCAGAATTTAAGGATACGATTTATAAGATTGAAGATGAAGATTTGTATTTAATTGGAACGTCTGAACATCCTTTAGTAGCGTTACGGAAAGATTCCGTTATACAAGACAAAGAATTGCCAATGTTAATTGGTGGCGTGAGTACATGTTTTAGAAAAGAATTGGGGTCTCATGGACGTGACGACAAAGGAATATTTAGGGTTCATCAATTCAATAAAGTTGAACAAGTAGTGTATTGTAAACCTGAAGAATCGTACAAATTCTTTGACGAATTACAAAAGAATGCGGAAGAACTGTTTACAGAATTAGGCATTCCGTTTAGAGTAGTAAACATTTGTACGGGAGATTTAGGAAACAAACAAGCTCTTCAATATGACATTGAAGCATGGATGCCTGGACAGAAAGAGGGCAAGGGCGCATATAGAGAAGTAACGTCATGTAGTAATGTAACGAGTTATCAAGCAGTAACTCTCAACACAAAATATTTGAAACAGGATGGTACTCGTGAGTACGTTCATATGCTTAACAATACTGCTCTGGCAACGTCAAGAGTTATTGTTGCAATCTTAGAAAACTTCCAAACAAAGAATGGTACTGTAAAGATTCCTAAAGCGTTATGGCCGTACATGAGTGGAATTAAAGAGATTAAAGGAAAATAAAAATGAACATAATAAAATTAGGCGGGTCAATTGTGAACCCAGACGGAAAATATGATGATAGTGCTATTCAAGAATTTATTGATTTAGTAAAAGACACTTCAGACAAATTTATTTTTATTGTTGGTGGTGGAAAGTTGTGTCGGTTTGTTCAAGATGCATCTGCACCATCTCTTAACGACGCACTTGGTGATGAAAATAGTGTTAATAGGGCACGTGATTGGGTTGGTATTGCAACAACAAACATTAACGCTGAATATGTACTTAACAAATTTGTAGAAACTTTTAATGATGAAGTGTATCCTCAATTATTACTTGATCCAACACAAAAACTAAATACAGACAAACGAATTTTCTTTACAGGTGGCTGGAAACCTGGTAGTAGTACAGATAAAGATATGATGCTCCTTGCAGAAACGTTTAATGCAGATAATGTTTTTAAGATAAGTGATTTTAAGATTGTTAAAGATATTAAACCAACAGAATTTGCAAAAGTTCCTAAAGAAGAGAAAGAAAAAGTTTTATCAGAGGCCAATGATATTCATGAAATGACATGGAAAGACTTACATGCCCTTGTTGGAGATGAATGGATACCTGGTCTAAGTACACCGTTTGATTCAAAAGCTGTTCAAATAGGTCTTACAATGAAATCTACATTAACATTATACATTGGTAGAAAGGAAGAAGTTCCTAAAATGTTAGCTGGAGAAAAGTTTGTAGGAACTATTGTGAAAGGATGATTCTAGATTCCATACAAAAAGACTTGCACATATTACAAAATACTGAGAAAGCTAAACTTCTTTCAGGATTTTTTAAAACCGGTCCTGGTCAGTATGGTGAGGGTGACGTTTTCTTAGGATTAACAATGCCTCAAACTCGAACCATTGCAAAAAAATATTTTAAAGATGTTAGTATGTCTGAAGTGCAAGAATTAGTAAAAAGCAAATTTCATGAGTGTAGAATGTGTGCACTTGTCATGTTAGTGTACAAATATGAAAAATCTGATAATGAAAGAAAAGAGATTTATGATTTCTTTTTACGTAATACAAAATATATTAACAATTGGGATTTGGTTGATGTAACCGTTCCAAGAACTGTTGGTTTCTATTTGGTTGATAAAGATCGAAGCATTTTATACACATTAGCAAAATCTTCTGATTTATGGGAACGACGAATAGCTGTCTTGGCAACGTTTGCGTTCATTCGTCATAACGATTTTAAAGATTCTTTAGCAATTGCAGAAATATTGTTACAAGATACACACGATTTGATTCATAAAGCTGTTGGATGGATGTTACGCGAAATTGGAAAAAGAAATCAAGATGTTGAAGAAGAATTCTTACAAAATCATTACAAAACTATGCCTAGAACAATGCTTCGGTATGCGATAGAAAAGTTTGATGATGATACAAGAAAGCATTACATGAAAAAATAAATAATAGGGTAAACGAATAAACTGAAACCCGTATTCTTTAAGAACAAAAACAATATAAACAACTGAGAGTTATTCAATTGAATGTCCTTATTCAAAGATATGTTACAAAGTGGCGAATCACTGTTTCGAGATACAATCTTTTTAAGTTACGATTTTCATCCAAAAATACTGTTTGGTCGGGAAAATGAACAGAAACAGTTCGCAATTGCCATTAGACCACTTTTACAGAATCATGATGGACGAAACCTTTTCGTGTGCGGTGCTCCAGGTATTGGGAAAACAACTGCATGTAAACATGTTCTGAGAGAATTGGAAGAAGAAAGTAATGACGTTGTACCTTTTTATATTAATTGTTGGAAAGAAAATACGACGTACAAAATCTTTTCAAAGATGTGTATGGAATTAGGGTTTAAATTTATTCAGAACAAAAAAACGAGTGAATTATTTACATTAATTAAAGATACATTGAACAAAAAATCTGCTGTGTTTGTCTTTGATGAGATTGATAAGCTTGAAGATACAGACTTTTTGTATACTATACTGGAAGACATTTATCGAAAATCAATTTTTTGTATAACAAATTATAGGGACAGTTATTCAGAACTTGATGAAAGAATACGAAGTAGGCTAAATCCAGAATTTGTGTTATTTCGACCATATTCAGAATCTGAGATTGCATCTATTTTACAACAACGGCGTGAGTATGCGTTCGTGCAGGGATGTTGGGCAGACGATGCATTTAAAGAAATTGTTGAAAAGTGTGCAGAAACGAAAGATATTCGTGTCGGTTTATATTTAATGAAAGAAGCTGGCCAAATTGCAGAAGAAAAAAGTAGTAAAACCATTTCTGTTGAACATGTCGCATCAGCAATACATAAAGTTGATGATTTTCATATTAAACCTAAAGAAGGTTTAGATGATGAATTAAAACATGTACTTGACATTGTTCGTGATTGTAACGGTCAGAAAATCGGTGATGTGTTTAATTCCTATGTTGAAAAGGGTGGGGAGTTAAGTTATAAAAGTTTTCAACGGAGAATTACGAAACTTGACGAAGCACGGTTCTTATCAACTGAAAAGATTTCTGGCAAAGAAGGAAATTCAACACGATTACATTATGCGTCACATAGAAAGTTAACAGATTTTTAGAATTTTTATTATTCTTATATTCTTTTTATTTATTTGGGCAATCCAATATCAACCACAACAACATTATCTTTACTTTCTAATCCTTTCTTAACATCATGGAAACATATAATAAGATCAACATCACATTGTTTATCTGACATCTTGCCAGTATCCGCATTTAATCCGGAGGGAACATCAACAGCAACTTTTATTCCGGATAAAGAATTAAAATAGTCTATCCCAAGGGATACCGGTTCACGTATGTTTCCTTGTATTCCAGTTCCAAGTAATGCATCTATTAAAATCAAATCAACATTATTTTGAACACGGAATTTACTTAATTCTTCTTTAGTTGTTATAGGGATTATAGAAATTGTATCTTTAATTTTATCATAACTTTCCTTTGCTTCTTTTGTAAGGTTATCTTCCCAACCAAAGAATAAGATAGTTACAAAACATTCTTCTGCAAAATGTCGTGCAGCAACAAATCCGTCACCACCATTATTACCATGGCTAGAAAATATAATTATATGTTTTTCTTCAATATCATACTTTTGTTTTATAGAATCAAAAACTTTCCTTCCAGCATTTCCCATAAGCTGAGAAATAGAAATACCCTGCTGTACTGCATCATGTTCCAACGCTTTAATTTCCTGCGCAGTTATCATAATAATATGTCATGGAAAGCAACTTTTATAAACTTTCTTATACTCCACAACAATCGTGAAAACAAAGAAAAAAGAGTGGATAAGAGAAATTGATATGAAGTATAACGTAAAAGTACTTTGGAGTTTTATTAAAAAGTATAAACTCTGGGCATATAGTATTGTCTTTGTAACATTTTGTATTGAATTGGTAGTTTTTCTTGACAACTTTATTTTTAAATATCTTATAGATAAAGGAACAGCATTTAATGCTGGAGATCTTTCGGCAGAACTCTTTGGCAAAATAATATTATTTACAGTTCTAATATATTTTGGTGCACATTTCCTAGAATCAGTATTTTGGTTTATGAGGATACGGTTCCTTAATGTCCTTGATGCAAAAGTTATGAGTGACCTTGAAAAGAAATCGTTCTGGCACATAATGAATCTTTCATATAAGTATCATAGTGATAAAAAAACAGGGTCAATAATTTCACAATTTACTAGAGGTGTAAATAAAGTTGAATCTTTTATTGACGCGTTTATGTTTCATTTCTTTCCAATAGTTTTTAGATTATTACTTTCAATAGGTATTATTTTATATTTTGATGTAAAGACAGCAATAGTACTTACCATAATGGCTACTGTTTACCTTATTGTTGGCATAACCATTACAAATATACAAAAAGTACCGCAAGCAGTTGCAAATTATCGTGAAGATATTCTTAAACAGAATCTAAGTGACGTTTTCTTAAATGTTGAAACTGTAAAGTATTTTGCAAAGGAAAAAAGGACATTTAGGTACTTTAGTAATTTATCTAATATATTGCGAGATGCACGAAAAAACTTTTGGGATTACTTCTCGTGGCATGCAGGTATTCAAACAACAGTAATAGGATTAGGAATTGGTGGTATACTTTACTTTAGTTTTAATGGATTCTTACGAGGAGAATTGACATTAGGTACAATTACGTTAATTTATGCAGCTGTTTGGAAACTAATTCCTGTTTTATTTGGTTTCATACATGGATATAGACAATTCATAAGGAGTACTGTTGATGTTGACGCATTGTTTGCAATGTTTAAAGAAGAAAATGAAGTTAAAGATAAAGAAAATGCAAAAAAGTTACAAGTTAAAGATGCAGTTATTAAGTTTGAGAATGTTTCATTTGCATATCCTAAAGGTAAACAGAAAATATCTTCAATGGCAGTGTTAAAAGATTTTAATCTTACCATTAAAAAGAATACTAAAGTTGCACTTGTTGGCCCTTCAGGCAGTGGAAAAACAACAGTTGTACGTTTATTGTATAGGTTATTTGATATTGATGAAGGAAAAATCATCATTGACGATCAAGATATCTCGTTAGTGACACAGAAATCGTTACGTCAAAGTTTGAGTGTTGTAACACAGGAACCATTATTGTTTGATAATACATTATATTTTAACATTGCATATGCTAATCCAACAGCAACCAAGAAGCAGGTATGGAAAGCTATTAGGTTTGCACAGCTTGACAAGTTTATTGCACGTCTTCCATACAAAGAAAATACGGTAGTTGGTGAGCGTGGAGTTAAATTGTCTGGTGGTGAGAAACAGAGAGTGTCTATAGCACGAGCTTTACTTGCTAATAAAAAGATTTTAGTATTGGACGAAGCAACATCAGCTTTAGACTCAGAAACTGAAAAGGATATTCAGAAAGCTCTCGTTAAGTTAATGAACAATAGGACAAGTATTATAATTGCACATCGTTTATCTACTATCATGAAAGCAGACATTATTGTTGTTATGGATAAAGGAAAGATTGTTGAAGTTGGTTCACACAAAGAACTTGCAAATAAACGTGGTGGACTCTATAAACGGTTATGGGACTTACAACAAGGTGGCGGGTTGGGATAAAAACACATATAAACATTACAAACTTCCTTTTTATTTATGGATGATATGAAACTTTTCTTACGCTCACAGAAAAACGAGATTACTGAGTACCATATTTATTCTCATTTATCAAAACGAATTAAAGATAAACATAATAGCAAAATTCTCAAACATATTGCAAATGATGAAATGCGGCATTATACAATGTTTAAAGCAGTTACAAAGAAAGATGTTACACCGAACATGTTTAAAGTATACTTTTATCTTATCTTATCGTTTGTATTTGGTCTTTCATTTAGCCTTAAACTAATGGAAAAGGGAGAACATATGGCACAAAAAGTGTACAAAAAACTTCCTCACAAATTAAGTTCAAAATTATTGGTTGATGAACATCGTCATGAAAAAGAATTGTTAGATATGCTCCAAGAACAAAAGTTAGAGTATGCAGGTTCTATTGTTCTCGGTTTGAATGATGCACTTGTTGAATTAACGGGAGTCCTTGCAGGCTTAACATTTGCGTTACAAAATAGCCATTTGATTGCAGGTATTGGATTCATTACAGGGTTTGCTGCTGCTTTATCTATGGGGGCATCGGAATATCTTTCATCAAAGGAAGAAGATCATAAAGATTCAACAAAAAGTCCATTACGGGCAGCAATTTATACAGGAATGACGTATCTAATTACCGTTGCAATACTTATCTCTCCTTATTTTATTTTTAGTAATGTATTTGTTGCATTAGGCGTTATGATCTCATTAACGATTTTTATTATCGCATTTTATACATTTTATATTACAACTGCAAAGAATCAAAAATTCTGGAAAAGATTTGCTGAGATGGCACTTATTTCTCTAAGCGTTGCTATTATCAGTTTTGGTATTGGATTACTTGTCAGAATATATTTCGGCGTGGACATGTAGGGGTTTGTTGAGCTTCGTTATTTGAAGTTATTTTCTACATATTCTATGATTTCATCCGATTCTCCAATAAACTTTCCATCAATTTCAAGCACGGGAACGGTATGGACTCCACTTTTATTTAACAACTCTTTCCGTATTGGATCTTCTCTGTCATGAGGAACATTAACTTTTTCGTACTCTATCTCTAACTCATCTAACTTTGCACGAACCTTAGCACAGTACGGACATTGTTCAAATTGATATAATTTTATTGTTGCCATTTTTTATAAAAAGTAGTGGACAAGTACAGAAACTACAAATCCTATAACTGCACCAACAAAAACTTGTAATGGTGTATGACCCATTGCATAATGAAACTTTGATTTAATTTTGTGCATCTTAAACAACTTTTCAATTGCCTTACCTTCTCTTCCAACACTTCGTCGTACGCCAAAAGAATCTCTTAGTACAATAAATGCAAGTACAAGACTTACAGCGAATACTGTTGACACCCCCTCTTGTAAATAAATGATGGTTGAGAGCGAGATTACGAACGCTGCATGCGATGATGGCATGCCACCGGTAACTATAATATCATTGAGCGATAATGTTTTGTGTGTAAACCATAAAACGATGATTTTGATAAGTTGTGCACCGAACCCTGCAAAGATAATGGCAATAAGTATCTTATTCATAGTCTGGAAGGATTATTTTTGAGTTTATATGTTTTTTGGGTTACAACAATTCTTATAAACATCACTCTCTCAGAAATGTGTATGAAAGAGATAACTGTTCTTGATGAAGATTTGATAAATAAAATAGCTGCTGGAGAAGTTATTGAACGGCCAGCGTCTGTTGTGAAAGAACTTATTGAAAATTCGTTAGATGCAGGCGCAACAAGGATTAGTATTGACATTGAAGATTCTGGTCAGAAACGTATTAGGATATCGGATAATGGTCACGGGATGGATGAGGAAAATGCACGGAAATGTATCTTGCCTCACGCAACAAGCAAAATAAGGTCTGTTGACGATCTTTTCTCTATTAAAACATTAGGATTTCGTGGAGAAGCATTAGCCAGCATTGCGGCAGTATCACAAGTATCTATTATAACAAAACAAGATAATCAACTAGAGGGATTTAATTTAGTTGTTGAATCTGGCTCTGTAATAAGTTCAGGATCCGTTGCATCTGAAAAAGGTACAACAATTGATATCCAAAATTTGTTTTTTAACACTCCTGCTCGAAAGAAATTTCTTAAAACTGATGCTGTTGAATTACGTCATATTATTGACGTTGTTACACAATACGCACTTCTTCATCCTTCAGTTTTGTTTATTTTACATCATGAAGGTCGCGAATTGCTTACATCACCACAGGTTGATGATATGAAAAATAATATTGCATCTTTGTACGGGTCAACCATCGCTAAAGATTTAATAGAGGTAAAGTATGAAAATGAACTTGTTACAATTTATGGTTTTATAGGAAAACCACATCAGTCACGGAATGATAAAAATCAGCAAGCATTATTTGTTAACGATAGATGGATACGAAATAATGATATTACAAAAGCAGTGTATGATGGATACCATTCATTATTGTTTCATCATAAACATCCTGTGTTTGTGTTACATATTACTGTTGATCCTCATAAAATTGATGTTAACATTCATCCACAAAAAAAAGAGGTTAAAATTGAACATATAAAAGAGGTATGTGCAGCAATTTCTCATGCTGTTCATGAAACTCTAAAGGAACATAATCTTGTTCCCGTTCTTGATGTTGAATTTGAACAACAAAAAACGTTTGGCGCGCCAAAACCTGTTGAACCACAAAAAAAAGAGTACATGTTTGAACAAAGTGAACAAACAATATTTCCAGAGAAAGAACAAGAACAAGATGGGGCACATACAACAATTGTTGAAGAATATACGACGCCCGAATCTGACGTTTTCATTTCTGAACATAAAAAAGAGTTCGTTATTCCAGAAACGGCAAAACTTCCAGAAATGAAATTGTTAGGCCAGATACATAAAACGTTCTTTGTTGCGGAAACTCCTGGCGGTCTTTTGTTAATAGATCAGCATGTTGTTCAGGAACGAGTTTTGTATGAACGGTTTATGAACCAGTTTATGAACAAGAACGTTGCTGTACAGGAATTGTTACGTGGTGAGTTGCTTGAGTTTACAGCTGCCGAAGGTGTTATTGTACATGACAATAGTAGTTTGTTACACAATTTTGGTTTTACGTTGGAAGAATTCGAAGGAACATCTTATTTATTGAAAACTGTGCCGACTATTTTTGGTAGGCAACAATCTACTGATTTGGTGTATGAAGTATTACATTTCTTAAGTGAAGGAAGAAATAAAGTTGAAGAAATTCAAGAAGATATCATAACGAGGATGGCATGTCGAGCATCAGTTAAAGCTGGTGATGTACTTTCCATTCCTGAGATGCAGAAATTGCTTGCTGAATTGGAGGGGTGTGTTCTACCTTATACCTGTCCTCATGGTAGATCAATTTTTATCAAAGTGCCTGTTGATGAGCTTGAGAAGAAGTTTAGAAGGAAATGAATACTTTACGAAACATTTAAAAGTATGGTTATATTTAGTTATTAAAAGATGAGGTCGATAGAACATTTCTAGGTGTTTAACTATGGAAAATAAACTAAAAACAGGTACAACAACGGTAGGTATTGCGTGCAAAGATGGTGTCGTTTTGGCAGCTGATAAACGTGCAACTGCCGGAACAATGATAGTTGACAAGTATGCACAAAAAGTTCATATTGTTAGTGACGATTTTGCAGTTACATGGGCAGGAACAGTATCAGAAGCTCAATTAATAACAAAATTGGTGCGGGCAGAACTTAAACTGAAAGAAGTTCGGACAAATAAAAGTCCTACGGTGAAAGATGCTGCAAACCTTTTAGGTGGATTATTATATTCAACAATACGAAGACCAACAATGCTTCCAGGAATTGCACATTTCTTATTAGCAGGAAAGGATCAAAGTGGCGTATTCCTTTACGACCTTTTTCCTGATGGAAGTGTGACAAAAATTAGAGATTATGTCTCTTCTGGTTCAGGTAGTGTTTTCGCATACGGTGTTTTAGAAACACAGTACAAACCAGGTATGAGTACAGCAGAAGGTGTTAAACTTGTTGTAAAAGCGGTTAATACTGCACTTCAACGAGATAGTTGTTCAGGAAACGGTATTGACGTTATTGTCGTATCAAATAAGGACATTAAACGGGTGATGCACAAAGAAGTCGCAATGACGTTATAAAACAACGTTCTTACATTTTATTTTTTTATTATTAACTTTAACATTTACATTTTAACATAAACTATATGAGACATTTACAATGGCAGACATTTTGAAAGAAATACAGAAAGTATTACCTGAAGGTAAAGTTTCTGATGCAGCATTTGAGGGAGCGAACATTGTCCTCTACACTAAAGATAAAGAGTACTTCTTAGATAATAAAGGAACGATTCTTAAAGCAGTTAAAGAATTTAAGAAACGTATTGAACTGCGACCAGATCCGTCAATGTGTATGGAAATGGAAAAAGCTGAGAAAGAAATTAAAAAGTTAATTTCTGATGAAGCAGGTATTCAACAATTCATTTTTGACCCTCCGCGATCACAAGTTATTATTCACGCTGATAAGCCAGGATTGGTTATTGGTAAACAGGGAGAATTTTTACGATTAATTAGTGGAAAAACATTTTGGGTTCCTCATGTTAAAAGAGTTCCTCCTATGAGATCAAAACTTATTGAAAGTATTCGCTCAGTTCTGTATGAAAATGCTGATTATAGAAAAAAGTTTCTTGACAAAACTGGTCATAGAATCTATGATGGTTGGATAAGAGAAAAAAAACATGAATGGGTACGATTATCGTGCCTCGGCGCATCTCGACAAGTTGGAAGAACATGTTTCTTATTACAGACACCAGAATCACGAATATTGATTGATTGTGGTATTGATCCAAGTGAAGATGGAACAGAATCCTACCCCTATTTAGATGCTCCAGAGTTTAACGTGAGCGATATTGATGCTATTATTGTTACTCATTCACATTTAGATCATAGTGGTCTTGTTCCATACTTGTTTAAGTTTGGCTATCGTGGACCTGTTTATTGTACTCTTCCTACACGTGACGTTATGTCATTATTGCAGTTAGACATGGTTAAAATTCAGCGGAATGAAGGAAAAGAACCGATTTATAACAGTGAAGAAGTACGACAAACAGTTCTTCACACAATTTGTTTAGAATATGATGAAGTTGCAGACATCACACCTGATATACGAATAACATTTTACAATGCGGGACATATCCTTGGCAGTTCAATTGTTCATTTTAATATTGGAAATGGTTTACACAACTTTGCGTACACGGGAGATTTGAAGTACGGCAGAACAAACGTTCTTGAAGCTGCAAATACACAATTTCCACGGTTAGAAACGTTAATGATAGAATCAACGTACGGTGGAAAAGATAATGTTATGGCGGAAGAAGCTGCTGACGAGTATATGGTAAAAATCATCAAAGAAACATTTCAACGTGGCGGAAAAGTTCTCATGCCCGTTCTTGGATCTGGAAGGGCCCAAGAAGTTATGGTCATTGTTGAACGACTTATCCGTGAAAAGAAAATTCCTGAGGCACCAATTTATGTCGACGGTATGTTAGGAGACATTACTGCAATTCATACGGCCTATCCTGAATTTTTGAATCGTAATCTTCGACAACAAATTTTTCACAAAGAACAGAATCCCTTCTTATCTCCGATTTTTAAAAAAATTGGGTCTCATAAAGAACGGCAACAAGTTATCTTAGAAGAAGGTCCCTGTTTAATACTTGCAACGTCTGGTATGTTACAGGGTGGTCCGTCTGTTGAATATCTAAAAAATCTTGCTGAAAACAAAAAACATTCGATTGTCTTTAGTTGTTATCAACCTCACGGTTCTTTAGGTCATAGAATTCGTTCTGGAGAAACAGAAATAATGATTCCTGGACAAAAACAGCCAGTTAGAATGAATATTGAGGTTCATAAGATAGAAATTACGAACCATTCTGATAGACGGCAGTTAATGAATTTTGTCAAGAGATGTAATCCTTCTCCACGGAAAGTTATTACTGTACACGGTGAATCTTCTCGATGTTTAGATTTGGCATCATCTTTACATAAAGCGTATAGGATAGAAACGATTGCACCTAAGAATCTTGAAGTTATTAGGATTAAATAGTTTTTTCTTTTACCTAAACTTTTATAAACAACCTTTATTATTTTCTTTATGTGCCAGCGTCGCATAGTCCGGTATTGCGCAAGCCTGGAAACTTGCTTAGGGCAAGTCCCGAATGCAAGTGAGGATAGCTTGTCCCTTCTGGGATCCCCGGTTCAAATCCGGGCGCTGGCGCTCTTTTTTACTATATTTTGATTTAATTCCTCAATTTCTATAACGAAAACAAGAGAAACACGCAATATTCTAAACAATGTTACTTATACTTCTATGCCTCTGTAATATTTAGAGATAAACACGGAGGCAATTAAAAATGAAAAAATTAACAATATGTTCACTCGTTGGAGGATTACTTTTAAGCGCAGCAGTTGCAAGAGGAAACCCAACATATGACGTAAATAAAAGTGCAAATCAACCACCTCAACAAGATCAAGTTACAGAAACATTTTCAGGAATTGACAGAATGATGATGGCAGATTACACCGGAATGGCAGAAGTAGGAGTAGAATCTGAAGAACCAACAGGTCCTCAAGTAGGATATGACATTGTTTCTCTTCCAGGTGGAGAGTATAATGTCTTTCTAACTCAGGACGGTCAAAGAGTAGGAGCTCCTGCACAACTTGACCATCAACAATTATATGATCAGGGTGGCCAAATCAGACCTGAAGCAAAAGACATGGTATGGGAACAACCAGGAAATGTTGATTATGCTACTGCATTTACAATTGACGCAATGACACTATAAACATTTTTAAAATAGCGTCATTTTTTTCTTTTTATGTCTTATAACCCAAACAAATTCATTCACGTTAATGATATTACAATCCAAGAAGAAACTAAAGAATTACTTACACAAGCAGAAAGTATCTATTGGCAAAATTTCAATGGAAAAACGTGGTACGGAAGATGTATTTTTATTAGTTGGTATTGTTCAGTTGGAGACTGCAAATTCTGTTTTCGGTCAACACAGAAACATAAAATTCAACATCCAGAACATTCTAAACGATCAATTGGATCAATTTTATTAGAAGCACTATTCTGTAAAGTATTTAACTGGCGAATAGAATTTCTTACTGGTGGGTATGGTATAATGCCATTTCCTCAACTATTTGAAATTATTAAGAATGTCTCTCTTGTGTATGGTGAAAAGATATGGCTTAACCTTGGTGTTATATCAAATGACCATGTAGAAGAAATTAGACCATATGTGAAGGGTATTTGTTCATCAATGGAAACGTTAACACCAGAATTGCACAAGTATGTTTGTCCTAATAAACCAATAGAACCATATGATACAATGTTTTCCCATCTTGAAGGATTTCAGAAAAGTATTGCAATCATTGTTGGTTTAGGAGATACGGTTGAAGATATGAAATATTTGTTTGATTTTATTACAAAACATAATTTAGATAGGATAACTGTCTATGCATTAAAACCTGTTCTTGGAACGGAATATACTGAAGGTCCATCTCCAGACGAGTTTGTACAGTGGCTTGCACGGTTGAGAATACAATTCCCAAAACTAGAAATAATTGCAGGAACAAACCTACGGAGAAGCGAAGAATGTGGATATTTGATGAAAGCGGGCGCAAATGCAATGACAAAATTTCCTGCTACGAAACAGTTTGCAACAAAGAAAGCAAAGTTGGTCGAAAAATTAATACAAAAAGAAAAACGCGATTTCATAAGTACATTATCTGTGCTTCCTGAGATTGATTGGAACAACAAGATTGACGAACTTCCAATTGAACAACAGTATAAAGATGCAATGAAAGATAAGTTGGCTCCATATTTAGAAAAGTTTCAAAATCCTGTTGACATTGATACGGACACTACCGTCTTTTAGCACTTTTTTTGTTCGCACGATTAACTTTATGTTGTAACCTTTTTTCTTTTACTTTATTCTTTACCCTGCCACCCACTTGTTTTGTTTTTGTGACAACTTTTCTTGTCCCTTTTCTCAGAGAGGACGTATAAAATTTATAAGAAAAATATTTACGAACAGCTTCTGCATATTCTTGTCCAATCCACCAAATTCCTAGAAAAAATGGAATCCAGGAAAGAACATATGTCGCAATTGCAATCCAACGTATAACAATATCGTCTAAATATAAAAAAAACACTAACTGAGATCCTTTTCCTATAAGAAAACTAAAGAAAAGTAGTCCTATCCCTCCATAAAACCGTGGTGAAAAACGTAATTTCATTTTTGTATACTAATCTCCTTATAACAGATCTTGAATTGATATTTTGCCTTCAGTAATCCAATCTGTTTTGTTACAGTACGGGCATATTGAAGTATGTGAGCTGAATTTATAATTGCATCGTTCACAATACATCTTTCTTTTAACTCGCGTCTCAGTTTCAAGTCTCCATCGAAACGGTTTATTTCCTTTATAACATGAAAAACATTCATATCGCGGTTTATTACTAAGGTTTTCTACTGATCGAGCTTCTGCTTTATCAACTGGTTTATGACATCGAAAGCACGTTACATGTATACGAAGGACGCCCATTCATATTGATAATCTTACATTATTTAAAAATCTGTGTTACCCCTAAGTCTCAATAAATTTATATAGTTATATATATTATAATAAAGTATGGGTAGTGTTACAAAACAGGCTTTGGAAAGAATAAAACCATCGAATGAAGAAAAGAGTTTATTTAATAATATTACATCTTCATTTATTACTCAACTTAACAAAAAACTATCTGGTGCAAAAGCTATACTTGGTGGTAGTGGAGCAAAGGATACATGGTTATCAAAGAATCATGATATAGATGTGTTTGTTAAGTATGATTATACACAATATAAAGATAAATCCTCACAATTGTCAGAGATTGCAGAAAAGTCATTAAAAAAAGCATTTCCAAAACTTACACATAAGCGATTACATGGAAGTAGAGATTATTTTCAGGTTGTGTATAAAACGTATGTGTTTGAAGTTGTTCCCATACTTACGATTACAAAATCTGAGAAAGCTGTTAATATTACTGACATTTCCCCATTACATGCAGGATGGGTTAACAAACATGCAAAAACTGTAAAGGACGATATTCGTCTTGCAAAAAAATTTATGCGTGCGAATAGATTGTATGGTGCTGAATCATATATTGGCGGGTTTAGTGGGTATGTTCTAGAAATCCTAACTGTCTATTACGGTTCTTTTGATAAATTATTACAATCATGTTTAAAATGGAAATCAAAAGAAATTGTTGATCCATCAAAATTTTATAAAGGAAAATCAGCACTGTTTCATTTAAACAAATCAAAAACTCAATCTCCATTAATTGTTGTTGACCCTGTCGATAAATCGAGAAACGCGGCTGCTGCATTATCAGAAGAAAGTGTGACCAAATTAAAAGAAATTGTACGTAAGTATGTGCGGAAACCAGATATTTCGTTTTTTGAAAGGAAAGAAATTGTTCTCGCTGATCTTACACAAGAGGCACAGAAAAAGAAACAGCACGTTGTTGCTATCCAATTTGTACCTCGAGGAGACAAAACTGATGTTGCGGGAAGTAAATTGGTAAAAGTATTCAACTTCTGTAAAAAAGAGTTACAACCATTTGGCATTAAGAAATTTGGTTGGGACTGGAATACTCATGATAGGGCAACAATATATTTCTTTGTCTCTCTAAATAAAAGAGAAAAGTACGAAGTGCGAATTGGTCCACCATTAAAAATGAAAGATGCAGTTATTAATTTTAAGAAGAAAAATAAATCTACGTTTATGGAAAAGGGTAAGATTAAAACAAAAGTTACAGTTCAGTATCCTCAATTAGATGATTTTGTACGAAATATGGTGAAAGAGAAATATGTTACAGAGAAAGTTACAAAAATAAAAGTTGTAAAAATTATTTAAGTCTCTTCTTCTAACTTCTTTTTTTTCTTAGGCAGTTTAGTTCCACAATTCATACAATATTGTGCTTGTTTATCGTGTTCTTGTAACCCACATTTTGTACATTTTAATATTGTTTTTGATGCAGATTGGAACAATATCTTAACCAACTTACCTAACTGCCATGGAATTACTGCAATTCCTGATAAGATCATAGCCACAGTAACTACTTTACCCCAGGGTGATAATGGTGTTACGTCACCATATCCAACAGTAGCTAAAGTGACAATTGAGAAATACATTGCGTCCCAAAGTGTTCCATACCCTGGATTAATCTTAGATTCTATAAACCAAATCATACCGGATGATACAAAAATGATTGTGAAAACAGTAAGAACAATTCTAATAATGATCAGTTTTGTATCACTTAACTGACCAAACATTGTGTCCTTCTGTTTGAATATTCTCTGGAACCGCAATACCCGTAACATTCTAAATAATCGGAGGATACGGAATATTCTGAAAAATGCGAGATTTCCGAAGTTAGCAAGTATTGGAATTATTGAAAGTAAATCTATTATACTATAAATGCTAAAGAAATGTTTGACTTTCTTTTCAGCGACCCACATTCTTGCAACATATTCAATGATGAAGAAACCAACCAATACAAATTCTCCCATAACTAAATATCCATGGGCAGTTTCTCCAATATTATGTGTGTCAATAACGAATAACACAATTGCTAAAAAGTTTAGGAAGAACATTGTTCCTTCAATTCTTCTTCCATGTGTTGAACTATAATTGTCAATATGAAGATGTAAGAAGGAATAAACTTTCTTAAGTATACTATCCTCTAATTTTGCTCCTTTAACCATTACCTTTTCAGATATTTTATCTTCATCAGTAATTTTGATTGATTTCTTTTTTTTCTTTTGAGGTCTCTTCATATTATTCAGTAATCTTTTTTTATTTTTAAACGTTTGTTTTTAGAAAGAGTTAAATATGATAAATTATTACTTTAATTAAAAGAGGTAGATATGGCTAGAAGAAAATCAAGTAAATTAGATGGAATTGTACAATTACTTATTCCACCTTCTTTAGTTCTTCTTCTTGTAGTTACTATCATTGAACTTTTTTATGGTGTCGGACCAGTATTGGCAATTCTTATTGACATATTTGATATTTATGTCATTGCAATATTTGCAATTGATCTTTATTTCAGATGGTTTGAAACACCACACTTTTTTCCCTACGTGAAAAAACATATTTTAGACATAATTGCAACTATTCCGTTCAACTTAATTTTCTTAGGAATTGAGGGATTGGTATTAATTCGTGCATTGCGTGGTGTTAAAATAATTGCACGAATAGCACGATTTGCACGGTTTGCACGGTACGGCCGATTACTTCGGTTAGTGCGTTTCGGAGCAAGAGCACCGAGGTTTCTGCGAGTACGAAAACATGTAAAGAAAGCAAAGATCAGAAAAGTTCAACCACACGAAAAGACAATGAAGAAAACGTTAAGTTTCAAAGTTATCCTATTAATTACAATCAATTCAATCATGGGAACAGGTATTTGGTTCCTTACATCTGCTGGAGCTAAGCATGCAGGTCCTGCATCGTTAGTATCATGGGGAATTCTTTCACTTATATCAGTGTATATCGCAATGTGCTTTGGAGAATTGGTATCTATGTTTCCTAAAGCTGGTGGGGTATATGAATTCGCAAAACAATCATATGGAAGGTTCTGGTCGTTTGTTATCGGATGGACAACATCCATTGCAGGAAGTGTTACCATTGCCATGCTTTTGTTAGGGGCATTACAATATCTTATTCCTATACAATATTCATTTACGTATGTCCCAATCGCAATTCTGTTGATTATTCTTTTCAGTTTCGTTGCATTCCGTGGTATGCAAACATCAACGTATGTTCTTGTTACCTTCGCATTAATTACATTAACTGCTGTTGTTGCTATTATTATTCCAGGAATAATTAATTTTCAACCAGGAAACTTTGATCCGTTTTTTGTATTTCCAACAATGAACATTCTCCTTGCCATTTTCTTCATTGCAGAAACGTTCTTTGGCTGGGAAAGTGCCATATTCTTATCAGCAGAAACGAAGAACCCTTCAAAAGTTATGCCAAAGGCGTTAATTTATGGAACACTTGTTATTGCAATCTTATCTTTCCTTCTTGCATTTACTGCAATGGGATCTATTCCCTGGGCAGAGTTTTCAGCATCAGTTGCTCCATTAAAAGATTTAGGTGGAGTACATTTTGGAAATGTTGGCGGGATTATATTTTCAATATTAATTTTCATATCTGTTATTGGTGCAACTGCAGGTTGGATAGTAACAGCACCAAGGTTGTTAATGTCAATAGCAGAAGATAAATTGTTCTTTACACAATTTGCAAAGATTCATCCTAAACATAAAAGTCCGTACGTTTCTATTATATTTCAAGCCATCGTTGTTTCTGCGTTGGTAATAGTTGGGGCAGGTTCTTATGAAACATTATTGCATATGCTTATTCCATTAATCCTTATAGTGTATTCTGCTGTATTGTTAAGTGTCATTATCTTACGTTTCAAGAGGCCAGAATTAAAAAGACCATACAAAGTTATTTTTGGTAGGGTTGGTCCATTTGTCACTATTTTATTCATGATATTCTTGCTTGTCATGTTCATTAAGGAAACTCATAGCGCATTAGACATACTTCGTATCTCTGGTGGATTAATGGCATTTGGTATACCTGCATACTTTGCTATTGAATTGTTTTACGATAAGAAATATGTTACTTTACGAAGGAACTTACTTGCTCACATTTCGCACCATGTACATAAATTTCCTATCCCTAAACCAACATTTAACAAAATAATCTCTTTGGTAGGACCGTTCACAAAGAAAAAGAACGTAATGGTGTACAATTCTCCGATGGGAAGTTTTACTCGTGGAGTTGTTAAAGGACATATTCCATTCAATAAAATATATGTTGCGAATCAATCAAAAGAAGAAATTCGAATATTTAAAAAGAAAATCCCTGCTCGTTATAAAAATAAAATTAGTGTTCACCTTCTCCGAACGTTAAACATTCCGTCAAAAGTTAGTAAAGTAGATTCATTTATTTCATTTAATGATCTTGGTCATGTTAAAGATGTCCAAGTCTTTGTCAGAGATATGAAGAAAGTTCTGAGTAAGAACGGTAAGTTCTGCTTCTATGTTCAACATAATATGGTTAACATGACTCCGAACGCGTTATTGGTTGATGATAAGAAAAAAATGGTAGCATTATTCAAGAAAGAAAAGTTAAAAGTAACATATTCCAGAAAAAGACGATTGTTTAAAACACGAATCTTTATCTATGGTAGAAAGTGATGTTTAGTTAATCCAAAACTATAAATATTCCCTCTTATTTCTATTCTATATGATTTCAGTTAAAGTTACGTGTAGAGTCTGTAAAGGGTCTCATCCTGCAGACGATTTTAAGCTCCATTATGAGTTTAGGCAGATGGTCTGTCCTAACTGTTACAGTGGAAAGACACAGAAGTTGAAGGAAAAAGAGGAACTGGCTAAGAAAGAAGTTCCTCAGAAACCTGCTGGTTGGGATCAAGTTGATGATTATTTAGAAAAAGCTGCAAGAACGAAGAAACAGGATGAACAGAAAGCACAGTTTACAAAAATTCCTGGAACTGATCAAGTTAAGTGTAAATGTTTATCATGTAAATTTTCATTCAAATATAACCCGTTTAGAAAACTTCCTAGAACATGTCCCTTCTGTAATGCTGACATTCCTAAATTAAGAACTTTTAGTTTATTATAATGGGTTAATTCAAGAACATGTCAAAAACAGAAGTAATGAAATGTTTACAGTGTGGCATTTGTTGTAAACTCTTTGTTATTAATCTTAATGAAGAGGAGTATAATTCTAAGAGATATAAAACTGTTTTTCAGGAATTTAGCCATTTTGATTGGGAGGAAGCAGAACTAATTGGCGCTAATTTACTTATGCAAAAAGAAGATGGAAAGACGTGTATTTACTTAGAGAATACAAAATGTTCAATTCATCTAAGTCGTCCTAAAGCATGTCAGGCATTTTTCTGTGAATCTAAAGAAGAATGGTGCCAAGACATGGTTAGAATAATAAACAAAGAAAAAGAAACTAATTTCATTTTGACATAGAAAACTTTATATACTTTGTTGTGCAACAATGCATTATATTAATGCAATGCATCAACGCACAATGGATAAAAAAGAGTTAGTTATTAGATTATTGAAAAAGAACACTGATGGACTTACCATTATTGAGATTGCTAAAGAACTGAAAGTTTCTCGTAATACTGTTCCTGTTATTCTTGCAGAATTGAAAGGAGCAGGTTTGATAAGAATTCGACCAGTAGGCAAAGCTAAGTTACATTATTGGGGAGGAAGAAAGTGAAACATGTGAAAAGACGTAGAAAGGAGAGTCTTATCATAGTTTCAAGTATAATGATATTTGTCATGGGGTTATTTTTTCTTAATAACATTATTAACCCAGTTGATTCTACTAGTCTGCTTACAGGTGCGGTTATTGGTATTCCTGGAGAAGATGTTGCTAATGATACTATTGTTGATCCAATTCCCGAGATTTTATCTGAAATAGAAAACATAACAGAAAGTAATGAAACCTTTCTCATTGAAATAGAACCAGAATTGAATGAAAGTCTTGTAGAAGAATCTATTGCACTTCCTATTGATATTCCTGTAGAAGAGGATTTTGTTGAAGAACCTATATTTGAACCCGAAATCATCGAAGAACCAGAAGTTGTTATAGAAATTCCTGAAGAACCTGATAATTCAATAACTGGGGGCGTAACTGTTGGGATTCCAGAAGATATTATCGATGAACCAGTAGAAGAAATAGAAGAAGAACCTGTTATAGAAGAACCTATACTTGATGTTCCTATTGAAGAACCAATAATAAATGAAACGAATATAACATTTGAAAAACCTGTATTTCCAGTTATTATTGAACCAATATTTGAAGAGAATAGTACAAACAAAACAGAAACTCTAAACCAAACAACAATATTTATAGAAAATAATATAATTGTACAAGCTCAGCCACAGATAAGTTTAGATATCATTTATCCTTTAGAATCAATTAATGTTACACTTGACGATTTTTTCAACATTTCTGTTAATGTAACTTGTTCTGACGCAGATTGTGGAGAAGTTAATGTTAGTTTAGATCCCGATACGACAATTTATAATTTCTCGAATTGTAATAACTCTGGAAGGTTAGGGCCAAGTTTAACTAACTGTACTTCTTTTTATAATGATACAACTTTAGAGGATTTGGTTGGAGTCGTCAGCGGAATTCAAAATTGGACAGTTCCAGCAACCGGAACGTATACTATTGAAGCTGGTGGTGCAAGGGGTGGTAACAGTACACAAGCAGTAGCAGGAGTAGGTGGAAATGGTTCAAAAATGAGTGGTAGTTTTGACTTAACTGCAGGAGAAGTAATATTTATTGTAATTGGTCAAATGGGAGAAGATTCAAGAAATCCAGGTGGTGGTGGTGCGTCATATGTTTATAGAGATGCAGATGATACTCTTCCATTAATTGTTGCTGGTGGTGGTGGAGGAGGTAGTTATTCAGGTTCATTAGGTGGAAACTCTCCAGTTACAGAAAATGGAACGAACGGTTTTGGTATGACTACTGGAAAAGGAGTTAGTGGGCATGGAGCTATCAAACCAACAAGTGTTGGAAATAGTAATTTTGCGGGTGGTGGTGCCGGTTGGCTTTCTGACGGGATTGATGGTTTACATACTTGTACTAGATTAACTGAGGGAGGTTATTCTCCACGAAATGGCAGTAATGGTGGTTTAGGAAATGCTGCTGCCGCTACTACGGGTGAGGGTGGTTTTGGTGGCGGCGGAGGCGGACAAGCTAGATGTGGAGCAGTTGGTGGCGGAGGAGGTGGTGGATACTCGGGAGGAGGTTCTGGTGGAGAAGAAGCTGGTGGCTATCAAGCAGGTGGAGCCGGTGGATCATACAATGGTGGAACAAGTCAAAATAATTCTGCTGGAATAAATGATATCAATGGTTACGTTACAATAACTTCAACTGCTTCTGTTAAAGGTGGACTTGTTTCAACGAACACTTCAAAAACACCATTCTACACAAATACCACTAACCCTTACAATCTTACTCTTAATCAAGACGAATCACAAGTTATTACTTGGTGGGTTAATGCCACTGGAAGTTTAAATGATTATATTTTTTATGTTTATGCGAACACAACAAGTAATATGAGTAATAGTAATATAACAGATACGTGGAATGTTACTATTAAAGATAAAAAGTCTCCAATTATAAATATAACTTATCCGGACTCTATCACATACAATGTATCTATAACTGATTTAAATTATACTTATTTTGATAAAATAGGTTCTGGAAGTTGTTGGTACAGTATTGATAGTGGTGCAACTAATCAAAGTGTTAGTTCTTCTGGAACGAACTTTACAGGATTAAGCACTTCTGATGGAAGTAATACTTGGGACGTTTATTGTAATGATAGTTCTAACAATTTTGGCTCAAGCTCTATAACTTTTACAAGCTCAGTTCCCTCAATTTCATTGACCATAGTTTCTCCTAGTCAAAATATTAATGTTACTCAGAATGAATCATTTGAAGTTTCAGTTACTGTTAGTTGTACCAACAATGATTGTGGTGATGTTAATGTCAGTTTAGATCCATTTCCAGTATCAGATGAACAAAAGATCATAAAAGAATATGAAGAAAAAATTGAGAATGATGTGATCACCCAAAGTGCTATTACTCTCCTTGACAATAAAAGTTTTTCGTACGATATTCAAGATGGTTGCGAATTAAATGATGGACAATCCGACGTTTTTGATGGGGGTATATTTTTATACATTAATAATTCAGTTTTTAATGGTGCAAGAAGTTCCACTGAAGATGATGGAAGAGAAGCGTACTGTACTGGTACGACCATGTCTTCATTAAATATTAGTAGAAAAGTGTATGTTCCTCACACTGCTAATTGGTCTCGTTATTTAGAAGTTTTACACAATACTGGAAGTGATGAAGCGTGTGTTAATGTTAAGATATATTCTAATATGGGTTCTGATGGTTCCGATTTCATTAATACTTCTGATTATAATATTACTTGGGAAATTATAGACCATTGGTTAATGTGGGACGATACAAGTATTACTGCTGGCGATGATGCTGCAGGTTTTGTATATCAACAAGATGGTGCTACCGAAACTATTGATTCTGTTAATCCGACTAGTGTTGCCGACGGCACCCAATATAATGGATTAAACGAATGGATTTGGAACGATGTTTGTGTTCCTGCAGGTGATACCAAAATCTTAATGCATTTCTTTACACAGATGGACACAAGAGCAGAATCAGAAGCCGAGGCAAATGATATTTACATTAACTTTGAGGATGATGAACATTTAAATGGAATGAGCGATGATGAAAAGGATCAAGTTGTTAATTGGGTTTTAAGTGGTGCAACTAAATCTGGGTTGATTTCTATGGACACAACAGCAACCCCCTTTTATACAACAACACAAAACCCTTACAATACTTCTCTATCTAATGGAGAATCTGAAACAATAACATGGACAGTTAATGCTACTGGTGACATCAACACAACTCATGAATTTTATATTTTTGCAAATCAAACATTTAACATGTCAGTGAGTGATGAAACGGCTTTCTGGAATGTAACAATTTCAAACAGCACAACTCAATTAGCTCCCATAGTAACTATATCAACTCCATCCGATAATACTTTCACATTAAAAACAGATTCAAACATAACGTACACCCTTTCTGGTTCAACAGCTAACTCTTGTTGGTACGGGTATAACAGTGTTAATAAAAGTCTGGAGGGATGTGCTAATATAACTTCTTTAACGTGGAGCGAAGGCGAACATATAGTTACAATTTATGCTAATGATTCTAATAATAATGTTGGGAGTAGCTCAGTAACATTTACTGTTGATTTAACAATTCCACTAATAGATATTGCTTTTCCAACAAATAATACTGTTTCTTCAAACACAACATTAAATGTTAATTATACTGTAATAGATACCAATGTAAATTCTTGTTGGTACAGTAATGATAGTATGTCAATAAATACAACACTTGCAAGTTGTGCAAATATAACAACAGTTACGTGGTCAGAGGGTCAACACAACGTTACTGTTTGGGTAAATGATAGCGCTACTAATCAAAACAGTACAGGAATATCTTTTACTATTGATACAACAGCTCCAACTATTACTATCACTTCTCCAACAAATATATCTAATGTTACAGACCCTAGTAAGGATATTATTTATTCTGTTTCTGATAATGTTGAAATTAGTTCTTGTTGGTATGCTAACGATACTATGAGTATTAATACGACATTAGTTGGTTGTACAAACCTTACTACGGCCTTATGGCCGTTAGGTGAACATAATGTGACTATCTGGGTAAACGACACATCAGGAAATATCAATAGTACAAGTGTAACATTTACATATTTACTTGATGCTGATAATGATAATCTTCCAGATACAGAAGATACATTACTGTATAACGAATCTAATGTAACAAAATCTGGTGTTACACGTTTAAATATAACTGTTGGTGGTAATAAGACCAATGGAACATTTACTGGGCGTCAAGAATTTAAATTCTATGATGAAAATACGCTATTATTTAACTTTACTCACAATTTCAGTCAAGCAACGTTTGATTTAAGCAACGTCACAATTATTAAAGATTCAAATTATATGATCATTAACCTTTCTGGCCAATTATTGTCAAACAAAACATTATACTTAACTGATAACAGTTTCATTACATTGTGTGTTAAGGACATGGATGTGGGAACTATTAGTGAAGTAAGTTCTACATGTACCGGTACGAATGAAACAGACTTTACAGATTGTTTAGGAAACAGTACAGGAATAACAATTAACGGAACAACATGTATTGATGAAGGTACTACAATTAGCGTAAGTAACTTACAATATTCTGCAGTTAAAGGGACAGTTTCAGCAAGTAGTTCTGATGAATCCTCTGCAAGTGGTGGAAGTGGAGGTTCTGGTACTGGTGGTGGTGGTTCAGGCGCTGGCGGTTTACTCGTTGATTATGAATGTTCTTTTGATTCCGATTGTGGAGAAGAGTATGTTTGTTATGAACATCAATGTGTTAAGTTGTTTGATGTTAAGATTATTGAAATAGATTCACCGATAGGAGATGATGGATATTTAGATTTCACTTATTTCATTAAAGGAATGGCAAACATTAATAGTGACGTCATTGTTAATTTTTGGTTAGAAAAAGATTCTGAAATTATTAGTTCTGGTCAAGATACAATATATTTGGGTTCATTTGAAGAAAAAACTGAAACAACACAAATTTATGTGCCTCAAAATTTAGATAATGGATCTTATCAATTTCATGTGCAAGTAGATCATGAGAATTATCAAGCAGTGTCTTTCAGAACAGTTTATGTAGAAAGAGATGAAGAAACGAGCGTTGTGTTAGTACAAGAAAAAGCAGAAATAAGTGTCTCCAACATGTATCTCTTTACAACATTTACGTTCTTAATATTAATGATATTACTTCTATTGATATTACACTTTAAAAGAAATAAGTCGTCTTCTAAGATGTTTACAATGAAAAAGATTAAACTTCCAAAAATGGTAACAATCTCTCAACGATCTAAACTACCTAAACTACCAAATTTACCTAAATTACCTAAACTGTCTAAGCTACCTAAACTACTTGGAATTCCTCCAATACACTCCACTTTTTTCAAAAAATCGTGGAATAATATCTTAACAATAATCTTGAATGTTGTTGGTTTTATTGTTACTCTATTCAGAAGATCATTCAAGAAGGTTCACGATATTATCAAAGAAAGAAAAGTTCAAATTTTTCTAGTAAATAAGGTAGATCAAATACAAAAAATGATCCCTCAAGATATAATCCCTAAGAAGCCAAAGAAAAAGAAACTTAAAAAAATCAAACAAAAGGAAATAAAAGATTCAGAAGAAATTCCTATTGATACAGAAGAAGCATACAAAAGAAAGTTCATTGCTGGAATTCTTAAAGCAGTACTGAGCAAGAAAAAAGAAACAAATACCGATTCTGTTGGAGCAGAAAATCAAGAACAACAAGAACAGGGACTTGATGAATCAAACATAAAGAAAGATTCTTCAATTCCTTAGAATTGATACATTATTTCTCAAACATATCCTTAACTTCCTCGGAAGTAGTTGCCTGTTCAGCTTTCTTATCATCTCTGAAGTGTAAGAATCGTGGAAATCGTAATGCTAGACCGGACGCACAACTATGGAACGGACTTTTGGTAATCTCTGCTGCAAGAACTTCAACAATGATGGTTGGAGTGAACCATACGTCAGGTTCCATTTCTTTTTTTGCTATTACTCTTGCCGGTTTTATCTTAACTTTATCTCCATCCAATTTTCCTGGAAGGGATGCAAGCATTTCATCAGTTAGTCCTGTTCCCAACTTACAGATGGTTTCAAACGTATCATTTTTTGTATTATACGTAGCACATAATAAAGCTCCATATGTTCCATGTCTTTTCCCTCTACCATAAAATGCGCCAATAACAACCAAATCAAACGTATCAATCATATCTTGAGAATAATCTTTTTTCCATTTTATCCAATTCCATCCACGTGTTCCCGCTTGATACACGCCCTCAAGAGATTTTATCATGATACCCTCTTGTTTATCATCAAGCATCTCGCTAAAGAACTTTTTTAATTCTTCAACATCATCAGTTATGATTCTATCTGCTGTTGTAAGGTGTTTTCCTTTCTTCACAATTTTTTCTATTTGTTTAATACGCTCTTTGTATGATTCGTTAAGATAGGACTTTCCATCAAGATATAATAATTCAAATATCTTGGCTTGAACTGGTATTTTTTTGATATATTCTTCAATGTCATACTTCCGTCGTCGTTGCATCAAAGTCTGAAATGGTAAATGTTTTCCTTCTTTATCAATAGCGAGAATCTCAGCTTCAATAATGAATTCCTTTGCATTAATCTGTTTTTGTATATATTCAACTAAATCTGGAAATTGGTCAGTAATATTTTCTAATCGGCGTGAGAATAACATGATCTCACCACTTTTCGTCTTATGGGCCTGAACACGTTCACCATCATACTTACCTTCTGCTGCAAGCGTACCAGGAATCTTTTTAACAACTTCTTCCCATTCCTTCACACGTTGCGCTAACATCATCTTTATCGGTCTGCTAACATGAACCTGAATCTTTTCTAATCCCTTTAAACCGTCTCTGGCAAGCGTTTCTGCAATGACACCAACATCTGGACAGATATTATAAGCTCGTTCAAGATGTTCTTTATTCTTTTTTTCACCAGTAAATGCTATTGCTAACGAATCAATAACTGTCATATCTCCCGCACCCATACGTAATGTTCCAAGGACTATACGAGAGAGATATTTTGCACCCTTTGATGACGCTTTCTGAAGTACAGAAACAAGTAATTGCGTTTTTTTATCCTGTGAACCTGTTCCAGAAAGTTTTACAATTTTATGTAATGTGTCAAACAAATCATGTATTGTTAATTTTCCAATAGGAATAAGCGTTTGTGGTTTCTTTTGAAGGACTTTCTCTGCAGTTAATCCAACATCACCCTTTGAATGCATAATTTCTTTGACTTTTTTAATGGATATAGCGCCAGCAGATGCAATGGCTTTAAGAACGGTCTTTTCTGCTAATCCAAGAACTGCACTTTCAAATTCAGACGAAATTTGTCCTAGGGTTAAATATGAAACTAATGCAATATCATCTTTAGGAACTGTCTTAAAAAAATCTGAAAGAATTTCCCGCATTTGGTTTCCAGAGGATGTTTTTTCTAACTCTTCATACACATCTACAAGTTTATCAAAGTCCATAATCTAAATAGAATGTGTGAGTTTTTAAAGGTTATCGAAATTTAGTGCAACAAATTTCGATCCCGAAAATCACTATAGATTTTCGTTATTGTGCATAAAATCAAAAAGCAAATGTATAAATACCTTCACATATATAGTAATCAACATGTCCACAAAAGAAAATCTCATTCATTTCTGGAAAGAGAAAAATATTGTGAATAATCCTCTTCTTATTGATGCGTTTAGGTCTGTTCCTCGTGAAATTTTTATTGCGCCAAATCTTTACCATCTGGCATATGTTGATAAGCCCCTTCCTACAATACGAAATCAGTCAATATCACAACCAACAACAATAATGATTATGTTAGAAGCACTTGAAATTGAGATGGGACATAACGTGTTTGAGTTAGGTGCAGGCGTTGGATATCAAGCAGCATTATTGTCAAAAGTTGTTGGTTCTGAAGGAAAGTGTACAACTACCGACATAATTCCAGAATTAATTCATGCAACAAACAAAAATCTTACAACACTAGGTATTACAAATACAGATATTATTGAAATGGATGGTGGTGAGGGACATAATGAAAATGCTCCCTATGATAGGATTATAATTACTGCTGCATGTCCTGTTATTCCACAACCATTAATTGATCAATTGAAAGAAGGTGGAATACTTATCGCTCCCGTTGGTAATCTACGAGGTCAAACAATTGTCAAAGGTATTAAAGAAAATGGTCGTTTAGAACTAGATTATCTTGGTCAGTTTGCGTTTGTTCCCCTTCGAGGTAAGTATGGGTTTAAAGAATTAGAAAATATTCACGAATAATTACACACGTTCCATCTGCTCTATCATTCTTATAAGATTATCAAACGAAAATTCTTTTAATGGAATAACTCTAAAATGTTCTTGGTTCTTAGGACTATACAACCTTTTAGATTGTTCCATTGCAGTAATCAATTCCTGCTTTGAAATAATACCATAAAATTTTGTAAATCCGTCAGTATGATTACATACAATATGGTGGTCCGCAATTTTATCTTGTTCTTCCCTGAAACGGTCATCTGGGTATGCAACAGATCGCCATCGTTCAAGTGATTCAGGTGCGACACTTCGTAAACCAATCGTAACTTCCTGGCTATCAATTTTTACTGTAAAGTCTGCTCCTGCACCTTGTGAATCCCCAAAATATAATCCTCGGTTTCTGAACCATATGCCCTTCTTAATAAGTACTTGTTTGAACGCTTCTTCTGTTGTCCAACAATGGACAAAATTTTGAATCTTGACATCAACATTTCTGCCCTGTTTTCCCCATCCTTCAACTTCAATCTTTTGTTCTGCCTGTTTCTGGAAGAATGTTAAGAGGTCTTGCGGTACGTGATGTTCAATAAATGGGTCGTTCATTTGTTAACCTCATCAATCTTTACCTCTTCAATTTTCTTAAATATCAAACAATAATGGTGGTGTACATTAGGAACAAAACTGTACTTGTATCCATACGGAAATAATGTTTTATTATCTTGACACCATATTCTTTCACCACGTAACTGGTAATGTTTGGCCATCTCCCTTGCGAAATCCCATGCAAGCATTTTATATTCACCCTTATGCATATAATTTTGTAATATAACTGCAAGGTATGCACCATCTTTAACGTACGGTTTTAACTTTACAAAAATGGATGTAAGTTTTATCAGAAAATCGTCATAGTCCTTTGCATTTCCTAAATCTTCTGGATCATCACTATATTTTGTATCAAGACCTTTATTCTCTCTTTCTTTTGCTGCAAGACCTTTCTTGTTAAGCATTGGTCCGTAGGGGGGAGAAGTCATAACAAGATCTATTTGTGGTAAGGCATATTGTTGCCATATATAATCTAAGCTTGAAGAGTTTCCTTCAAGAACAAGTTGTTTACATGGTTTCTCAACTCCTCTATCTGTAAGTTGTGTCTGGCCCTCAACCCGTGTTATTCGCTCTTTTGCAATGTCTGCATACTTCTTTTGAAGTTCAATGCCGATACCGTTTCGTTGTGTATTATAACACGCAACAAGTGTACTTCCCGTTCCAAGGAACGGATCAAACACTACTGCATCACGTTTTGTGAAGAACTTAATAAAATCTTCAATGAGGTTCTCTGGATATTTTGCTGGGTGAAGCATCTCATCTTTTTTTCTTGGTGGCGGATTATGAACAAACCATGTTTTGGTAAAAGGTAACCATTCTTTTGCAGTAAGTTCGTTTAATCTATTATACGGAGAAACTTCAGCCATCTAATAAATAATGAATTGATGTATATAAAATTATAGGAATGTGAGAATATAATTAAAAAAAATAAAATAAAAAAATGTTTATCTTTTTCTTTTCTTAGCAGGTTTCTTTTTAGCCGCTTTTCTTTTAACTGTTTTTTTCTTTACAACTTTCTTCTTAACCGCCTTTTTCTTAGCAGGTTTCTTTTTAGTTGCTTTTTTCTTCACAGCTTTCTTTTTAACAGTTTTTTTCTTTGCAACTTTTCGTTTAGCAACCTTTTTCTTGACTGCCTTCTTCTTAACTGCTTTCTTTTTTCCACGTTTCCTGCCACGAGCCATTTTTGCTCGACAAACATTTCCCTTCTTATCGATGAAGTATAGATAGCCGCTTTCTTTCTTTACACCAACTTTTGCAACAACCTGTTTCTTCGCTCGTCCCTTTTTTCTTCCTGCTCTGCTCATTTGAGCTCGAGAGACGTTTCCGTTTTTATCGATAAAATAGAGATAACCGCTTTCCTTCTTAACTCCAACTTTTGCTACAACTTGTGCCATAGTCATCCCACCTCTTTATTTTTGTTTTTTAAGTTTGAAAACTTGTGGTTTTCTGGTCGTAAAGAAACAACATAAGTATTTAAACCTTTCTTTTTCTTCGTCGAGAATAGTGCCCATTATCCTCTATTAAGAATACTATCTTTACTCAGAATTGTGTTTGCGTGTAAAGAATCATTGAGGTTAAGAACACTTTTCTGGAACATATTATGGTCGTCAAAACCTATCCTTGGACATGCAGTATTGACCCATATATCAATAAATGGGAAGTTTTCAAGCTGGTCAAATGAAATATTGTTGTCAATAAAGTAGTAGAGTTTCTTGTCAGGGTATGTCTTTTCCAATTCTAAAGAGTGTTTGTACTGTTCCTGGCCCGGTTTTATGGTTATAATAACGCCGATCTTTGTTGCAGATATGAATTTTATCAATGATCCTTTGTATTTCTTAAGATTTTTAATTATATCATTAGTCGTGAGAATGGTCATTGTCTTTGCAATAGGGTCATTACATACAACTTCAATAGTTTTTTTGTTATCCTTTTGAGCATAGACAAGTGCAAGTGGATGAAATTTGCCATCACCAATGTAGAGGTAACAATCAACATCTTCTTCAGTATTAAGTGAATCCTTGTAACAATCACATCCAAGTAATTGTTTTTGACATTGTGCTCTCTTTGGTTGTGATGAGATTATTGTAATTCCTAGATCTTCTAACTGCTTCTCTATAGTCTGAAGATTGTTACAGAATTGAACAGATGCATAAAGAGCAATCTTAGTATATTTCTTCTCTTTAAGATAATCACATGTTTCTTTAGACAATTCTATATCCTTTTCATACGGTGCTTCTACAAAGAGTGTTTCCATTACCAACCATCCTCTCTCTGAAATTTGTTATGACCCCAACTAATGAGAAGATCAACATGTAAGTTTTTCAAGCCAAGGGGAACGTCACACGCACCAAAATTGCTTCCTAACCATATGAGTACACGAGCTCCCGTTTCCTTCACGATAGACTCTTCAATAACGTCTGCCTTAGGCTTCATACCATCAGGTAACTGGATGCAAACAGTCTTTGCATTTGATTCTTTAATCTTTGCAATTACTCTTTCTAATTCTAAATTGTACATGGTAGTGTATTTTGTATGGTTTTTTATATATATTTCCGTGTATATATTTGAGAAATTAAAATTTACTTTTATTGACGCCTAGCCAGTATCCAATATGGTTCACAGCTATGTGAAGAAGAGGACTTCCAACAACTAGTACAAGCATAACTTCTGCTTTTGGCACGTACATAAAGAACGAGAATAATAATCCACCAATAACGAAATCTAATTGGTCAAACGGAATCCATTTCTCACCAGGTGGGATGTTTGCTTTTCTTTTATAGTAACTTTCTATAAGGTCTCCTATGATGGCTCCAAATCCGAGAAGAAATCCTAACCAAACTGAAAAATGGGCATAATCAATAATTGCTAATTCTGTAAATCCTGCATTGAACGCTATTTTCTGTAACCAGAATATTAACATACCTATCAATGGTGCAATGATAAGTCCTCGCCACGTTTTGTTCTTTCCAAATAGTTTCTCACTGATAGAAATGTTAAAGAAAGGTAATTTCTTGAATAATACTGGTGCCATATTGGCAATATATGCTGGCAAAAAGAAATACAAGCTCTTTAAGATAAGTGTCCAGACCATACTAAAAAGGAAATCATTCCATTATTTAAAAGTGTTTATTTGATAATCATTCCACATTATTCTCCTCCAATATATATTCTCTAGAACTAAAATATATTTAAACGAACGGAATTTCTGTAATGAACAGGAAAACACTATATCTGTTGGAATGTTTATCTTCAACACTACATATAGTGTTTTACTACAGTTGAATAAAAAAGAGGTGTAATGATGTTTTGTCCTTTTTGCTCACATGAAGATACAAAAGTATTGGAAAGTCGTGTACTAGACAGTTCTATGAGACGTCGTCGTGAATGTATTAAGTGTAAGAACAGATTTACAACGTATGAAAAAGCAGACTTTCAATTAACAGTTCTTAAAAAAAGTGGAAAAATACAGCCTTTTGATTCTAATAAAATTCTACAGAGCATTCAAAGAGCATTAGGAAAAGTTGACGATACAATCATAAACTCACTTTCATTAAAAGTAGAGAGAAAAGTTCTCAAAAAGAAAACAAATCCCGTTCCTACATCATATATCGGAAAATGTGTCTTAACAGAGTTAAGAAAAATGAATAAGATTGCGTACTTAAGATTTGCGTCAGTTCATAAAGAAATTGAAGATCCAAAAATGTTTGAAAAAGAGTTACAGACAGTAGTATAATAATAAAAGAAGGTGGTTACAGATGGATAATAATGATTTATACGAAAAACAACGAGAAATTATGGAAGGAAGGACAACAGACCTTCCTTTTAGTTTGAATGCTCTTCAAGTAGTGGCAAAAAGGTACCTTGTCAGAGATGAAGAGGGTAATATTACAGAAAGTCCAGAAGAAATGTTTGAACGTGTTTCGAAAGCGTTAGCAGACGTTGAACTTCGTTACGGAAAAAGTCAGGAGGAAGTTGAAAAAGTTAGATCACAATTTTTTGATGTCCTTACAAGTTTTACGTTCTCACCAGCTGGAAGGACACTTGCAAATGCTGGTGGTCCAACACGACTTGTATCAAACTGTATTGTTCTTAATATTCAAGATAGTATGGAGTCCATTTTTCAAACACTTAAAGATGCTTCATTGTTACAACAAGCAGGTTCTGGGTTAGGATTTCCTTTACATCTTATGCGACCTGCTGGGTATAGAACCATTAAGTCAAGAGGAATGGCGTCAGGGCCAGTAAGTTTCTTACGTGTATTTAATTCTGCATTTGGTGTTATTAAACAACAAAACAGACATGGTGCAAATATGGCAGTAATGCGTGTTGATCATCCAGACATACTTGAATTTGTTCACAGTAAAAAAATTGAAGGTGATATTCGCAACTTTAATGTTTCTGTTGGTTTAACAAGTGAGTTTATGCAACAAGTTAAATGGAACAGTTCAGAACCATGGTACTGTAATTGGAATGGTACGAAGATGAAACCAAGACGAGTTGTACGAAACGATAATTTTAGTTTTGTCAGTGCAGAAGAAGTAACGATGACTGCTCGTGAACTATTTCAAGAGATTATTGAATGTGCATGGAAAAATGGTGAACCTGGCTGTGTTTTCCTTGATACGGTGAATGATTCAAACCCTATCCCAGAATTAGGAAGACTAGAGGCCTGCAATCCATGCGGCGAACAATTCCTTCATGATGGTGATGTATGCAATCTCGGTTCCATAAATCTTGAAAAATTTGCAAAAGACGATGGAAATATTGATTATGAAAAGTTACGAAACGTAACACGGATAGCAACACGAATGTTAGACAATGTTATTGACCTTTCAGACTTTCCAGTAGAAAAAATCAATAATGTTTTTCGTGGAAATAGGCGTATCGGTCTAGGTATCATGGGGTTTGCAGATCTTTTATACAAAATACGTGTTCCATACAATTCAATGGAAGGTTTTGACATTGCAGAAAAAATCATGGGATGTATTCAACGATCTTCACATGAAATGTCACATGAATTGGCTGAAGAGAAAGGGATGTTTCCAAATTGGGAAAAGAGTGTCTATAAACAACGTGGAATTTCAATGCGTAACGCTGCCCTAACAAACATTGCGCCTACGGGAACCATCAGTATGGTATATGATGTTTCTGGCGGTGTTGAACCATACTTTGCACTTGCGTACCACTATCAAAACATTCTTGGTGGAGATGTTGAACTGTATTATATGAATAAACATCTTAGAGCTGAGCTGGAACGATTAGGGTTGTATACTGAAGACATAATGGAACGTATTTCAAACGAAGGAACTTTACAAAACATTCCTGAGATTCCTGAAGAAACAAAAAGGATATTTGTAACGTCTATGGACATTTCTGCTGCAGATCATACACGGATGCAAGCAGCGTTCCAACGACATATTGATAATGCTATCTCTAAAACGATAAATTTTCCAAATGGAGCAACACAAGAAGATGTCCTTCAAGGATATATCCTTGCGTGGGAATTAGGATGTAAGGGATGTACAGTGTATCGTGACGGAAGTAGAAATGAACAAATTCTTAACATTAAGAAAACTGAAGATGCAAAGCAAGGTACTAATGGCAAGGATGAAAATGAAATGGTTGTTGTAACAGAACAGAATGATGATCCTCACGGAAAACATGAAGTGATAAAGTCTGGCAAATGTCCTGATTGTGAAGCGCCATTGACAATTTCGGAAGGATGTTATACATGTGTTCAATGTGGTTCATCGGCATGTAGTATTTAGAGATAATATTAACAAGTTGAGACCCAACGGAAACAATTAAAAGCTTTACTACCTTTTACATTACTAATGGAATCATCACAACATAATATCGCTACAACGGACATTAAAATAAAAAGTGTTATGACGCACGATGATAATATTGTTGACTTCAGTTTCCAAAAAATCATTGCATCTATTTTTGAGGCTGCACAGCTTGCGGGCGGAGACGACCGAGATTTAGCAACAAGACTGGCATATAACGTGTATACATTTCTTGAAGAGTTATATCTTAACAAAGTTCCTACCGTTGACCAAATTCAAGATGCTATTGAAAAAGTTTTGATAGAGAAAGGTCATGCACGAACAGCTAAAGCTTTTATACTTAATCGCCATAGAAAAAATGAAGAAAAAAAACGGAAAGAGCTCATTACGGGTACACGTGGAAATAAGGATAATTTATTATTTTCTAATCAGGCACTGACCATACTTAAACGACGGTATCTTCTTAAAGATTTTGAAGGAAACCTTATTGAAACACCAAGTGAAATGTTACGGAGAGTTGCAAAGAACGTTGCCCGTGCAGATCTTTTGTATGGGGGAAATACTGAAACTGTGCAACAAACTGAAGATACGTTTTATCATTTGATGAGCGATTTACGATTTCTTCCAAATTCTCCAACTCTTGTTAATGCTGGCAAGAAAAAACCACAATTAAGTTCGTGCGTTGTTCTTCCAATTGAAGATACTATGCAGGGCGTCTTTGGAACGTTACGTGAAGCTGCTCTTATTCATCAACGAGGAAGCGGCACAGGATTTTCATTCTCTAGGTTAAGACCAAAGGGTGGTCCCGTTGGCGGAAATTTGGGAGTTGCGTCCGGCCCAATTGCATTCTTGCGTGTGTACGATAGTGCACTTGAAACAATTAAACAAGGTGGTGTACGGCCAGGTGCAAACATGGCCGTTTTACGTGTAGATCATCCAGACATTATTCGTTTTATTGAACTTAAACGTGATAGACAGTCTCTTAAGAATTTTAACATTTCTGTCGCGGTAACGGACAGATTCATGAAAGCTGTTGAAGGTGATAAAGAATATTATTTAACAAATCCTAATACTGAAAAATATGTTGGTCGTTTACGTGCACGAGACGTCTTTGCAATGATTACACAAAATGCATGGAAAACTGGCGATCCTGGTTTAGTGTTTATTGATGAAATTAACAGAAAACATCCTGCAAAACATCTTGGTGAGATTGAAACAACGAATCAGTGTGGAGAAGCACCACTTCTTCCAAACGAGGGATGTATTCTCGGTTCAGTTAATCTTAACAAATTTGTAGGTGAGAATAATGAAGTACTTTGGGATGACCTAACAGAAACTGTACATGCGGCAGTTCATTTCCTTGACAATGTAATTGACATGAACAGTTATCTTAAAATTGATATTGAAAGACAAACAAAAAAGACACGAAAATTTGGTCTAGGTATCATGGGATTTGCAGACATGTTATGTAAAATGAAGATAAAATATGATTCTGAAGAGGGTCTTGTGTTTGCAGAAAAGATCATGTCGTTTATTAAAGATGCGACATATGCAAAGTCGGAAGAGCTTGCAAATAAACGTGGTGTGTGTGATGCGTGGGAAGGATCTGATCATCACCGTGTTGACAGAAAAATGAGAAATATATCTTGTCTATCCATTGCGCCAACGGGAACCATAAGTTTATTGGCAGATGCATCGTCTGGTTGCGAACCGTTGTTTGCAATTTCGTATCAACGAACTGTTCTTGGTGACACAGACTTTTTATACCTTAACAAAGCGTTTGAAAAAGTGGCACGAGATCGAGGATTTTATTCTCCCGAATTAATTATCAAGATTGCACGAATGGGAAAAATTCAAGATTTTAAAGAGATTCCAAAAGATGTTCGAGACATTTTCGTTACAGCGCAAGAGATTGCACCTGAATGGCATATTCGAATGCAGTCAACATTACAAAAGTATATTGACAATTCAATTTCAAAAACGATTAACTTTCCAAGAACAGCATCTATAAAAAATGTTGAAGAAGCGTACATGCTTGCATGGAAATCTAAATGTAAGGGAATAACAATTTATCGTGATGGAAGTTATGAAGAACAAGTATTAAGTATTGGCGAATAATCACGTTTTAGAAATAATTAAATTTGGTGAATGAGGGATGAAAATTTATACAAAAGTTGGTGATGAAGGAAAGACAGCTTTTTTTGGCTGTGGCATGGTCGCAAAGGATGATCCAAGGATAGAAGCTCTTGGCGCTCTTGACGAGATCAATTCTGTCATTGGCGTTACACTTTGTTTTGTTGAAAATGAAAACTTGCGAGATATGTTACAGAAAATTCAGAACGATTTGTTTCAGGTTGGCTCTGACTTATCAGGAAGTAGCATTGAAGAGACATCCGTCCCCAGAATGAAAGATGGCCATGTTGCCGAGATAGAATCGCATATTGATGAGTTAGAAGAAAAGTTGGGAATGCCACAGAAATTTATTCTTCCTGGTGGAACGGTTGCGAGTTCATTTTTACATATGTGTCGTACTATCACACGGCGTGCTGAAAGGGAATTAGTAAAAACAAAAAGTGTCATTGATCTTAATCCTGCAATGTTACGATATATTAATAGGTTAAGTGACTTGTTGTTTGTTCTTGCTCGAGATGCAAATAAAGAATTAGATGTGAAGGAACAGCAACCAATCTATAAGTATTTTGAGAAATGAATTTTTTATCTTTTTTCTTTCTTCAATTCTTCTACTAATAATGGTGTTATATCAATCTTATTTGTTTTATGTTCAATACAATTGGTTGTAATGATTTTTGTTACTCCCGCTTTCTTGAGTTTATCAATCCCGTTCTCTACAAACAATCCATGAACACCAATGGTAGATATGGTCTTTGCGCCCATTTTTCGTGCAGCTTTTGCCGCTTCTGCTATTGTATGTCCAGTAGAAATGATATCATCAACAATAATAACGTTCTTTCCTTTTATTGGAACTTTTGTAACCATTTTCACTTTAACATGTCGTGATGAGAACCGTGTTTTCTTAAGGACTGTTGCATCAATGTTGATATGTTTTGCAATGGCTTCTGCCCACTGGTACGATTCCCAATCTGGACCCATAATCACATCGTTCTTGAAATTTTTTTGAATATAATCTGCAATAAGAAAATTTGCAGTAAGTCTCTTTGCTGGAATTGTAAAAATATCTTTAAGAGATTTGTACCGGTGAATGTGCGGATCAATGGTAATTATTTTGTCAATGGAGTTATTGAGAAGTTTTGCCATAACTTTACTTGAGATACATTCTCCTGCATTAAACCGTTTATCTTGTCGCATGTACGCAAGGTATGGTGCAGCAAGGATAACCTTCTTCGCTCCTAAACTCTTCGCAGTTTCGGCAGCAAAGACAATATCGAATAATGCCATGTCGGAATGTGGTTGAAATGATTGAACAATTACCACTTTTTTTCCTTTCAAGTTTGTGTTAAATTTGAGATAAATGTCTCCGTCAGGAAATGAAGAAATAGTTAATGGAGAATATTTTACTTTTAGTTTTGACGCTATTCTTTTTGCTATTTTTTCAGAATTGCCACAACTAGTTATTATCATAAGTGTACCTCTTTTTTGTAAAGGAGATTTTTATTATTTATAAACATACCGAGGAAATCTTTATATAATAACTTCATTTGTAGAAAGACATGGCGTCAGAGAAAAATGCTGCTCATTGGGCAGACAATTATGCAGATCAGATTATTCGTATGAAATGTGATAGAAAAACGTACGTTGTTGAGTCTGGTATTACGCCGAGTGGTATGATCCATGCAGGTAATTTTAGAGAAGTTATTACGTGTGATTTAATCAGACGAGCATTAGAACGAAAGGGTAAGAAGGTTAATTTCCTATACGTTTGGGACGATTATGATGTTTTACGGAAAGTTCCCGTGAATCTTCCTAATCAGGAAATGATTACAGAAAATCTACGAAAACCAGTATTTAAAGTTCCTGATCCGTTCGGATGTCATGATAGTTATGCAGAACATTTTGAAAAAGTGTTCGAGGAAGAAAGTAAACGTGTCGGTATTGACGCAATGTTTGTATACAACCATAAAAATTATCTCAAGAACGAATTTGCAAAGGAAATTAAGATTGCGCTTGAACATACACAAGACATTAAAGATATTCTTAATCAGTATAGAAGAGAACCCCTTGTTGATAGTTGGTTACCAATATTTGTTTTTTGTGAAAAGTGTGAAAAAGATACAATTAAAGATCTGAAATGGAACGGAGACACCACGGTAACGTATACTTGTGAATGTAGTCATACAAATACTGTTGACTTTAGTAAGAAGGGTGTGGTAACATTACGGTGGCGTGTTGATTGGCCAATGCGATGGCATCATAATCATGTAGATTTTGAAAGTGCAGGTAAAGACCATTTTGCAGCTGGTGGTAGTGTTGATACTGGAAGACAGATTCAAACAAAAGTGTATGGAACAGAACCACCGTTTGGTTTTGCGTACGAATGGATTGGTGTTAAGGGTAAGGGACAATTTTCATCGTCAAAAGGGAACGTTGTCACAATAACAGAACTGCTTGAGATTTATGAACCTGAAATTGTACGATATTTATTTGCGGGAACACGACCAAACAGAGAATTTTCTATAAGTTTTGATACGGACGTTCTTGCAGTGTATGAAGAGTTTGACAGATGCGAACGAATTTATTTTGGGTTAGAAGAAGTTAATGATAAAGTACGTGAAAGAAATACTGTTGCGTACGAATTAAGTAATTTTGAAAAGATTCCAAAAACCATTCCGTACCAGCCAGGATTTCGTCATTTAACAACATTATTACAAATACATAATTTTGATGTTGATAAGGTCATTGGATACTTTGAAAAAGAGTTGAAAAATGAATATGATAAGAAACGGTTACGTGTTCGTGCAGAATGTGCAGCTAATTGGGTTAAGAAATATGCGCCAGACGATTTTAAATTTATTGTCCAAGAAAAATTTAAAGGAAAATTAAATAAGAAAGAGAAAGAAATATTGAATGAGTTAGCTTCTAAACTTTTAGAAAAAGAATGGACTGATAAAGAACTGCATGAAGAGATGTATGTCCTTTGTACAAATCATGAAATTCCTCCAAAAGACTTCTTTAAAATTGCGTATACTGTGTTAATTGGAAAGGAGAAAGGTCCTCGGTTAGCAAGTTTTATTCTTGAGATTGGGAGAAAAGAAGTTGCTGAATTGTTTAAGGGCGTTTAATTTTCTTAATTAGTAAATGTATTTTTTCGTCAAAAGATTCACCATTTATACTACTTTCACTGAAACCGTATTGTTCATATAAATCGGCTTCAGATGCGAATGTTGGTTCAAGTAATATTGCAGATGCTCCCTGTTCTTTTACACATTTTTCTACCATTTCAATTAAATCTCCTGAATATTCACCATCTGGCTTTTGTTCAAATTCTGTTGTCCATGGTGGTTTTTCATAACTTCCCATAGTAAACGCTATTTTTCCAGTTAACGTTTCATGTCCTTGTAACTCATCTAAAGAAGAATGTAATCGTAATTGCTCAAGAAAATCTTGACTGGCAGTATCTAATACAACATAATCAATAAATGCTTTTATGTCGTATGGAAAATCTTCTGTGTTTCTTAAGTTAGAATGATTCTCTACTTTATACTTTGGTTCATTAGATCCTGTTTCTTTAAAGTATGCAATTATCATTATTCTTGGAAATATTTACCATTAAAAATATGGTGTGAGCGGCAGGGTTCGAACCTGCGTAAGCACTAAGCTAATAGGTATCTTTCACTCGTTGCAAACACTTGCAAGAAATGGCCTAAGCTTGGATTAATTCTTGGTTTTCACCATCAAACTAACTATCCCGTTTGACCACTCCGGCACGCCCACATGACGAAAAGCTTTCTCAAGCTTTTCTTTATTCCTCAAAGGCAAGTACTTTAAAAAGCTATCGCTATCTCTTTTATATATTCTAATCCCATAATACTGCTTATTATATTTTTTATTCAGCCAGCATTCAACTTTATGCTTAATTTTTAGATTTCTTAATATCTGGCTAGTTCCAGCAATCAACGAATTGCTAGCGGAAGTAAAGCCAATAGACTTGCCTCTAATTCCTCCATCAGTATCAAATAATCCTGCCAAAAAGTATTTCTGTAGTTCCAATGAATCAAATATTCTCTTAGGTACAATAACAGAAGAGCACTTGTTCCCAGCTGGAATCTTCATTTTATTAGATAGAAAATAGTGTAAACTTTTATTTCTAAATTGAAAGTAATATAATTTCTTTCGACTTCCCCTTTTATCAATCCTTTCTTTTACAGTACTTTTTGTTCTTATGATTGACTTAACCAAGTTTTCAAACTCTTTCAAGAATAAATAATCAACAACTTCAATAGCAATCTTATAATCTCGAGATTGATCAGATTTAGATTTACAAGAATTAGAAACGTGTCCGTCTCCAACAATGACACCTGTGATATACGCAGTTTCCTTGTTGAGATGAATGGGATAAATTTTTCCTATATTCATTTTATTACTTCTAAGTTTTATGAATGAATTAGAGAAATTAATGCTATATAAACTCTATCTGTGGTTGTCCAGTGGGTTGTGGTCTATTCAAAAAGTTTGATTTTCTATTTAACCACTGCACTTTCATAAAACTTAAATACTGTTTTTGATGAAAAAGTGATATGAAACTGTTTATTGCTCTATTGGTTGTATTGTCTTTACTTCTTGTAGCGTGTGATCCAGTTGTAATACCTGACGATCCTATCGTTGGTGATGATTCATGTAGTGAGTTTGAGGGTGCTGCAAAGGATAACTGTTATGCTGAAAAGATCCAATGTAGTAAAGTACAAAACGAAGTTGTTAGAGATGCGTGTGTTGCAGAATTAGCAAAAAAGAAGGGTGATATTGCTGTTTGTGATCTTATAAAAAGTGATACTTCTCAATCATACTGTCAAGAACAAATTGCAGAAATGACAAATGATCATGATATCTGTGGAGATATTAATAATGAATATTGGGAAAATAACTGTCATTATAATCTTGCTATTAATAATAATAAAGACGTATATTGTTCATTGATAAGCACAGATGAACAAAAGTATGAATGTTTCATGGAAATTGCCGTTGCAACCGATAATGCGTTGTTATGTGAGTTCCTTGAAGGTGCTGAAGTTACTCAATGTCTTATCACAATTGCGAAATCGTTAGAAAATCTGGAAATATGTGATCAAATTGAAGAATCGCTTGTTAGAAACACATGTAAGTTTCGTGTCGCGAAACAAGTTGGTGATATAGAATTATGTGAAAGTATCAGTGCAAAGTTCATTAAAGAAACGTGCATTTCAGAAATTACTGGTGCATCAGAAGAATAAAAGTCACTAAAAACATAGAATTAATTCTTATTCATGAAATAAAAAGAATATTATATTTCAGAACAGAAATCTTTCATTCATTTCTTGTTCCACGTATAACTTCGTGTAGTAGACGTATCTCCATATCCACATGAAGAACATCTTTTCTTTGTCTTATGATAAGAATGGCCACCGCATCGTCTACAGATGATGTGGGTTTTTTTCCCACTCTTCTTTCCCATGCTTGATGTTCCTTTTGTCATAGTTTAAAATACCTACAAATTATTTTTATGCTGGCGAGATTATTGTTATTGTATCACCACGAATAAAGACCGTACCTAACTTTCGTTTTACTTCTCCATCTTTATGTTCTTCTGCTTCGTGTAAAACAACGTTGATATGAATGTCGAACGCTTTAAGTTTTCCTACGAATCGTAGTCCATTCTTTAAGTCTACCATAACGGTTTTGTTCCGTGCTGCATTTAATGTATCTAGTGGTCTTGATTGTTCATCCATTTTACTAAAACCCTCCTCGTGAATAGAAAGCAAAGAACGAGGTTGCTATATAAACCTTTTGCTTGATTTGAAGCTATGTTTGGAATAATACTCTTCTATATACTGAGAGGAAAACATTATAAAGAAACATATACTTTTGAGTGGTATGACAAACTTTACAAAATTACAAACAGCTATCAAGAATTATGACACGTATCGTGAAAGCCTTATCAAGAAAAGCAGAGACGTTCTTAAACTCAGTAAGCAGTTAATTTATGCAGTACATCGTGATGAAATGAAAAATGCTACTACATTATTGAAAACTATTGAGGCTGAGAAAAAAAAGTTGGATACTATTACAAAAAAGAATGTTCGATTAACAAATGAAGGTAGTTACAAAGTTGCTGTACAAGAGTATGTAGAAGCAGTATTATATTACAATTTTGTGAAAACTGGGAAACTTATTGACGTTATGGTATTGCCTGAACATTATATGTTAGGGCTGGCAGATTTACCTGGTGAGTTAACACGAAGAGCAGTATTTCTTGCTGGAAAGGGTCACGTGGATAAGGTTGTTCATATCCGGGATCAAGTTGACATGATTTATGGCGAATTACTAAAGTTTGATTTCAGAGAGAACGAAATTCGTAGAAAAGTTGACGCTGTTAAGTACGAATTACGTAAGTTAGAAGATTTAGTTCTTAGTTTAAAGATGCAGAAGTAGTCACTATCTGGTGGTTAAACCAAAAGATTTATAAAGAGATATTCTCCCTAAGGTACTATGAAAATTATGGCTTTAAGTGATATACATGGGGATAAATCTCTCGTTAAAGAGATGGCCAAAAAAGCTGTTGAGAATCAAGTAGATCTCGTTTTATTAGCAGGCGACTTTGTTGCTCCTGACGGCTCTATGGACGGTCTTGTTGGTCCGTTTAAAGAGAAAGGTATTGATGTTGGAGTCTTACCTGGAAATCATGAAGGTCTTGCAGAAGTGGGCTTCCTTGTTGATAGGTATGGCGTAAAGAACCTTCATGGTTATGTTTTTAGAAAGGGCGACGTTGGAATATTTGGGTGTGGGTATAGTAATGTTGGAATTCATCAGTTGTCTGAGACAGACGTATTCAATACTTTACAGAAAGGACATGAGTCTCTTAAAGACGTTAAAACGAAGATTATGCTTACACATACACATCCTGAAGATAGTGTTCTGGGATTAGGTTTATTTCCTGGTTCAGAAGGCATTCGGAAAGCTATTGATCAATTTCAGCCAGACTTTCATTTATGCGGACACATGCATGAAACTGAAGGCATTGAAGAAAAAATTGGAAAGACACGTGTTATTAACGTTGGTAGGAAAGGGAGGATTATTTCTCTATGACCTATAAAAATTTGTACTATGTAGAATCTAATCCAATAACGCGCGCAGTAACAGAACAAAATTTCGGTTTTTTTGGATATGATGTTAGGGTTGGCCTTCCCGATTCTGTTAAAGAACATCAAAATATTGAACGTTTTTCAGATACTCATCAATTCTTACAAAAAGCAGGTATGTCTGATGTTATTCTTCTTAATAGAGAATCTATGGCACCTCTTGATACTGAGTTTGATAACGTATTAGATGTATATCTACAGAGCTTGAAAGATTCTGAATATCGTGGTGATGTTTATGTTACAACTCATAATGAACCAAGAGATACCTCACGTAATATGGCTTTTCATTTACAATACAAAGTTTTGAAATATCCTGTAGGTCCGTTAGATATACAAAATTGGTAATTTACAATGGTTGAACTTCTTGCACCCGTAGGAAATTGGACAATGTTAAGAGCAGCAGTGAAAGCTGGAGCAGATGCTGTATATTTTGGCGTTAAAGGATTTAACATGCGAGCATCATCAATAAATTTTGATATTGACGAAATAAAAGAAGTAATTGATTATTGCCATCAAAATAATGTTAAAGCATATTGTACAGTAAATATAATCATTCTTGAACAGGAAATAGAAAAACTACATACTATTTTACAAACATTACAAGATTCAAATATTGACGCAGTTATTTGTTGGGACTTCGCAGTTATACAAAAATGTAAAGAGCTACATATTCCAATTCATTTAAGCACACAAGCATCAGTAAGTAATTCCCAGTCTGCATTACAATGGAAAGAGTTTGGCGTTGAACGAATTGTCTTAGCACGAGAATGTTCATTAGAAGATGTTAAAGACATTAAAGAAAAGACAAATATGGAAATTGAAGTGTTTGTACATGGTGCACGATGCATTTCATTATCTGGACGATGTTTCATGTCACAAGAATTATTTGGAAAGTCAGCAAACAAAGGAGAATGCTTACAACCATGCCGAAGAGAATATACTGTAACGGATGAAGAAGGGAAACAGATGGTCATGGATAATAATTTTATCATGAGTGCAAAAGATTTGTGTGCCTTACCATTATTACCAAAATTAATGCATGTTGATTGTCTTAAAATTGAAGGAAGAAACAGAAGTGCAGATTATGTGTTTAAGGTTGTCTCTGTATACAAAGAAGCTTTAGATGCAATAAATAATAATACTTTCTCTGATGAACTAATAACAAAACTTACGTCAAAATTGCGGGAGGTGTACAATAAAGATTTCTCACAAGGATTTTTAATAGAGTATCCACATCATGAACGATGTAACGAATATGGAAGTAAAGCAACAACACGTAAAATTCTTATTGGAAAAGTAAGTAATTTTTATTCTAAGATTAATGTTGCGGAATTTACTATTGAAAGTGAAGGGTTCAAGTTGGGTGATACACTTTCATTTGAAGGACCAACAACTGGATATCATCAAGAAATTGTATCTGAAGTTCATACTGATAATGGAAAGAAAGAAGAAGTAAAGAAAGGAGAAATAGTATCTGTAAAACTTAATTCTAAAGTACGTGAGAATGATAAAGTGTATTTGATAACAAAAAGAGAATGATTTATTAATCCTGAAATATTTTAAATCGTATGATAACAGATTGTCCCGATTGCGGAAAAACATTGCATAATGGTCAGCACAAGTTTGCTGATGGTATGTTTAGTGTACAATATTGTAAAAAGTGTGGATTCAGAAAAGAAAAGCCGTTAGAATAAAGAATCACATACCTGGCATTTTCCCGCCCATACGTTTCATCATCTTGCCAATATCTTTTTCTCCCTTAAACATCTTTAACATTTTTTTACTTTGTCGGTGTTGTTTTAACAGTTCTCGAACCTCTCCAATTTTTATACCAGAACCAGAAGATATTCTGTCAATACGTTCAGTACTCATAATTTCGGGATCTTCCAACTCCCCCTTTGTCATCGAGTCCATTGCAATTTTCCACTTTTCTAATTTGCCCTCTTGAACGTCCATCATTTCTTTTGGCAATTTCATTGAACCCATACCAGGAATCATTCCCATAATCTTTTTGAACGATCCCATTTTTTTCATAGCTTTCATTTGGTCATATAAATCAATCAGGTTGAAATCTCCCTTAAGAAATTTTGCTTGCATATCTTTTGCTTGATCTTCCGTAATAACTTCCTGTGCCTTTTCAAGAAGTGTTTCTAAATCTCCCATTCCGATAAGTCTTCCCACGAATCGCTGTGGATGAAACACTTCAAGGTCGTCAATTTTTTCACCGACACCAATAAATTTTATGGGAGAATTTGTCACGGAACATGCTGATAGTGCACCGCCACCTTTAGCTGTTCCCTCTAACTTAGTAATAATAACACCGGTAACGTTACATGTATCATGAAATGCTTGTGCTTGTTTCTGTGCTGCCTGGCCAATATCAGCAGATAATACTAAAATTCGTTCATCCGCTTGTACAGTTTTGTTAATACTGTTTAACTCACTAATCAATTCGTCTGAAAGTGCATCTCTACCTGCAGTATCAACAA